>JBEEHG010000060.1:0-53011 GCA_041167265.1 Verrucomicrobiota bacterium | reverse complement strand
CCGGAAAATGGACCGAGATCAAAGGACCGGAAAGTCTCGACGGTAAAGGCTGGGCGGTTCGCCAGGGCCAAAAGAACGACTTTGGAGCCCAGCGACACTACAGTCTGACGGTTGGAGCTGAAGGCGTCAACATGCAGTGATATTGCGCGCTACTGTTCCCCTTTAGCGATTGAAGTAGATGCCGGAAAATGAGGTATGAGCGCGAAGGGGCATGCACCAGGCCGCCTCGCTGCGCGCCTCTTTGGATACACGATCGTTCTATCCCGCTCGCGCGACGTTAAAGGATTCAGCGCGACAGCCGATTAAGTTTCCGCGCCAGCGTTGTCTGCAATTCCGGCCAGTTCATGCGAGCGCGAGAATAGACATCGGTGCCGTTGTGGCGAATCCAAATTGCCGAAACTATTGGATTTTTAACCGCGGATGGCGCGGATGTCACGGATGGAAGAGAAAATCCCCAACCCCCCCTGTCATCGTGAGCTAGTCGAAGGACCTTTAACTTTGTCTTCTCTGAGCGCGCGGCTCGGAGATTCAACCGAGTCGAATTACGATTGGCAGCGAGATCGCACCGCGCGCGTTCAGTATCTCCATCCCCGGACGAACGAACGCCACCACTCCGCCTGGACGGCAAACAATGAGGTCCTTCGATCCCGCGGCCGCGGAACTCGGGATGACAGGTTAATTTGGTTCGCCATCTTCGTCTCTCGCTCTGTAATCAACTGAGACTTGACGTTAGGCGAAAGACCTTGGTAGCCTGCAAAGGCGGTCGCCAAACTTTGGCCCGCGAACTCGTCCGCCATGGCTGAACCATTCCTTGCTGAAATTAGAATCATGAGCTTCGTCTTTGCGCCAAAGGGGTGGGCGCTTTGCAACGGGCAGCTGTTGCCGATCAACCAGAACCAGGCGCTCTTCTCGCTCCTCGGCACGACCTACGGCGGCGATGGGCGGGTGAACTTCGGGCTGCCGAATCTGCGCGGCCAAGTTCCCATTCACTTCGGAAACGGCCATACGCTGGGCGAAAAGGCGGGCACAACTTCGGTGACGATCAACCTGCAGACACTGTCCTCGCACCTTCACTTTGTGAACGCCAACACCGGGGTCGGAACCAAGACGATTCCTACCGGCAATATTCTCTCAAAAGCTCCGGCCAATACCTACGGGGCGGCGACGGCTTTGGTGGCGATGAATCCCGCGTCTGTGGGAAACACGGGCGGGAGCCAGGCGCACAACAACATGATGCCTTACCTGGTCTTGGAATTTTGCATCGCGCTTCAGGGAATCTTTCCAAGCCAAAACTAAGGAGAAAATTTATGGCTCAACCTTACGTTGGTGAAATCAGGATATTCGCGGGTAACTTTGCACCCGCTGGATGGATGTTTTGTGACGGACAGTTGCTGGCGATCTCGGAGAACGACACGCTTTTCAACCTGATCGGCACGACCTACGGCGGCGACGGGCAAGAGAACTTTGCCCTGCCAAATCTCCAAAGCCGCGTGCCGATCCACCTGGGCACAGGGCCCGACGGAACAACGTATCAACTGGCCGAGGCGGCCGGCACCGAGTCGGTAACGCTATCAACCCAGCAAATACCTGTGCACACGCACGCTCTCATCGGCTCCACTGCCGCCGCCACCACTCAAGATCCGACCAACAACATCCTGGCGGCGACACAGGCGAGCGTTTACTACAACCTTGCCGATAATAAAGGCGCGATGGCTGGCGCTGCGATCGCCCCTGACGGCGGCAGCCAGCCGCACGAGAATTGCCAGCCGTTCCTTTGCGTGAATTTCATTATCTCACTTTTCGGGATATACCCGTCGCCCACCTAGGAGAAAACTATGGCCGATCCATTCGTAGCTGAAATCCGAATCTTCCCGTTCAACTTTGCGCCGAAAGGCTGGGCTTTTTGCGACGGGCAATTGCTGCCCCTCTCGCAGAACACCGCGCTCTTTTCTCTCCTGGGTACGACCTATGGGGGAGATGGCAAATCCACGTTCGCGCTTCCGAATATGCAAGGGAACGCACCCATGCATCCCGGCCAGGGGCAGGGATTGTCGTTGCGCGACTTGGGAGAGACCGGCGGGACCGAAAGCGTGACGCTGATCGACTCAGAAATACCGTCGCACACCCATACGATGTTCGGCGTCGAGGACGACGCCGGCTTCAAGACTCCCGACAACATGTTTTTGGGTGGCGGTAACCAAATGTACATCCCGCCGTCCGGGAACGTGATTTTGGCACCGCAAGCGTTGGGAATTACAGGCGGCAGCCTGCCGCACAACAACATGCAGCCGTACCTGACGCTGAGTTTCTGCATCGCAATGCAGGGAGTGTTTCCGCCGAGGACGTAGCGGCGAAGCGCCGCCCAGCGAGGATGGAAGATAGAGGATTGAGGATAGCGATGTAATTCTTCGCCATTCTCTATTCTCAATCCTCTATTCTCGCACCATGGTCACCCTTCGCCCCATCACGCCGGCGGACGATGCTTTTCTGGCTCGCGTCTATGCGAGCTCACGCGCGGAAGAGCTTGCGATCACGGATTGGAGCGAAGGACTGAAGGCGGACTTTTGCCGGAGGCAGTTCGATGCGCAGAGCGCGTATTACGCCGAGAATTATCCCGACGCCTCGTTTCGAATAATCGAGCGCGATGGCTGGCCGATCGGGCGGCTCTATGTGGCGCGCTGGGAAAAGGAAATCCGGATCGTCGACATCACGTTGCTCCCGGAATTTCGCGGATTGGGGGTTGGGACGAAGCTATTGGCGGATCTGCAAAAGGAAGCGCGCGCAGCCGGAAAATCGCTCACGATCCACGTCGAGCGCTTCAATCGAGCGCTCGCGTTATATCAGCGGTTGGGATTCCGGCAAACTGAAGATAAAGGCGTGTATTTGCTGTTGCAGTGGGGATGAAGAATTTCACAGAAGGAAACGAAGGACGCGAAGGAGTTGGATCAGGACAGATAGGAAAACCTTTGTTACCTTTTGTGTGAGCCCCTCTAATTGAACACTTCCTCGAATGTGCTGCTGTTGCAGTGGGGATGAAGAATTTCACAGAAGGAAACCAAGGACGCGAAGGAATTGGATCAGGACAAATCTGAAAACCTTTGTTTCCTTTGTTACCTTTTGTGAGCTCCTTAATTGTCAACCTTGATCCCGCGGCAGCGGGAGAAGCATCACTGATCATTTCCGAGCGATCAAGAGCGGCGCGGCTTTTCCCGCGCTGAAATGGTCAGAGATCCTTCGGCTGCGCTGCGCTGCGCTCAGGATGACAACATTCACTAGTTAAAGACTGCCTCGAGTGTGCTGCTGGTTTGATCGGCGGCGGTCTGGACGAGGAAAATCTCCATCTCGCCTAGCTCGGGGTTACGCATTTTGTAGGTGCCCTGTGGGAAACGCAGATTGCGTTCGATACGAAACGTCAGGGCGAAGGGCTGCCGGATATTCGCCGGCTGATCGGGTCCCCATTGTTTCGCGTCGATCAATTTCGCCGGGAGCGTGCCGTCGGGAAAGACGATCTCGAACTCCTGATTAAGGCAGGCGGCGAATTGTTCTCGAGTGACTTTATCCAGCTCAAGCATCAACGAAGGCTACCGCCGCGTTCGCCCAAGATCACTGAAAATTTACCGCGGATTACGCGGATGACTCGGATGGGGAATCTCTGAAGGTCACTCATTCCACCACTTCCCTGATCCGTGCCATCTGCGTAATCCGGGTTCGTCCCGCTCCGTTTCCAAACACGTCCCAGGTCACATGTCACTGATCACTTTCTTCGGCAGGCTTTTTGCTTGGAATACGCGCTTGACTCCAAGGCGTTATTCCTGCTCAACTCGGCGCGTCTCCCGACCTCTCCGCAGTCTTTTAGATGATCCACGACCGTCGTTCTTTTCTCCGCGTCGGATCGTTGTTGCTGTGTGGCGGTCTTCTGCGGCCGCAGGTGCTTTTTGGTTTTGAGAAAACGCCCGGCGTTTTGTCGTTCGACGCGACCGAAATGAAGCTTCTCGATTTCGTCGCCAGCTACAGCTCCGTCGTTCGCATGACGGGAGCGTCGGTGCTGGCGCATTTCAAGCCGGACAGCAGCGCCGGCCTGCACGTGCTCGTGCAGGTGGATGATTTCGTTAAGGCCGCGGACGCCCTTCTCCGCTCGCCGTTTAAGAATTTTTACGCGAAGGAAAACTCAATCTCGTTCGTGGCGCAGAACAGTGGGCACATCGTTGAGAATCTCTCCGCGGGCGATTTCGCGCGGCGTCTGGCGCAGCTCGGCGGAAGAGATAATGCGGTCTTTGCGCACGACGCCTTGAGCTACGACCCGGTCGCGAAACAACTCGATGATCCGCTAAACAGCCTGGGCGCCGGGGAACTGCGCCTGGTAAACCGGCCGACGAAAACGCCCGAGGCGCTGGCCGTAGCCATGCGTGGCACCGGCGCAGCAGAAAGCGCAGGGATTCCAGAAGGCTCGGACTTCATGGATTGGAAGGCACAGCTGGTGAAATCGACCGCGACTTCGAAGGCGGCTTATCCGATTGCGGCTGCCTTCGTCCGGGAGCTTCCGGCGTTCGCTTCCCTGGCTGGAAGCGATGATACCAAGAGCGCGCTCTCGACTCCGTTGATTTCCAGCGCGATCAAACCGGCTCTGGGCATGACGGCGAAGCAGGCGATCGGCGAATTCGATCGGGTCCGCGAGATTTTCGGCCAATCGTATTCCGATCCGGGAGTGTGGCTTTACGTGGTCCTGGGCAAACAAGTTAAGAAGGATACCCGCGGCTGGATCGACGCCGCGCTGCTCGGGGACGTGCACTGGCGGGAGGCCTTCGACACCGCCTCGAAGATCGAAGCGGCATTCCAAACTCCGGAACTTAAATCCCAGGCCTAAAACTTTGAAAATAAGCTCTCGACACGATTCCGCGTTTCCTTTAAAAACTCCACCGACTCGCCCAAACGCTGCTCTCTGAGGCCCCCACTTTTGAAACTACACACCCTCCTCCACGACCTTCGCCGCCGCGTCGCGATGCTTCTGCTCGCGCTCGTGGCCTTGTTCGCTTGCCAGGCGGTTTTCGCCGGCCCCCCAGTCATCAGCGCAACGAAAGATGTCGTCGGGGGCAACACGAGGAAAAATCCAGGCGACACCGTTACCTACAAGATCACGATCGGTAACAGCAACGCCGTCGGCACGGCGGACGCGACGGGCTTGCAGTTGGTGGACTCGGCGCCGAACCAGACGGCCGATGTCCCGAGCACGCTGAACGTCACGCCGGTGGCGATCGACGACGCCTACGTCCCGCATGTTATTGCGAACACCAGCATTAACACCGCGAATTCGACGAATTTTTCGGTCGTGAGCAATGACTACCCCGGGTTTAGCGGCGGGAACGCAGTCGCCCTGGCTTCGCTGACGATCACGGCCTTCGATTCGATAACGGCGGGTGGCGGCACCGTTTCGATGACGACCAGCGGTGCCAATGTCGGCAAATTCACCTACACGCCGGCGCCGGGATTCACCGGGACCGACACCTTTACCTACACGATCAGTAATGGCGTCTCGGGAACACCGGCGGGCAGCAACACAGGCACCGTGTCCATTATAGTCGATCCTCCCGTGGTCTGGTATGTGGATCCAAGCGTCGCCTCGACTGGAACGGGGCGGCTCGGTAGCCCGTTCAAGACCTTGGCGGAAGCGATCACAGCGATCGGCGCCAACACCGGCCAGCGTATTTTCCTTTACAGCACCGCTACTGCCCAAACGGGAAACTTCGTTCTGAAAGCGAGCGGCTGGCTCGTAGGCCAGGCGGCGGTCGGGACGGATTTCGATACGCTGATGGGGATTATCTATCCAGCGGATACCACGCTTGCGCGGCCGTCCATTAACAACGCAACCAAGCCGGTAATCACCAACTCCGCTGGCGATACGATCACGCTCGGCGAGGGCAATAAGATCGTCGGCGTGGCGGTGACGAACACGGGCGGGGCGGGCAAGTTCGCCATCACCGGCGTCTCGATTAACGGCGTCACGATTGGCAATGCCACGACGAGCGACGTGACACTCGGAAGCTCCGGCACGAGTGGCGGCGCTGTTTCACTTACGGGCGCGGCCAGCGGAACCGCTGCGATCAACGCTCCGATTACTTCTTCGGGCGGGCATTCCGTCAATATCACTGGTCGCACTGGCGGCACGGTGACCTTCAGCAATACGATCACCGAGACGAGTGGCGGGACGGGAATCAATCTGGCGACTAATACCGGAGCGACCCTCACCTTTAGCGGAGTCTTGAGCCTGACCACGACGAGCAATGCGGCATTTGCCGCCACCGGCGGGGGCACAGTGAACGTCACAGCCGCGACGAATGCGATCACCACTACCACCGGAACGGCCCTAAACATCGCAAACACAACTATCGGCCCCAGCGGCGTCACCTTTAACAGCATCTCAGCGAACGGCGCCGTCAATGCCATCATCCTGAATACAACTGGAACGAACCCGTTCTCGGTTACCGGTGACGGAACCCAGACCAGCGGGCTGTACAATCGAAATGGCACAGGAGGCACACTCCAAAACACAACGCACGACGCCGTGCTGTTGACCAGCGCATCGAACGTGACGTTGCGGCAGATGAATATCACCAACGCGGGCTGGGATGGTGTCCAAAGCACCGGTGGCGGCAACATCATCCTTTCGGCGATGGACATTAACCACCCGGGCAATGCGAACCCGGATTCCGCTGGCGGAACTGGGAATCCTTCCGGGTTCGGCGGCGGCAACGGCTGGTATGCGGAGAACATCACCGGTACCAATCGCTTCGACAATAACTCACGCGTCTTCAACTGGCAGGCCTCGCAGTCCAATGGCGTCCTGATTCACAGCACGGGCACGAACTTCACATCCTTTACCATGGATCACGTGCTGATCAGTACCTCCGCGACCGCTGCCGCTGGTATTCACGGGAACCTGAATGGCGCGACGACGGGCCAAGTCAGCATCACGAATAGTGAGTTCACGCTGATTGACCAGAACGCGGCGCAGATTTTCAACAATGGGTCCGGGACTGTCCGCGCGATAGTGCAGGGCAACAACTTCCATGACGCCGACGCGACTAGCGGCGATGGAAACAATACCTTGTACCTGTCGAACTCGGCCAACGGCGCGCTGAATTTCACCATCGGCGGCGCCGGGGCCCTCGGGAACACGTTCAAAAATCTGGCCCGGTTGACCACGCTTGCCGGCGTCATTCAAGTCGACGCTGCCGGCGGCAGCGCAGGGACGCCGAGCGGTGGGACGATCAACGGCACCATCGAAAACAATAACATCTCGAACGATGCCGGATTCGTGAATGGGCGGCGCGGGATCGACATCCAGGTCGAGATGGATTCCCACAATCTCGGGACCTTAGTGGCGGCGATCAAGAATAACACGATCAACAACGTACAAGGTAATGCCATTCACATCTCAACCGTGTCCGTCGGAAACGGCAGCATGACCGATGGCAACTGGACGATCACCGGCAACAACCTGGGGACGACGTCAAGGGTTGGGCTAGACGACACCGACAGCAGCTCGGCCATCGAATTCGAGACCAACGTCGATCTTACTGCGAGCAGCAATGCGGTGATCACTAACAAACTTCAGGTCGCCAACAATACGTGCGTCAATTCGGCGTTTAATGCGACCGGCGGCACGCTCGATATTACGAATATCGGAGGCGGCGGCGTGAGCGGGCTTTCGACACTCAACGCCACGATCACCAACAACACCCTGACGAATCAAAACACCGCCGGGACCGGCCACGTGCTTGATGTTTTGAACAGCAGCGCCAGCGCCCACGAAACCCTCAACCTGAACATCACGGGTAATAACACGACGCTGGGCGCGTCGACCGCCGGCGAGATCAGGCTTCGTCAGTTGGCCGGAACCTTCAACATCCAGGGCGGCCTCGCCGCCGTCTCGGGAAACAACAACAACGATACCGTTAACAGCACCGGCTCCTTCGGCACGGTCGCCTCGGTGCCACTTCCGACTGCGCCTGGCTTCCTCATTTTCGCGCCGACCGCGTCGGTATATACGAGCAGCGCGGCGCTTCAGCAGCCCGCTGCTGCTTCACCCTTTGTCCTTTCTTCTGTTGAGCAAGCCGCGACGGTGCCAGCCGCAAATTCGCGGACGACCGTCGCCAACGCACCTCTTACGCAAGCGCGGGTGGACGCCCTCGTCGCGGCGGCGATCGCGCGCTGGGAAGCGGCGGGGATTTCACCCGCCGATGTAAAGCACCTGCGCAGCCTGAAGTTTGAGCTCGCGAAGCTGAAAGACCTCCATCTTGGCGAAGTGGCCGGAAGCACGATCCGCGTAGACCATGACGCGGCTGGCAATGGCTGGTTTGCCGATGCGAGCGCGGAAAGCGATGCGCTCTTTGGCAACGACGAGTCGAATAGCGCCGCAACGGAACGCGTAGACTTGCTGACGGCCATCATGCACGAAATGGGTCACGCGTTGGGATTGTCGGACACCTACGACGCCAGCGATCGCGATAACGTGATGTATGGCTTCCTGAAGAAAGGCGAGCGCCGCCTGCCTGCGAAGGGTCAAGCGCTCGGCGCGACCCCCGGCAGCGTGGCCGGAACTCATTTCCTCAACTCAGCCCTCACCATCGGCACCCTGCCGAAGGGCAAGTCGGTTGTTATTACCTTCGGGGTTACGATCAGTGGAGCAACGACGGCAACCTCGATCTCCAACCAGGGAACAGTCAGCGGTAGTAACTTCACCCTGGTCAACGGCGTAACCACGTCGAGTCCGAACACGGACGATCCGAACGTGGCCGGCGCGGCCAATCCGACCGTGACTCAGGTCGAGCAGCCGCCGGTCGTGGCGGACATCGCTCAGAGCACCAATGAGGACACTACCCTCACCTTCTCGACGGCGATCTTTGCCGGCGGCTTCAGCGATCCCAACGGTGACACTCTCCAGAAAGTACAGATCAAATCGTTGCCAACCGCTTCTGCCGGCGTCTTGAAACTCGGGGCGAATCCGGTGGCCGTGAACGATGAGATCGCGGCGGCTAACCTGGGTAACCTCCATTTCGATCCGGCCGCAGACTATAACGGCCCGGCCAGCTTTAACTGGAATGGTAACGACGGCACCCTCTATGCCTCCGCTGACAAGGCCGTGAACATCACGGTTAACTCCGTCAATGACGTCCCGAGCTTCACGAAGGGTGCTAATCAAACGGTGAATGAAGATGCGGGCCCGCAGACGGTGAATGCGTGGGCTACCAACATTTCCAAGGGTCCAGCGAATGAATCGAGCCAGGTGGTCGATTTCATTGTCACGAATGATAACAACCCGCTGTTCTCGGCGCAGCCGGCCGTCGACGCTTCTGGGAACCTGACTTATACGCCGGCGGCCAATGCCAACGGCAGCAGCACGGTCTCCGTTAAGATCCACGACGACGGGGGCACTGCTAATGGCGGCGTCGATACCTCCGCTATCCAGACCTTTACCATCACCGTGACGTCAGTGAACGATAAGCCCACGTTTACGGCGACTAATCCGCCGGCCGTGAATGAAGACGCCGGCGCGCAGACGGTGAATACTTGGGCCGTTTTCAGCCCGGGTCCTGCCAACGAGTCGAGCCAGACCGCCGTAGCTTACACAGTGACCAACGTGAGCAATCCCGGCCTCTTTTCTGCCGCTCCCACTGTCGCAGTGAACGGCAATCTCACTTACACGCCGGCGGCGAATGCTTTCGGCACATCCACCTTTGACGTTAAGGTGCAGGACAACGGTGGCACCTCCACTGGCGGCGTGGATACCTCCGATACCCAGACGTTCACGATCACCGTAAACGGCATCAACGACGTGCCGAGCTTCACCAAGGGCGCCAATCAAACCGTCCTGGAAGACGCTGGCCCGCAGACCGTGTCTCCCTGGGCTACGGCCATTTCTCCGGGAGCTAACGAATCCGGCCAGACGGTGGACTTCATCGTTACTAACAATAACAACGCGCTCTTTTCGACGCAGCCGGCCGTTTCGCCGACCGGCGACCTGACTTATACGCCCGCGGCGAATGCCAGCGGCAGCGCCACGGTCTCGGTCAAAATCCACGACAACGGCGGCACCGCCAACGGCGGCGTCGATACCTCGGCTGTGCAGACGTTCAATATCACCGTCACGGCGGTGAACGATCCGCCGACGCTCGACGCAATCCCGGATCAGCCAAGCATTCCGGTGAACTCCGGCCTCCAGACCGTGAACATGACGGGCATCAGCGAAGGCCCCGCTGACGAAGTCAGCCAGACACTCACGATCACCGCGACGTCAGATAACCCTGGCCTCATTCCCAATCCGGCGGTCAGCCACACGGAAGATTCGTCGACCGGGTCGTTGAGCTACACGCCGGTCGCGAACCAGACCGGCACGGCGAACATTACCGTGACAGTGAAAGATAACGGCGGTGGCAGTGACACAATTACGAGGATATTCAAGGTCACTGTGGCGCAGCCGTGCGCGGTTGTGGTGACCAACACAAGCAACGCCGGATCAGGTTCGCTCCGTGATGCCATCGCGCTGGTTTGCGATGGCGGCATAGTTACCTTCGATACCGCGGGAGTATTCGCTACCCCGCAGACGATCACGCTCACGACGGAGCTGGCGATCGGTAAGGGCGTCACCATCAATGGCCCTGCTGCGGCTGGGAATCACGTCACGCTGAGCGGCGGTAATCTCGTCCGCGTTTTCAATATCAATCCCGGAAAGGCCTTGGCGATCTCGAACCTTACAATTGCCAACGGTAAAGCCACGGGCGCATTCCCAGCCGGTGAAGGTGGCGGCATCTTCAATGACCAGGGCGCCTTGAGTGTCACTGGCTGTGTATTCAACGGAAACGTCGCTGCCGATGGCGGAGGAGCCCTCTTCAACAACGGCTTTGGCGGGACGGCGACTGCGACGATCAAAGACTGCACCTTCACTACCAACAACGCCACCTTTGGCGGGGCTCTTTACAACTATGGCGATAGTGCTGGCTCCGCCACCTCGACCGTCCAATCGAGCACGTTCACCGGGAATACGGCGAGTGGGTCGGGAGGAGCGATCGATAACTTTGGCTCGGGTACGTCTAGCGTTGCCACGATCAGCGTGACTAACTCAACCATTACCGGCAATGCGAGCGCCGGAGATGGCGGCGGTCTCTACAACACCAATAACAGCGCTGGAACTCCGGGGACTGCGATCATGCTCCTGACGAGCGTGACGGTCACCAGCAATCGCTCGGACAGCGACGACGCTGCCGGCGGCGATGGCGGCGGTATCCGAGTCGTGGATGGAACGGTCAGGCTGAAGAACACGATCGTGGCGGGCAACGTCAAGGGCACCGCGAGTCCGGCCGCCGACGATATTTTCGGCACGACGGATCCCGGCAGTTCGAATAACTTTATCGGCGGCGACCCGAAGCTCGGCGCGCTCGGCAGCAACGGCGGGCCGACCCAGACTCAACGGCCAGCGTTTGACAGCCCGGTCATCGATGCTGGCACTGACTGGACGACATTGAGCGCGAGCATCATTAGCAGCGACACGACAGTGACGGTTGGAGACGCGAGTGCTATTGCGATCGGATCCACTATCCAGATCGAGAGTGAGCAAATGGTCGTAACGAACAAGGCTGGCAACTCGCTCACGGTTACTCGCGGCGCGAACGCTACTGCTCCGGCAGACCATGGGAGCGGCGTCGCTGTGAACACGGCGTTCGATCAGCGCGGCTTCAGCCGCATTAAAGATGGCCCGGATGAACCGGACACCACGGCGACCGTGGATATCGGTGCAGTCGAAGCGAACTACATGGTTGCGGCCACGGCGGGATCGCCGCAGGCGACCACGATCGGAACCGCATTCGGCACCGCGCTCAAAGCGACCGTGTCGGAGAGCGGAGCCGGAATCGATAACGTAAGCGTGACCTTTACGGTAGTTCCGGCGGGCGGAGCAGGCGCCTCGTTCCCAGGTCCCTCGACCACCGCCGTCGTATCGACCGGCACCGGCAACAACGGCGTTGCGACGGCTCCTACTCTCACCGCGAACAACACCGCCGGAAGCTACACAGTCAAAGCTACGGCTAGCGGTTACAGCCCGGCGATATTCTCCCTGACTAATACTCCAGTTAATACGACAGTGACTACGCAGGTCTCCACGTCGGCGACGACGGTGGGCAGCATAATTACAGACACCGCTACGCTTTCCGGAGGAGTAAACGCGACCGGCACGGTGACGTTCAATGTTTACGCCCCCGCCGACAATACTTGTGGAGGCATTCCGGTGTTTGTTTCGACTGTGCCGCTTACGGGCGGCACCACCGCTACTTCGGGTAACTTCATGCCGGGGTCGACTGGAACGTATCGCTGGGTTGCCAGCTACTCGGGGGACAGCAACAACAGTAACGCCGCCGGAACTTGCAACGATCCAAATGAAAATACTGTTGTCAGCGCGGCCACACCGACGATTACGACCGTGGCGTCACCCAACGTGGCGGCCGGCGGCCAGGTCTCGGACGATGCCACCATCACGGGGTTCGGCACCCCAGGCGGCACTCTAACCTTCACCTTGTATGGACCGAACGACGGAACCTGCGGCGGCGCACCCATCTTCACCTCCGCGGCCATTCCGGTCAGCGGTAACGGCACCTATAATTCGGGCAACTTCACGCCCGCGGCGTCCGGGAACTATCGTTGGCGCGTCAGCTATAGCGGTGACGGCGGGAACAACGCCGCCACTGCCACGCCATGTAACGATCCGAATGAGACAGTGGCAGTTGGCCTGGCGAGCCCAACGATCACGACGACTGCTTCCGCGGACACCACGGTAGGTGGCAATGTTTCGGATACCGCGACGCTCTCTGGCGGCGCTAATCCAACCGGCACCGTGACTTTTAACCTCTACGGCCCAGACAATGCGACCTGCGGGGGCGCGGCGATCTTTACCTCCACCGTACCGGTTAGCGGCGGAACTGCCACCTCGGCGAACTTTGCCCCCACCGCTCCCGGAACCTATCGCTGGATTGCAGCCTATAATGGCGACTCCAACAACGCCAGCGTCGCCGGCGCATGCAATGCCGCCAATGAATCAGTGGTAGTGACCAAGGTAACGCCGACTCTCACAACGACCGCGGCCCCGGGAGGAACGCTCGGCACGTCTGTTTCCGACTCAGCGGCGATCAGCGGCGGAGCCAACCCAACCGGCACGATCACCTTCACGCTTTACGGCCCGAACGATAATACCTGCGCGGGTTCGCCGGTGTTTACGTCCGCGGCAATTCCGGTCAACGGAAATAACACCTACGGCTCGGGCAGCTTCACCCCGACGACGGCTGGCACTTACCGCTGGATCGCTACCTATACTGGCGATTCGAATAACAACAGCGTCGCGGGTGCCTGCAATGCGCCTAACGAATCGGTTATCATTACCCAGGGATCGACGACTACTGCCGTGACTACTTCGAAGAGTCCGACGGTCTTCGGCGAAAGCGTGACTTTCACGGCGACAGTTTCACCGAACGCGGCGACTACGACCCCGACGGGCACGGTTCAGTTCCAAGTCGACGGCGTGGACGCTGGAAGCGGCGTGACGATGGTTGCCGGCAAGGCCCAGCTCACTACTTCGTCGCTGACCGTGGGGAGCCACACCATCAAGGCAACGTACTCGGGTGATAACAATTACCTGACCAGTAACTCGACCGTCGCACAGACAGTCAGTAAAGCGAACACGACAACCAGCGTGACCTCGTCGCAGAATCCCTCGGCGAGCGGCCAGAATGTGACCTTTACTGCGACCGTCGCGGCGGTTTCGCCTGGTGCCGGAACTCCCACGGGGACGGTTACATTCAGCATTGATGGCGCAGCGGCCGGGACGGTCGCTTTGAGCGGCGGTCAGGCCCAACTCAGCACCTCTGCTCTTACGTCGGCGGGCAGCCCGCATCCTGTCTCGGCCACCTACAATGCCGACACTAACTTCAACGGCAGCACGGGCTCGCTGGCCGGCGGGCAGACCGTGAACTCGCCTACGCCAACGCCTACCGCTACGGCCACAGCTACTGCGACACCTACGCCTACTGCAACAGCCACCGCTACGGCAACGCCGACTGCAACGGCCACCGCTACGGCTACGCCGACTGCTACAGCAACGGCGACACCTACAGCAACGCCGACGGCTACACCGACGGCGACGGCTACACCGACGGCGACGGCAACCGCGACCGCGACGCCCACAGCAACGCCGACAGCCAGCGCCACCCCAACTGCAACTCCGACCGCTACCCCAACATCCACTCCGACTCAGGCCTTGAATATCTCGACGCGTCTACGGGTAGACACCGGCGACAAGGTCATGATCGGTGGCTTCATCATCCGCGGGAATGCGTCCAAGCCGGTAGTCCTGCGCGGCATGGGCCCGTCGCTCGTCAATTCCGGAGTTCCGGCGGCTAACGTTCTTAACGATCCGGTACTCGAACTGCACGGGCCGAACGGCGCGCTGATTACTTCCAACGATAACTGGATCGACAGTCCGCAGAGATCTCAATTCGAAGGCGGCCCCTTCCAGCCGACTGACAACCGTGAATCGGTGATCCTGGCTACTTTGCCGCCGGCCGCTTACACCGTGGTCCTGAGCGGCGCGGGCAATACGACCGGCATCGGACTCATTGAGATTTACGATGTTAACAGTGCCTTGGATTCCGACCTCGCGAACATAAGCACGCGCGGATTCGTGGAAACAGCCGACAAAGTCATGATCGGCGGCTTTACCCTGGGCAATAACAACAATGCTACCAGGATAGCTGTTCGTGCCCTCGGGCCGTCGTTGAGTGGCGCCGGTCTCGCTAACCTCCTTGCGGATCCGACACTGGAACTGCACAACGCGAACGGAACCGTCATGATCTCGAACAACGACTGGCAAGACGACCCGGTGTCGGCAGCGCTATTGTCGGCCAACGGCCTCGCCCTGCCCAACACGAAGGAGTCCGGTATCTTCACGTCGCTTGCGCCGCCGGGGCAGTTTACGGCGATCGTTGCCGGCAAGGACGGTGGAATCGGCATCGCCCTGGTTGAGATTTACAACCTGAGGTAATTGTTGCAGCGACGGCGGGCAAGCTTGGCGAGCGGTGGCCTGCCATGAGTTGGGAAACACTCGCGTTCGCGACCGGCTTTCTAGTCGTCGCGATTGGCGCGTTCTCGCTTTTGTATCCGCTGCGCTGGATCGGCATAAAGACTCGAGCAATCGCCCTCCTCACGATGGCCGTGGGCTTTCTAGTCGTTGCGCTGGTCGCGGCGATGGTGGATTCCTATTTGGTTTACCTTGGCCTGGCTGTCGCGTTCCTCGGGTTTGTCTCACTCCTGAAGCCGGTTCGTTTTCTTTTCATTCCGACCCGCCGGAGAGCGTTGCTCGTTTTCGGGTCCGGGCTCCTGCTTTCAATCGGAATTTCGCTTCTTCCATACCACGAGAAAAAGGCCGGGACCGCGCCGACAAAAATGGATGAATGGATGCCTCGCTGGCAGGTCGGAGAGCGCCATACCATCGCCATAGCGGCGTCGCCGGAAAGAGTTTTCGCCGCTATTCACGACGTTCGCGCTGACGAGATCGTGTTGTTCCGCACTCTGACTGCGATTCGTCGCTGTGGACAGGATGGACCAGAGAACATTCTCAATGCGCCGGACCAAAAACCACTACTCGACGTCGCGACCGAAACGACTTTTGTCTTATTGGACAACGACGTTCCCCGGGAAATTGTGATCGGCTCGGTGATTGCCGCGCCCCGCGCTGAGCGAACTTCGGGCAGACCCGGGCCGGCATTATTTCGCAAGGCGCTGCCGCCAGGCGTGATTCTCGCCACCATGAACTTCCTGGTGACGCCGAATCAAACAGGTTCGACCGTGGCCACGGAGACTCGGGTTTATGCGAATACCCCGGCGGCCCTTCGTCGTTTTGGCGTTTACTGGCGCCTTATTCATCCCGGCAGCGATCTCATACGCCGGATGTGGCTGCGCGCTATTGCCCAGCGGGCGGAAAAGAGCCAAACGCGATGACTGCGCGTGAGACGCTCCTGGTGTGTAGCCTTCAAAGCTGGGAGCGAAAGGGCAGCATGAGCCACTCGGTGGTGCGCTCCCAGAGAGAGCGATCCTTGAACTGCTGCAAGGTATATTCCCGAGATTGAGTCAGGTCCTTCTCGAACGCCTCCTCCATCCGCCGGGCAAATCCTTCGTCGTATACGACGACGTCGATCTCCTCGTTTATCTCAGAGGAGCGAGGATCGATGTTGGACGACCCAAGCATCGAGAAAAGCCCATCCACCACCATCGTTTTGGCGTGGATCATCGTCGGCTGATATTCAAAAATCTTTACGCCGCCTTCCAGAAGCCGGCCATAGGCCGTGCGCCCGGCTGACTGCGTCATCGGCTGATCGTTATACGGTCCTGGAAGCAGGAAACGAACGTCCACTTTTCTTTGCACAGCCTTGACCAGCAGATCCACCTGGTCATCGGAAGGCGTGCAATATGGATTGGTGATCCAGATCCGTTTCTCCGCCGAGGCGAAAGCTACTGCTTGGACCATCGGAATCGGCGCGGCGGCCGAAAACGAATGGGATTCCACGATCTGCGCCTTTAATTCGCCGGAAGGGGGGAGGCCGGGGAATTGGCCGGCGCCTGTGAGTGCTTCGCCGAATGTCTTCACCCAATGACTTTGAAAAGCGGTCTGCAGTTCCGCGACGATGGGGCCTTCGAGGCGCGCATGGACGTCGCGCCAGTGATCCTTGTCCTGGGCGTGGCCGCTCCATTTGTCCGAAAAGGCGGCACCCCCGGTAAACCCGATCTTGCCATCAACGATAAGCATGCGTCTATGCGACCGGCGATTGGTCCGATCCAACCGCCACGACTGGACAGGGTGGTAATATGCGAACTTGCAACCCGCGTCCGTCATTTTCCGCACGTCGCCATTGTCGAGCCCCCAACCGGAGCCGATCCCATCGAGGAGGACCCGGACTTCCACGCCGGCAAGGGCGCGTTCGCAGAGGGCATCGCGAAACTGGCGGCCGGTGGCGTCCGACTTAACGATGTAGGCCGCGAAGTTCACCGTTTTTTTCGCTGATCGAATCGCCTCCAACATGGCTGGAAAGAATTCGTCACCGTTCTGAAGCAGATCGATCCTGTTACCCGGTTGCGGGATCGGATTCGTCAGCGCAAGAGCCGAGCCGAAAAACTCGGGGGATTTAACGGCGAAAGTGTGGTCGAGCTTATATTCCAACGTTTTCCGCCGGATGAAGAAAAGGCAGAAAATGACGACAAGGGTAATGAAGGCCAGCGACAGCCCGACCCATTCCGCTATGGCGAGCTTCCACCACCGCTGGTTCAGCCAATGTGAAGAGTTGCCTCGTTTTTTTGCCATCACCGCTCGATTCCAGACCTGAATCGTGCTGCAGCCGTAAAACGAGCGGATCGTTCGTGCTCGAGTTAACCCCGTTGTTTCGCGAAATCTTCCACCGACATCACCACATCGCGATCGTCGAAGGGAACGCGAGAAGAGGCGCTGAACTTAAAAGCGATGCGGCTGGTCCGAATTTCCTTGATCGTAAAGTGAACGGTGCGGGACCGTATTTCAAAGATCAAGGTGAGAGCGACCTTGCGGAAACGGGCGTCCATTTCCTTGATCCAGTCCTTGAAACGCTCGGCCGTAAACGTGCCCATGTCCCGGCTGAGGACGAGGTGGACGAGATTGCGGATGGCTTCGCGCTGCTCTTTGGGGCGCGAATGCATCTGGATCATGGCCAGGTTTTAAGCAGAAGCGGTACCGGCGGACGCGGGGTGCCGCGCCTCGTGTGTTGAGGCCAGGCATCTAAAAACCGGCATGCCTCCTGCTTATGGAAACTATAATGTTGTCGCACTCGCGCCAAAGCAGACTTGATCGGTGCATCCCGCGGAAACTCCGCGCCAAAGTCGGCTTTACCCTCGTCGAGATACTCATTGCCCTCGCCGTCCTGGGGACAATGGCGGCCGGGTGCTTCATCGGCTTCAACGCCGTCAACACCTACGCGGTCAGTTCCCGTCTCTACAGTGAGGCGCAAACGGCGGCGCAAAACCAGATTGATCTCATCCTCTCCAAGGAGCCATTCGATGTTAAGATCAGCCCCGCCAAGGTGCCGGTCGAACTGATGACAACGGCAGAGCTCGATGCGCTCGCTGCCTCCGGAGTGACCTTCCCGACCGCGGCCCCCGCAGCTACGCCGGCCACCACCAGTTCGTATTATCCTTATTATCCCTACTATCGCACGGGCACCGGCCTACCGGTTTCAAAAAAGGCCTTCATTTATAGCGATCCCGCCGTGCTCGATCCAGCGACGAACAAGCCAAAGGTGATCGTTACCGGCACGCTCACCACCACGATCGCCGAGGTGGGCGACTCCATGACCCTCGAGGGAATAACAACGACCCTCAACACCCGCCGCGCGACGGCCACTGTCAGTTACAGCTTTCGCGGGAAAAATTACAACGTCGCGCTGGATACAATGCGAACTGCCGACCGATGAAAAGAGAACACAAAGAGTCTCCCCAAGAAGGCTACACCGTCGTGGAAATGTCGATCGCGATCGGTGTACTTGGATTGCTTGGGATGGTCTTCTTCTCCGTGCTCTTTTCGGGTTTAACCCTTTCGACCAAGAACATCGCCGTTAACGTATCTCATGCTGAAGCGCGAGATGGAATCAATCGCCTTACGCGGGACATCCATGCCGCGGTGTCGGTACCGCAGTTGCGGGACGGCAATTTCGCGGTAGTAAGCTCGCAAGCGACCGGCCCTTTGCCGACGCCGCCCGTGGCTTCTGGGGTTTCGTTCCAGAATGTATACTCTGGTCCGAACTTCATTTGGAAAGATCCGGGCAATCCATCCTTGATCATGATCAGGGACAACCCGAAACCGATTGCGGGCCAGCATCTCGTCATTCCATTTTGGGGCAGCCTTTACGAACAGGATATTACCAAAGTAGCTGCTAATGGCACCGCTAACCATAGTAACGTCTGGCTCGCCAACGGCGCCGAGACAAATATTAATCCCAGACTAATGGGCAGTGCCTACGCAATCACTTATTACACTGACCGCGTTTTGTATTTGGTGCAAAACGGACACTTCGTGCTCGATCCGGTTGACGGCCGCTACACTACCGTTAGCGGCAATAATGGCGCGGGTAACAACTTCTATAGCACGCTCGACTTCAAAATCGCGCCATCCGGCACCTCAACCGGAAAACTCTATCGCTACGAAAATGGCGAGCTGCATATTTACAAGCAGCGTTATACTGGGGCCGCCTTTTTTTGGGAAGACCAGGCAACCAACGGCATAGTGCGAAATCTCACCAGTCCGTACCCGTTCTACATTCCACTAAACGCGGGCGGAACGGCGAATACCAAATACGTCGGCGTCGATCTTAGCGCCTCCGACCCAAAATCGAGCAACCGCGGTTACCTCGCTACAAGTTCCCTGCTCAGCACCCTGATCGATTACCGCGCTTCAATTACTCTCACCCAGTGACCGCGATGAAAAAACAAACCTTAGCGGAACAGGGAAGTACTCTGGTAGTAACTGTCTCGGTCGTGGCCACAATCCTGGTGCTATTGGGATCGGCCGTAAGTTACACCAGCCAGATGTCGCGCAACTCTCAGCGAAGCCGCAAAACGGCTCTGGCCATGGAGATCGCTGACGGACACTTGGAGACGCTGTTTACGAATTGGCGAAACATCTCCCGCCTCCAGGTAATGCAGGCGATCAAGAAAAAGATTTCCGTAAGCGCAACCGCCTTGCCTACACAGTATTTTTTCACAAGCGGAGATTCTGTTTACCCGGGATACAATCCTGGCCCGACGCCCAACCCGGATCCTACGACGATCGGTCTCACCGGACCGCCCCCCTTGATCGCGCTTCCAAGCAAGACGCTATTTCCTACAGAGCCCGATT
The DNA here is from genome assembly GCA_041167265.1 of Verrucomicrobiota bacterium. Classification (GTDB taxonomy): domain Bacteria; phylum Verrucomicrobiota; class Verrucomicrobiia; order Chthoniobacterales; family UBA10450; genus AV80. The sequence continues at coordinate 33,060 of JBEEHG010000060.1, read as the reverse complement.
ACACCGTCGGGCAGTACCGCATCCAGGCCGTGGATCCGATGATCACGCTGGACGCCAGCGAAAACAGCACCCTTACGCCTGCGGCGACACCTCCGGCTGCTTTTGGCCCTAACACTTCGACCGTCAATGGACAATACAGCTACTACTATTTGGCATCGGTTGACGTAACGGTTCCGACCCTGGCTGGCAACGTCACGGCAAAGGTGCGGCGTGTCTTCGAGAAAAAATTCGATGAGCCCTTTACCTTCGCCATGTTTTTTATGGACGATCTCGAGCTCTGGCCGGCCAACGCATTGACTATCACCGGCCCAGTTCACACCAATGGCACCCTCTACATTGGTACGAGCAATTTTACGGCCCCCGCCGCGTCGGCGTTGAACTCATCGAATTGGTGGCAAGGGTCACCCACCTCAGGGAAGGTGACCTTTGCGACCAGCTATGTGAATGGCCCCTCCCCGCAGGATACCATCCATTCCTCGAGTTCCGCGACGTCCCCGAATTTCCCGACGAATCAGCCGCCGATGACACAACCGCCTCACCTGCCTTACGGCTGGAACCTGAATCTCGACGCCAGCACGAGTAACAACGAAAACTATCACGAATTGATCGAGCGACCGGATCCGGCTGCGACTACAGATCCGATAGCCAGCATCCGATTTTATAATCAAGCTGACTATCATGTCCTCATCGACAACTCAACGCCCCCTGACAACATCAAGATTTATGATAAGGCAAATTCTTTGATGCCGAAAAACACCGGTGATGGAAAAGTGATCAACGAAGCTCTCACCAACGGGGGTGTCATCGACCAGGCCGTCATTCAGGACGTCCGAGAGAGCGGTCCTGTGCTGGTGACTACTGTCAATGTCGGCGACATTTCCAGTAAGAGCACGCTCGGGATGATTTACATATCTGACACCACCGCCGGCACTCCGGCTAACAAAACGGTAAACGGGGTGTATTATACGACCACCAAGCGAGGCATACGCATTAGGAACGGCGCCGTTATCTCGCCGTCGGTCGGGCTCACCTTTGTCTCCGAAAACCCCGTCTATATCCAGGGCGATTTCAACACGGGAGGCACCCCCCCGACCAATAGCGCGGTTAACGTATCGCCTTTGGTCAGTGGGTATACTTGGAAGCCGGTCGCCGTCGTTGCCGACGCCATCAACGTGTTATCAAACGCCTGGAACGACACCACGGCCACGGGCAGTCGGGTTGCGTCGAATACAACCATCAATGCGGCCCTGATCGCCGGCAACGTCCCGAGTAACGGCACTTACTACAGCGGTGGCGGCGAGAATTTCGTTCGGCTTCTCGAAAACTGGGGCGGAAAGAGCTTCACCTTTTACGGTTCGATGATTCAGCTTTGGCAAAGCAAGCAGGCCACCGGCCCTTGGACCGGAGACCCGGCGGTCTATACGAGCCCGACTACGAACAAATGGTTCTACGACATTCATTTCGCGGGGGATCCAAACAACCCGCCGAGCAATTCAAATCCACTCCCGCCCGGCAACTTCCAACTGGCGGCCTATCTCCAGCAACAGCGCTGGTACCAGGTTTACTAAGTCATAGGCACGATTCCATGACTCGCACCACGTTCATCAGTCTCCTGGCGTTGCTGCTCATCCGAACTTCGCAGGCGCATCTCGATCTCACTCCTGCGCCTACCGAATACGTTGCGGAGGGAATTACATTTCAACGCCTGACCTTTAAACAGGCGAATAACATCAGTCTCAGCTACCAGCCACCTCGAGGGTGGACGTACCGTGGGGGCGGCGATCGTCTGCAGCTGACTCCGGCCGAGGCCACGCGCGCCGAAGCTTTGATCCAGGCCTTACCCCTCGCGTCCGCGCAACCTCTCGATGAGAAAAACGAAGCATTCCTAAGGGAACAGTTTCTAAATACCCTGCCCACCGGTAGCCAGGTAATCAAACTGTTGAACGAGGAACAGAATCCCGTGGTCCTGGACAACAAGCCGAGTTACGCGGTTACGGCCTCCTATCAAGTCATAGGCGAGACTTTCGTGCGCAGCACGCTCTTTATAAACCTTGCCGATACCCAGCTCCGTTTCACGCTGAACGCACGGCAAAGCGACTACGAGAAACTCAACCGCGCTTTCCGTCAGAGTATCTATTCGTGGCACGCGATCGAAACCTCGCCGGCGGCGGTTAGGAGTGAAGCGGCGATCGCCACCGCTCTGGCTCCGTAAGCATCTTCCACAAACTGACGAAGCCGCCCTCGGTTGGCCCACTCCTTAAGGTGCAAGGACGCGAGCGGACACATTCCCTCCGTGAAGACCCGGATTAAGGTCGGCATCCCAGTCCACGTCCATTACTCGGGCGAACGCGACAACGTCCTCGTGGACCGCGTGATCGTCGACGAGGATTGATCGCTCGGAGATTAACACTGCGCCGGCGTTCACTCAGCCTTGGATGCCGGCATTTTCCTGGCCCAGCCCGCGACTCTTTGTTATCTTCCCACTGTCACGCCCGCGCGCTTACTCCATTGGCTGACGCGGGAATCGTTTAGCCGGCAGATGGCTTGATACGTCCCTTAAACGGAGTAGCGGGGATCCGCTTAACGAACGAGGGATACCGGAAACACGCGGCAAGAACGGCGTTGTATCGGGGGAAGCTCTTTCTGCGCGCAGGTCGTCGCGGGCGGAACCGAGCGCGGGCATCCTCGTAGGCAACAGGGCTTTAGGCACGCCGGGTGCTTATAATTTCTAGAATGCGCAGGTCAAGTGCACACCAAGCAGGCGTAACTCTCCCCGAGTTGATGATCGCGGCGATTATCATGGGGATTTTCTTTTCGGGCATTTTCGAAGTGACCGGTCTGTGCATCCGTTACATTTCATCGAGCAAGGAGAATATTACCGCGGTGGAATGCGTTCACGACCGCATCGAACAAATCCGCGGCACGGATTTCACGAGTCTGATTGATCCTACTTACATGGCAGTCACGCCGGCCATTCCGGCGGCATCGCCTTCCCCGAGTCCGCCGCAACGCCGTAACCTGACGGTGCCTTCCAACACGTCCCCATTGGCCTCGAATGCACAGGAAACAGTGACGATCAGTACCATGTCTGGTACGACCGTCACCACGCCGAAAGTTACCTATGTTCGCCAGCCGGGTGCGAAGTGGAGCTCCGCGCCGTTCTCGGACACGAATGTTACGCCCAGCGTTATCTGGACGGGTGGAAGCAGCCTGAGTGCGGCAACCGCTGTTCAGGTGGATGTGACTTATAGCTGGAACTCGGTGCTTGGCGGACGCGCCCTAACCGAAAGCAGTTCCACCATCGTATGCGCGGGTACCAAAAAATGATGAACTTACGCCCTAATCATCAAGGTGGCTTTACCTTGGGGGAAGCGATGGTCGCGACCGCCGCGGCAACACTTATCCTTGCGGGATTGTTTGCAGCTGCGACCGCTTTGAACCGCGCCAACGCGGCTTCCGACGATTATTTTTCCACGCACATGCAGCAGATTCGTATTATCGACTATTTGTCCCGGGATGTGAAGCGGAGCTACAGCGTCACAACTTCAGCCGATCTTAAGACGGTAACATGCATCATTCCTAACTACATTATCCAAAGCGGAGATCCAGAGGCGGTGACGGATTCGACAACAATCGGTCAACGCCGGAAGCCTGTTGTGGTGGGACCGCCTTACAAAGCCGTTGTAGATTATGGCACGCGCAGTACTCGTTCGGTAGCGGATGGTGTGACCACTAATGCTTCGACAACTCTGACTTCGGCTACAGCCGCTTTTACCAACGTCGACGTGGGTAATCCAATCACGGGCTCGAAAATCCAGAGCGGAACTACAATCAGCGCGGTCAACAGCCCCACTTCCATTACGATGTCGAAGACCGCGACTGGATCCGCGAGCAACCAGTGGATCAGCATCTATGGCGACGGATACCGCACGGTGATGGACGCATTTGTTACCACTGGGTCGACTCTCATCACATCGAGCACCGCCTATTTTCAGGCCGCCGATGTGGGGCGCCAAATTGTTGGCGCCGGCATTCCCGCCGGCGCAACCATAGCGTCCGTGACCAACACCACTACAGCGAATCTCTCTGCGGCGGCTACCGCTGATGAAGGCAACCTTACCGTAAGTATTGGGGGCATCGTGGTGGTGTATACGGTGAACGGTAACAGTATTACGCGGACGGAAAATGGAGTATTAACGACGATTGCGTCCAGCACGGACCAATTGCTTCCAAGCACGACGGATTGGCGACTGTCGAACACCGAGTACACGACCAGCACGGTGACATTTCTTCCGATTTTCAAGAATGGCGGTTCGCAAACCGAACAAGATCTTCGAAGGGCTGGAACCACGGTTTATGCCCTTGCTTATCTCCGCAACAAACGCCGCGGTAACTAAACCATGAAATTAACCTCGGGTCTCACTCCAGAGAAAGGCAGCACGCTCGTCGTCGCGCTTTGTGTTCTGACTATCATTTCAGCGGTCGCCGCCGCCGTGTTGGCAAATGCCAATACGCGTTACAACGCCGGCTCGAGGGCGATTAAAGCCTGGAAGGAAGCGTTATATGCCGCCGAAGCCGGGGGTGATCTGGCGTTCAACGAGATCCGCAAGCCTTACTTATCCACTCCTGGAACACCTTTCTCGTCCGGCTGGCTCCAGAACGATGCCTCGGCGCCCGCGCCCAATCCAAATAGTGCTGTTCCGCCTGACTACGCGGTCGGCTACGGTAACTCGGCGGTGGCTTTCGGCACGAGCAGCAATTTGAGCGCGAAGATAACCGTCGATAAGCTCGGCAGTCTACCCGGGAATGCGAGCGTTTATTACTATCGCATTCGTTCGGTTGGAATTGCGCAGATGTTTGGCTTGAAAAGAACGGGAATGAACGATGCCTTACAGGACAGTTCGGGCACTCATTTCGGCGCGGGAACCGGGGCGCGCGGCAACGGCGATAGTCTGCTGCGAAAGATCGATTTCAATTACGATCATTTTCTGGCTACCTATGGCTACGGCGATGCCCTTCCGTCGGCCGCCGCGACCTCGTCTAATGGCAAGGCCGCCGTCGCGGTGAGCGATCCAAATCACGGTCAGGTGACGCGCAGGGTCGAGCTGGTTGCGGTTCCGATGATGCCGATCGAAGGAGCAGTCAAAACCCTCGGCGGTAATTACAGTTTCCCATACATCGATAGCTTCAATTCTGCCAACGGCGCCTACCCGGGCCAATCATGCGCGACTACTCCCACGTGCACTACCTATGCTGATGCGCGCAACGGCAACGTGGTGGATGGCGGCTCGAGTTTCAATGGGACGGTTTACGGCGATGTAACCACAAACGGGGGGAACGCTGACAAGAACCATGTCAGCGGAGTAATCGATAATAACGTCCCGGTCGCCCCTGTCTCGAATCTGCCGGTGCCGGCCCATGGCGCGTATGAAGCGCAAAACTCGGGCGATATCACCGCTCCGGCGGTGACCGTGGCGTCTCGCGACGCGACCCAACCGGCTAACAACCAGCAGCAGACAACATTCTGGTATCATTATTCTAATCTCGGTAACGTCGACATCAATCCCGCGGCCGCCCTGACTGGTTCACCTGCTGTCCCGGCCGGCGGCGTCGTCGAGACCAATGTCAACATTGTCGTCGACAGCGACGTTACTGGGAAGATCGCCGTTAAGCGAGGCGTGAAGTTGAAGGTTTACTTTAGCGGTAACGCCAGCGGGAAGGCAGATTCCTACGATAACACCAACGTTGACACCGCGGCGGCGAACAAGGCGTATGTGCCGACTTATACCGACAACGGCGTAGCCGCAAACCCGCGCTACACGCTCTCTGGTTATACCCTGTCCACGAATAACAGCCCGTCTGATCACATGTGGTTTATTGGCGAGGGGACCAACCAGGACGTCACGCTGGGCTCGGGTAGCCCGGCGACGGAGCAGTTCGTCTGGTATACGCCCAACGCGAATTTCACAGTCAACGGTAACCCGGACTTTATCGGCGCGATGGTGGTCAAAAGCTTTACCGGCAACGGCAACAATACGATGCATTTCGATAAGCAATTGCTTACCGCGGGCATACCCCAGGATTATCGCATCGCGAGCTACATCGAAGACGTTCGATAATTTTGTCGGCCGCACTGTTTGATCGCGTGGCGCGCCAGTTCCTGTAGACTGGAGGCTGACATGGCGCGAGCGTTTCTTCTCTCAGCAACTCCGGAGGATGACCGGACGGATTTTAATCTGGCGCCGTTATCGGAGTTGCGGAAATCGGCGGCACTCGACCGGTTCGGAATTCATTCGCAGACCGACGATCCCGCGGCCGCTGACCTGATTATCTTTGTCGAGTTCTATGGCGGAGGCTGGTACTTCGAGCGCGTCCGGAAACATCCTCTGGTTAAGCGTTACCGCGAGAAATGCTTTCTTTTCTGCGCAAACCCCCTCGTCATTCCGTTTCTCCCCGGAGTTTATTCGGGGTTGGAACAAAGATGGGCGACATCCCGGACGCGGGCCGGATTTTACCTGGGACGGACGAAAAACGAATTCACGACCTACACGCCGCCGACGGCCGATCTTCCATATCTGTTCAGTTTCATGGGTTCGGTCCGCAACGCGCCAGTCCGCGCGAAACTTGCCACGCTTCGCCATCCCCGGAGCTTTTTTCGGGACACAGCGGAAGACTTTGAACGGATTCTGGATCGGAGAATGAGCCACCAAGAACGGCTTGATTACGATCGCCGCTACGCCGACGTGACCAGGGCTAGTAAATTCGTCCTTTGTCCGAGAGGACTAAGTCCGTCCAGCATCCGGTTGTTCGAGACGATGCAGATGGGACGGGTACCGGTGATCCTCGCGGATACCTGGGTGCCGTCTGTCGGGCCATGTTGGGAGCGATTTGCCATTCAGGTGCCGGAAAAAGACTTCACGCAGCTCCCGCCAATCCTGGAAGAGCATGAAGACCAAGCCGTAGAAATGGGCGAACTGGCTCGCGCCGAATGGGAGCGTTGGTTTTCCGAGGAAGTTCTGTTCCATCATTTGGTGGAACTGTGCCTCGACATTCAGCGGGACCGCACGATCCCGGAGACCCTGGCCCGCTGGTCGGCTTACGTGCATTATCTGAGACCATTTCATTTTCGCCGAATGCTGGGCAGATTGGTTCGCACTTTTTGGCGCACTGGAAGGACCGAGGCGACCGACCCGCAACGGTGCCCCCAATAACTTCTTCGGCGCTATTGGCTCGCAGCGTCGAGCAATCGGGCGATCGTTTCCTGAATATCTGCGATGCACACTGGCTTTTTCAGGTAGGCGTCGCCGCAGGTGTCCAGGGCACTCTGGTGGTCGGCCTCGTCGCCGTAGGCGGAGTAGTAAAGGATTGGAATTTTTGAGTTGAGCGCGCGTAATTTTTGGCAGAGTTCTACGCCCGTGCCGTCGGGCAGACGCACATCAAGAATGTAGAGATCGAAATTGATTTCCCTCGCCAGTTCCAAACCCTCCGCCACACTGCCAGCGGTGAGAACCCCGTAACCGCAATCCTGCAAGAGCGCGGCCATCATCAGGCGTGTGTCCTGGTGATCGTCAACGTGCAGGATGCGGGCCTTGGTGCGTTCCATAGGGCAAATCTCGGTGTTCCACGTCATCGTAACAGCAGAAAGCCGCGGTGCACGGTTTCTTTCGGGGGCCGGCCCGGCCTGATTCGGTCGCCATCCGCCCAATTATTTACGGTAATTTTTTATTGACACAATTATGCGACCGGCGGCATACCTGACGGCGAACTAACGGAAAACGGAGAAAAATTCCATGCATAATCCTTCTCGCAAAATCGCCGGCGTTTTGTGCGCCTTCTTGTTCCTCATCGTCATTGCCTCGGCCCGCGCGACAATCGTGTGGGACCTGAACCCGAATGATCAGAATACTCCTGTCGGCGGGAGCAGCCACACGTTCACGAGTTCAGGCTTTTCAATTACAGCCTACGGGTTCGATAACCATTCTGGAATCGGTACCGCGCACGATCTATTCTACAAGAACGTTCCACAAATCGGCGGGGCGGTGGAAACGGGCCTGGGCCTTGTCAACACGCCAAACAACGAGCTCCAAGCGGGTCTTCACTTCATTCAATTCGATTTTACGGCAGCGCTGGCCGCCGGCATGTTTAACGGTCAACTGAGCGTAGGAAGCATTCAGGCGAACGAGAGCTTCACAATTTTCGGCTCGAATACGCTCGGGACGCTCGGAACCCAAGTGTCGGGAGTTTTCGGCAGCGCTTTCGACAATCAATTCGTCGCCATCCCCGGCTTCGGTCAGTTTAATTATTACTCGGTCCTCGCCATGTCGGACGACGTTCTTCCTGTCGCCGTCCGCGCCGATCTGCCCGCCGTGCCGGAGATGAGCGCGCTCATCCCAGTCATCGCACTGCTTGGACTGGTGATCGGCGGCGGCCTCTGGCGCCAGCGCCGCCGGCCGGCGTAGTCCCCGCGCGAGAATGAGCCCGGGCTCGGCTCAAGCCGCACTTTCGACGATACGCATTTTCCGATGATGGAGCCCCAGCAGTCGCTTCGTGTGCTTTGTGCCGATGACAATGTCCTTGTTCTCGACATGCTATCCAAAACGCTGGAGTCTGCGGGGCACCACGTCGAAGTCGTCACCGATGGGCGCGCTGCGGTTTCGCGGCTCGCGGAAGATCCCGGTTTCTTTCAATTGATCGTGACGGATACGAGGATGCCGCGGCTCGATGGGTTTGGCTTGGTTGAGCAAGCGCGCTCGGTCGGCTTTGCGGGCAAAATCATTGTTTTCGCTAATGCCCTCAGCTCCGAAGATCGCCAGCGCTATACCGACCTCCGAGTCGATCGCGTGATCGATAAACCCGGAAAAGCTGGGGAGCTCGTCGGCGTCATCAGCGAATTGCGCGCGAGCTTGGTGTAACGCCGACGCCGACCGGATTTTCAGATAATTCCGGCTGGAGCCCCCGTTTTCCTCCCAGCCCGGAATAACCAGCCCTGCAACGGTTTGGCTGAGTTTCGGCGGACCGTGGCCCAGAAGCAGCTTATGGAAATTATAGATGAAATTTTTTCCCCGGCGCTTCTCCCTGATTGGCGCGCTCACCCTTGCCATGTTCGTTGCGGCACCCGCCCGCGCGCTCGTTTTGGATTGGGACGGCGCCGCCTGGGCGCCTGGCGACCTGAGTAATTCCTACGATCTGAATGGCGATGCCATGAACGATATCACCGTTCAAATCACTTCGAAGCAGGCCAATATCTGGGCGAACGATCCCACGTCAGGCACGCAGAGTCCGGTCGTTAATCAGACGCTAACGGGGGGCCTGTCGCCCGCGGAAAATTCATTGATGCTTGCCGCCAACCTCCACACCAAGAGCGCATGCACAGTCCAGATTAGTTTCACCGGGGGCAACGGTGCCCTGAATACGCCTGGAGCGACTAACGTTTCCTTCACCATTTTCGACATCGACATTACTACCAACGCGGATGTTATCAGTGACATCTACGGCGTCGCCCCGGATGGAACCCACGTTGCGGCCACGATCACCAATGTGGGCTCCGCCGTCACCGTCACCTGGACCCCTGGTGGCCTGTCGCAGGAGCTTTCCGGCAATGCGGGCGCGGCTAATAACAGCGCCAATGGCAACGTGACCATCAGCTTCGGGTCGACCTTGATCACGGACGTGTTCTTCAGTTTCGGCAACACGGCCGGCGCGCCGCGCTATCAGGACATAGCGATTGGCGATATTACCTTCACGCCCGTGCCGGAGATCAATCCCGCCGCAGCTTCAGTCGTCAGCTGCCTGGTAGCCGCTGGCTTGATGGTGTTCGTCCATCGGCGGCGCAAAGAAAAAGTCGGCGTTTCCACGCCGCCCGCGCTCAAGCCCTAGCTGCGGTGGCGGGCAACAGCGCCCGCAGCTTCGAAATAACGGCCGGGATAATTTCCAGGGCTTTGTCGACATCGGCCTCGGTGTTAAAGCGTCCGAAGGAAAAACGCATGCTGGCCCGCGCGCGTTCGGGTGAAACGCTCATCGCGCGTAGGACGTGAGATGCCTCCATCGAACCGGTGCGGCAGGCGGACCCAGCCGAGCAACAAAGATGATGGCGATCGAACATCACCAGGGCTGCATCCGATTCGATTCCGATAAAAGAGAGGTTCGACGTGTTCGGCAATCGCGCCGCCCGGTCGCCATTCACGAACGTGTCCGGCACTCGCTCTAGCGCTTCCATCTCAAAACGATCCCGCATCCGGCGCACTCGACTGTTTTCCTCAACTAACGCTGCGCTCGCGCATTGCGCCGCCTTTCCTAACGCCACGATCGACGCCACGTTTTCGGTTCCGGCTCGCCGGTTGTTCTCCTGGCTGCCACCGATCACCAGCGGCCTGAACGCCGATCGCTTGTTCACATAAAGGGCGCCCACACCTTTCGGCCCATGCAATTTGTGAGCGGAAAGCGCGAGCGAGTTGATCGTCATATCGCTGAGGCGGATTGGAATCTTTCCAACGATCTGGATCGCATCGGTATGGAACAGCACTCGTTTCCGGCGTGCGATCTCGGCGATTTTTTCGACTGGGAACAAGACGCCGGTTTCGTTGTTGGCCCACATGATCGACACGATCGCGGTGTTCGGGGTGATGGCTCGCTCGAGCTCGTTGAGATCGAGGTTCCCCTCGGCGTCTACCCCGACGACCGTAACCGAGCCGCCAGCTGCGGCAATCGTTTCGCAGTGGCGCTTGGTCGCGCTGTGTTCGACTGCGGTGGTGACGACGTGGCGGCGGTTTGGATCGAGCTGGAGCGCTGAGTTTACAGCCGCGTTGTTCGACTCCGTTCCGCAACTCGTGAAGACAATCTCCCCGGGTTCGCAACCGAGCAAAGCGGCGACGCGTTCCCGCGCCAGATCGATCGCGCGACGGACCTGGCGGCCGAAAGTGTAACCGCTCGAGGGATTGCCGTAGTAGTCGGTCAGAAACGGCAACATCTCCTCGATCACTGAGGGATCGAGCTGCGTCGTCGCATTGTTATCGAGGTAAATGATTTGCTCGCGCCGGACCATGGAAGCACGCAGTTTAGGCAGGCCGACGGATGCCGTAAAGCGCTGCTTACTGCGGCGGTCGCGGCGCGTTCCCCGGGTGCTGGGGGTCGCGGTGCGTGTAGCGGAAATAGAGGTTCCGCAGATAGATGGGCAACGGCATGGCCGTGCTCAGCACGCCCACGGAGTCGCGCTGGTAAATCGCAAAATAACTGAGCATCAGCAGGCTGCCGAGCGCGCTGCATTCCCAAAAACCGAAAGGGATCACGCTTTTCCGCGCGCGTTCCGAGGCGATCCACTGGATGACGAACCGCAAGCCGAACACGAGGCTGCCTGTGAGCCCGACAATTTTCCATGGGTGAATCAAAATCCCGAACACGTGAGTCTCGGCGAGAAACTGGAAGCTGTTCATAACGCGCCAAGGTTCCTCCAACGAGCGGCGGTTTACAAACCGCCGTCTTTCTTTCCCAATCCGTTGGAATCCAGCTAAGGTTTCGCCGCATGTCATCCATCTGGGACCTGGCCAATCCGCAGCTGCGCGATCTCCCGGTCTACGAACCGGGCAAACCAATCGAGAAAACCGCGCGCGAAATCGGCGCGCGCCCGGAGGAAATCATCAAGCTCGCGTCGAATGAGAACCCGCTCGGTCCCTCACCGAAAGCGCTCGCGGCCATGAAGGCGGCGCTCCAGTCCGCGAATCTGTATCCGGATGGCGGCGGCTTTTATTTGCGCGAAGCGCTTGCCAGCAAATTAAACGTCAGTCGCGATCAGCTTATTCTTGGCGCCGGCTCGAATGAAATTATCGAGTTCCTCGGGCACGGGTTTCTCGATCGCGGGGACGATATCGTCACCTCCGAACACGCCTTTGTCGTTTACAAGCTGGTGGCTGCCGGTTTTGGCGCGCGCACGATCGAAGTGCCGAGTCCCGATTTTCGCCATGATCTCGATGGGATCATTGCTGCCATCACTCCGAAAACCCGGCTCATCTTTATCGCGAACCCAAACAATCCAACAGGCACGCTTCTGGATCAGCAAGAGCTGGATCGCTTCATGGAACGCGTTCCACTGCAGATCGTAGTCGTCTTCGACGAAGCGTATTACGAATACCTCGACAACCCGCCAGACACTGTGCGCTTCATTCGCGCCGGCCGGAATGTCGTGACTCTGCGCACGTTCTCGAAAATCCAGGGACTCGCCAGTCTGCGGGTCGGCTATGGGATTGCGCGCCCCGAGTTGATCCAGGTGCTGCACAAGACCCGGCAGCCTTTTAACGTGAGCGGCCTCGCCCAGGAGGCGGCGCTCGCCGGGCTGGATGACGAGCAACATCGGCGCGCCACCAAACGCGTCACGGATGAAGGGCGAGCTTACCTTGAAAAGGAATTCGCGGCGCTCGGACTTCGCCATGTGCCGAGCGTGGCGAATTTTATCCTCGTTAACGTGGGGGATGGAGCGAAAATTTTTCGCGCCCTCCTTCAGCGCCGCATCATCGTGCGTGCGCTTAAAGGCTACAACCTGGCGGAGTGGGTCCGGATTTCGACTGGCACAATGGAACAGAACCGGCGATGCATTGCGGCCTTGAAGGAGATCCTCGCGAGTCCGGCAGCATGAGCATGGAGCCGGACGGCGCGAGCCTCGCGGCCGAGACCATGGCTGCCATTTCTACTCCAGTGGGCGAAGGCGCCATCGCCGTGGTGCGACTCTCGGGCCGGGAAGCCATCTCCGTAGCCGACCGCATTTTTTCCGGCAACGGAAAGCCCTCCGAGTTTCCATCGCACACCCAACGCCTCGGAAAAATTGTCCAGGACGGTCGCGCGATCGATGAGGTCATGCTGACCGTCCACCGCGCGCCGGCGAGTTATACGGGCGAAGACCTGGTGGAGATTAGTTGTCACGGCGGAGTTCTCATCACCGCCGACGTGCTCGCAGCATGTCTCGCCGCCGGCGCGCGGGGCGCGCGTCCGGGCGAATTTACCGAGCGGGCATTTCTGAACGGCAAGATGGACCTGACCCAGGCAGAAGCCGTGATGGATTTAATCCGCGCCCGGACCAATCTCGCGTTGCGCTCCGCCCATGAACAACTCGAAGGCCGGCTCGGGGAAAAGATCGCCGCGATTCGAGCGGACGTCGTCGATCTCCTCGTTCATCTCGAAGCAGCCATCGATTTTCCAGAAGAAGGCATCGCGCCCGATGAAGGCGCGCGCCTGCGCCAGCGCCTCGAGACCGTTCGCGAGGAAATTCGCAATCTTATCGCCACCGCGGATCAGGGGAGGATTTTGCGCGAGGGTCTTCGCGTCGTGATCTACGGCCCGACGAACGCCGGGAAATCCAGCCTGCTCAATCGCCTCCTCGGTTACGAACGGGCCATAGTCAGCGAGAGACCGGGCACGACCCGCGACACGATCGAGGAAGTCATCAACCTGCGCGGCATTCCAGTTCGCCTGCTCGATACCGCCGGGCTGCGCGATTCTAATGACGACATCGAGCGGGAAGGAATGGCGCGAACGACGAAGTCGCTCACCGGCGCGGACCTGCTTCTTCACGTTCTCGATCGCAGCACCGCAAAACCGAAAGGCTTCGGAACGAACCCGCCCGAGCAGAGCGAGCTGGTTCTTCTCAACAAGAGCGACCTGCCGGAACATCCCGACTGGGGCGACGCCGACGCCCTTCGGATTTGCTGCCTGTCCGCCGACGGACTGCGCGGTCTCGAAGAAGCCGTGATCGCGAAGATCTCGGAGAAACATTTGCGGCCGGAGAGCGGGGTGGCGATCAACGCCCGCCATCGCGATTGCCTGCGCCGCGTCCTCACTGCCTGCGACCTCGCCGCCGGCACGATGGAATCCGCTCTCTCGCCCGAATATGTCGCGCTGGATTTGCGCGCCGCCCTGGTCGCGCTCGATGAAATCACCGGCGGCGCGAACACCGAGGAAATCCGCGATGCGATTTTCGCCCAGTTCTGCATCGGCAAATGAACGCCGGCACAGTCTACCAACATCTCGTTAGGCCAGCCTTGTTCTCCCTTTCAGCGGAGGCCGCACACAATGTCGCGATCCGCACGCTGGGCGCCGCTTCCCACTCGCTCGCCGCGCTCCGCCAGCTCGAACGCTTCAAACCTCCGCCGAATCCAAAGAACGTGTTCGGTCTGGAATTCCCGAATCCCGTCGGCCTCGCCGCCGGTTTCGACAAAAACGGCGTTGCCATTCCAGCCTGGGCCGCGCTCGGGTTCGGCTTCGTCGAAGTAGGCACCGTCACGGCGAAGCCGCAGCCAGGAAATCCAAAGCCGCGCATTTTCCGCTATCCCGAACAACAGGCGCTCATCAATCGTCTCGGTTTCAACAATGACGGCGCGGACGTCATTGCCGCGCGGCTGCGCGCCTTGCGCGGGAGCGGCCGCTGGCCGGCCATTCCTGTCGGCATCAACCTCGGCAAATCCAAGGTTACGCCGATCGAGGAAGCGGTGCGCGATTATCTCTATTCCTTTCGTCTGCTTGCCCCGCTCGCCGATTACGTTGTCCTCAACGTCAGTTCGCCAAACACCCCCGGGCTGCGCTCGCTGCAGGAACACAACGCCCTCGAGCAACTTCTCCGCGCTGTTCGCCGCGAAAACGAACGCACTGCGAAGCCGGTCCTGCTAAAAATTGCGCCCGATCTTTCCCTGTCCGACCTCGAACAGATCATCGCGACGTCGGAGCAAAATGGTATCGCCGGAATCATCGCCACCAACACCACCCTCGACCATTCCGCCATTCCCCAGCCACGCGATCAAACCGGCGGTTTGAGCGGCCGTCCCTTGTTCGCGAAGTCGAGCGAGTTTGTGCGCGCGATTCGCTCGCGTTCGCGGCTCCCGATTATCGCATCCGGGGGAATTTTCGATGCCGCAAGCGCTCGCGAAAAACTCGAAGCCGGCGCGCAATTGCTCCAGGTCTACACCGGTTACGTCTACCGCGGTCCCGGCCTCCTCCGGGAAATCGTCGAAGGGCTGTAGCCGCCGCCCTGTGGGCGGCGCCGGATGCTGCGACGAATTCTCCCGGCGCTTCGCACAGCGAAGCGGCTACAGAAGGGGCCCTACTGAGTGATATTATATACTTCCACCAGGCCAACGCCGGTGAGATTGCCTTTGCCGCGCACGACCGCCGAATAACTGCCGGGATCCAAATCCATCACCAGAGCGGCTTCTTTGTCGTTTGTAGGAGCGAGCCCGCTCGATTGAAGAATCTGCCGGTTCGCCTGCGAATTCGTCGTCCAGTTATCGTTCGATAAGATCAACTGCGATCCGCGATAAATGTCGAGAGTCGGATCAGCCAACGCATCCTCGACTCCAAAATTCTTCAGGCTCGGCCCGAGCGCCCGAATCGCGACCCGTTGCACAGTGCCGGGCTGATTTTGGGGCGCCGCGACGATGAACCCCGCGATCATCGCGCCATTGTCGCCGATCTCCACTTTGCCGCGCGTGGATATGTTCACGAGCTTCGTGCTCAAGTCGTTGCTGATGTCGTAGAGTTCGATAAGGCCGACGCCATTCGCTTTTCCGCGCAGGATCGCCGTGTAAGTGCCGGGGAAGATCGTCGCCACAATCGCGGATTCTTTGGAGTTGCCAGGCGTCAGGCCATTGTCGGCGAGGGTCTGCCGATCCTGCGCCGAGGCAGAAGTGTAATCGTCGTTAAACGCTAATTGGGTTCCGTTGGAATCAACCACGGCCAGAGTCGGGTCGGCGATTGCACTCGGAACGCCGAATTGAGTAAGTGATGGGCCCATTCCGCGAAAGACCAGGCGCTTCTCGGAATTTCCCTGCACGATGAATCCCGCGATCATCACGTCATTGCCGCTTTGCACAGGGCCGCGCGTCGAGATGTTGAAGAGCTTCGTGGAAAAATCCGGATTCGTGATGGTAACGGTCGCGACCGAGTTCTGGCCGAGGACAGCGCCGGTGCTCGGGTTGGAAAGAACCACCTTGAACTGCCGCGTCGGCTGTCCGGCTGGTTCGGGCGTGATTTGAATCGTGATCGTCTTGGACGTTTCGCCGGGCGCGAACGTGAGCGTTCCCGATGTTCCCGTGTAATCGCGACCTGCTACCGCGGATCCGTCCATTGTCGTGAAGTCCACCGTGAACGTGCCGTTCGGATCGGTAGCGCGCGAGAAAAGCACCGTGACGTTTACTGCGCCGCTCGAATTGGCGACGGTGTAGGTCGACGACGAAAACTGAAACGTCCGCGCATCGTTATCGATGATCGTAACCGTGGCCGAACTGGGCGATCCGATGCGGGCCGGGGATGGCAGCGGATTAGCCAGCACAACTCCGAAGGTCGTGGTTCCTTCAATGAACGGTTCATCGATGATCGGGACGGTGATGGTTTGGGACGTCACGTTCGCGCCGAAAGTCAGCTTGCCTTCCGTGCGCGTGTATTTCGTCCCCGCCCTGGCCGTTCCGTCGACGGTCACAAAGTCCACCGAGATTTCCTTCGCCGAATCACCGGAGCGAACGACTTCGACCGTCAGCGTCACGGAACCGGCCCCTTCGTTTACGGTGTAATTGGCCGATGAAAACCGAAACGTATTAGCGTCGTTATCCAGAATATTCACGGTGGCGGTGCTCTGGCCGCCCACAAAGGCCGTCCCGTTCGGATCGGTCAAGGTGACAACGAACTTTAGGGTGGGGTCGGTGTCGCCCTCGTCGATGATCGAAACGTTAATGTTCTTCGACGTCTCGCCCGGCGCGAACGTGACATTGCCGCTGCTCGCGACATAATTTTTGCCAGCGACGGCACTCTGATCGCTCGTCTCGTAGTGCACTACGGCCGCGAATCCGAGCCCGCCTGAACGAGTTATCGTAAGAGTTACAAATCCAGCCCCTTCATCGACGTCGTACGAAGGTTTGCTGAATCCGATCGTGGCCGTCGGCGAATCATCATCGGCGATCGTGACGGTTGCGGGCGAACCCGTGATACTCGCATTGGTTGCGCCGGTCAGAGTCACGAAAAAGTTCTCGGAATTCTCGATTAGATTATCATCAAGAACCGTGACGCTGATTGTCTTTAGCGTTTCGCCCGGCCCGAAGACCACCGTTCCGCTCGCCGCAGTGTAATCGAATCCCGCGGTAGCGCTTCCATTGCTCGTCGTGTAGCTGGCCGAAATGGTTGTGCTCGGGTCGCCCAGGCGCTTCGCGGTGATCGACAAAGTGACGGTGCTATTCCCCGGCGTTTCCTTCACGCTGTAGGTTGCAGGATTGAACTGAATGGTGTTCCCGCCGCCGTCGTTGTCTTTGATGGTGACGCCCGCACTGCTTGGGCTGGCGAGCGTCGCGCCGGCCGAGGGGTTCGACAAGGTGACGCTGAAGCTTTCGTCCCCTTCGATGAACGCGTCGTCGTTAATGGACACGACGATTGTTTCTTGCGTTTCGCCGGGCGCGAAATTCACGGTGCCCGAAGTAGCCGTGTAATCGGAACCGGACGACGCCGTGCCGTTGACCGTCGTATAGTTTGCGCTCGCGGCGAGCTGCACGCCGCCCGACCGGACGACGGTGAGAGTAACCGCCCCATCGCTTTCGCTTACCGAATAGCTCGCCGAGCTAAACTGAATCGTACTCGTGCCGGAATCGTCATCCGCGATTGTGATGGTCGCGGTGTTCGATCCGTCGCTCTTCAAGCTGGCATTTTGCGGATTGGCGAGATCGACGAAAAAGTTTTCCGCGTTCTCTAACAAAGTGTCGTTGCTGATCCCGATCGTTATCTGCTTCTGGATCTCGCCGCTGCCGAAAACGATTGTGCCTGATTGCTGTCCGTAATCCTGACCGGCGGTCGCACTGCCATCGCGGGTCGCGTAGTTGACGCTGATGAGCGTATTCGCATCTCCAAGGCGATTTGCGGTCACGGTGAGAACGACCTGGCCCGCGGCCTCATTCACCGTGTAAGACGTCGGATTAAACTGGATGGTCGACCCTGTGTCGTTATCGACGATGGTAACCGTCGCGCTGCCTGGACTGCCCAGCGTCGCCCCGGCGGATGGGTTCGACAACGCCACCGTGAAAATCTCATCGCCTTCCGCGAACGAGTCTTCGTTCACCCCGACGATGACTGTTTTTTGGGTTTCGCCGGGAGCGAAGCTCACGGAGCCGGAAGCAGCGGTGTAATCCGAGCCAGCCTGGGCGGTGCCGTTCGCCGTCGCGTAATTTGCGCTCGCGGCCAGTTGAACCCCACCCGAACGCACGACGGTGAGAGCGATCGATCCCCCACCTTCATTCACGGAGTAGGAGGCGGAGCTGAATTGAATCGTGCTCGTGCCCGAATCGTCATCCGCGATGTTCACGGTTGCCGTGCTTGATCCGTCGGTCTTCAGGATGGCGCCTTGTGGATTGCTGAGGTCGACGAAAAAGTTTTCCACGTTCTCGAGCTGCGAGTCGTTCAGGATTTGCACCACGATCTGCTTTTGCGTTTCGCCGCTGCCGAACGTGATCGTGCCGGAAGCCGGCACATAATCCTGACCGGCGGCCGCAGTCCCATCTCTGGTCGCATAATTCACGCTGATGGAACTGCCCGGATTACCCAGGCGATTTGCGACGACGGTGAGAACTACCTGGCCAGCGGCTTCGTTTACGGTGTAGCTGGTTGGATTGAACTGGACGGTCGAGCCCCCATCGTTGTCGACGATCGTCACGGTTGCCGTCGAGGGCGTGCCGATCGTCGCGCCGAAGCTGGGCGATGAGAGGGTGACAATGAAGTTTTCGTCGCCTTCGACAAAGGCGTCGTCCGTGATCGGCACGGAAATGGTCTTTGACGTCTCGCCTGAATTAAAGGTGAGCGTTCCAGCGCCGCCGGTGTAGTCCTGGCCGGCTTGAGCGCTGCCGTTGTTTGTCGTGTAATTGACGCTCGCCACAAGTTGAGTGCCGCCGGACCTGACCACAGTCAGCTGGGCGAAACCGTCGCCTTCGTTCGCCGAATAGTTGGCGCTGCCGAACTGAAATCTGCTGCTGCCCGAATCGTCATCGGCAATGGTGACTGTCGCCGTTCTCCTTGCCGGATCGGGGTTGAGCACGGTAGTGGCCGGAGGTTGCGGATTGGTCAGATCGACAAAGAAATTCTCTGCATTCTCGAGCAGCGTGTCGTTGAGAATCTGTATCTGGATCTGCTTGAACGTCTCGCCCGGGCCGAAGTTGACTGTTCCGTTGGTGGTGACGTAATCCTCGCCTGCCAACGCGCTACCGTTGCGGGTGGCGTAGTCGACCGCGATTGGTTCGTTCGCATTGCCGAGTCGCGTGGCCGTGATGGTGAGAGTGATCGTTCCCGCGTTCTCGTTCACGGTGTAACTGGTCGGATCGAACTGGACCGTATTCGGCCCGGCGAAGGCAGCCACGACAGGCAGCCATGTCGCGGCGAAGAGAAACGCTAGTTTCGAGAATCGATTCATTACGGGCACGGGGAAACGCGTGGCACCAGGCGGATTAAGGGCGCGAACCTTGTCAGATAAAGGGCGAACGTGCAAGGCAAAGTTCTTCCGTTTTCGCCGTCCCAACTACTTCCCGGAGCCCGCGCTCTGCATCACCGTGTTCAGGTCGCTGATGCTGCCATCGGTGAAGATGATCAGGTTGCCGTTTCCGTGGACGCTGCCAGTTTCGATGAACCACGGTTGGCGGGGCCATTCGTGGGACGTGCCCGGTTTGTCGTCGAACGTCGTGGCGAAATAGTCGATTCGGGCGTTATCAGCTGTTGAGTAATCGGGGTTGCCGAGGCCGGCCTGCATCGTCGGGCAAATCCAGGTTTTGCGGGTGACGGCGAACGGCTCCAGCGCGGCGATCCAGGCGTTCGCGTAATCTTCCGATGCGTCGCCCGCAGCGCCGGGACGAATTTGCGGCCAGACGTCGTTGTTCTGCTGAAGGTAAAGATTCGCGGCGACGGCGAGGTTCTTCAGGTTCGCGGCGCACTGCACTCGCTGGGCCCGTTCGCGCATGTTCGAAATAAACGGAACGGCGAGGAGGGCGAGGATCGCCACGATCGCGATGACGATGACCAATTCGAGCAGGGTGAAGCCGCGACGGAGAGCCGGCTGCGAGATCACGGGGTCGCGGACGCCGCCGTGTTAACCGCCGGTGCCGATCGGCGCGGCGTCGGATTGTTTGTATCCGGAAACCGACAGCGAAAGGATGCTGACGATGATAGGGTCGTTGCTCGCGTTCACCTGGCCTTCCGAGATATTCAAGATTGCCGTGCCCCGAAGAATCGTGGTCGACGCTGACAACGTTCGGGCAGATTTCGCCGCCGCTGCAGTCGCGTCCAGGGGACCGTTAGCGTGGGCCGTTACGGGAACGGTTTCGATGTGGGTGCTTCCGTCAGAATCGATGAGCACGCGCGAGACGCTGAAGTTGAAAGTCGCGTTTAAAACGCCCTTGATCGTCGCCTTTGTCGGATCGGCGGTGCCCGAAATCGTGCCGCTGAAAACGCGGCCGCGGGAAAACATCACGAACGGACCGGTCGCGTTCCCGGTTTTTGGAACACCGATGGAAAATACTCCGACGCTATTGCTGGAGCTCGGCGTCGTCGGATCGAAAACCCCTTGGAGGACGCCGGCGTAGGTGCCGACCAGGTTCGCGCCGGCCGGATACGGCGGACCGCCTTTGATTGCGAACGATTGGGAGGCGGCGAAGACGAGACAGAGGAGCGAAGCGAAGAGCGCTTTCACGATTCGCAAGCTAGCGAAACGTGCCGGAAGCGGTCAAGGAAAACAGAGGTCAGCCGGTCGGCGGTCGGGAGGTCGGAGGTCGGAGGTCGGAGGTCGGAGGTCGGAGGTCGGGGAAGAAAGGAACATCAGATCTCTGACTTCTGACTTCCGACGTCCGGGCGCGCTACGCGCCCTACCGCGTCACCCACTTGGCGTTCTGGCCGACGATGACGGGCAGCTCGTCCATCATGTATTGGGTCTTGCCGATCACGCCCCACATCGGGATGCCGGTCGCCGCGTACCATTTCTTGGACATGCTCTCCCCGGTATGGCAGCCCCAGCTTTTCGCAAACGCGCCCCGGGCAAAGACCCGCGGGCTGATTTTCTTGAGCTCGTCTTCGTGGAGCCACGATTTGCAGGCGCTCTCGATGTTGCTGCTGTAATCGAACATGAAACACTTCGCGTTGGAATGGCCGAAGTATTCGAAGTCGACCACCTTCTGGGTGTCGCTGTTGAGATAGTTGATGACGTCGTTGCCGTTCCCAAAATAAACCAGGTTCAGGTTAAACTTGTCCCGAACGGATTCGATAAAACCAAACAGGTCCTGTTTTTCCTGGGCGGCGCGGTCCTTGTAGCCCTGGCGATAAACCAGCCAGGTGATTTTCGCGTCGGGAGCGGTGGCGCGGATCTGCTCGGTCCGAATCCGGGCTGCCCGGATGAAATTCGCCCACCAATGGTCGTGCGGCTGGAGTTTGTATTTTTCCCACACCATCAAGGACGGACCGCCCACGAGCAGCACATATTCGCCGTTGATCGGCGCGGCGGCAGGCGCCTGGCGGACGAGGGACATCGCCAGGAAAATCAGGATCAGAAGCAGTCGTTTCATCGAGAAATGGTGGGAGCAGTATTTATGCTGGGATCGGACCTGTTGCAACTCGGCCTGCATCCTTCCCTTTCGTAATCGTGCTCCTGCTCCTGCTCGTGATCGAGGCTAATGAAACCCGAGCACGATGACTAGCATGAGCACGAGCACGAGTAGGTGATCAAATTTCTTCGCGAACCAGATCCTCCATTGTCTGGCGGCGGCGAATCAGTGAAGCGCGGTCACCTTCGACGAGCACTTCGGCGGGAAACGGCCGGGAATTGTAGTTCGACGCCATCGCGAACCCGTAGGCGCCCGCGCTCATGAGCGCGACCAGGTCTCCCTCGTTCATGGCCGGAAGCTCGCGGTCCTGGGCGAAGAAATCGCCGCTCTCACAGACGGGGCCGACCACATCGACGCTCTCCCGCGCGATCGTCGACGGTTCCCGAACCGGCACGATCTCGTGATAACTCTGGTAAAGCGCCGGCCGGATCAGGTCGTTCATCCCGGCATCGACGATGACGAACTTTTTCTGCTCGGTTTGCTTGACGTAACGGACACGAGTCAGGAGCACGCCCGCGTTGCCGACGAGAAACCGGCCGGGCTCGAGCAGCACTCGCAATCCGATCTCGCGGAGCGGCGGAACAATGGCGTCGCGGTAATCGGCCACGCTGAAGGCGGATTCTTCACCGCCGTGATCGTGCCACCACTTTCCCGAGCCGCTTTCGAGCGCGTGGCGGTAGATGATTCCCATCCCGCCACCGACGCTGAAAAATTCCAGGGCGTGTTGTTGTTTCAGCTCTTTGATCAGCGGCGCCACTTTCGCGATGGCGGCCGCGAACGGCGCCGCGGCCGTGATCTGCGAACCGATGTGCATTTGGAGCCCCCGAATCCGGATGTTCGGCCACCTCGCCGCTTTTTCGTAGACGGCCGCGATCCGATGCAGGGCGATGCCGAACTTGTTCTCGCTCCGTCCGGTCGAAACGTAGCGATGCGTCCCGGCATCGATGTCCGGATTGACCCGCAACGCGATCGGCGCGCGAACGCCTTTGCCGCCCGCGACGCGATCGATCAATTCCAGTTCCGCTTCGCTTTCAACGTTGAAACTGAAGACGCCTGCTTCGAGCGCATATTCGATTTCCTCGCGAGATTTGCCCACGCCGGCGAAAGTGCACTTGGCCGCGGCGCCGCCCGCCCTCAGCACACGAAACAGTTCGCCGCCCGAGACGATGTCGAATCCCGCGCCCGCTTCAGCAAGCCGTTTGAGGATGGCGCCGTTCGAATTGGCTTTGACGGCGTAACAGACCAGGTGATCGAGCGGCGCAAGGGCGGCATCGAGCCGGCGATAGTGATCGAGGATTGTCCCCGCACTGTAGACGTAGAGGGGCGTGCCGAATTCGTCGGCCATATCTTTGAGCGAGACCTCTTCGCAATAGAGTTCGCCGTTGCGGTAATGGAACGAATGCACGGTGAAAAGGTAGCCTGTGCTACTCCCGCGTCACCAGCGACCGCCCCAGCGCGACCAGCGACGAAATAATGAGCAGCAGGCCGAAGGTGCAGACGATCGCGGCGCCGGAGGGGAAATCACCTTTGATAGAGGCGTACACGCCGCCGATGCCGCCCAGCAGAGAAATTCCCCAGCCGATCAGCAGCCGCGTCGAAATTCGGCGCGCCAGGGTGACGGCGCAGACCGCGGGCACGATGAGGTAACTAAAGACGAGGAGGACGCCGGCAACGCGGACGAAAATCGTTACGACAAGGCCGAAGGTGGCGTAGAAGAAAAAATCCCACCAGCGCACGCTCCATCCGAGGCGGTAGGCTTCTTCGCGTTGAAAGGAGACGAGCAGAAAGTTTTTCCGGAAGATAAAATGGACGATCCCGACCGCGACGAAAACAGCGAAGCATTTCCAGACTTCAGCAGCGCTAACGACCGTGATGTCGCCGACCAGCATGTTTCGGATTTCTTCATTGCCGTGCGCGGATCGGGAGAGAAGCAGGACGGCGGCCGCCGCCGCCACGACGTAAGTGATGCCGATGATCGCCTCCTGAGGCACCTGGCTGACGCGCTTGGCCGACATCGAAAAGATCGCGGCGCCGAGCAGGGTCATTCCGAGTCCCAGGACGTAGGACATCACACTTTCCGGTTCGTAATTGAGGAGCACTCCCACGCAAATCCCCAGCGAGGCCATTTGTGCCATGGCGATGTCGATGAAAATGATGCCGCGTTGGACAACGTGAAGGCCCAGGTAAACGAGGAGCCATGGCAGAAGGATGCAGGCGGCACAGGGCCAGAACATCAAACCCCATAATTGTGAAACGGCGTCCATGGTGCCTTTCTCTATTCCCGGTTCACTTGAGAGCGGCTGACAGATTGGCGATGAGCCTGTCGATCAGTTTCACGTAGGTATCCGTCCCGGGCAGCCCTCCCGGATACTGTGCGAACTCGACCACTTTCGCGCCGGTCGAGGTGGCGACTTTCTCGGCGATTTTCCGGTCGTGAAACGGCTCGATGATGATCGCTTTGATTTTCTGCGCCTTCATTTTCTCGATGACCTCGGCGAGATGGGACGGCGACGGCGGGATGCCGGGCTTCGGTTCGAGGAAGGTATCGATGTTCAAACCGAAGCGGTGGGCGAAGTAGGGCCAGGAATCGTGGTAGGCGACCACGTTCTGTCCCTTGAACGGCAGCATGGCGGCGCCCCATTCCTGGAGCTTCGCGTTGATGGTCGCCTCGAATTTCTTGTAGTTGGCCTCATAGCTGGCGGCGTTCGCGGCATCGACCGCGCTGAAAGCCTGCGCGATATGTTGGGCGATGGTTTTCGCAATGATCGGGTCGATCACGAAATGTGGGTTGCCAAGGGCGTGCACGTCGCCGGCGGCGCGGGTCGCCTCTGTCGGCACGTTCATCAGGCGCACGCCTTGCGAAGCCTGGACCCGGCCCGGTTTGCCGGCATCGATCTTCGGATTCCGCGCGTTTTGGAGAAGCGGAGGCAACCAGCCGATCTCCAGTTCGGCGCCGCCGTCGATCAGCACATCGGCGTCCCGTAACTGGACGACAAAACTCGGGCGCGCATCGACGAAGTGCGAGTCTTCGGTCGGTTTGGCGAGGACACTGATGTCGACTTTGTCGCCGCCAACTTCGCGGGCGAGCGACCCGAGATCGGGAAGCGTGGCAACGACTTTCAGTTTCGCTTGAGCAGCGAGAGCGACGCTGAGAATCAGGGAAAGAGTTAAAAGGTTTTTTTTCATTAGAATTTGTGGGCGCCGTGAGCGCCAAGGATGAATTCGAACTGGAGGAAAACAGAATCGACGTCGCGACTGGCCAGGAAGTCGTTCGCTTCCAGGAAATCGTGATTGTATTGCAGCCGGATCTTCGAGAACTCGGTCGGATACCAGGTCACGTTCGCGGAAACACGAGAGCGCGATTGCCGCAGGTCGTCGTCGGTGAAGGCCGATTCCTGCATGTGGAGATAATCGCCGCGGATTCCGGCGACCCAGCCTTTCTTGAATCCCCAGAGGACCTGCGAATAAAAGCCCCAGTCCCGGAAGGTTTCCTCGACCGGGAAAGAATCGTCGAGACCGCGACCGGCTTCGAAGCGGCGATACATCGCTTCGGTTTGCCATTTCACAAACGGGAAGCCGCCTTCGGCATGGGAGCTTTTCCATTTGTAGAGAAAATCAGCGCCGTAAATCTGGGTGTGATTATTCGCGCCGGTGTCATTCATTCCGAATGCGCCCGACGCGCCCAGAAGAATGGTCTGGGTCGCGCTTGGATCGAAGGAGGTCTCGAACCGCGGGACGTAAACCATGTCGTGGAGCGCGCTCGCGTCGCGGTCGATCGTCATCCGTCCGTAAAACACCCCGTTTTCGCCTGGGTTCCGAAACGAATAGCCGGTTCCGCCGCGTCCGTTTTGAACCGCGAAGATGAGCTGCGCATACCACGGCGTCGGCAGCGTCCAGGAAACCTGGGCGCCGACTCCGCGCAGTCCATCGGGTCCCAGCAGGCGTCCGTTGACCAACGGCGAATCGGCAAATTCCCAGGTGTGCGGATGAGTCGGGTTGATCCGGCCGAAGGCGTCGAAGAACTGGCCGCCCTTGACCTGAAGGCCGAAAGGAAGGCCGGTCGTCTGAAGAAACGCCTCTTCGAGCTCGATCTCGGTTGCGTTGTTGTTATCCAGCTTCAGGACGATGTTCGCGAAGCCCTGGAAGTAAGGGTCGACCGCGCCGTCGAGCGCGATCTCGGCATTGCGAGCATTGAAGCCGCGCTGCTGCGGATCGTGATCGCCCACTTCGAGACGGTCGAGATGCCGATCGCTCGAGGCGGCCAGCGCAAACAATCCATCGAAGGAAATGTTCATGTAGTTCTTGTTGTTACCGCCGCCGATAATGGGGAGCGGCTGGGTCAACGAGGAACTCGTATCTGATGCCGCGACGGTCGCGGGACTCGCCGCCACCGAGTCATCCGTCGTCGGGAACGTCGTGGTGCCATTGGCGTTCACCGGCGGAGCAGAAGTCACGACGGCTGTGTCCGTGGTCGGGAACAACGGCGGCGCGCTCGCCGACGGCACCGGCGAACTGGTTATCTCAGCCGTTTGCGGTTCCGGATTTTCCGGAAGCGGCGGCGCGGCGGAATTGTTTTTGGCGGCTTGCTGGTCTTTGACCTGTTGCTGCAACGTCTGCACCATTTCCTTGAGCGATTGGACCTGCTCGCGCAACGCCTGGACTTCCGCTGTCGTTGCCGGCGTCGAGCCGGACGGCGCCTCCGTCGTTTGCGCGAATGCGCCCGCCGTTGCGCAAACGGCAGCCGCGAACTGAATAAGCTTTTTCATTTTGTTTCCTGAGTATCCTGGGATTCGCCCGGGAACATTTCTGAACGGGACGTGCGTTCAGCGCGCATTGGATCGGCAGCCCGCGGAACGCGCGACAAGCCGCCGCCCCGCAACCGCGGGGAGCACCAATGGTCAGGAAACTGCCGGCGGCGCGTGCTCGAGCAGTGAAAACTCGAGGTGCGCACGGACTAATCGAAAGTCGGCGAAGGCGTGGGCGAACGCCGCCGGCGGCGCGGGCGGGGCGAGCGAGATGGTAACGGTCGGCGTGTGCTGGTAATGACCGGACGCCAGAAGCGTGACGGCGCACTCGTGGTTCGGCGAACCGGTGGTGGCGTGGATCTGCTCGTGAAGTTGCGGAATGGCTGCGAGAAGGAGCGTGAAAAGAAACAGCCCAAGGAAGGCGGCGGCCAGGATCGCGATCGACCTGCCGTTACCGAAATGGCGCTTCATTGCGGGCGAGTCTGCGTCCTGTGAAGGAACATCGCAAGCCGGAACTCAGTGCGCGCCGCGTCCGGCGTCGAAAGCCCGAATTCGCACTCGTAATGACACTAGGCTTCTTGTGCGAAAGGGAACGGGTCGTAGGCTTGAGCAACACAGATGAAAACAAAACTCGCAACCGTATCTGTCGCTGGGTTGCTCATCGGAATCGCGATGACGCTCGCTGGGATCTTCCCTGCGAGCGCTGCCGGGCTCGACGGGGCGAAGATCGACGAACTCACCGGACTCAAGGGCAAGCTGAACGAGAAGGAAGGCGTTTACCGCGTCACGTTCCCGCGCTCCGACGTAAAGGTGGCAGTGGACGGCTGGACCATGCCGCCGTTCATGGGGCTGGGGACGTGGGCCGCATTCACCCAGGGATCGCACAGCGAGGCGATGGTGATGGGGGACACGGTCCTCTTCGAGGATGAAGTGAACGCCGCGATGTCCAGCGCATTTGAAAATGGCCTGAGCGTGACCGCGCTGCACAACCATTTTTTCTTCGATCACCCGAAAGTCTATTTCATGCACATTGAAGGCCAGGGCGCGATCGAGCAACTGGCCACCGCGGTGCGCAGGCTTTACGACAAGATCAAAGAGGTTCGCGCCGCTAACCCGGAGCCGAAGGATTCTTTCGCCGCTGCGTCAATGCCGGAGAAGAACGCGATTTCGGCGGAGCCATTGAACGCAATTTTCGGTATGGCTGGTGAAACGAACAACGGAATGGTGAAATTTACGATCGGACGGCCCGCGACCATGCACGGGGTGAAGATCGACAAGGACATGGGCGTAAATACCTGGGCCGCCTTCGCGGGCACCGATGACAATGCCGTGGTCGATGGCGACTTCGCTGTGACCGAGGACGAATTGCAACCCGCCCTCAAGGCGCTGCGACAGGCAGGAATAAACATCGTGGCCATCCACTCGCACATGACCCACGAGAATCCGCGCATTCTGTTCTTTCATTACTGGGGACGCGGCGCGGCTAAGGATTTGGCGAACGGAATAAGAGGTGCGCTGCTCGGCCCTGGATTGTCAGGCGTTACCCCGACGACTTCGCGCTGACCGTCTCATCTGCCTTGGATTGCCGACTGCATTTCCTTCTTGGGATCCTGATCGGAGCACTCGGCAACTGTCTAGCCGCTGCCGAGCCCGCCTCAGAAGCCCTGCAACTCAAGCAGACCATCGCGCTTCCCGGAGTTGAAGGCCGAATCGATCATCTCGAAATCGACGCGGCCGGCGATCGGTTGTTTGTCTGCGCGTTGGGCAACAACAGCGTTGAAATCATTGACCTGCGAAAAGGCGAGCGCATTCACTCGATCGGTGGGCTCGGAGCACCGCAGGGGATTGCTTATCTCCCCGCTGCGGGGAGGCTTCTCATCGCGAACGACAAAAGCGGTCAGTGCCAGATTTACGACGCGAAATCGTGGGAGCTCATCGGCGCCATTGATTTGCAGGACGATGCCGACAACGTCCGTTACGACAGCGCCACGAACGAAATCTTTGTTGGCTTCGGCGATGGCGGAATCGCGGTCATCAACTCAGTCGACGGCAAGCGGACGCGCACGATCAAACTGGCGGCGCATCCGGAAGCCTTTGCCCTTGAGAAAAACGGACGGCGAATCTTTGTGAATGTACCAGGCGCGCACCAGGTGGCCGTCATCGACCGCACCAAAGGCGAAGTCACCGCGACATGGAAAACAGCCGGAGCATCCGCAAACTTCCCGATTGCCCTCGACGAAGCCAATCACCGGCTCTTCATCGCCTGTCGCAATCCCGCGAAGCTAGTCGTCCTTAACACAGACTCTGGAGCCGTTGTAACGACCCTCGATATCTCCGGCGACGCCGATGAAGTTTTCTACGACGCGAAACGGTCTCGCCTCTATACAATTTGCGGTGAAGGCTTCGTCGACGTCCTCGAACAGACCGACGCAGATCGGTACAGGCGAACCGCGAAAATTCCCACAGCGGGAGGAGCCCGAACGGGATTCTTCAATTCGGAGCGGGATGAGCTGTTTGTCGCCATTCCTCAGCGCGGCGCACAGAGCGCCGAGATTCGGCGTTACAAGATAAAGTAAGAACGGCGCCACCGAAAAAGATTCCGGGCCGCCCGCTGATATTACCGGTGGGAACCTCACGCTGCCTAGACAGAGGGGGCGGCGCGGTTTACCAATCCACATGATCGGCCCCGCAAAAATCTATTTCATCATCTTCGGCCTGCTCACGATTGTCGGCGGCGTAATCGGCTACGTGAAGGCCGGCAGCACCGCCTCGATTATTGCGGGCGCCATCGCAGGCATCGCGCTCCTGGTCGCGGCATTTTTGCTGCCGGGAAATCTCGCGCTCGGGTTGATCATCGCAGGCGTGGTTTCGGTGCTCCTCGCCGGCCGATTCATCCCGGCCTTCATGAAAACGGGTAACCTGATGCCGGCCGGTTTGATGGCGGCGCTGAGTCTGATCGGCGTCATCATGGCGATCGTCGCCTGGATCAAGAAATAGCGAACCGGCGTGCGAAAAGTTCGGCTCAGGACGCTCCGCAATTTCGTCCTCGTCTTGATGGCCGCAGTCCTCGCGGCGATCGTGCTCCGCTGGATTTCCCTCGAACAATGGCACCGCCATCAGCTCGCGCCCGAAACTCCGATCGAAATCGAAATTCCGGAAAAGACGCCGACGCCCGCCGCTTCGCCGAAGATCCCGGTCATCACCGGGAAATTGGATACGGCGCGACTGTTTAGCGGCATCACCGTTCACGCTGCCGTCGAGCCGACGCCCGGTGGCGCCGCGTCGGACGAGCGAGCCGACCCGCAGAGTTACGTTCTCGAACTGAAAATGCACGCGCGCGTTCCGGCGGCGAATGCAACCATCGAAGACCTGGCGAAGGTGAGCCCGGAATTGCCCCGCTTGCTCCCCGGTCTCGCCACCATGATCACGCCCGATTCCGTGTCGCCATTTTTCAAAGAGCTTTACGACACGAAGCTGCGAATCCTGAAAGAGAACCTGGTCCGGCTGGATCAACTTCTCTCGCGCCACAATTTTTACGATTGTCAGACGATCCTGCAGTTGCGCCATCCGGAAACGAAACGGCGTGCCGTCCTCCTCCAAGCCGACATGGACGTGGATGCCGACGGTTCCGATTCGGATCGCCTGCCGGCCGGCTCGGGCCAGTCGGCGAACTTCAAACCAGTCACCAGTTATCGCTGGCCGAAAAAAAGCCAGATCCCGAACTCGTATATTCCGGCGGCGGAAGAACGATTGAAACGCTACGAAGGCGAGCTGGCCGTGAAAACGACGGCGCCGGACCGGAAGAAGGAACTCAAGGGCGCCATCGCGGCGGTCCGGGATGAAATCGAGACGTTGAAGAAGTTCAGCTTTCTGATCGGAGCGACCGATCCCTACATCGTATTGCCGAGCGGCCTGGGAAAAGCCGATGGCGGGAAGGTCGGCGATTACGCACTGGTGATTTTCGGCGACCGGATTTTCCCGGCGATCGTCGGCGACATCGGGCCGTCGGACAAGGCGGGCGAAGCGTCGCTGCGCATCGCCAAGGAAATCAACGCGTCCGCGACCGCCTACAATCGGCCGGTCAGCGATTTGAAGGTGACCTATCTGGTTTTTCCCGGGACCGCTGAGACGCCGTTCGGTCCGCCGGACCTGGAAAAGCTCCAGGCGCGGAGCGATGCACTCGTGAAGGAAATCGGAGGCGCCAGCGTCCCGCTACATCATTGGGAAAACATTATCCCGCCGTTGCCAAGCCCCACGCCGACGCCCACGCCAACGCCGTCTGCTTCGCCCTCGACCACTCCGGGAACGCCAGCGCCCGCGCCGACTTCGACCTTCGCATTTCCGATCGCGTCACCAACCCCATCGGCGTCGCGATGAAACGGAGCTTCAAGGAGCGGCGCTCGCCAGACCGCCGATCGAATTCAGACGGCGGTTTGTAAACCGCCGCTCCTTGTTGGCTTCACAATGAGCAAGGCGTTCACGCGCGACGAAAACGAAGGCCCGGAAATTCCGGACGTTCCGCCGACCGCGTCTCTGCTCGCGCCGGGCGCGAAAAATTACATTACGCCGGAGGGCGCGCAGAATTTGCGCGACGAACTTCAGCGGCTCGTCGAACTCACGCGACCTGAACTGGCCGACGCGCGCGATGATCCCGACGCCAAGCGGCAATTGGCGCGAATCGACCAGCGCATCCGGCAGCTCGAGGAAAGTTTGCAGGCGGCAGAGATTATCGAACCGTCGAGCGCGCCGCCGGACACCGTGCGTTTTGGTGCGTACGTGACCGTGCGCGAATCCGACGGCAGCGAAACGCGTTACCGCATCGTCGGCGTGGATGAAACCGACCTCGATAACAATTGGGTCAGCTGGATGTCGCCCATCGCGAAGGCGCTCCTGAACAGAAAACGGGGCGAACGGATTCGTTTCAAATTTCCTTCGGGCGAGGAGACCCTTGAGATAAAAGAGATCAGTTATGAATAACCGGGTTCTCTTTGCGTTGTTGTTGTCGCTCGCACTTGCTCCGCTGGTCTTTGCCGCGGACACACCTGCCGAGTTCGACGTCGTTATCAAAGGCGGGACGGTTTACGACGGCACCGGCGAAAAGGGCCGCGTCATCGACGTCGCCATTCGCGGTGATCGGATCGTGGCCCTCGGAAATTTCGCGGCGGACAAGGCCGCGACGGTGATCGACGCCAAGGGCCTGGCGGTCGCGCCGGGCTTCATCAACATGCTCTCGTGGTCGACCGACTCGCTGATCGAGGACGGCCGCTCCCAAAGCGAAATCCGCGAAGGCGTGACGACAGAGATCATGGGCGAAGGCAATTCCATGGGCCCGCTGAACGACCGGATGAAGGACCGGATGCGCACCCAGCAGGGCGACATCAAATACGAGATCAAATGGAACACGCTCTCGGAATATTTGCGCTATCTCGAACAGCGGGGCGTCGCCTGTAACGTCGCGTCGTTTGTCGGCGCTACCACGATTCGCGACTTCGTCATCGGCCTTGAAGACAAACAGCCGACGCCGGAACAACTGGAGCAGATGCGCCAGCTCGTCAGCCAGGAAATGGAAGCGGGCGCGCTCGGGATCGGGTCGTCCCTGATTTATCCACCGGCGTTTTACGCGAAGACCGAAGAGCTGATCGAGCTTTGCAAAGTCGCCTCGAAGTACAAGGGCAAATACATCTCGCATATGCGCAGCGAAGGGAACCAGCTTCTGCAGGCCATCGACGAGCTGCT
This sequence comes from Verrucomicrobiota bacterium, assembly GCA_041167265.1. Classification (GTDB taxonomy): domain Bacteria; phylum Verrucomicrobiota; class Verrucomicrobiia; order Chthoniobacterales; family UBA10450; genus AV80. The sequence continues at coordinate 992 of JBEEHG010000060.1, read as the reverse complement.
ACGGATCAGCAGGGAAGCAAATATTCCCGCTGAGATTTACCACATCAAGGCGGCCGGCCAGCCGAACTGGGGGAAAGCGGACGCGATGCTGGCGAAGATCGAAGATGCGCGCAAAGCCGGCCTGAAAATAACAGCCGACATGTACACCTACACGGCCGCCGGCACCGGGCTCGACGCCTGCCTGCCGCCGTGGACGGAAGACGGCGGTTATCCCGAATTGTTCAAGCGGCTGCGCGATCCGGCCACGCGCGCGAAAATTAAAGCCGAAGTCCAGACGCCCAGCGACAAGTGGGAGAACCTCTATCTCGCCGCCGGTTCGCCCGACAAGATTCTGCTGAGCGGATTCAAATCCGAGAAACTAAAACCGCTCACAGGCAAATCGCTGGCCGAGATTGCAAAGATGCGCGGCAAAGATCCGATCGAGACGGCAATGGATTTGATCGCCGAAGACGAATCGCGGATCGATACGATTTACTTCCTGATGTCGGAAGAAAACGTGAAGAAAGAGATCGCGAAGCCGTGGGTCTCATTCGGCTCTGACGAAGCTTCCCAGGCGCCGGAAGGAAATTTCCTGAAATCGAATTGTCATCCGCGCGCGTACGGATGCTTTGCGCGGGTGCTGGGCAAATATACGCGGGACGAGAAGGTCCTGACGCTGGAGCAGGCCATCCGAAAACTGAGCGGATTACCGGCGACTAATCTCGGGCTAGATCATCGCGGCTTCGTCCAGGAAGGAATGTTCGCGGACGTTGTGGTGTTCGATCCCGCGACGGTTGGAGACAAGGCGACGTTCGACAAGCCGCATCAATACTCGGTCGGCATGAAGCACGTGTTCGTGAACGGAACGCAGGTCCTGAAAGACGGCGAGCACACCGGCGCGAAGCCGGGGAGAGCGTTGTGGGGACCGGGGAAACTGTAGCGCTGACTAAGACTGCGCGCTGAAGCGTCGTCATCCCGAGCCGCGAAGACGGCGAGGGACCTCCCGGTCGCTA
>JBEEHG010000059.1:0-19161 GCA_041167265.1 Verrucomicrobiota bacterium | reverse complement strand
GCCGTTCAGACGCTTGTTACGGCGACAGAGCGCCGTCGCTACAACTGGCGCCGCCACAACGCGCAGCTGTGTCATCCCGAGGCTGGCGAAGCGCGCCGAGGGACCTCACAGTCGCAGCTGGAGCACTCAAGGATAGCTTGCGCGAAGCTCGCAGCGCATACTCGCGAACAAGTCTCTTATCGTTAGTGTGAACCCAGAGCCGTTGGGAGGTCCCTCGCCGTCTGCGCGGCTCGGGATGACATGTCAGGATCCGCGCTCTCGGGTTGCTTGCGCCACAACTCCGACTTCAGCATTCCGAACCGAAACAGGTGTTGTCGTCCGAGGACAAATCCTTCGGCACGCAGGAACGGCGACGGATCGACCAGCTCGCTGGCTTCGATTCCGGCGAAGGAACGGAAAAACGAATACATGACGGCGAGCCAGGCGCTGGCGTGGCTGCGCGCCAACCCGGCGTCCGGAACGCGGAAGTCGGCCAGGAGCCAGGTAGCATTTGGGGTCGCAGCCTGGGCCAGTTTCGCCACGATGTGGCCGACCTTTCGTGTGCTGAAACAATCGAGGAAGAAATGGGTCACGATCAAATCGTATCGGTCGCGAGGAGTCCATGCCGCGACATCGTGCTGGAGAAATGCGACGCGGCTTATCTCGTCGGGCGCTGTTTTCAGAACGTGCCGGCGCGCCAGCTCCAGCATTCGTTCGCTCCCATCGACGCAATCGATTTTGACCAACGGCTGGCGTTTCAGGAGTGCGGCGAGAAATCTGCCATTCCCCTCGCCCACGATCAGCGCGCGACGCGCCGAAGCAATGTCATCGAGACAGGCCACGCGAGCACGCTGCAACGCGTTTCCAAAAGCAACGGTCTCCAGCGTCCGATACCACGGCGCGATAGCATCGAAGCTCACAAGGCCGTTACGATCAACGCTGCGATCGGAGTGAGCAGAACCAAATCCGCAAGCGCGGTGCGTTGGTCAACGCTCAAGGAGCGGCGGTTTTCCAACCGCCGCGGGCGATTGAAAAATCGCCCTTCCTTGACGTCGCTCGACGTATCGAGCCAGGCTAGCAACAGGGCGCTAATCGCCACGCAGATAAACACCGACGCCGCGGAACGGAAAACATCGGCCAACACGAACGCGGTGAGTGCGAGAATGACGCAGAAGTTCCGGCCCTGTTGAGCCACGCAAGGATGCTGGGTCGCGAGCGAAACCTTGCGCTGGGCGCGATCCAAGTCTCGTTCCCAGGAAGCAATGATGACGCAGTTCAGCGAGCAAAGACCGGCAAACCCGAGCGCGGCAAAGAGAAACCCTGGCGTCGTCGGAATCCCCGGCAACAGCGCCACGATTGTTCCCGCGGCAAACAAAATACCGATCACCACTTCTTTCGCCGGCAACGAACGCCAGACCACGCCAAGCGGATGGTTCAGGACCAAATAAATCACCGCGACAAGACCGACGACGGCGCCCGCGAAAAACGTTTGCAGCGCGGTCGTTCGCCAGATGACGTAAGCGTCAAACCCGGCGACGAGCGCGATCATCACAATCCAAAGCTCCCGATGTTGCAGACAAAAATCCTGACGAAGGGACCGCGGCAAATCGGGCTTCAAGGTCGACGAGTCAGCGAACCGGTCCGCGAGGTAGATGAGCCACGCCGTGAGAAAGAGCGCGAGGCCATTACCGATTTGGAAGGGAACCTGGAAGGTTCGGGCGAAGAGCCAGAGCCAGACGATGGCGACCAGCGGTGCATCGAGACAGACCAGATTCAGCCAAATGGTAGGGACAGCGCGCTGCGCTGTCCGCGGACGCCGTAGCGCGGCGTCCCTACCGAGTGAATCGGCTTGCTGAGTCTTCAATCGAACTTATTTTACATTCGTCGCGGCCGAGAGCCACTGCCTATGAATTCAAACGCCATTTCGATGAACAACCAGGCGGTCGCGTCCCTGCCGAAGCATCTGCTCCAATTCGCCGTCGACCAGCGCTACGACGAATACACTCCGGTCGATCACGCGGTCTGGCGTTTCATCATGCGGCAGAACACCTTTTTCCTGAAGGAATACGCCCACAAAGTTTATTTCCAGGGCCTGCTGGATACCGGGATTTCGTTCGAGCGCATTCCGCGCATCCAGGAGATGAACGATATCCTCGGCAAGATCGGCTGGGGCGCGGTGGCGGTGGACGGGTTCATTCCGCCGGCCGCGTTCATGGAATTTCAGGCTTACAAGGTCCTGGTCATCGCGTGCGACATGCGCCAGATCCACCACATCGAATACACGCCCGCGCCCGACATCGTCCACGAAGCCGCCGGGCACGCGCCGATCATCGTCGACCGTGAATACTCCGATTACCTCCAGCGTTTCGGCGAAGTCGGCGCGAAAGCGATGCAATCGCGGAAGGATTTCGAGCTCTACGAAGCGATCCGGCACTTGTCGATCTTGAAGGAGTTGCCGAACTCGAAGGAGGAAGAGGTGGCGGCGGCGACCCGGGAAGTCGAAGAGCGTTTCGCCAACCTGGGCGATCCCTCGGAGATGGCGCTGCTCTCGCGGCTGCATTGGTGGACGGTCGAGTACGGCCTGATCGGCACGCTCGAGAACCCGAAGATCTACGGGGCGGGCCTCCTCTCCTCGATCGGCGAATCCGTTTCGTGTCTCGAACCAAACGTAAAGAAGGCCTGGTATTCGATCGACGCTCAAAACCAGCCGTTCGATATCACGACCAAACAACCGCAGCTTTTTGTCTGCCGCGATTTCCAGCATCTGCGCGACGTCCTGGAAGAGTTCGCCGCGAAAATGGCTTATCGAGTAGGCGGGCTGGAAGGACTCAACAAGGCCGTCGAATGCAAGCGGCCGGCTACCGCCGAATATTCATCGGGCCTCCAGGTGACCGGCATCTTTACCGAGGTGCTTACGGATGACAGCCGGCAGCCGATTTACCTGCGCACGACGGGGCCGACCGCGCTCGCCCACGACTACAAACAGCTCGAGGGTCACGGCAAGGATCGCCATGCGGAAGGATTCGGCGCGCCCGTCGGCAAATGGAAAGAGACAAGTCTGCGCGAAGGCGAAAATGCCACCCTGCAGTTCACGAGCGGCGTAATTGTCAGCGGACAGGTCAACCGCCTTCTCACCCACGAAGGCAAACTGGTTTTGATCACGTTTTCCAATTGCACCGTGAAGCTCGGCGATCGGGTCCTGTTCGACCCGGCCTGGGGCGAATACGACATGGCGGTGGGCGAGCGAATTACTTCGGTTTTCAACGGACCCGCCGACAAGGACGCGTATCTCGACGTCGCGCTGGTCCCGAAGGAGCGGACGATCAAGGTTCCTTCCGACGAGAAACGCAAAAAGCTGGAGAATCTTTACCAGCAAGTGCGCGACATCCGGGAGCGCAAAGTGGGTTACGAGCGCCTCGGCGAAATCTGGGAAACGCAGCAGGCCGAGCACGCCGACGATTGGCTGCTTTCGATGGAAATTTTCGAGCTCCTCGATGACGCCGGCGAGCAGAACGATCTCAAACAAAGGATCGTCACTTTCCTGAACCAGAAGAAGCTAACCGACAAAGACAAGGCGACCCTGATCGAATGGGGTTTCAGGCTGGTGACGTATCACAAGGCCGCATTAGAAACAGCCGACCATCCGCGATAGCATTCTTCTGTAGCCGCTTCGCTGTGCGAAGCGCCAGAGTGATTCGGCAACTGCGCGGCGCTCACGCCGCCCACAGGGCGGCGGCTACAATCACAACCGCCCGGTCAAATTTAGCAGGTCGATGTTCTCGACCACCACGCCGGGCGGCCGCGACAACGCATAGGCGACGGCATCGCCGATTTCCTCGGGCAGCAGCATTTTGTCGCGCGGCCAATCGCCCTGGACCGCATTCCAGATTTCGGTGTTGGTCGCTGCCGGGTAAATATTCAGGACGCGAATGCCGCGTCCGCGAACTTCCTCCCGCACGCATTGCGAGAAGCCTTCGAGCGCGAATTTCGTCATGCAATAACAGCTCCAGCCTGGGAAACCGTTTTTCGCCGCGATGGAGAGGATGTTCACGATGCTCGCGCCCGCTTCCATTCCCGGGACGAGCCGCTGGGTGAGGAGGAACGGCGCGGTTACGTTGACGGCGAAAAGAGTGTCCCATTCAGGCAGCGTGATTTCCTGGAACGGTTTCACCAACGCGATGCCGGCGTTGTTGATCAAGGCGTCGAGCGGCTCGGGACCAATGGCATCGATCATCTTCTCGACGCGCGCCGCCCGCCGGAGATCGTAGGAAAGGGCAATCGCCTGGCCTCCCTTTGATTCGACGAGCCGACACGTTTTACCGAGCGCCTCGCGGTTCCGCCCGTGCAACAGCAGCAGGCGATCGGGCGCGGCCAGCTTCTCGGCAATGGAGCGGCCGATACCGCGACTGGCGCCAGTGATGAGAAAGCGTTTCATTAAGGAGACGCAAAACGTCCAACGTCGAACGCCCAACGTCCAACGCCGAATTAGGATAGCGCTGTAGCCGCGCCGCTCCGTCGGCGCGCGCGGATGGGCGGCGACTGAGCGCCGCCGCTACAGCGCTTTTCGCAGGGTAAAGCGGTTGTTCGCCGTTTCCCAGAGGCGAAGGCGGACAAGCCGGCCGTGCAAACGCGCATCGAATTGGGGCCAGAGCGATTGCACGATGTTTTCACCGGTCGATGGCCGGCGCTGGAACTCGTCCATTTCTAAATCGAGGTGTTTGTTCTGCCAGGGTGCAAGGGCCGCGGTCACCGCTGATTGGAAAAAATCGAAGCCGATCAACGCGCCACTTCGCTCGTCGAGTTCTCCGCCGACGGTGGCTTCGGTGAGGTAAAGGTGGCCGTGACCGCGCGAATTGTTGCACTTTCCGTAAAGCATCGCGTTTTCTTTTGCGCTCAGTTGTTCGCTGTGCAACCGATGAGCTGCGCTGAACGCCGCTTGCAGACCAACGAAAAAATGATTGCCGGTCCAATATTCGGCGAAGAAATCCGGCCGCTCGTGTAAACGGACGCGGTGAACGGGCAACGTCTCCGCCGCGCGCTGATGAATGTAACGAGCCAGGTTTTCGGTGGTGATTGGCTGGTTCGTTAGGCCGGGCACTTCACGATTGAGGTTCTTATGATCCAGCTCGTCGCGTAACGAGTTGAGAGAGCGCGAGACCGCTTCCGGCGTCGAGTCGGTGCCGCGGAGAGTCACGCGAGCACGATAGTTGTGGCCGTGGCCGAAAGGAGAAGCGGCCGCGCCAAAAAGCTTTTCGTTTTCCGCCGGAGCAAGCTGCGGCGACATCGTCTGGCGGGCGGCGGAGAAATCGAACCAGTAATTCGCTTCCACGGTTCCATTCGCATAAAAGGAGGCGCTGCGATTTTCGGATTCGGTCAAGTGGCAGGCGACGAGCTCAGCCTTGCCGCCGGCAAAAAGCGGCGCGGCGTCGAGCAAGAGTTGGCGCGCCACATTTTCGGCGGTCGGAGGCGTCGTCGCGAAGGCGGGATTGTCCTCATTCAAAAACTTGTGGTCGAACCCATCGTGCAGGACCCGGCCGACTCGTTCCTTTATCTCGCTGATGTTCATCAGCATCCCGGTGGCAGGATCGACCGCGCCGGAAAAGATGAAGTAAACGACGTAGTTCCGCCCGGCGCCGTAGCGGGCGGATGTTTCGGCTCCAAAGGCGGCGAGGTTTTCGGCGTCGCTCCACTCTTTGACGAACAACCGGCGCGACGCGGAAAATTCGAGCCGCTTGCTGACCGTCAGGAGCATCCGGAATTGTAGGCCGTCTCTGCGAGACGGCATGTGAAATAAGGCGGCGTCTGACACAGACGCCCTACAATCTTTACGCGAGCAATGACAGAAACTCCGAGCGCGTCCTGGCGTCTTCCTTGAACGAACCAAGGAGGCACGACGTTTTCATGAGCGAGTTCTGCTTTTCGACGCCTCGCATCATCATGCAGAGATGCTTCGCCTCGATGACCACGGCAACGCCCACCGGATGGAGCGTTTTCATGAGCGCGTCCGCGATCTGGATGGTGAGGTTCTCCTGGATCTGAAGCCGGCGCGCGAACATGTCGACGACCCGCGCCACTTTCGAAAGACCGATGACTTTTCCGTTCGGGATGTAAGCAACGTGCGCTTTGCCGACAAAGGGCAGGAGATGATGCTCGCACATCGAATAGAGCTCGATGTCTTTCACGAGCACGATCTCGCTGGCCTCGGAATCGAAGATCGCGTTGTTGACCAGGTCTTCGAGGCTTTGCCGATAACCGTTGGTCAGGAACTCGAAGGCGCGCGCGGCGCGGTTTGGCGTTTTCAACAAACCCTGGCGCTCCGGATCTTCGCCGACGCATTCGAGGAGCTCGAGGAAAGCGCGTTCCATCCCGGCGACCCGTGCGGCGCCGCAGGGGCGCAGGCTTGCGATGCGGCGTTCCGCCGCCTGCAATTCCGTCTCGTGGTTCTGTCCCGGCACTTTGTTAATCGAGCCAGCTCAACGGATATTTTTCGTCATCCAGCGCCACGGCCTGTTCGGTCAGCTCGAGGGTGTGCTCGGTGTCGAACATCACGGCGAGTTCTTCGGTGCGCTGCGCGTCCTTGCTCGCCATGATGGTGCCGGGATGCGGACCGTGCGGAATGCCGCGCGGATGGAGGGTGATCGATCCTGCTTCGATCCCTTTCCGCGAACCGAAATTGCCGCGCACATAAAAGAGCACTTCGTCGGCTTCGACATTGTCGTGGACCCAGGGAATTTTCACCGCTTCGGGATGATAATCCAGCATCCGCGGAGCGAAGGTGCAGACGACATAACCGCGAATCTCGAAGGTCTGATGGATCGGCGGCGGCTGGTGGACCGTGCCGGTGATTGGTTCGAAATCCTGGGCGTTGAAGGTGAATGGATAAACGAAGCCGTCCCAGCCGACGACGTCGAACGGATGATGCGCGTGAACGACTCGCGTCCACCGCGGACCGTCTTTTACCAGCACCTGCACATCCTCGTCCTTATCGATGACAAGCGTTTCGGTCGGGCCGTGGAAATCGCGTTCGGAATAGGGCGATCCCATCCGGATCTGGCCATCGTGGTTCAGATAACGGCGCGGAATCCGAACGGGACCGTTGGATTCGAGGATGAGATAGTCTTCCTGCTGCACGTCATCTGGAACGAGGCGGTAAGTGATCCCGCGCGGGATGACAATGTAATCCTCGGCCCGATAACGCAGTTTGCCGAACATCGATTCCAAGGTGCCGCCGCCCTTGAAAACAAAGATGATCTCATCGGCGCCGCCGTTCCGGTAATACTCGTATTCGCCGTAGGTCTTCTCCGGCTTGTGCCGGTAGGCGATCATGTCCTGGTTGAAAAGCATCGGGATGCGCCCGGTGTAGAGGTCCCCTTTTCGCGGAACGTTTGCCGCCTTTAAATGATGATGCCGAAGCGGGGCGTCGGTCACTTTCTTGAGCTCTTCACACTTCAACAGGTCGACACTCCGGACGCGGGTGGGCGGCCGCAGGTGATACATGATCGAGTAAGCTTCGTTGAAGCCTTCCGTCGTGATGACGTGCTCGTAGTAGATGCCTTCGTTCTTGTAACCCGGTCCGGCGCCGTTGCGATGGAACCAGATGTGGTGCTTCCGCGGAGTTTCGCCGAGTCGTTGATAATGCGGCATGTGCTTTCCCTTCTATTCTTACTCTGTCATTCTGAGTGAAGCGAAGAATCTCTGATCATTTCGGCGGGCTAGGAGCCGGCAACAGTCAGAGATGTTTCGCTCCGCTCAACATGACAATCCTATAAATTACCTCGCGCGTCCTGCTCCTTCTCGAGAGCTTCAAAGAGCGCCTTGAAATTTCCTTTGCCGAAACTCTTCGCGCCTTTGCGCTGGATGATCTCGAAGAACAGCGTCGGCCTGTCTTCGACCGGCTTGGTGAAAATCTGAAGCAGATAACCTTCGTTATCGCGATCGACCAGAATGCCGAGGCGCGCCAGCGGCCCCAGGTCTTCATCGATATGGCCAACCCGCTCCGGCAGGGTCTCGTAATAGGTGGTCGGGATTTTCAGGAACTCGACTCCACGACTTTGCAGATCGGTCACGGTCTTGACGATGTCGTTCGTCGCCACGGCGCAATGCTGCACGCCCTCGCCGTTGTAGAACTCCAGGTATTCTTCCACCTGCGACTTCTTTTTTCCTTCAGCCGGCTCGTTGATCGGAAACTTTACGTAACCGTTTCCGTTACTCATGACCTTGCTCATGAGGGCCGAGTATTCGGTCGAGATATCCTTGTCATCGAAGGTCAGGATGTTGCGGAAGCCCATCACGTCCTCGTAGAATTTCACCCACGGATTCATCTGGTTCCAACCGACGTTGCCGACGCAATGATCCACGTAGAGGAGCCCGGTCTCGGCCGGATTGTAGCTGCTCTCCCACTTGCGGAAGCCCGGCATGAAGACGCCGTTGTAATCGCCGCGCTCGATGAAGAGGTGGACGGTGTCGCCATAGGTGTGGATCCCGCTCATGACCACGCGGCCGTTTTCATCGGTCAACGTCGTCGGTTCCATGTAACTCTTGCCGCCGCGCTTCGTCGTCTCGTTCCAGGCGGAAGTCGCGTCTTCGACCTTGAGGGCGAGAAACTTCACGCCGTCCCCGTGCAACGCCACGTGATCGGCGATCGCATTATTTGGGCGGAGCGCAGTCGTGAGAACAAAGGTGAGCTTGTTTTGCCGGATCGCGTAGCTCACGCGATCCCGCACGCCAGTTTCGGGTCCGGAATACGCGAGCGACTGGAAGCCGAAGGCAGTCTTGTAGTAATGGGCCGCCTGCTTGGCGTTGCCGACCCAGAACTCCACATAATCGGTTCCCTGGAGCGGAAGAAAATCAGTTTCTGTTGCAGAACTTGTTTTCGGAGCGGCGATAGTCGTTTCCATAAATGTGAGCGGTTTGCGGTCCTCCCTCCAAGTTAACCGAAAGCCTCGCGCTTTCAATGTTCGGTGAAAATCCGACGCGGCCCTCGGGTTGCAATCGATCTGGAAATGCAAAACCTGTATCGCCAAAGGCACAACGCCGATGAAGCTACTATTGGCGATTCTATTCGCAGCTACCGTTGCCTTCGCGCCGGCGAAGGCCGAGACGCCGCACCGCGTCCTGAGCGATATCCCGGGCGCCCGCGAGTCCCTGCTCCGCATTGTTAGTCCGCGCTTCTATCAAACATTGCTCATCTCCCCAGTCGAAGGCTGGATCGTGGTCCGCGGGCAATTATCGGCCGGAACTCGAATGTACGGAGCGAATATCATTCATTCGGAGCTCGGCGGCGCCTACGACCAGCTCGCGCTCGATCTCGCCAACAATTTGCACGTCATCGGTTATCCGCATGTCGAGCTCGGCGATATCGCGCCCACCATTTTGCTCCACGTCCTCTTCTACAAAATCAAGGACGGCCGGCTGGCGATTTCGTTTGCTCATTTCGACAGCGCCGGTGGAAGCCAGATGCGCTACTACGGTTGCGCCTGGATGGCTGTTGAAAAGGCGAACCATCTCTGGGAACCCATCGAGCCCAAAATCCTCCAGCCGGGTGAGCCGCGCGGTCCGCGGACCTACGCGCTCTCCGTTGAAAGCCCAATCGCACGCTCGAGATTGCCCCGCGCCGTCGCCGCCCGGTATCTCCACGGAACGGGAACGCGGCCGCGCTGAAATCTAAACGGCGTCCCGGATGATCTGCCAGACGCGGGCGAGGTGAGCTTCGGTCGTCAGGATATTACCCAACCCGAGTCGCATAACCACGCGGCCGCGCAGTTTGGTTTGCATCAGGTAGGTTTCGCCTCCGGCGTTGATGGCCTCAACGACCTGCGAATTGCGGCGGTCCGACTCGGCGTCGCTCCCCGCCTTGAAGCGAAAGCAGACCACTCCCATCATGACCGGCGCCGCTAATTCGAAGCGGCTGTCTTCTTTCACCCAGGCCGCGAACAGTTGCGCGAGGCGTAAATGGTCGCGGATGCGCGCAGCCAACCCCTCCCGGCCATAGGTTCGCCAGACCATCCAGGCCTTGATCGCGCGAAAGCGCCGGCCAAGCTGGACGCCGTAGTCCATGTAATTGATTTCCGCGCCGGCGGCGTCGCCCCGCAAGTATTCTGGGACGAGGGTAAAAACCTTACGAAGCCGTTCGATCTCGCGCACATAGAGAACACTGAAATCGAAGGGCACAAACAGCATCTTGTGCGGGTTGATCACGATCGAATCGGCGAGATCGAAGCCGTCGGTCACCCAGTTGCATTCCGGGACCAACGCCAAGCCGCCACCATAGGCCGCGTCGATATGAAGCCACATTTGATACTCGGCGCACACCGCGCCGATCTCACGGACCGGATCGACGCTCGCCGTCGACGTCGTCCCCACGGTGGCCACCACCGCCAGCGGTTTGAATTCCTTCCGCAAATCGGACGAGATCGCTTCCCGGAGCGCTTTTACGTTCATCCGGAAGGCGTCATCGCTCGGGATTTTCCGGACGTTGTGCTCCCCCAGCCCGAGCGCGATCGCGGCTTTGTCGATCGAGCTGTGGGCCTGATCGGAAACGTAGACGCGAAAAATCGGGAGCTCCGTCCGGCCTGAAAGCCCAAGCGTCCGGATGGAAACGCCCGCTTCCTCGCGAGCGGCGGCGAGCGCGTGCATCGAGCCTATCGACGCGGTGTCGTAGACGACGCCGTCGAATTCCTCCGGCAATCCGACCCATTGTCGCAGCCAATCGAGCACGACGGTTTCCAGCTCGGTCGCAACCGGCGAGGTCCGCCAGGTCATTGCGTTCACGTTCAGCGCCGCCGCGATCATCTCGGCGAAAACTCCGGGCGCTGTCGTCGTGGAACCGAAGTAGCCCATGAACTGCGGATGCGCCCAGTGGACGATCCCGGGAACGATCAAACGGTCGACATCGGCGAAAATTTGTTCGAGGGACTCAGCTTTCTCCGGTCCAGTCGAGGGAAGCGCGGCAATGATCGCGCCCGGTTTCGCCGCCGGGGAAATGCGCTGCTTCGCGATGTTCTCGCGGTAATCGGCCATCCAATCCGCCAGCTCGTGGAGACGCTTCCGGAAATTTTCCGGCGAGATATCGCCCAGGTCGGAGCTCTCGGATTTCATTCGTTAGGCTGACGGGCCGCGGCCTGCGCCGCAATCCGTCCACCGCTGATCCAATCGCGTCCGATCCCTTTCGACAAGATTTTGTCGCCGAATGGATAACCGCCGCGGGTGAAATACCAGTAAAGCGCCCAGTAGGTGCTCAGGGTACGCTCCAGGATCCAGAGTGGAGCGAAGAGGCAGATCGATAAAGGAAAGTGCCGGGCAGCCGAGCCGCGCAGCCGGCCCAAGAATGCGAGCACAATTGCGGGCGCGATGAGCGCCGCGAAATAAAACAGCAGCGCTCTCCGTCCCAGGGCGGAGCTGATCCAGATCGTGAGGATCGGCAGGCTAAGAAAGAGCGCGGTCTTGGCGCGCAGCCCGAAATCTTCGTAGGCCTGGCGCGGACGCTGTTCGATCCACTTGCGGAATGTCGGCGGACGTTTCCGCACGAAAAGGTTGATCGCGTAGCTGATGGTTGCGCCCGCCCTGGCAAAGTGACGAATGATCTCCTCGTTATCGAAGAGCACGTCGCCGTCGTAAGGACCGACGCGCAGCATGACGCTGCGGCGAAATGCGCACGTCCCGGGGTAATCCGCGGTCCGCAAGGTCGCGCGATTAATCAGCATTCGGGCCGCTTCCATTCGCCCCCACCACGGCAAAGGCGAAAGAAAATTCTGCGGGCGCACGACGTCGAAGTTTTCGAGCAACTCGGAGACCCGCTCGATTTCGGCGGCGCCATAACGGATGTCGTCGTCGGCCAGGATAATCTTTTCGGTCGAGGCGAGCCGCACTCCGGTGTGAATGCCGTTCACCTTGTCGTTCAGATAGCCGAACGCGCGATCGACGGGTTCGTGCCGGCAAAGCGAACGCCATCTATCCGCATGTTGAGCAAACACCGGCCCCGGCGATCCGTCGACAACGAGGACATTGCAGAACGCGCCTTTCAGCGTCTGGAAGTAAGCTGCCAGCTGCTCCGCTTCCGCCTCCGAAAAAGCGGCGCGTCGAATAGGCAGTAGATAGGTGCAGCGTTTCATCTGTAGGGCGTCTGTGTCAGCCCCGAACGCTTTCGGGGTTCACAGAAACGCCCTACAATCCCAAACGCCTCTGAACGCGGCGACGGTCTTAAAACGCGAAACCAAAACTGAAATGGAACGCGCCCACGTCTTCGCCGTCGCGCCGATCGGGATTGTAACCATAATCGACCCGGACCGGACCGATCGGGAGTTTGTACCGCAGCCCGACGCCAACCGCATAACGCATGTCCTCGAAGCCCGCCGTGACGCGCTGAAACGGGTCCGTCGAATTCGGGAGAAGATTGCCCGCGTCGAAAAAGACGGCCCCGAGGAGCTCGCCATAAACCGGGAAAGTGTATTCGACATTGAAGACAGAGAAGAATTCGCCGCCGATTGGGTGGTCGTGATCGTGCGGCCCCAGATCGCGCTCCGCGAAGCTGCGGACCGTCGTGCTGCCACCGCTGAAAAAACGTTCGTCGATCGGGATCTCGGCCGCGGTGTCGTCGCCGTTTGTCGGATGGATAATGCCGGCGCGAGCCCCGAGGGCGAGGAGCGTGCGTTTGTCCGGATGCCCCGGCTCCGGCGCGTGCCCGATCGGGATGAAGTAAGTCATGCGGGCCGTGCTCCGAATGAAATCGACGTTGCTGCCCAGCGCGCTGGTGGCGAAGTCGAAGGTGCTATCGAAAACAAATCCGCGGCTCGGGTTCACCTTGCTGTCGCGCAGATCGAGCGATTGGGTGAGGCCGATCGAGCTCACAAAATAGGAGGTGTCGCCGAGCAAGATGAGACGGATGTCCGCACTCGTGATGTCGACATGCCGGGCGGAGAAAACCAGACCCACTTCATATTGCTTCGTAATTTGCCGGGTGAAATCGAGGCGCAGACCGGTCTCGAATTTCGAATAGCCGTCGAAATCGAAAGTCAACGCGCCCAGCTTCGCCTTGAATCCGAAATCGCTGTCGAAAAAATACGGATCTTCCCAGAGAATTTCCCATTTGTAGCCGCGCTCCGACCATTCGGCCAAAGTCGAGATCGGCCGGCCGTAACCGAAAAGATCCCGATCGCGATAGCTCGCTCCCACGATCGCGCCGGTGTACGACCCGTAACCCAGGGCGAGGCCGAACTCTTTGCTCTTCGCTTCCTCCGCCGCGATGTCCAGGCGCAGGGCGTCGCCGCCGATAGGCGTCGGTTTGATCTGGAGCACGGTGAAGAGGCCGGACTTCATCAGCTCGCGGAATTTTTCGTCCACCAGCTCGGGGCTGTAGGTCTTGCCGCTGAATTTGCTGAAGCGCCGCGTGACGTAGCTCGGCCGGAGACGCTGCAGTCCTGTCACCGTCACGCCGTCAAAATGATAAAGCCGCCCCGGCGTTACCGACACGAACACCGGCACCTTGCCATTCGTCGCCGCTTCCGGGTTCCCGGTCGCGGCCACCTTCACTTCGTAATAGCCGCGCGCGCGATAGTAAGTCTGGAGCCGGCGCGGAATGTCGGAGACACGGTTGTCAGTGTAAGGTTGCTCCACCAGGTCGATCAGCTGGCCGAGGAGTGCTTCCGAGCCGTAAATCGTCTGCCCGGAGAACGCGATCTGGCCAAAGGAATACTGGCGGCCTTCCGTGATCGGGATTGTCGCGTCCACCTGCGCGCCATCCTCCCCGTAATGGTAAACCGGCGGATCGACCTTCGCGTCCAGGTAACCGTTGGCGATGTAAAGCCGGTGCACGAGATCGGCGCCTTCCTCTACGTCCGCGGCGACGAACGGCAGCTTTTTTTGCATGCTCGAATACCGTTCGCGGGTGGGACCGACGGCGTAATCGAAGAGCACTTGCGCCGGCTGATGCTGGTTCCCGACGAAGTTCACCAGACCGAGCGTGACCAGCGGCCCTTCGTTGATCTCCAGGAGAAGACGATCGCCCTCGATCGTGTAACGAACATTGACCTTCGCGTAGCCATGCTTGCGGTAAAACAATTCGAGGAAAAACGCCGCGTCGTCAGCGCGCGCCGCCGTCAGGCCGTAATCGTCGATAGTGGCGATCTGTTCCTTCAGGATCGAACGCAGGGCTTGCTCTTTGAACGTGGTTTGCCCGCGGAACTCGATCACGCTGGTTCGTTGCGCCTTTTTTTCCTGCTCCTTTTTGACCGCTCGCTCCGCCTTGTCCTTCTCCTCGACTTTGGGGACTTGGACGGCGGTCTGGGCCAGCGCCGCCACGGCAATGAACGACAGGGCGAGGGCCGCGCCTAACGAGGCGAGCTGTAGCCGCGTCGCTCTGTCGGCGCGCCTGGCCGAACGCGGCGACTGAGCGCCGCGCCTGGCCGAACGCGGCGACTGAGCGCCGCGGCTACAGGGATGGGTCGTAATTTTTTCGCGGCTCATCTCACTTGAATCGGATCAAATACTTCACCATGCCGCGAAAATCGCCATTCACCTGGAGATCGCCGATCAGCACAAACTTTTCGTTCAGCTTGTAGCGGGCCGTCGCCGTTTGCTGGCCGGTGCGCGGGTCGACGTTACCGACGTCCACCTGCAACCTGTCGAAAACCGAGTTGCTCTTGGTCGCCTCCCCTTTCTTGAAAACCTTCCGGTAAAGCTGCTGGATCAACAGCATCGCGGCCCGGCCCGCCAGGACGTTATTGTTCCCAACCAATTCCTGGCGCGTGGTGCCGGTGGCCAGCAACGAGATGATTTCTTCCTGCGGCAACGGTGGTTCGCTCGTGAAGACCGCCTCCGGCGCGAGCGTGGTGCCGTAAACATAAACGTGCACGGTGTAATCGCGGATGAGCGACGTTCCATGCAAATCGATTTTCGGGTTGAAGGAATCGCTCGGATCGAAGTAGAGGATGCCCGACGAAATTTCGAGGCGGCTGAACGGAAGAGTCGCCTCGACGTTCTGCAGCTTCACTACCCCCTGGAGCGCCGGATGCAGCCCGGTGCCGGTCGCGCGCAGGTCCACGTTGGCGCCGCCGCTCGCGAGGTTGCCGCGAATCATGAACGGGTCCTTCGTTTTCACCGCCACGTCGAATTTCCAGTCGCGGATCGGCGGCTGCGGCACGGAAAAATCCGGGCGATCGGACGGGGGCTGCGGCGCGGGCCGTCCCGGAAGTCCGATCGGGATCAGGTCTACGTTTTTCAACAACGAGCTGTTGGTCAGAGCGACATTTCCCGTCACGGTCGCGGTCTTGAGCGGACCCACCACCCGCACATCCGCGTCGGCTCGCGCGGTCAGGGTATCGTTGCGCGCGACCAGAACGCTCTGCGCTTTCAATTGAAAATCGAGATTCGGTTCCGTCAGTTTCGGAAATCGAACCTGGCCGGAAACGCTGAACGGTCCGCCCGCGAGATCGCCGTTGAACCGCTCGAAATGGAGAGTGTCCCCCGCGAAAGTCATTCGCGAATGGAACCCGCTCAAGGCGGGCAGGGTCGGATTGCTGAACCGCGCCATGTTGATGGTGATGTCGCCCGCGCCGCTCATCGCCGGTTTCGCGATGGTGCCGTTGATGTTTACGTCCAGGGCAAGGTCGCCGTCGAGCTGGACAATACCGGGCAGAAATTGCCGGAGAAAATTCACCGAGCTTCGCGGCATCTGGACCCGGGCGGTCAGCGGCGTCTCTTCATTGAAGCGCTTTTCCTCGATCATCTTTGGAATGTCGAAGGGAATATTGCCGGTAATCAGGACGGGCTGGATTTTGGTTTGCTGCAACCGGCCGTTGAAGGCGAGCTGGTTGTTTTTGAGTTCGGCCGAGAGGTCGAAGGTCGCCGGCTCGAGCTTGGGATATTCCGCGCTGTGGAGATCGCGCATCTGGACGTCGAGCCGGCCCGCGACCTGGGCCAGCGTCCCGTTTGCGTCCAGCTTGACGTTAATCAACCCGCTCCCGAGGGGCGGCGCGCCCAGGTCGGCAAACAGTTTTTTCAGGTCCAGGTTCTCGGATTGAAACGTGACGAGCACTTTGCCGTCCGAGAGAAAGAGCGGATTTCCGGTCCCGATATTTTTCCAGACAAAGGGCAGCGAAATGTATCCGGTAGCATATTTCGCCTGGCCCTGGTCCACCTGGATTTTGCTGACCTCGAGGGTCGACTCCTTCGCGGTCAGGCTTGCCTGGAGACTCATCTTGTCGCTGCCCAGGAAAATTGTGGGAACGTTCAATCCCTCCGGCGAATAATCCGCGTCGATATTGGCCTGGAGGGCGTTGAGGTTCGCGTACCGTCCTTTTTCGAGCTTCATCTTCAGCGTCCCGGAATTCTTCCAGTCCGCCGCCTCGCCGTTTCCCTGCCAGTCAATGACGAGCGAACCGCTGATTTCGTTCTTGTTGCCCATTGCGATGAGGAACGGTTTCAGGCGCGCCAGGTCCGCGACGTTCACCGAGAGCACGCCGCTGTAAGGCCACGGCCGGTCGAGCGAGAAGGTGCCGTGGCCCGCGACAAAATCGCGTTCGTTCAGCCTGGCGGTGAAATCGTTCAGGTAAACGACGTTGCGAGCGATGACCATCTGGGCGCTCACTTCGGGAATCGTCACGCTGCGAAATTTCAGGTTCGATCCGTAGATCGAGAGCTGGCCGTCCGCCTTGCCGTTCGTCGTCGTGACTTCACCGGAAACCTGGACCGGTCCCGTGATTCGGTTCGGCGAATCTTCCGGCCAATAATCCCCGAGCTCGATGGCGCCTAACGACACCGAGAAAGTCGCGGGCTGGGTCCGGAGCTTCGCCAGGTCGTCGGGCAGAACGTAACTGCCGGAAGCGGTGAAAGTGTTCTCTTTCCGGACGGCGACGAAGCGGTCCACTTTTACGTTCGGCCCATCGCTGGTGATGTCGGCGATCGCCGAGTCGAAAATGTTTTCGCCGGCATGCCCCTCGGTCATCTCGACATGGATCTGCGAATGCAGGTCCGCGTAATACAGTTTTCGCTCGTTGGCCGGTGGCATTTGCTTGCTCGCTTTCAGCGTTCCGGAGAATTGGGCCGCGCCCGTATCGGCGCAGACAATCGGCCCGCCGAAAAAGGAAAGATCGACGCGCAAAACGGCGTCCTTGATCTCGGCCGTGCCGGCGATCGTCGCCGCTCCGCTCAAGGGCTGGCCAAACCGCGCGGTGAGCGATTGCAGATCGGGAAGCGAGCCGTCGATCTCAAACTTCGCGCCATTGCGGCCAAACTCCCGAATGTGCCCAGGCAGCTCCGTCGTTCCCTTGAACGCAATCTTGTTCAAGCCGTTGGTCGCTTCACCCGAATCCACGTTAGCCATTCCGCCGCCGGCCGTGGCGGAAATGATCACGCGATCGAAGAAAAGACTTTCCTGCCGCAGGCTGTTGATCTCCGCCTTGAGCGAACCGGTCCACGTTTTTGGCGCGTCCAGAATCCCGTCGGCTTCGATCGCGAGGCGTTGAACTTCCCCTGCCAGGAACTCGGGCGGCCGTCCCAAATATCCGCGCAACGTGTCGAGCGAAACATTCTCCGCGACCAGCCGCATCTTCATCTTCAACGAGTCCGCGGCTTCGCTGAGCGCGATCGAGCCGGCGATCGTTCCGCCGGCCAGCGAAGAATCGAGCACCACTTCTATGGAGCGCGACGCTATGTGCGAGGCGTCGACCGCTATCAGCCGAAACTGGTTCTGCTCGTCCAGCACGAGCCCGCTGATGACCAGGTTCTTGTTCGTGTAGGAGGTCTTCGCGGAAACGTCGCGCCAGGCGTCAGCGTTCGGAATCTGCAGGACCGCCGCCCGAAGTTCCCCGGGCTGCTTCGGATCCAATTCGACTGCGAAATGTTCGAGAACGAAGTCCGGTTTCTCGGTGGTCGAACGGACGAGGACATTGGCGTCCGAAATCGCGAGGCGCTCGGGAAAGATCGGGAACAATCGCAGCGGTTCGTCAGGCGGCGGGATTTTCGGTTTTAGCGAAGCCTTGGCCGGATCGAGGACCACGCGCGCCGTTCGGACCTGCGCGCTCTTCAGCAGCTCGGTCGGGCCGCGGCGCATCCAGTCCCAGAGGCTGTAATCCGCCCGGATGTAATCGACGTCGATCGATTCCACGATCGTCGGCCCGATCGGCGAGACATGAAGATTCCTGACCGCGAGGCTGGTGAAAATGCTGCCTTCGAGCACGCAATCGATTCGCAGGTTCGCCTTGGCCGCGTTCCGGTCGATCAGGCCCCGAGCCACTCGAAAAACTATCGGACGATGGAAAAGCAGGAGGAGCGCGACCAGGACCACCAGGGCGCGAGCAGCCCACCATCGCCAAGTCCGGCGAGGTTGGTAGAGACGATTGCCGAGTTCATCCACGAGGCCGCTAACCTATTTCCACGAGGGAAAAGAGCAACCAAAGGCCATTGGTTGCGACCGGGGACGCCGCCAGTCGCGTATTCCGCGTAAATACCCAATGCCGGATAATCGATTCACCAACCGAGCTGTGGAAGTCTTCCGGGAATTCGTTTTGCGCCCGGAATTTCCCTGCCTGGGCGCGAAGGCGGCCTTCAATTCAAACGCCCAGACGGTCCGCGTCTTCGGCCAACTGGGAAGTGACGAAGCCACGAACGAGCTAGGGTCGGCGCTTTCCGATTTCGCGCCGGCAGCAAGGGGAGACTACGCCAGCTTCATTGCAATTTTCGAGGGCCCGCGCGAAACAAGCGAAATCGAATTCGAACAACTTCTCTGGACACAACTACGTCTCCTTCACGAACACGATGCAGCCGGGCATGATTGGGCTCCGAATGTCGCGTCCGATCCGGCCGATCCGCATTTTTCATTCAGCTTCGCCGGCCAGGCGCTGTATGTGATCGGGATGCACGCCAACAGCTCGCGCGAGGCTCGCCGGTTTCCGTGGCCCGTCCTGATTTTCAATCCGCACGAACAATTTGAGCGCCTGCGTTCCGACGGGAAGTGGAAGCACATGCAGGCTACGATCCGGCAACGGGACCGCGAGCTCCAGGGCACGAGCAATCCGATGCTGAGTGATTTCGGCGAACAATCGGAAGCGCGCCAGTATTCCGGGAGAGCGGTCGAGGACGGGTGGAAAGCACCGTTTAAAGCGGCGAGTCCCGCGAAGTGTCCGTTTCACCATTGAATGGTTTGCTTAAGTTGTAGCGACGGCGCTCTGTCGCCGTAATGACGCCTTT
>JBEEHG010000058.1:0-3633 GCA_041167265.1 Verrucomicrobiota bacterium | reverse complement strand
CGCCGTCCGCGCGGCTCGGGATGACATGCATTTAACGCGAAACCACTTCCCGAATCGCCCGCAGTTGGACCAGCATTTCTTCGTATTCTCCCAGGGTCAACGCCTGGGCCGCATCGCAGAGCGCGCTCTTCGGATCGTTGTGCACTTCCACCAGCACTCCGTCTGCCCCGGCCGCCACGCCGGCGCGGGCCAGCGGCGCGACCATGTAATTCTTCCCGGCCGCGTGCGACGCATCGATTACGACCGGCAAATGGGAAATGCGGCGAACGGCCGGGACCGCCGCGAGATCCAGCGTATTTCGAGTGTGGAGCGCGAACGTTCTCACTCCGCGCTCGCACAAGATCACGTTGTAATTCCCTTCCGACATTACGTACTCAGCCGCCAGCAACCATTCGTCGAGAGTCGCGGCCATGCCGCGTTTGAGCAGCACCGGGAGTTTCGATTTTCCGGCGCGCCGCAGCAGCGAAAAATTCTGCATGTTACGCGCACCGATTTGGATGATGTCGCCGTACTGCTCGACCAGTTCGACTCCGCTCACATCGAGCGCTTCCGTTACAATCTTCAACCCGAACTGCTCGCGCACTTCCGCCATGATTTTGAGCCCTTCTTCCCCGAGCCCGGGAAATTCGTAAGGCGAGCTGCGCGGCTTAAAGGCGCCGCCGCGGAAAAAACGCGCGCCGCTTTTGGAAACGGTTTCGGCAACCGCAAAGGCCTGCTCCCGGCTCTCGATCGCGCACGGGCCCGCGATTACCGCCAGCTCGTCCCCACCAATGGTCGCGTCGCCGACCTTCACCACCGTTTTGTCCGGGCGAAGATCCAGCGTGATCAGCTTATACGGCTTGCTGACGCGGATCGCTTCCGCGACGCCCGCCATGTTCTCGAACCGGGCCGGATCGACCGCGCCCTGGTTGCCGGTAATGCCGATCGCGGTCCGGGTGGCGCCCGGCATGATGTGGGGCCGGTAACCGAGCTGCTCGATCACCTTCACCACTGCGGCGACGTCTTGCTCGGCCGCGCCGGCTTTCATTACGATCAGCATGGCGCGATTATCCTCTACCCGGCGATTCCCGCAGCCATTTTTTCGCAGCCTCGATCTCGTCGAACACCAATTGGTGAGTGGCCTGTTCCAATCGCAACGTCACTTCCGCGCCGGCAGCACGCAGCATCGCGGTCAGCCGCTTGGCATTTTCCACCGGGATAATCGGGTCCCTTTCTCCCGAGCAGATTAAGGCACGAGTGCCGGCAAGATCGGGTCCATGGTCGGGCGTTAACGGCACCATGGCGCGGAACAACACGGCGGCGCTGAGTATGCCAGGTCGCAGCAAGAGCAAGGCTGCGGCAATATTGGCCCCGTTCGAATAGCCGACCGCGGTCACCCGTTTTGGATCGAACTGATATTTTGCGGCCGCGGGCGCGATGAAGTCCGCCAGCTCGTTCGCCCGACGGATTACGTCCGCCTCATCGAAGACGCCTTCGGCGAGCCGGCGGAAAAATCGCGGCATGCCGTTTTCGAGGACGTTGCCCCGCAAGCTGAGCAGAACGGCGGTCGGATCGAGATCGCGCCCGAGCGGGACCATGTCGTCTTCATTTCCACCAGTGCCATGCAGGAGCAGGAGGACACGCGCGGGCGAAGGCGACTGCGCGGGAATGAAACGATGAATAAAACCGAGATCGTCCATGGTCGAAGTCAGACGATATACTGAACCGGTTCGATGTATATCTGGCGAAAACGGGCGACGAGCGATTGGCTCGAGAAACACGGCGGTCAAATCAGCGGGCGCTTCGGCGGCGCGGTTGCGTTTACGGAGCGGCCGGGGAAAACGCGAACGCTGGTGGAGATTAGCTGTCCAAACCGAAAGCAGGCCGTTCAACTTCAGCGGGAGTTTGGGGGAACGACCGAAAAATTACCGGACGACTGGTGGCGCCAGTTCACGAAGCCGGCGCGGTCGAAACGGCTCCGGATCGGTTCGCGGCTGATCGTCACCGCGGGGGCCGGTTCGGCGGATGAACGCACCATCGGTATTCCAGCGGAAGCAGCGTTCGGCACAGGCGAGCACGCGACCACCGCGATGTGTTTGCGGATTCTGGAACGCGTTACCCGGAAATTGGACGATGGCTGGACGATGCTCGACGCCGGGACCGGCAGCGGCATCCTGGCCATTACGGGCAGCCGGTTCGGCGCGAAACGGATCGTCGCGGTCGATAACGATCCCCTCGCCTGCTCCGTCGCGAAGCGGAACGCTCGCGCTAATCATACCGGGCAGATCGAGTTTCGGATTGGCGACGTTTTGAAGCAAAAGCTCGATGAAAAGTTCGACGTCATCACCGCGAACTTGTTTAGCGAGATCCTGATCGAAGCATTGCCAGCCTGGTCGCGGCGTCTGGCGAAGGGCGGCGCGTTGATTCTTTCCGGCGTTCTGCGCTCCCAGGAACGCGCGGTGGCTGGCGCCCTGCGACGAAACGGTTTTGCGCCCGGCGAAATCAGGCGTCGCGGAAAATGGATCGCGCTCCTGGCGTTTCGAACCAGGAAAAGAAGTTGACGGGGAGCCCCGTCGAAAGCATTTTCTCCGACCCGTTCGCGCGGCCTCGATTTTCCTGCATTCACGCGGTTGATCTTTCGGAGCCGCGCCGGAGACCACCGCATGCCTAACGAAGAGCTTTCCTACGTCATCGTGACGCCGTATTCGATGCGCAAATCGCGCACCGGCGGCATCATCGCGCGTCTGATTTCGAGGACGGGCCTGGACCTGGTGACGTCGCGCATGTTCGCGCCGAGCGAGGAACTAACGAAGCGCTACGCCGACACGATTGTGACCGAAACCGATCCGCGGCATCGCGCCACCCAGGAGCTGATTCGCGATTACGTGCTGGAGAATTTCACCGGCAAACTGAACGGCCAGCGGCCCAGGGTGCTGTTCCTCGTTCTTCGCGGCGAAAATGCCGTCGACAAGGTGCATCACACCATTGGGCATATCGTCCACGAACGGACCAGTGGGGAGACGATCCGCGACACTTTCGGCGATTACATCACCAACGATTCTGGCCAGGTGGTCTACTTCGAACCCGCGGCGCTCGCGGCTTTCGATCCCGAAGCGGTCGAACGCGACCTCAAACTTTGGGCGGAATATTCCGATAGCGACGGCGGGATCCTCGATCACGTCATCGAGTTTCCAAAAGAGGCGAAGGTGGAGAAGTCGCTGGTGCTCATCAAGCCCGACAACTTCAAGTTCCCGAACCAGCGGCCCGGTGGCGTGATCGAGGTCTTCTCGCGCACAGGATTGTTCATCATCGGATTCAAAGTCCATCGGATGAGCGTGGCCCAAGCGCAGGAATTTTATGGGCCGGTTCTCCCGGTGCTGGAGGAGAAGCTCGGCGCCGACAAAGGCCGCAACGCCTGGGAAGATATCGTGGAATTCATGGCTGGTGCACGGCCGAGCCAGGTGAGTGACGAGGACCGGAACGCGCCCGGCTCCGAGAAATGCGTCGCCCTTGTTTACCAGGGCGAGGACGCAGTCCGCAAAATCCGCGATGTCCTTGGACCGACCGATCCGGCGAAAGCGCCCCCCGGTTCGATCCGAAAAGAATTTGGCCAGACGATCATGATCAACGCCGCCCACGCCTCCGACTCCGCCG
>JBEEHG010000057.1:0-3201 GCA_041167265.1 Verrucomicrobiota bacterium | reverse complement strand
TCGATCTTCCCGGCGTCCATCGAAAAATTCTCGAAGAACGGCGGCTTATGAATGTAATCGCTCTTCTCGTCCCACTCGTAGATTTCGCCGGTGCTCGACGGGATCTCGTTCCATTTCGGGTTCTGCGCGGCGAAGTCGCGGTAGAGCCGGCGGAAAACTTCCGGGGTGAGCGCGGTCTGCATCGTGTCGCGAATTTCCTGGAGCGTCGGCCACAGATCGCGCAGGAAAATTTCTTTGCCGTCGGCGCCGCGGCCCATCGCTTCCCTGGAAAGATCGATGTCGACGCGACCGGCGAGCGCGAACGCGACCACGAGCGGCGGCGACATGAGAAAGTTCGCTTTAATGTTTTGATGGACGCGCGCCTCGAAGTTGCGGTTGCCCGAGAGGACCGACGCCGCGACGAGATCGAATTCGCTGATCGCCTTTTCGATCTTCGGATGAAGCGGCCCGGAATTCCCGATGCAGGTCGTGCAACCGTAGCCGACGACGTTGAACCCAAGTTGATCGAGATACGATTGCAGCCCGGTTTTCTGAAGATAATCGGAGACCACCCGCGAACCCGGCGCGAGCGAAGTCTTCACGGCCGGATCGATCGTCAGACCGCGCTCGACCGCTTTCTTTGCCAGCAAACCGGCGGCCAGCATGACGCTGGGGTTGCTCGTGTTCGTGCAGCTGGTGATCGCCGCGATCAAAACGCTGCCATGTCGGATCTGGCTCTCGCCCCGCGCGAAAGTGTCGCCAGGTTTCGCTTCGATTTCAGCGACGGAATCCGGCGTCGGCCGATTCGCGACCATCTCGATCTTATTCCGTTCGTCGCCCGGCTCGATCCCCTGGTCCGATTTGTCGGTCGAGACCATGTCGCCCTGTTTCGCCGGCGTCCCATTGAGATTTACGAAATGGAATTTCCCGAGATCGCCGTTGCTCTTCCCGTAACCGCCGTCCGTCACCGGTTTTTGCAACAACTGGCGGAAGACATTGCCGAGCTCCGGAAGATTGATGCGATCCTGCGGTCGTTTCGGACCTGCGACACTCGGCTGCACCTCGGCCAGGTTCAGTTCCAGATCGATGCTGTAATCGATGTCGCCTTTTCGCGGCATCCCGAACATCTTTTGCGCCCGGAAATAATTCTCGAACGCGGCGCACTGCTCATCCGTCCGGCCGGTCGCGCGCAAATAATTCACCGATTCGCCGTCGACCGGGAAATATCCCATCGTCGCCCCGTATTCGGGCGCCATGTTGCCGACGGTCGCGCGGTCCGGCAAAGGCAGCGACGCCGCGCCTTCTCCGTAAAATTCGACAAACTTCCCAACGACTTTTTGGGCGCGAAGCATCTGGGTGATGTGCAGCGCGAGATCCGTCGCCGTCACGCCTTCCCTCAACCCACCTGTCATGTGCACGCCTACGACTTCCGGGGTTAGAAAATATACGGGCTGACCGAGCATCCCCGCTTCGGCCTCGATTCCACCAACGCCCCAGCCGACAACGCCGAGCCCGTTGATCATCGTCGTGTGCGAATCCGTGCCCACGAGAGTGTCGGGATAATAGATTTCCGACCTCTGACCTCCGACCTCCGATCTCTGGGAGAGCACTCCCTTCGCGAGATATTCCAGATTTACCTGGTGGACGATGCCAATGCCCGGCGGCACAAGGCCGAACGTCTTGAACGCCTGCTGTCCCCATTTCAGGAACTGGTAGCGCTCGCGGTTGCGTTTGAATTCCATCTCCATGTTCAAACGAAGCGCTTCCGCCGAACCGGCGAAATCGACCTGGACGGAATGATCGACCACCAGGTCGACCGGCACGAGCGGCTCGATGATTTTCGGATCGCCGCCCAGTTCCTTGACCGCGCTCCGCATGGCCGCGAGGTCGACCACCAGCGGGACGCCGGTGAAATCCTGGAGGACGATCCGCGCCACCACGAATGGGATTTCCTCGTTGGCCGGCGACTTCGCATTCCACTTTGCCAGCGTCTCCACGTCCTTGCGCCGGACCTTTTTGCCGTCGCAATTCCGCAGGACGGATTCGAGGACAATTCGAATGCTGACCGGCAGCCGGGAGATCGGGCCCACGCCTTGTTCTTCCAGCGCCGGGAGCGAAAACAACGACCCTTCGCGGCCGTTCCCGGCATCGAATTTCTTCAGCGTCTTAAACTCGTCGCTCACTTCAGCTCCGCGAGTTTCGCTTTGATCTTGTCGAAATCCGGAAGCGCTTTCGCGTCATCGTTGCTCTCCGCGTATTGGATCACGCCATTGCGATCGACGATGAAGGCCGAGCGTTTCGGCACGCCGCCCATGCCCAGATTAATCTGCGGCAGGAACGAGTCGTACATCACGTCGTATTCCTTCGCGATCTTGTGCTCGTAATCGCTCAGAAGCGGCACCGAAATATTTTCTTTCTTCGCCCACGCTTCCTGCGCGAACGGGTTGTCGCCGCTGATGCCATAAACCGCCGCGTTCATCCCGGCGTAATTTGGCAGCTCCGGGCTCAGGCTGCACATCTCCGTCGTGCAAGTCCCCGTAAAAGCCATCGGGAAAAACAGGAGGAGCGTATTCGTTTTTCCGAAGTTATCGCTCAGCTTGACCTGTTTCGGCCACTCGGCGGTTTTTGTCGGAAGTGAAAAATCGGGGGCTTTGGTGCCAACTGCGAGTGCCATAAAGTGTCTCCGGTTCAGGTTGATCGGGGGGATTCACTATAGAAACGCCTAACCGATGGTCAAAAGGTTTGGCTGCAAAGTTCTGGCGGCCGTGATAATTTAGGCGCGATGGCAGATGATCGCTGGGGAGCAGAAATGTTCGCCAGAGGAAAGTCCGAACACCATACGGCAGCATGCCGCGTAAAACACGCGGGCAGCCCCGGCCCAAGTCGGGGTTGACGGAAAGTGTCACAGAAAAGACACCGCCGGTTCTTTGGCAACGAAGGTCAGGCAAGGTTGAAAAGGCGAGGTAAGAGCTCACCGCTCGCGGAGCAATCCACGAGGCACGAAAAACCCCATGCGGTGCAAGACAAAACAGAGGGAGGACAGCCGGTCCGTCGATCCTCGGGTATCGTCGCATCACAAAGCGCGCAAGCGCTGCGGGCGTCCCGCGAAAGCGGGATGAGATAAATGGTCATCGCGTCTCGCTTCGGCGGGACGACAGAATTCGGCTTATCGCCATCGAAATGAAGGGCGCTTTCGGAAACGAAGGCGCCCTTCCGCTTTTT
>JBEEHG010000056.1:0-32370 GCA_041167265.1 Verrucomicrobiota bacterium | reverse complement strand
ACGGTGGACGGCCCGCTGATGATCAACGGCGTCCGGGCTTCATCGATCAGGATGGAATCGACCTCGTCGACGATGGAGAAATTGTAGCCGCGCTGCACCTGCTGCTCGCGGGTGGTGGCCATGCCGTTGTCGCGCAAATAATCGAAGCCGAACTCGCTGTTCGTCCCGTAGGTGATGTCCATCGCGTACTGCTGGCGGCGTTCGTCCGGCGATTGGTCGTGCTGGATCACTCCCACCGTCAGGCCGAGGAAGTTGTAAAGCTGGCCCATCCATTCTGCGTCACGGCGAGCGAGGTAATCGTTCACCGTAACCAGATGAGCGCCTTTGCCGGTGAGCGCGTTCAAGTAGAGCGGCAAAGTCGCGACGAGCGTCTTGCCTTCGCCGGTCGCCATTTCCGCAATCCGGCCGCGATGCAGGACCATGCCGCCAACGAGCTGCACGTCGAAGTGGACCATGTTCCA
This sequence comes from Verrucomicrobiota bacterium, assembly GCA_041167265.1. Classification (GTDB taxonomy): domain Bacteria; phylum Verrucomicrobiota; class Verrucomicrobiia; order Chthoniobacterales; family UBA10450; genus AV80. The sequence continues at coordinate 31,909 of JBEEHG010000056.1, read as the reverse complement.
GGTCATCGGCTGGTCGCACACCGTGAACTCCTCCCGGCGCTCGGTCAGACGGCGGGCCGCGTTCTTCACCACGGCGAACGCCTCTGGGAGAATCTCGTCGAGCTTCGCCCATTGCTCAGGCAACTCCGGGATCTGGCCCAGTTCGGCCTTCCACGCCGTAGTCTTGGCACGGAGTTCGTCGTCGGAAAGCGACTTGAACTGCTCGTCCAATTCGTTGATCCGACGGACCATCGGCATCAAACGCTTGATCTCGCGTTGATTCTTCGAACCCAGTATTTTCTTTAAAACCCAGCCGACCATTTGAGCTCGTAATATCGACGGATTTCCGTTGGAAACAACCGTTCTGAGCCTTTGCGCCCGTTGTGTGGCGCAATTTTCCCGCTAAGCTCGCCCGATGAAGAAGATCATTTCCACCAGTGAAGCACCGGCGGCCATCGGGCCTTACTCGCAGGCGGTGCGGGCCGGCTCGCTCGTCTTTTGCGCCGGGCAGGTCCCCCTCGATCCCAAGACCGGCCAGATCGTGTCCGAAGATATCGCCGAGCAAACCAAACGCGTGCTCGATAGCGTCACGGCCATTCTGAAAGCAGAGCAGCTCACGCTCGCGAACGTCGTCAAGACGACCGTGTTCCTGGCCGACTTCGGCGATTTTCAGAAGATGAACGAAGTTTACGCGACCTACTTCAAGGACTCACCGCCCGCGCGCTCGACGGTCGGCGTTTCCACCCTGCCAAAAAATGCCCGGGTCGAGATCGAGGCGATCGCGTTCGATGACGGTAACGTTTCCGGCGGCAAAACCGCCAGCGACACTTCGGGCTAATGAACGAGGATTTGCTCGCGCTTTTTCGCAAGACCGGCGCCCTGCTCGACGGCCATTTCATCCTTCGCTCCGGCTTGCATAGCCGGCAATTTTTTCAGTGCGCCCTGCTTCTCCAGCACACGGACATTGCCGCCGAGGTGTGCGGGCGGCTGGCGGACAAACTGCGCGATCTGGAATGCGACGCCGTTATCTCGCCGGCCCTGGGAGGAATTATCGTCGGCCAGGAAGTCGGCCGCGCGCTTGGGAAACGGCACATCTTTGCCGAGAAAGACGCCGGTGGTCTCGTGTTGCGGCGCGGCTTCCGGATCCGGCCTAACGAGCGCTTCGTCATCGCCGAAGACGTGGTCACTCGCGGCGGACGCGTCCAGGAAACCGTCGATATTGTTCGGGCCCATGGCGGAACCGTCGCCGGGATCGGAGTCATCGTCGATCGCAGCGGCGGTCAGCGGCCCAACTTCGGCTGCCCGTTTGTGAGCCTGATTGAAATGCAGGTTGAAACATTTCCCGCGGACCAAATTCCCGCCGATCTCGCCGCGATTCCGGCAATCAAGCCAGGCAGCAAATAGACTCGGCGCGCGTGCCGGCTAGGACGCGCGGTCTTTCGCAGGTTCGATCGCCACGGGGTGCCGCTCGATTCCGGTCAACGGCGTCCAATAGGTGCAGCCTTCGAAAAAATAGTGGGTTACCTGGCTGTGGCGCGTGAGCGAACGATTCGTTTGCGGCGCTCCGCCATGCCAGAGATTCGCGTCCCAAATCAGGGCCTGGCCCTTCTTCGGCAAAAACGCGGCCGGATGGGCGCCTCGTGCCTGGATCTGCTCCTCCCACGCTTTCTCCAACAGATGGTAATGCTCGTAAGGGGCCTCCTTGGTTCCGAGAGGTACGCCGAGGGTTTCCGGCAAAATCACCGGCCACTTATGCGAGCCCGGATAATAAATCAGGGGCCCGGCTTCGGCCTGGATATCCTCGAACGCGAGCCAGACGCCGCACATGAAGTGCGGCGGCCGCGCGCAGAAATGGACCAGGTCCGCATGAACGTGCTGCTGCGTTCCGACCGCAAAGTTCAAAGTTTGAAAGGCAAACGCCCGCCGGTCATAGAGTCCGCTCAATAAATCGAGCACCTCGCGATTGGTCGCGATGCGTCGAACGTTTTCATTTACGGTCCAGGCATCCGGGACTCGCAGGCCGGCTTGCGTTCCAGCGCGGTAACCTTCCCAATCGTAATGCGGCTGCAGGGATTGCCAGATGTCCTCGGCCATCCGATCCAGGTCGGGTTCCGGGAATTGCAGAACCGCGAAACCATCCCGCTCCAGATCCGCGGCGATAGATTCCGAATCCAACGGCTTACGACGTCCAAATATTTTCACGGTTCGCTGTTCTAGTTTCGGCTCGCGTCCAAATGTTTCGCGGTCAACCCGGAAATTCGCGTTCTTCCGCCACGATAAAGAGGGGCCGGCCGAGAGTCTGTTTGTAAATTCGCCCGATATATTCTCCCAGGATGCCAATGCATATCAATTGCGCGCCGCCAATCAATGAAATTACCGCGACCATCGAAGCCCACCCGCGCGGGGTGCTGTTAAATAAGACCGCGGCGAAAATCGCGAACACCGAATACAGGATCGAAAGTAAAACCGTCACCAACCCCAGGGAAGTGGCAATTCGGAGCGGAAGAAACGAAAAGCCAAAAAAGGCGCTCGCCGCCAGCTTCAGAAGTTTGTTGAAACTGTATTTCGTTTCGCCCGCAGCCCGCTCCGGCCGGTCGTACGGCACGCCTATTTGCCTGAACCCCACCCAGCTCCGAAGACCGCGAACAAAGATGTCCCGTTCCGGCATCGACACGACCAGGCCGGCCACGGCTTTGCTCATTAGGCCAAAATCGCCGGCATCAAGCGGAATCGCGATTTCCGCGACGCGCCGGAACAACCGATAAAAAATCTTGTAAGCGATCCGGTTCCTGGGATCGCCCAGGCGCGCCTTCCGGACTCCATACACGACATCGTAGCCTTCCTCATATTTGCGCAGGAACGCGCTGATCAGTTCGGGCGGATCCTGCAGATCGGCATCGAGCGCGATCACGGCGTCGCCCCTGGCTGCGAGCAAGCCCGCCGTCAAGGCTGCCTGGTGACCAAAGTTTCTCGAGAGTCGAACCGCACGCAGCGGCGCGTGGACTCTTTCGCCGTGCCCAATGACTTTCCCAAAGGTTTCATCCGTGCTGCCGTCATCGACGAACACAATCTCCCAGCGATATCCGGGTTCGCTTTTAATGAGAGCGTTAAGACGGACCATCAACTCTGGGAGGACCGCGCTTTCGTTGAAGACGGGAATCACGAGCGAAACGAGCCGCGAGGGTTCGGTCGAGATCGGGGATGCTTGCTCCATTGCCGTCAGTCTTTACCGTTTTTTTCGCGCTACCGCGACAATGGAAACGCCAAACGGCAAATCAAACCGGGAAACCAGGTGGCGTTCGAAGGAAAAGATCGAAGCGAGCACTCGGTTCAAGAAACCCGCTTTCGTCAGCGTGAAATCCGACTTTAACTCGGAAGCGTTCCCGGGAACCACCTTCCGCCCGAGCCGGATGGCTGCGATAAATGGAAACAGCAACGTGTTGAAGTAGGACAGCTTCATTAGCGAAAACCCCGCTTCCTCGAGCCGCCTTTTTAACTCTTCCGCGCGATATCGCCGCTTGTGGAGGCTGATTTCGTCCTGAGCGCCCCAAAGAAATCGGTAGGCGGGGACTGTGGCCAGAAGCAATCCCTCCGGTTTAAGCACACGGAATACTTCGCGCAACATCCCGAGGTCGTCATCGATGTGCTCCAACACATCCAGCATCGTCACCAGATCGAACATGCCCGGCTCGAATGGCAATGTCGTGTCGGTCAGTTGGCGGACGTTTTCCAGCCCCCGCCTGCGACAGAAATAGACCGCCTCTGCATCCGCGTCCGCGCCCGTCGTGTTTCCGTATGCCGAAAGGTATTGCAACATCGTGCCGGTCCCGCAGCCGACATCGAGAATTTCACGGGCCGGACTGGAATTCGCCGATCGAAAGACGCGCCCCAGCAGTTCTAAAAAAAGCCGGCGCCGCCCGACGAACCACCAGTGTTTGTCTTCCAGCGCAAAATACTCGGCGTAAAACTGCTTTCGCACGACAGACCAAAGATGCCCCGTTCCGCGCTACTACGCACGGACTGAACAATTGGCGAGGGTTCGAATGATGCCGGGCGTGCTTATGCTCGGCGCGTGAAATGCTTATTGACACCCGGGGGCGCGCGTCGCGAGCATCGGCGCCAACCCCCCTGCCAAAAGGACGCTAAGTCGAAAAAATGAATATCAGAATTACTTTTCCCAACCGCCAGCAGCTGTCCCCGGTCAGTTGGCACAAATACCTGGCTGGCGTCATCGTGCTCTTTTTGCTCTGCCTGCCGGGCTTGGCCCGAGCTCAGCAGATTGTCCGAATCCCCGCCGATCAGCCCAATCTTCAGCAGGCTATCGGAGCCGTCGCGGACGGAGGCATTATTGAATTCGCGGCCGGGACCTACAGTGCGCCGTCGGGCGGCTTTACCATCTATGATCTGCCGTCGCCGAAAGCGTTTACCGTCCGCGCGGCGGCGGGCGCCGCAGTCACGCTTACGGGCAATGGTTCCACGGACATTCTGCGGTTCTCTCCATCGAATTTTTCGACGGCGCGGCCGGTGACTTTCCAAGGCATCACCTTCGCCAATGGCTTGTCCCGAGACTCCTTTATTGGTGGCGGGATGACGCTCGTCCATTGCGAAGTGAGTTTCGTCGGATGCACCTTCCAGAACAACGCTGCCAATACCCCGCTGACAGGGGGCGGCGCGCAATGGATCGATTCTTCGATTGTCTCATTCCAAGGCTGCATCTGGACCGGTAACAGCTCGCCGAATTACGGTGGAGGCCTGAGCGCGTCCAATTCACGCGTCTATTTTCAAAATTGCCGGTTCTCCGGGAACCGGGTCAACCTTCCGTCGCACAAAAACAACTCCGCGGGCGGTGCGATTTTCCTGAGTGCCGCTGCCAGTGGTAATCCTTTCACGCGCGAGACAGTCCGCATTTCAAATTGCACCTTCGAGAACAACGGCGCGGGTTTGGCCGGCGGGGCGATTTACGCGATCGGCCAATATGAAGATCCGGCGGATGTTCCGACCATCGACCTCATCGTCAGCAACTCGCTTTTTAGCAACAACCAAGCGATGAACGATCCCTCCGTTCCAACGGTGCCGTTTGCCCCTTCTGTCGGCGGCGCCTTCCATGTGGAGGATCAAAGCACGGTGCAATTCCAAAACTGCCGCTTTTTTAACAACCAAGCCCGGCAGGGCGGCGCTACTAGCAGTTATCGAGCAACTACAGATTTCCAAAACTGCGTGTTTCGCGGCAATAAAGCGCTCGGGACCGACCCGGCCGAGGGCATTGGCGGTACCATTTTCGTGGTCTCATCCGACAACAAAGACTCCAGCACGGACTTTGGAAAGATAAACCGGCCTTCCGCTGTGTTAACGATGACCGATTCGCTTGTACAAGGGATGCCGGGCGTGATCAGCGGGCGCGAAGGCGGCGCTATCTTCGCGGCCGGGGACTTCAATGCTCCTGCGGTTCCAGGATCGCCGGACTTCAATCGGGCCACGGTCAAGCTTACCCGCGTAGTGATCGCTGATCAGAGCGTTGCCAGCGCGGGTGGAACTCCCGGCACGGGCGGCGGGCTGAAGGGCGATTTCATGATTCTGACAATGGACAATTGCATCGTGGAGAATTGCAGCGCGGCTGAATACGGCGGCGGATTCAATTTTAACCGTCTCTGCAAAGTGACCATCACTAACACGACCATCGCAAACAACGGTGCCGGCTCGTTAGGGGGCGGCATCACCATGTTCGGAGGCAACCTCAACGTCAGTAATTCTAATCTCATCGGGAACCGTATCACCGGGAGCGGCGCAGGATCGGCGATCACAACTTCTCCTGCGGACGAGATGACGGGCTTGATTCAGAATTGCGTTATCAGTTCCAATAGCGGCGGCGCGACGATCTACGACGGCGATGAGCGAGTCGCGCCGTTCAATCGGCTTCAGTACGGCTCGAACCAAATCTATCCTGGCGATAGCACAGCATTTTACAGCGATCTTATTGGACCGCAGACCGTAGCCCAACTGAACGGCCTTCAACTCCCGCGCGTCGATGGCACCGTCACCACGAAAGCACCGACTCCTAACACTGTGCCAGCCGCTCCTCCCGCCGTCGGCGCACTGATCATCGTTCCACCGGTTATTCTCACCAATGGCGGACCCGGCGAAACCCTGCCTATCGCGCCAGTCCTGGCTTACGCTTCGAGCGGCGGCACGCCGAATCTCGATGGCGCAGTGCAACGGGACAGCGCGGCGGTCGTTGGCCCGGTGTCGGGAAGCGCTCATACCCTCGTCGTCGGTGGTAACTCCTATTCGACTACGCCACCCTCCGGAGTGGCTGCTAACATCTCCACCCGTCTGGCTATCGGCGCCGGCGAGCAAGTCCTGATTGGCGGATTTATCATTCAAGGTTCATCCCCGAAACGAGTCGTCATCCGCGGAATCGGACCTTCGCTGCCGGGAGTTACGGGAGCACTGCGGGATCCTTACCTCGAACTTCATGATGCAACCAGTACGCTCGCTACCAACAACAACTGGCGCACCACCAACATCGGCGGAATCATCCAGTCCAACCAATCCATCGACATCATCGCCACTACGGTCGCGCCTTCGAATGACGCCGAGGCGGCCATTGTTGTCACCCTTAATCCTGGTAGCTATACCGCCGTCCTGCGAGGCGCCGATGGCGGTACTGGAATCGGCTTGATGGAAATTTACGACCTCGATGCCGTGCCGAACTCCAGGCTCGCTAACATCAGCACGCGTGGCCTCGTCCAAACCCTGGACAACGTGATGATAGGAGGATTCATTATCGTCGGGGGCAATAACAACACGACCTCGGTAATTCGCGCCCTCGGGCCATCACTCACCGCCTTCGGCATTAGCGGTGCTTTGCCTGATCCAGTTTTGGAGATCCATGACGCCAATGGCGGCGTGACCATCAACGACGATTGGGGCCAAGGTCCCAATGCCGCCGCGATTCAGGCGAAAGGTTTGGCGCCCGGAAATCCCGCCGAGTCCGCGGTGTTTTTGTCAGGCCTTCCTCCAGGACCGTATACCGCCATCGTCAGGGGTAAGAACACGACCGGTGTGGGTCTGGTAGAGGTCTATCAGCTCCAGTAGTCTCGTCGCCCGCCCGGAGTTCCGAATTGCCTTTGCGTGACGCCGGCTTTCGGCGATTACTCCTGCGTGAGATCACGCCTCGCTGAACGGCTAGGTTTTACCACAGCGCGCTGGCCGGCCGGCTTGATTGCGTTGCCGCCTCTCCTCATTGCGTTCCTGGTGGTCTCCTATTGGGTAAACGTCCCGCTGTTTGACGAGTGGAACAGTCCCGGTTCGCTCTTCAAAGAAGTCTTCGTTAACGGCCATTTCCGGTGGCGCGACCTGATCGTTCAGCACAATGAGAGTCGGCTCGTTGTTTTCCGGCTCCTTTCCCTGGGAATCGCCTGCATTGTCGGATGGGACACGCGCGTCCCCATGGCGCTAACCTGGCTTCTTGCGGTCGCAATTCTATTCGCCTTTAGCAGGCTCCTCCGCGCGACCTTGCCTTCGGCCACAGGTCGCGCGTTCCTTCTCTTTGCCTTTTCGGCGCTTCTTTTCTCAACCAACCAGTGGGAGAATTGGCTGTGGGCGATCCAAATTATCGTTTTTATCCCGCCACTCTGCCTAACGAGCTGCTTACTGATCCAGCGCACCAATCTCAGCTTCCGCAGCAAGATTCTCTTCTGCGCCGGCCTGGCTTTGATCAGCACGTATTCCTATGCGAACGGAATGGTCTGCTGGGTCCTGGGATTTCCGTGGCAGAACCTCATCGATTCTCGCGATCGGGTTGCGAACGGACCCACAGTCCGCCCCAAAACGCGCGTGGTCTGGTCCATCATTTATTGGGTGTTCGCGATACCTACCCTTTGGCGTTACTTCCGTCATTACGTCAAGCCTTCGCACCACCCGTCTCTCGCCTATGTTTTGGATCACCCGCGGGAGGGCCCGCATTACCTGCTTACCTGGCTTGGCAGTTCTTTCGCGCACGGCACTACCCTCGCTCCGACGTCCCAGGCCCTTCTCTTTGGGTCCTTGTTAGCCTTTTTGTTACTGCTCCTGCTGTTTATGCTGTGGAAAAAGCGCGCCTTGCTTTTAGCCGGCGATCGCTGGCGTGCGCTTTATCCATGGTGCATTCTCGCTTCCTACGGTCTGCTCTGCGGCCTGCTCACGACCGCAGGCCGGCTCGGCATCGGAGTAGAACAGGCACTCGCGTCCCGCTATATCGCTTTCTCTTGTTACGCTTGGATCGGCGTGATCGCTGCGCTAGTGGTCTTACAACAACAGGGCGATCCGCTCCGGCCCACTTCCTTTCGCTCCTTCCTCGCAGGCCTGCCGTTCGGCCTCGTGTTCGCTTGTTACCTGTTTGATTGGATCGAAAACAGTCGGAGCATGCGCGGGCACTGGGCCGAAGAAAAGAACATGCTGCTCACCGTGCAATTCCTTTCTCTCATTCCGGATAATCCGCTGCTCAGTCACTTGCTGGTAGATGCCAAAACAGTCAAGGACATCGCGCTCCCCCTGATGGGAAGAAACATTCTCCGTCCATCACCAGCCGGCGATTGGTTGTTGAACAAGATCGACCGGCCTGACGGAAACGATGCCGGCGCTTTTTCGACCGCTCTTCAGGGAAGCAACATTGAAGTTAACGGCTGGACGATACTGCCTGTTCAAAAGAAAGTGCCGGATGCCGTCCTCCTCGCGGCCTGCTCTGTCGACGGAAAGCGTCGGCTGATTACCGTTGTCGCACCGACCTCCGCTCGACCAGACTTGGCCCAGGCTTTGGCCAGTCCTGGAAATCTTAACTGCGGATTTGTTGCCACCCTCGTCACACAAACCCTCGGAAAAGATCGCCTTTGCTTATATGCCGTGGATTTCAAAAACCATGCGGTTTACTCGCTGCAAGACACCAGTAGTAGCACGGTACCGTAAGCGATCCCGTCTTCCCAGGGCTTTCGGTTCGCGCCCGCCCCACTCATGATTTCCAGTTTGAGATCTTATTATTCCCCCGCGCGAATTCGAATAGCTCTGCTCATCGGCCTCCTGGCCGGCACTGTGTTCGCCTTCGCGCCCCGGTCGCCGCGCGCCGTTTCTTATTTCGAAGTGACAATGCGATCGTCAGTTTCCGGTACTGCCCATCTTTCTTACGATGTCGAGTCGGTCCCAAATGCAACCGTTTCGGTTCGCGGCGGTAACTCCGAAGCGCGTTATCAATTTTTATTGCCCGAGGGCCGTTACTCGACGTTGCGGTTCGAGCCGATTGACCAGCCCTCTGCTGCCGTCATCCTGTCTGAGACTCGCGTTGTTGATCGCACCGGACGGGTAATACGCGTGATTCCGCCGAGCCAGTTCAAGACCTTAAACCAAATTGAACGACTCGAAGTCAGCCAAACGGAAATCCGCCTCACCGCGGCATCTGTTGGCAATCCCCCCGTTCTGGCCGTGGATTTAGACCCTCCACTTGTTTTGAAAAGCTTCGCCATCGCCTCGGCAACAACATACCTGCGCCGGTTCTTCACTTCCTTTTTGTTATTCTCCATCGCCGGCTTTTTCGTACCTCCGGCAGTTCTCGCCAAACTCAACGCCCGTGCACACCGATTAAGTGGTGCGGCAGGGGCGTGGGCGGTGGCACACCCGTCGCGCGCAATTTTACTGGTAGCGGCCGCTGCGGTTGTGCTGAGTTGCTATCCCATCGTGTTCTTTGGGAAAAGTTTTCTCTCGCCCAATAATCATAGTCATACCTTCCTGCTCTACCAGGAAATGCCCACGGTCCCCGGTTACCAAGAGGTAGAGACCGATGACGCCCGCGGCGCGGACATGGGCTCGGCGCTCTGGTATAGCTGGCCCGTTTCCATAGTCGAAGAGAGGGCCTTGTTTAGATACTTCGAATTGCCGTTGTGGAATCGCTACAACTCCCTGGGTCTGCCTCTGCTCGGCCAGGGCCAGTCGATGTTCGGGGATCCACTTCACCTCATCGTCCTCCTCGCAAACGGTTCGGCCGGTTCCTGGGACCTAAAATACCTCGCGGCGAAGCTTCTTCTTGCTGTTTCCCTGGGCTTCTGCGTGCTTCGACTTACCAATCATGCTCCTTCGGCCGCCCTGACTGCAGCAACGGCCCCCTTCATCGGCTTTTTCTCTTACCGGTATTCCCATCCAGCCTTTTTTACTCTCTGCTATGCCCCGTTCATTTTGCTTTGCTGGCTTAACCTGATCGGAGCCCGTGACCGGAGACGCGCGATCGTTTGGGCAGCTTCAATGGTTCTCGCTAACTGGATGATCATCACCAGCGGTACCGTAAAGGAAGCATATACTCTGTTCCTGACGGTAAACGCCTGTGGTTGCATTAGTCTGCTATCGACGAAGGGCGTATCTGATAAGTTCTGGAAATTGCGTCAGGCGCTTTGTGTTCAGGCTTTGTTTGTTCTCATCAGTGCCCCGGCTTGGCTGACGTTCGTAAGAGCCCTCCAGGTGTCGTCGACGTTTTATGATATGCCCGAGGCATACCAACTTCAGCCAGGTATCCTTGTTGGTTTGTTCGACGATATTTTCTATCGGCAGCTCAACATCGATGAAGTTCATCTCGATCCCTCCTTGAACTTCTTCGTCCTTGCCGCCATTCTCTGGCTTTGTTTTAGTCCCCGCGACCGCGATTCCACGGGCCGACTTTCAGGTCTGGTTGTCATCTCTTTCGTCTCCATCGCGATTGTGTTTGGGCTTGTTCCCCGATTCTTATTGACTGGCATACCTTTCCTCGGTCGGATCCATCACGTCGATAACACATTCTCCTGCGTCGCGATCGTCTGTCTGCTCGTCCTGGCCGGTTGCGGAATACAGGCCTTTTGGAGAGACTCCCGGACGGCCCGGTTCCGCCAGGTTTATCCCCGTTTTTTGTTTTCCCTTCTGCTGTTGTTTAGCGTCTACCTTGGAACCACCGGACTGGTTCAGCGTTCCACCTTTTTGCGGATCACCGAGCACGTTCCGAGGTCGCCTTTCTTTTGGGGTTATTCGCTCGTACTCGTCCTGGCTGGGGCCCTGCTTCCGCTGGCGGCTCGATTCGCCTTACTCCGCGGGCGCCTGCTTTCCCCGCAGACTTTGTCGGTTGTGTTACTGGTGATTTTGCTTCAATGGCGTCATGGCATGCACCTGAAGACGCGGTTCGACGCTTATGTTATGAATCCTCAGGAACGCGTTAACCTGCTCGCGGAATCGTCGGAGGCCCTCAAGCTGATCAAGGCCCGTTCTACCGAGCCAGGCCGCACGGCGGGCCTTGGCCGTAATTTTAGCCCGGGCTACGGCAGCGCGGTAGACGTCGAACAAATCGATAGCGCGGACCCTCTGTTAAACCCTTACTATAGGACGTTGATCGACACGTTCGGCATAAGGTTGCCTTTTGCCAGTAGTCACGACGGAGTTATTGGCGAAGACCTGACGTCTAACCTTTCGCTTTTGGACATGTTGAACCTGCGCTTTTATCTCGGTTTCACCAAGAAGGATTACCTTGCGCCCAGCGTGAAAAAGATCGCGGCGCTTGACTTAAACGTTTATGAATCCAGCTCGGCCTGGCCGCGGGCCTTTTTTACGAACGAATTAAGCCCATACGGGTCGGAAGAAGAATTTGTTTCTCTGTTGAAACATGGGGACGGGAAGCCTTTTGCCGGTATCCCTGCGAGTGAGCTGCAGACAAACGGCGAGCTTCGACGATCGATAGCGGGTTCTTTGCCCCAATCGACCCGGCAAATCATGCCAGGGACCGATTATGTCCTTACCAACAACACGACGTCCTTCAAGATATCCGCAACCGGACCGGGCACGGTGGTGCTTACCGAGCCTTACGTGAAGGACGACTTTCGACTTACGGTCAACGGGAAGCCGGCAGCTTACTTCCGTGTGAATTCCGCCTTCCGCGGAGTCTTCATTCCGGCGGCCGGCGAATATCATTTTTCCTTTTCGTATTGGCCACGGTATTTCACGGTCTCGCTTTGGACCTCCGCGCTCGGCGCGGCCCTGCTCGGGTTCTGGGCGCTTAGCCAGTGGAAGCTTTCGCGTTCCGGCACTTGAATAACGCGGGAGGGACGGCACACTCCCTACACCGTTTTTGTGCCCGACTACGATAATCATCTCCGCAAGCTGGACGCGGCTCTGGACGAGTTGCGAAATTCGCTCGTCAAAGTGCGGACGCACCTGACCTTGTCTTCGACCGCCACGGCGCGCGCCGAGGCCCTGGACGGGCTGCATCGGCACATCAACGCGCTCAAGACCTTCCCTCGATTATTAAAAACCGACGTGGCCGAGCTTCGGACGCGCGCGGAACAGGCGGAGCGCGAGGCCTGGGACCAGAAAGTCAGGCGGGCCGAGGCCACCGCGAAGCTCAAAGGCCGGGAACGATTGCTGGATCAGATTCAGAGCTCCGCCGCCTGGAAAATGGTGAAGCCAATCTGGAAGCTTTTCCACCGCTCGAACAAACAAGCCAATGAGGCCGGGGTGCCGGCCGATCATGCGTTTGCGATTGATCTTCCGAAGCAATGGAAGACGAGCCGCGACGTTCTATTTATCAAAGGCTGGTGTTTCTTGCGCAGCGGCCGGCAGATTGCGGGTATTCGCGCCAAGGTCGGGCGGAAAGCAAAGCTGGCGCGTTACGGACTCGAGCGTCCGGAAGTAGTCGGGTCCTTTCGGGAGTATCCCGAGGCCCGGCGTTGCGGATTCACTGTGGAAATCCAAGTGCTGCCCGGGACGTCGACCGTAAGACTGGAAGCCATCGAACAAGGAGGCGAGTGGCAGCCGTTCTTTGAACAAGAGCTGGAGCGAACCCTGGACGGCGAGATACCGGAGGAAGACCTGGGTTCTACGTCAGAGCGGCCCACCGAACGGATCCTTAAGTTACCTTCCCTTTCGGCCGGTAAAGCGTTCGAGTTAATTCGCCCAGGATTTGAGCGCCATGCCGGTCAGGTAGCCGGCCAGACACCTACCATTAGCGTCCTGACGCCCGTCCATAACGCAAAGCCGGAATGGCTGGCCGAAGCCGCTTTGAGTCTTCTTAACCAAACGCTACCTGATTGGGAATGGTGCATCGTCGATGACGGCTCGGAACACCGGGAGACGAGACGGTTGCTAGAGCTTTTCGGTAACCTTAGTCCTCGCGTTCGGGTCAGGTCTTCGCGCGGGAAAGGCATTAGCGCTGCGACCGATGATGCCCTCGCGCTAGCCGCCGGAGATTACGTTTGTTTCCTCGACCACGACGATCTCCTTCATCCCCTCGCCCTGCAGGTCATGGGCGAAAAACTCGATGACGGTTACGACGTCGTTTACTCCGACGAAGACAAACTGGATGATTCCTCCGGGGCGCTGATCGAGCCTTTCTTCAAACCCGAATGGTCGCCGGAATATTTTCGGGGCGCGATGTACGTAGGTCACCTCCTTTGTGTAAGACGGGATCTTGCCCAGGCGACAGGGTTTGATTCCAGCTACGATGGCGTCCAGGATTTTGAGTTCATGCTGCGGTTGAGCGAGCGCGCTCCGCGGATCGGTCACGTTGCCGAGATTCTTTACCACTGGCGGAAAACCCCGGGAAGCATTGCGGAGGATGCCGCCGCCAAACCGAACATCGGAGGTCTTCAGGAAAAGGCGGTCAATGCGCACCTCGAACGTCTTGGGCTCCCGGCCCGCGCCGCGGAGGCCGCGCTTCCCCATCGCCTGGAAATACTCCCCGCCAAGCGGACGACCTATGCGCGAGTCAGCATTATCATTCCGACCCGCGACGCGCCGGATGTGTTTGGCCGTTGCCTGCAGAGCCTGTTCGACAAAACTTCGTACCCCAATTTCGAAGTCATAGTCGTCGATAATGAGACGACCCACCCGGTCGCGCTCGGGTTGATGAAAAAATATCCGGTTCGGAGAATGGAGTTTCCGGGCAAATTCAATTTCTCGCGCGCGAACAACCAGGGAGCGGACGCGGCCACCGGCGAGTTGCTGGTCTTCCTGAACAACGACACCGAAGTCGTAACGGCGGACTGGTTGGAGCACCTCGCCTATTATTGCGAACAACCGGATGTCGGCGCGGCCGGGGCGCTCCTGGTCTATCAAGATTGGACTGTGCAGCACGCCGGCGTCGCGCTGGGAATGCGCGGGACAGCGGACCACGTCATGCGGCGTTTTCCGATGGCGGTGGACGGTTACGCCGGCAACCTCGTCTGCGCGCGCGAAGTCTCTGTTGTAACCGGCGCCTGCCTCATGATTCGCGCCTCGCTCTTCCGAGAGATTGGCGGATTCAACCCGCATTTCTTCACCGCTTACCAGGACGTCGATCTTTGTTTGCGGCTGCGGGCGCGTGGCCTGCGAGTGATCTGCACGCCCCGGGCCCGCTTGCTCCATGACGAGTTCGTCTCCCGGCCCCAAAGCTACTACGACATGGTGGACCGGATGCTTTTGCTCGATCAATGGGAAGACGTGATCGAGCGAGGCGATCCTTACTACAATCCCAATCTCGACCTCGACCGGGGAGACTACAGTCCGAAACTCCGTGAGTAATATTCTTTTCGTTCTTTACCACGACTTCAGCGCGAATAGCGCTGTGCATGTCCACAATTTCGCGAACCAGGTCGCCGCCTCGGGGCATTCCTCCGCCGTAGCCATACCCGAAGACAACGACCGCGGCCCCGGCCTGGGCGAACAGGATTACTCGGTCCATCGATTTGACCAGGTGGACGGCGAATGGTCGCGTGTTTTTCCCAATGGGCGCGGCCCGGACATCGTCCATGCCTGGACCCCGCGCGAAAACGTGCGGCTCTTCTGCGAAAAACTGGCCAGCTTCTGCCGCTTCTCGCTTTTCGTTCATTTAGAAGACAACGAAGAACTGATCCTTGAAGTAAACCTGGCTACGCCTTTTGAAAAACTGGCGCGCTCTTCCGCGGAGATTCCGGGGAACCTTTCCCATCCGCGCCACTATCGCGGCTTCATTGCTTCAGCCGACGGCGTAACGATAATCATGGACCGGCTGGAACAATTCGTTCCCGCTCGAATTCCAAAACTGGTGCTTTGGCCTGGCGCCGACCGAGACGTTTTTTTTCCGCGCCCGCGCAGCCCGCAACAGCTGGAACAGCTCGGTATCGCCGAGGGAACCGTCGTCCTTTGCTACACAGGCAACGTTCATTCCGCGAATGCGCGCGACGTTCGCAGCCTGTATCTCGCCGCCGCCACCCTCGACCGCGAGGGCATGCCAGCCCGGCTCATTCGCACTGGCCGCGATTTTTGTTCGTACCTCGGCCCGGACGAAGAATGGGCCTACAAAATTTCGATCGAGTTAGGCCACGTTCCTTATCACGAAATTCCGATGTTGCTCAGCCTGGCAGAGGTCCTGGTTCAACCCGGCACCCACAATTCCTTTAACGAATTCCGATTGCCGGGCAAACTTCCCGAGTTCTTCGCCATGGGACGGCCCGTTATTCTGCCGCGGACGAACCTTGGGCGCTTTGTCCGCCATGGTGAAGAAGGGTGGGTGCTGGAAAAGGTGGATGCCCTCGGGATCGTGAACGCCATCCTCGAGCTGCGGGCGAACAAAGCCCTGAGCGAACGCCTCGCCGCCGGGGCCATGGCCTTTGCTCGCGAAAATTTCGACTGGAAGAAGAACGCGCAAACGCTCATGACATTCTACGACACGAATTCCAAGGGGAACAAGAAGGAGGACAATGCGGATTCGTCTCCTCAGTAAGCCAGGACAGCGGGCCAACATCATCACGCGCTTTGCCGGACGCGGAGGTGCTCTCGGCACATCCTACGCCACCGTTGCGGACTATTGCGAAAGCCTCGACGATCTCCGGCCGATTACGCCGCTGGATGGAGACTTGAAGAACGTCCAGCGGGCCTGGGCGGCAAAGGCGATTTTGGCGCACGTTCCGCCGCCGGCCCGAGTGTTAGAGATAGGAGGTGGCGAGCCGAAGATCTGTGCGTTCCTGGAGGAACTCGGTTACGACGTCACCCTGGTCGATCCATACGATGGCTTTGGCAATGGACCCACGGACTTCGAACGCTATCTCGAACAGTTTCCGAACGTCACCATTGTCCGGGAATATTTTCGGCCAAAGTTAAAGGCCTTGCCGGCGGGATCGTTCGACGCGGTCTTTTCCGTTTCAGTCCTCGAGCACCTGCCCCCCTCTTCGTTGTCTTCGTGCTTTGAGGCGATCGCCGAATTTCTCACTCCGACCGGGGCCTCGATTCACTGCTTCGATTTCATTCTCCAAGGAGAAGGCGATGCTCTGGATCTCGAACAGGCGCGAATGATCCTGGCGGCACAGGCGCACCTCACTGGCACGCAGTCAAAGGAATCCCTCGACGAGCTGGTCCAACGTCTCCGCGCCGACGTAGAAACGTTCTTCCTTTCCCCGCAGGGCCATCATCATTGGCGAGGGGGGCGGAGCTACGAGAAATTCCCGTTCCGAAAAGTCGTCTCGCTTCAAACCATCGCTCGGCGAACGGTTTGAAGATTGTCGTCAGGGCGGCGGAATGAGCGAGCTCTTCGCCGGGACGTATTGGACCAGCGGATTTCCCGCCAGGCTCAGCTGGCCCGATTGATTATCCCCCGCTCCAAAGACCGCTCGATCTGTGTATCGCACCATCAGGCTAAAGTTCGAACAAGCGGCCAAGTCTCCAATATCTTTCATGTCATCCGGCCCTGAACTCATCGTCACGGGCGGATATTGGACCACACTGGCAAAACCAGCTCCTAGTTGGCCGCGGCCATTGTAACCCCAGCCATAAACCCTGCCATCCGCGACGCTGTGGGCGATGCCGTGTGCCGAGCCGGCAGCGATTGAATCGATCTGGTTCGGCCCGATCGGAATTTGCGTCGCGATCGAAAGCGCACCGCCCGGTGGCAGGCCCAGTTGGGAAAGATCATTGCTGCCCCAGCCGAATACCTCGCCATACCTCACTAAGGCAATACAGAATCCTGATGAGCCGCACGCAACCTGGCTCACTCCCAGCAATCGGCTGTCGCCATTGTTGGTAGTGTTCTGGACTACTTGGACCGGGTAAGCACTGTCGGCCGTAAAACCATTACCCAAACTGCCATTGGCTCCGGCTCCCCAGGTCCAAACGGTCGTATCCGCATCGAGTGCTGCCAAAGTGCCGCCGCCGGCAGAGAGGGACACGATGCCCGTGAGGTAGTCTTCCGCCTTGGCACTCTTCCGGACTCGCGCGGGAGCAAAGCGAGACACCGTCGTGCCATCCCCGAGACGCCCATTCCAGTTAACTCCCCAGGTCCAGACTTGTCCCTGGGTATCGATCGCGGCGTAGACGCCGGTTCCAACGGCAATCGCATGTTTGCCCGTCCGGGAAGGTGTCGATATCCGGACCGGAATCGGAACCTGGATTGGAGTCGTGATGTTCCCGCCCGCACTGCCGTCACCGCGCGCGCCGTACTGATTCGAGCCCCACATCCAGACAGTCCCATCCGACTTAACGGCCAGCGATGTGTAATCGCCCGCCGCCACCTCCGTGACAGTGAGATCAAATGGAACCGGGGTAGGTCCCGAGGTCCGGTCGGTGTTTCCGTCGCCAAGCTGGCCGGAAGAATTCTGGCCTGCGGCAACCGCGCTTCTATTCGCGAGCACCACCGTGTGTTGCATTCCGGCGGCCGGTCTAGCTACCGTGCCTCTGCCTTCGGCTCGGCCCGCATTAACATAGTGAAGGATCGCGGACAGATAGTCGGTCGGAGCAGCTACGTCTGGATTGAGCTTTAGATATTGGGCGGCGGAGAAGGTCTTGGAGCCGATAAGACCTTGAGCGATGCCCTGGTTTAGCCAGTGGTTTTCTGCTCCGGGCTCAGTAGGAAACGCAGAGGTCAGGTGGTTCACCGCAAGGTAAGTCTCCCGATCGTAGACTTCCGGATCGAGCCGCGCGAACTGCAGGTGCAGCTTAATCAGCCCGTCCCTCACCTGGGCAAGGTCTCCGATCACCAGGTAATTGCGATCGTAGGAAATCGTCCCCGGCCCGTTAAAGCCCTCGTAGCGATTGACGCTGCCGATGTGCACGCAGGCGTAGTTCGGATCGATTTTGCTTGGGTCGTTCGGATCGCGGTAAAAAGGATCGGGAGGAACGACCCGCCAGAAATCCGCCTGGCCTATATTCCGGTAGGGCTGAAGCAGCTCAGGCGAATAAAATCCAAACGCGTAGTTGCCATCGGGCGTCGCGACCACTTTGATGCGATCGTCTTCGCCGGCCAGGGCGCGCATCGTCCTATACTCCTTCGAAACGACATCGTAGGACCAGACCGACGAAAAGTCGTAGTTCAAAACCGCCGTAATGTTGCTGATCCCCTTGAGTACTGGTTCGGGAATGAAGAAGTCCGTGATGTATTCGATGACGTTCGGGATGCCTGCGAACCCGATCCTAACTGTCTTCATGACTTTGTAGTCGGACAAAGGCCCGGTGTACGGCGGGACGGGGGATATCCACAGGCTCGGGTCCCCGCAGCCGTCCCGGACGTCGAAGCTTTCGCGCTGGTGGAGATACCACGCCATCTGGGTACTGCTGGTGAGCGTGTTGCCGTTCGCGTTAAGCGACAACAGCTTGCTGGAGGTAGGCTGGTTGAGAGCGTCGTACAACGAACCCGCCTCATACGGGTTGTAGCACTCGAACCGATTAAAGAACTGCAGGTTTTGCTGCAGCTGCCGGCCGCGGTCCCAGTTGTTGATGAATTCTTTGCCCCGGAATTTGATCGAGGTTACGGAACCGGCGAACTGAGTGGAGGTGCTGAGGCTTAAGGTTGTGTCAAAAACGGGAGCGCTGATCGTGGCGTTGCCGTTGACCTGCGCGTCACTAGCGGGCAGCGAACAAAGGAATGCGCCTGCGGCGGCGGCGCTGGTGATTAGGCGCTGAAGAGATGGCATGGCGCGACTTAGTTGATCTGGTAGGCGTCGACTAATCCCACGCCGGTGGCGTTGTCCTTGCCGCGCACGATGGCGGTGTAGTTACCGGGCGACAGCGATCGCAGGATCGCCGCTTCACGCGGATTAGACGGCGGGATGGTTGTCGCCTTAATCTCGGCCTCCTGCGTATCCTGCCAGTTGTCGTTGAACGCGACGATGCCGCCCTGGCCGTCATGCAATTCCAGAGTCGTATCCTGCAACGCGTCCCCGATACCGGTGCTGGGACCGAGCGCGCGGAAGAGCACTGTGGTTGTCCCGCTTCCAACGACGATCGTGCCGGCGATCAAGACGCTATCCTCCTTGCCCACAAACCCGCGGGTCGCAATGTTCGCCAGCTTCGAATCGACGGTGCTGTCCAGATCGTACACCTCCACCAACCCAACTCCGGTCGTTTCGCCTCGTCCCGCCAGGATAGCGGTGTAGGCGCCGGGACTAAGGGTCTTGACGATTGCCGATTCATAATCGTTCCGCGGCGGGATTGTCGTCCCTTTCAACTCGTCCTGTTGCGTGTCCCTCCAGTTGTCGGTTGCGAGCAAGGTCGTGGTTGAGTCATGCAACTCCAGAACGGGATCAGCCAGGTTCGCGATCACCGGCACCGTCGGCCCGAGCCCGCGCACTATCACTTTTTTCGGCTGCGAACCTGTAATGGTGAACCCGGCGATCAGAACGTTATTGCCAGTGCCGACTGCGAGTCGTGTCGAAATGTTAGCGAGCCGAATGGCTGGCGGTCCTTGAGCGAGCGCGTCCGCCGCCAAGAGGGCGACAGCGGCAAAGAAGACCAGAAGCGCGCGAGCGCCTCGCGACGAACCGAAAAAACCACGGCGAAAGGACAGCGGGCACCGAAACACAGGCGTGATTTACGCGATCGGAGAAATAAGTCCAGCGCTTTTCAGTAACGAAGCTGCACAACTGTTGGCCACGCCCCCGCCGCTAAATAAAGACCGGTCAGCTTGACACTAATTAGCCGACTTCTAATTTCAGCCAGCGGCCAACCGGCTGCAGTTGGCGAAGCCTGTGACCGCGATTCCTTCATTTTTCCACTCATCTGTCGGCAAAAAGATGATCGTGGCTGTCACTGGCGTCGTCCTGATTGCGTTCGTCGTCGGCCATCTCCTCGGCAACCTCCAGATTTTTCTCGGGCCGGATTGGATCAACTCCTACGCCGAACATCTTCGCGAGCTCGGTCCCCTGCTCTGGGTCATCAGGGCGTTCCTCCTCATCAACGTGCTCCTTCACATCTTTTTTACAATCAGCCTCGCGCTTGAAAACCGGCGCGCCCGGCCGGTGAATTACAAGAAAAAGGAGCACGTGAAGGCCACCTTCGCCTCGCGATCGATGGCGTTGAGCGGATTGATCGTGCTCGCTTTTATCCTGTATCACCTCGCCCATTTCACAGTGCGGGTCACCGATCCGCGGTTCCTCCTTTTGAAAGCCGATCCGCTCAACCGCTACGACGTCTATTCGATGATGGTTTACGGCTTTCAGAATTACTTCGTCTCCGGCTTTTACGTTCTGGGGATGTTTCTGCTCGCCCTCCACTTGAGCCACGGAACCTCGAGCTTCTTTCAATCGCTGGGGCTCAACGACAAAAAGCTGACGCCGAAGCTGGCCGCGGCCGCGCGCGTTTTCGCGTGGTTGATTTTTATTGGTTACACGTCGATCCCGGTCGCCGTGCTTCTCCATCTTGTGAGACCGGCGCAACAGTTATGAACGGGAGCCTGGAGGCGAAAATCCCGCACGGTCCGCTCGCGCAAAAGTGGACCAATCACAAGGACCACGCGCGGTTGGTGGCCCCGAATAACCGCCGGAAATTCGAAATCATCGTTGTTGGCAGCGGACTCGCGGGCGGTTCGGCGGCGGCCACCCTGGGCGAGCTCGGTTACAACGTGAAGTGCTTCTGTTACCAGGACAGCCCGCGCCGCGCCCACAGCATCGCCGCGCAGGGCGGCATCAACGCCGCCAAGAATTATCAGAACGACGGCGACAGCGTGTTCCGATTGTTTTACGACACGATCAAGGGCGGCGATTTTCGGTCGCGCGAAGCGAACGTTTATCGGCTCGCCGAGGTGAGTAACCTGATCATCGATCAATGCGTCGAGCAGGGCGTGCCGTTCGCGCGCGAATACAGCGGGCTGCTCGCGAACCGTTCTTTCGGCGGCGCCCAAGTCTCGCGGACCTTCTATGCTCGCGGCCAGACCGGGCAGCAATTGCTCCTCGGCGCCTACCAGGCGCTCTCGCGCCAGATCGCAGCCGGATCCGTGACGATGTTTCCGCAGACCGAGATGCTCGATCTCGTTTTGGTCGACGGCCACGCCAAGGGGATCATCACGCGCAGCCTCGTTACTGGAAAAATCGAAGCGCACAGCGGCGACGCGGTCGTGCTGGCGACCGGCGGTTACGGGAATGTTTTTTATCTGTCGACGAATGCGCGCGGCTGCAACGTGACCGCGACCTACCGCGCTTACAAAAAAGGCGCGCTCTTCGCGAACCCCTGTTTCACCCAGATCCACCCCACCTGCATACCCGTGAGTGGCGAGCACCAGTCGAAGCTCACCCTGATGTCGGAGTCGCTTCGAAACGACGGCCGCGTCTGGGTTCCGAAGAAGGCGGGCGATAACCGGGCGCCCAACCAGATTCCCGAAGCCGAACGCGATTACTATCTCGAGCGCAAATACCCGAGCTTCGGCAACCTTGCCCCGCGCGATATCGCATCACGGGCTGCGAAGGAAGTGTGCGACGAAGGACGCGGCGTCGGGGAGAGCGGTCGCGGTGTCTACCTCGATTTCGCCGACGCCATCGCGCGTCTGGGCGAAAGCACGATCCGGGAACGCTACGGAAACCTGTTTCACATTTACCAAAAGATCACCGGCGAAAACGCCTACCAGCGCCCGATGCGCATCTATCCCGCGGTGCACTACACGATGGGCGGGTTGTGGGTGGATTATAACCTGATGAGCAATGTCCCGGGATTGCACGTTATCGGCGAAGCCAATTTTTCCGATCACGGCGCGAACCGCCTCGGTGCGAGCGCCCTCATGCAGGGACTGGCGGACGGATATTTTGTTCTGCCCTACACCTTGCCGGCTTACCTCGCGCCCCAGATTGGGAAACGGCCTTCCGTGGACCGGCCGGAATTCAAACAAGCGGAAGCAGACGTCCGCACGCGCACCGAAAAGCTGCTGGCGATCAACGGCAAGCGCTCGGTCGATTCATTCCATCGCGAGCTCGGCTTGCTGCTTTGGGACAAATGCGGAATGGCGCGGAACGAAGCCGGCCTGCGCGAAGCGCTCGCGCGCATTCCCCAGCTGCGCGACGAATTCTGGCGTGACGTGCGTGTTCTTGGCGATGGCGAAGCGCTCAATCAATCGCTGGAACGGGCCGGACGCGTGGCCGATTTCCTCGAATTCGCCGAGCTGATGTGCACCGATGCCCTGACGCGCGATGAATCCTGCGGGGGCCATTTCCGCGAGGAGCACCAGACACCGGATGGCGAAGCGTTGCGCGACGACGAAAATTTCGCGGACGTGTTTGCCTGGGAATACCAGGGGAATGGCGCGCTGGCCGCGCCGAAATTACACCGCGAGCCCCTGCAGTTCGAAACCGTGCAGCTCACGCAGCGCAGTTATAAATGAAGTTCAAACTCAAAGTCTGGCGGCAACGCGATCGGAAGACGAAAGGTAAACTCGTCGAGTATCAGGCGACGAACGTTTCGCCGAATACCTCGTTTCTCGAAATGCTCGACGTCGTGAACGAAGGGCTCATCGCGAAAGGCGAAGAACCGATTGCATTCGATTCCGACTGCCGGGAAGGCATTTGCGGGACGTGCTCGCTGACAATCAACGGAGAGGCGCACGGCCCGGATCATCCGGGGGCGGCTTGCGAAGTTTACATGCGCCGGTTCAAGGACGGGGCCACGATTGTGGTTGAGCCGTTCCGGGCAAAACCGTTTCCGCTCATCAAAGATCTCGTGGTCGATCGGGGCGCACTCGACCGGATCGTTCAGGCCGGCGGGTTCGTCGCGGCGCGGGCTGGTTCAGCGCCGGAAGCGAACGCAACTCTGGTCGCGAAACAGGACGCGGACCGGGCCATGGAAGCAGCGGCGTGCATCGGATGCGGAGCGTGCGCCGCGGCGTGCCCGAACGCCTCCGCGATGTTGTTCACGGCCGCCAAAGTTTCCCATCTCGCGTTTCTGCCCCAGGGACAGCCTGAGCGAACGGCGCGCGTCCTAAAAATGGTGACGGCCATGGACGCGGAGGGTTTTGGCAACTGCACCAATACCTACGAATGCGAAGCGGTCTGTCCGGCGTCGATCAGCGCCAGCTTCATCGCGAAACTCAACCGGGAATACGCGGTGGCGACGTTGAAAAAGAAGGCCGGGTAACGCACGTCCACAATTGCGGATCGATTTCCGTCCGCGCCCGCGCCGCGAGCGCTTCCGCTCCTTCGGCGTCAGGCAAGACTGCGAACATCGTCGACCCCGAGCCGGACATCAGGGCTGCCGCAACTTCCGGTTGTCGCCGCAGCCACGTTTTCAGGCGCGCCAGGAAAACGAACTTCTCGAACACCGGCCGCTCGAGATCATTCACGAATCGGACGCTATCAAACGCTTGCGCCGAATAATCGATGCCCGGCAATTCGCGCGACTCTTTCCACTTTCCGTAAGCCCAGGGAGTCGACACGCCAAAATCCGGCTTGAGCAACAAGAAGGAGAAACTTGCCTCGAACGAAACAGGGGCGACCAGCTCGCCGCGTCCGCGACAGATCGCCGGCGAGCGCGCCAGGAAGAACGGAACGTCGGAGCCAAGCCGGGCCGCCAGTTCCAGTAGTTCGTCCTGTGGCAATCCGGCGTCGAACAGCTCGTTGAGCCCGAGGAGCGCGCTCGCGGCATCGCTGCTGCCGCCGCCCAACCCCGCGCCGTGCGGGATCTTCTTTTCCAGCGCGATCGTCACTCCGGTGTCGATGCCCGTTCGCTCGCGGAACAACATCGCGGCGCGAACCACGAGATTCTCCTCGCCCATCGGCAATGAAGGATCGTCACACGAAAAGTGGATCTGGCCATCAGCGGCGGCGCGCTCGATTGTGAGCCGGTCGGCCAACGAAATCGGGACCATGAGCGTTTCGATTTCATGGAATCCATCCGCGCGGCGACCTTTGATCTCGAAAGAAAGATTGACCTTCGCGGGCGCCGAAAGCTGCATATCCTGCAATTTGTTCAGCCCGCGACCAGAAGAACAGAATGAATTCGACCGCTGCTGAGAAGATCATTGTCGCGTTAGACGTGCCCACCAAGGGACAAGCCGTGGAGCTCGTCAGGTTGCTCTCGGGTCACGTCGGAATGTTCAAGATCGGGCTCCAGCGATACACGGCGGACGGGCCCGCGCTGCTCGGCAACGGTCTGTCGCCGCGAAAAATTTTTCTCGATCTTAAACTGCACGACATTCCGAACACGGTCGCGAGAGCGGTTGAAGCGGCGTGCGAATTGGGAGTCGGAATGCTGACGATCCATCTGAGTGGCGGGAGCGAGATGATCCGCGCCGCGGTGGGAGCGCGAAGCGGCGATACCCTGCTGTTGGGGGTGACGGTTTTGACGAGCGCGAACCAGGAAACGCTCGATGAAATTGGCACGATGGGCACGACGACCGACCAGGTCTTGCGTCTCGCCCGGCTCGGAGTCTCGGCTGGAATCGGCGGACTGGTTGCGAGCCCGAATGAGGCCGCGTTGTTGCGCCGGGAGTTCGGCGACAAAATCAAAATTGTAACGCCGGGGATTCGACCCAAAGGTTCGGCGGCCGGCGACCAGAAGCGCTTCACGACTCCTCGCCAGGCCATCGAGGCCGGCGCCGATTATCTCGTTATCGGGCGTCCCATAACGGCTGCGCGCGATCCGGCGGCCGCGGTCGATCGGATCGTGCAGGAACTGGCGGACTGACGGGCGGCCATGCTCGGCGCGCTCCACGTTTACGACGATCCTGAGCCGCAGGGCGCCGCGTTGAACATGGGGGTCGATGAAGCGCTCCTCGCCGGCTCGACGACCGCTATTCTTCGTTTTTATCGGTGGCGTCGACCATCGATTTCGTTCGGTTATTTCGGCCGTTACGCCGAGGCCGCAGAGCAATCGGGCGGCCGCGAGATTGTCCGTCGTTGGACCGGAGGCGGTCTGGTTCCGCACGGCAGCGATCTGACCTATTCCATCATCATCCCGGCGTCCGACCCGCTTTTCACTCGATCGTCGCCCGAGATTTATCGGCTGGTGCATGAGGCGATTCGGAGCGCGTTGCATGCAAACGGACGCGCGGCCGAACTCGCCGCAGACCCCGCGCCCAAAATTTCCGACGCCTGTTTTGCAAATGCGGTTCGCGCTGATGTTATGAGCGCTGGCCGGAAAATCGCCGGTGCGGCCCATCGCCGAACGCGCGCCGCCCTTCTCCACCAGGGCAGCATTCAACTGCCGGATTTGCCCGACCGCTTTCGTCACGACCTCGCGCAAATCCTTTGCTCCCGATGCGAAAGCAAAATGTTGTCGGACCGAATCTTGAACGTTGCCCGGGAAATCGCGGCGGCGAAGTACGAAACGGCCGCCTGGTTGCGGCGACGTTAGTTGGCTGCGCGAACCGGAGGCGTCGGAGAAAAATCCTCCTTTTCACGCGGCAAGCTTGCGCTGGATTAGCGCGCCTTCTATCGTGGGTTTGTGGAAGTTTTTGCCGACTCGCGGGCGCCCTTGACCTCGCGCGATGGCGTTTTGACCCGGGTCATGGCGGCGGTGCAGCCGCAGCTGGACGAAGTTGAAACGCGGATCGCGCGGCAGGCGGCTGCGTTCGACCCGGCCGTCGAAGGATACGTGACGTATGCCATTGGCAGCCGGGGGAAACGGCTCCGGCCGCTGGTGGCGCTTCTGAGCGGCGGCGCGAGCGGTGGCATCACCTCGGGCCATCTCGATCTCGCGGTGATCGTGGAATTGATCCACATCGCCACCCTCGTGCATGACGACATCATGGATGAAGCGGAGCGGCGCCGGGCCCAACCCACCGTAAACGCGCGCTGGGGAAGTTCGCTGAGCGTTCTTTTGGGCGATTGCCTTTTCGCCCAGGCCCTGAATCTCTCGACTAATTTCGAGAAGGCCGACATCAGCCGCGTGATCGCGCGAGCGGCGCGGGACGTTTGTTCCGGCGAAATCATGCAGACCCAGCGTCGATTCGACCTCCATCTCGCGATCGAAGATTATTTGCGGATTGTGGCGATGAAGACCGGCTCTCTTTTTGCCGCGGCAGCCGAACTGGGTGCCGTGCTCAATGGCGCCGACCTGGAGACAACCAGCGCGTTGAAGAAGTTCGGGAGCAAGATCGGCGCGGCCTACCAGATTTACGACGACTGCCTGGATATCGCCGGGAACGAAAACGAAATCGGCAAGACGCTCGGGACCGATCTGCGCAAAGGCAAAATGACGCTGCCAATCCTGATGCTGCTCCGCTCCGCGCCGGGCGGAGAGCGGGAACGTTACTCCGAACTGATCCTCGGCGAGGAAGCGACCACCATCGCCGCCCTCCTCCAGAACGAATCCCCCAACGGCGCCTTTCGTTCGGCCCTCGATACCGGCGAAGAATCTGTCCGCGATGCGCAGTCGGAATTGCACGCGCTCCCCTCGAACCCCTTCACGGATTCGCTGTTCCAGTTCGGCGACGCTCTCCGTGAAATGCTGGACCAGCTCCGTGTCTGATCCGGGCCCAAAACCTTTCCCCACAGTAAAGATCAGCGAGATGCCGGCGGAGGAACGGCCGCGCGAGAAACTGCTTGCCCGCGGACCGACCGCGCTCATCGATCCGGAATTGATCGCGATTCTTCTCGGGAGCGGAGTGCCCGGCACGAACGCGATCGAAGTCGCGCGGCAGTTGCTGGAAAAATACCAATCGCTAACCGGGCTGAGTCGTTGCACCGTCGACGAGTTGAAAAAAATTCGCGGCATCGGAAAAGCGAAAGCCATGCATCTGGTGGCGGCGTTTCAGCTCGGCCGCCGGCTTGCCCAGGAGAGGCTGACCCGCCAAAAACTCGATTCGCCGGAGCTGGTTTACGAATTACTCGAAGCTGAGATGCGGGCGCTGCACAAAGAATCGTTGCGGGTTGTCCTGCTCGACACCCGCTACCATCACCTCGCGACGGAGGAAGTTTCGCGCGGGAGCGTGAACGAAAGCATCGCTCATCCGCGAGACGTTTTTCGGCCGGCCCTGGTCGCTTCGGCTTACGCGGTGATCGTGGTCCACAATCATCCGTCGGGTGATCCATCGCCGAGCCAATCCGATCACAGCCTGACGAGACGTCTGGCCGAAGCCGCCGAGCTGCTCCAGATCAAACTGCTCGATCACGTGATCATTGGCGCCCCGGCGGAAGGGCGTCAGGCCTACTTTAGTTTCAAGGAGGCGGGCGTGCTGTGAAGATCCACCCGAACGCCATCGTCCATTCCGCGGCCGAAATCGGAGCGGACGTCGAAATCGGACCGTTCGCCGTGGTAGGCGCCGGCGCGGTGATCGGAGCGAACTGCACCATCCAGGCGCACGCCATCATCGAAAGTTCGGTGAAGATGGGTTCGGGAAATTTTGTTGGGTATGGGGCAATCCTGGGCGCGTTACCGCAGGATTTGACCTTCGACCCGAAAATTCCAAGCTCGGTCGAGATCGGAAACGGCAACACGATTCGCGAATACTGTACCATCCATCGTGGCAGCACCGAAGGCAGCGCCACCCGGATCGGCGACGGCAATTTTCTGATGGTCGCCAACCATCTTGGCCACGATTGCACGATCGGAAACGGCGTCGTGATGGCGAACGATTGCCTGCTTGCCGGGTACGTGCGGATCGACGATCGGGCCTTCATCGGGGGCGGCTCTCGTTTCCACCAGGGCATTCGGATGGGCCGCCTCGTCATGGCGGAAGGGCGTTTCACGCAAAATCTGCCGCCGTTTCTGAGCGCGGCGAAGAACGAAGTTTTCGGTTACAACGTTGTGGGAATGCGCCGCGCCAATTTCAGCGGGCCGGAGCGCGACGAGATCAAGCGCGCCTTCAAGTTGCTTTATCGCAGCGGCCTCAATACCCGGCAGGCGCTCGAAAAAGCGGCGGAGACGGAATTCGGTCCTGTCGGCCGCGAGTTTTTCGAATTCGTGGCGAACGCGGGCAAGCGCGGCATCGTTCAATATGGTCGCGGAGGGACGGAGGACTGAGAAATCTCGAAGTCCGAAATCCGAAGCAAAGTCCAAAGCCGAATTGGGCGAAACCAGGAAAACGCAGAGCGAGCGTTTGGAAATTTTTCCTGGTTATTGTTTCGGATTTCGCGCTTCGGACTTCGAATTTTCCCGCAGCGCGAGGAACGCCAGCATCCGGCCGGTCCGGCCCCTCTCGGCGCGGTAGGAATAATAGCGCGTCAGATCACAAGCGGTGCAGTTGCCGCAATCGTGAATCGCGCCGACCCCGGCTTCGCGGCATTGCCGGACGATTTCCGCGGCGAAATCGATTTCGTAATGCGGAGGACGAATGCACGGGCTGAGCTGCACGATCAGATCGGAAGCACGCGAACCAAAGCGCCGAGCCATCGTCTGGATTGCGTTCCCCACAATCGCGAGCTCGGTGCCTTTCTTTCCGGAATGGACCAATCCGATCGCGCGGCTGACCGGATCGACGAGATAAACAGCGCAGCAATCAGCGACGTAAATCCCGAGACAAATATCGCGCTGATTGGTGACGAGTCCGTCGCAATTCTCGAAGCAATTCTCAGGCGTCGTTGCCGCGTCGATGACGCCGATCTCTTTGCCGTGAACTTGCTGCGCCGTCATGAAACGCATGGCGCCCAGTCCATGGTCTCGTCGGATTTTTCGATGAATGCCATCCAGCAGCGCGAGCGCTTCCGCTTTATCGTGCGACATCTCCAGCCCTGACACGCGGAGAGTGAAGCCGTGGACCAGGCCCGGCACCGCGTTTAAAGCGGAGAAATGTTCAGCCGAAAGCTCGGCCTCGCTCACTTCGGACTCGTCGTCGTCCGCGTGCGCGTCGTCGTCGTCTTAATCTCTACGGAGGGACGATTGCCGGCGTGATTCAATTCGAGCGGACCGGGCTTCGGCGCCGGGGTCGGCTTCGCTTCGCTTTTCACCGCCTTGTCCCGCGTCTTCGGCTCATCGAGTTCGTTGGAATAGGTAATTTCGGTCGCCGTTACGCGATCGAACTCCGCCAAAGCGACATTGTAATTGTAGAGCGCCTGGATCCGGTTCGATTCCGCCTGCGTAACTTCTACGCGGGAGTTCAGCACTTCGAGCTGTGTCCCGGCGCCCGCGCTCAGCCGCGCGCTGGCCAGGCGCAACGCTTCCTGCGCCTGCCCCACGCTTTCCTCGGTTGCCTTCACCAACTCGGCGCTCTGCTTCAAATTCGAATCCTGTTGCTGCACCTCGAGCTCCACCTGCCGGTTGGCGTCATCAAGGGTGATTTTCGATTCCTCCAGCACCGCGCGCGCCTGCTTGACCGCGCCATACGTTGCGCCCCAATCCCAAATCGCCCAGCTTCCCGTGCCGCTGAAAACATAGCCGGACCGCACCGCCTCGATGTTTTCGCTGATCGGCGAGCTTCGGAAATCTTCTCCCGCGCTGACGCTAAATTGCGGGAAGTAACCGGCCCGCGCTACGTTGACCTGGGCGGCATTCGAGAGAACGAGCGATTTCTGTTGTTTCAGGAAAGGCCGGCGCTGCTTCGCGAGTTCGATCGCGAATGGCAGAGGAATATGCCGCGGACGAAACTCAAGCGACCCCACGGCTTCCAAGGGCGGCTGCCCGGCGCGCGCCGGGTCGAAATCGAGCCCGAGCGTTTTCGCCAGTTGAAGCTGCGAGATCCGGTAGTTGTTCTGCGCCGCGATCAGGACCGGATATTGGTTCGAGAGCGCGACCTGCGCCTGAAGAACGTTGAACCGCGGGACGGTTCCGGCTTCGAACCGATTTTGCTGATCCTGGAGCTGGCTCTTGAGCAGGTTGACCGACGACTCCTGCACGTTGATCAGCTCCCGATTCAACAGGACAAAATAGAATTGCTGCTTCACGGTGGAAACCACCAGATCGATCGCGTTCCGAAACGCGTAATAGCTGCTGTCCCGCGTGAACGACGCCGCCCTGATATTGTTGATGATGCGACCGCCCGCGAAAACCACCTGGGTGGCCGCGATGGAAACGCTGTACTGAGTGGGGACTCCGGAAAAATTGTTGCCCGAGCTTCCCGAAGTTCCCAAGCCGCTCGAGTCGATCGCTATCGAGCTAAGATGCGGATCGGTGTTCTGGCCACTGGCCGTCATTTCGATTTTGGGCAGAATCTCGGCGCGCACCTGAATGTACAGGCCCTTGGTCCGTTCGATTTCCTGGCGCGCCCTTTGGATGTCCGCATTCCGCTGCATCGCGGTGAGAACAGCCTGGTCGAGCGTGAAACGCGGGACCGCCGTCCTGCGCATTCTCAACTCGGTAAGAGTTTCACCGGCGAAAAGCAACGGTGTGAGGATGGCCAGCAGGAGCGCGGCACAAATCGAGGGACGGATAGCAGCTTTTCGCATGATGAAAAAACGCGGGATCGGCAGGTTCAAGTCGTCGAGGAGCGAAGAGATCGGGGCTGTTCGCGCTGCGTCTTATGCAAGGCGCGTGCCGCTTTCGTCAGCCATGGCTTAAACTGCTCTCGAATAATCGTTTAAAAGTCTGAGGTTGATTCGCGGTGCCACTGATCCTTCCCGGGTTCGGGATCAGCGCGTTCCATTTTCGAAACGCCGCGAGGTGAGCAAAACTTTTCTCGTACTCCGGCGCACCGGCGGCTCGGGCGCTTCCTTGACCTGGCAGTAATTGTAAATCTTCGTGTAAATCTGGAGCCACGCCTTTTGCTCCACCATTGTCAGGTGCGTCATCATTTTCATCAGGTTGCCTACCATCTCGTCGCGGATGCGGCGGACGAGGGCCGATCCTTTCTCAGTGATGCAGACCATGACCTTGCGGCGATCTTCCCGCGCGCTTGAACGCACGACGTATCCCAGATTCTCCAGCCGGTCGACCAGTCCGCTCGCTGCCGCCGTCGTGTGTCCCATCTTCTCGGCAATCGCCGACATCGTCAGGACTTCCTTCTGGTCGAGACTGGCGAGCAGGAAAAATTGCGGAAAGGAAACGTTGCCCGGGGCGAGCTGTTTGCAGAGACGGAGCACGAAGCAGCGCTGCATTTCCAGAATGAAGTGGGAGAGCCGCTCGGCATCGGCCCGGAATTGATCGAGGCCGTTCAGGCTGAGTGGAGTCCCGGTTTTCAAACCGCATAAGCTAAAATGCTCGGGCGGAGTGTCAAACGTCCTGCAGCAGAAAGAGCAATCAATCGAGCGGAATAACCGGCACGGTTGCGCCTGCGGGAAGAATTTCCGCGGGTGGAACGCGGAGGAGGCCGTTCGCCCGGCTCAACCCGTAAAGCGCGTGCGATTCCTGCCGGCCGATCGCCGCAAATTCTCCAGCGATGATCCGCCCGCGCACGTAATGCGGCCGATCGCCATCGTTGCTCACTTCTTCGGCGAGAACGCACTGCGTCTGCGGCAGCGACAGCTCTTCGGCCCTCGCGCCCATCATCCTCAAAAGCGCGGGGCGCACAAAGAGCAGGAACGTCACGAATGCCGAAACGGGATTGCCAGGAAGCCCGAAGATCGCGCACTGGCCGGCGCGACCAAAGAGAAACGGCTTTCCCGGTTTTACAGCCACTCGCCACAGATCGGTCTCCGCTCCGATCGCGTGCAAGGCCGGCTTCACCAGATCTCGTGCTCCGACGGAGACTCCGCCCAGAACAATCAGAACCTCGAACTGAAGGGCATCGCGAAACTCGCGTTCGATCGCCGCGGCTTCGTCCGGGCAATGGCGAACTTGCGCAACCGTCCCGCCACATTTTTCCACGAGGGACTGCAACAGTGTAGAATTGCTGTCGAAGATTTGTCCGGCGGCGAGATCCATCCCGGGCGCGGCCAGTTCG
>JBEEHG010000055.1:0-140310 GCA_041167265.1 Verrucomicrobiota bacterium | reverse complement strand
CACTTTGCAGAAATGCCGCAGAAAGCTGCGGACTAGCAGCGGGATATCTTCCTTCCGCTCGCGCAATGGCGGCATCGTGATGTGCACGACGTTCAGCCGAAAAAACAAGTCGTCGCGGAATTTTCCTTCCGCCACGAGCTTCTCCAGGTTCTTGTTCGTGGCGGCGATCAGGCGCACATCGGCCTTCAAAGTCTGGTTGCCCCCGACGCGTTCGAAGGCGCGCTCCTCGCTGATGACGCGCAATAATTTCACCTGCGTGCTCGCGTCGATCTCGCCGATCTCATCGAGAAAAATCGTGCCGCCGCTGGCCTGTTCGAAGCGCCCGATCCGGCGTTCATGCGCGCCGGTGAATGCGCCCCGCTCGTGGCCGAACAACTCGCTCTCCAGCAACTGCGGGGAGAGCGCGGCGCAATGCACCGTCACAAATTTCCCTTTGCTCCGCCGGCTCAGATTATGGATGGCCTGCGCCGCCAGCTCTTTCCCGGTCCCGCTTTCGCCTTCGATCAACACGTTTGCCGACGACGGCGCGACCTGCCGGATTGTATCGAGCACTTCGTGGAAGGCCGGCGATTCGCCGATGATATTCTCCAGTCCATACCGCTCCTCGACTCGCTGCCGTAGGGTGCGGTTTTCCTGCTCCATTTTTCGGCTGGCCAAGGCCCGCGCGATTAATATTTCCACCTTGTCGAGGTTCAGCGGTTTGGTGACGAAATCGTAGGCGCCCCGCTTCATCGCTTCGACGGCCGTATCGACGGAGCCGTACGCCGTCATCATGATGCAGATCGGCGGGTGCGGCCGTTTCAGCGCCTGCTCGATCAACGTCATTCCGTCTTCGCCGCCGAGCCGGAGATCGGTGATCAGCACGTCGACGGGGTCGCGCTCGAGAACGTCCATCGCGCCGCGGATGTCTTCCGCCACGTAGGTGTCGTATTCGTCCTCGAGTAAACGCCGGAGCCCATCACGGGTGTGTTTCTCGTCGTCGACTATCAGGATCGTGGGTTGGAGAGAATCCATCTAAGAAAGTTCTGTCATCCCGAGGCTGGCGTAGCACGCCGAGGGACCTCGCAGTCGAACGAAACGCTTCCGCGAAACGACAGGTCCGCCGCGCTCAATACGCTTACTGGAACGCGAAAGCGATGGAGCGAATGAGAGGTCCCTCGGCGCGCTCCGCCGGCCTCGGGATGACGGCGAGTTCGACGCCTCCATCATTTCGCCGCCGTCCACTGATCGACCCACTCGTTCACCGTCTTGTACCAAAGCCGCGAGTTCTGGGGCTTCAGCACCCAATGACCTTCGTCGGGGAAATAGAGCATCTTCGACGGAACGTTCAGGCGCTGGAGCGTGGTGAAAAGCTGGAAGCCCTCACTCACGTCGAGGCGGTAATCGAGCTGGCCGTGGACGACGAGCGTCGGCGTTTTGAATTTGTCCGCGAAAAGATGCGGCGAGAATTTCCGGTAAAGCTCGCGGTTCTTCCACGGCGGCCCCTTGAATTCCCACTCGTTGAACCAAAGCTCTTCCGTCGTCCCGTAGGCCGACTCGGTATTGAAGACGCCGTCGTGCGAGATGATGCACTTGAACCGATCGGTGTGGCCGAGGACCCAGTTCGCCATGTAACCGCCGTAGCTCGCACCCAGCGCGGCCTCGCGGTTTTTGTCGATGAACGGATAGGTTTTCTCGACGTAATCGAGCCCTTTCATCAGGTCCTCATACGGCTTGCCGCCCCAATCGCCGCTGATCGAATCGGTGAACTTCTGCCCGTAACCGGTCGAGCCGTGAAAGTTGATCATGACGACGACGTAGTTGCCGGTCGCTGCGAAGAGCTGCGGGTTCCAGCGATAGCTCCACGAATTGCCCCACGAACCCTGCGGCCCGCCGTGGATCAAAAACTTCAGCGGATATTTCCTGGTCGAATCGAATCCCGGCGGCCGAACGATGAAGCCTTCGACGTTCTCGTTGTTCGCGCCCGGGAGGGTGAACGACTCCATCGCCGACATGTCGATCTGGCCGAGGACCGCGTCGTTCATGTGCGTCACGGCGACAGGCGCGAGGTTCGCGGTCTTTGGCTTTTCCTTTACGTCGAGGCGGGCGATCTCGCTCGGCGCGCTGACGGACACGTGACTAAAAAAGAGCGAGTTCCCGTCCTTCGAAAAAACGAGATCGTCCGCGTGAAGCCGCGCGACCTGCTTCGGCGGTTTGCCGTCCATCAATAACACCCAGATGGGCGCTTCGCCGTGATCCTCCGCCGTGAAACAAATCGCTTTCGAATCCGGGGTCCACGTCAGGCTGCCGACCGAACGATCGAAATTCATCGTCGCATTCCGACTCTGTCCGAGCTTTCGCTGATAGAGGATCAACGATTCCTTGTCGGCTTCGAATCCGGCGCGGGCCATCGAGCGCCACGCGATGTGTTCGCCGTCCGGCGAATAAACCGGGGTGTTGTCGTTCCCGGGACTGGTCGAGATTTTCTTCGGCGTTCCTCCCGCCATCGGCACCAGGAAAATTTCGTTGTTCGTGCTGGTCGCTTCGACTTCGTCGATGTTGCTCGTGTAGGCGAGTTCCTGCCCATCGGGCGAAACCGAGTACATGTCCTGGCCACCGAGATTAAACGGCGGCACGTCGTGATCGCCCGGCGTCAGGTCGCGCGCTTCTCCCGGCGCGTCGGCGCTGACCACGAACAAATGGCTGCGCTTGTGTTCGGTATAAGCCGTCCAATGCCGGTAAAGGAGCTTCGTGAAGATCTTCGCCTTTACCTTGCTTTTGCTGACTTCGTCGTCGCGCCGCTTATTGTCCGCGTCGTCCTTCGCGTCCGGATAAACCGACGACAGGAACACGATGTTCTTTCCATCCGGCGACCAGATCCCGCCATCAGCCCCGGTGGAAATGTTGGTGACCGGATGCGGCTGGCCGTCGAGCCCCCCGCTTTCCGGAGTAAAATTGCACATCCAGATCTGGGTCGGGTCGGTCGCCTTGGAAGTCCAGATAAGCCGGTTGCCATCGGGAGAAAATCGCGGGCGCTCTTCATGATTAGGCGATTGGTTTAAGCGGCGCGCGTCCCCGCCGGCGGCCGGCACGATCCAGAGATGCGAGATCTTCGTGTTCGCCTCGA
Source organism: Verrucomicrobiota bacterium (assembly GCA_041167265.1). Taxonomy (GTDB): domain Bacteria; phylum Verrucomicrobiota; class Verrucomicrobiia; order Chthoniobacterales; family UBA10450; genus AV80. Next base: position 137,204 of record JBEEHG010000055.1, on the reverse strand, counting down.
GGTCGACGTCGACCGCATCGAACACCACCCATTTCCCGTCCGGCGACGGCACCGGCGCGCCGACCCGTTTCAATTTCATCATCTCCTCGAATGTGAATGCCCGCTTCGCACTCGTGCTCGTGCTCGGATTCGGATTCGCACTCGTGCTCGTGCTCGTGCTCGGAGTTTGGGCGAAGGCCGACAGGGCAATCGCGAAAGAGAAGGTCAGGATTTTCCAGTGCATAAGATGTGTGCCTCCGCTGAGTGCGCAAACTCCCGCCGAACCACTTACGGCGCAACCGAAGCGTTTACATCAAGCGCAACACGCTATTGCCCAGCATCGCGCTGTTGTAGACGAAATAGAAGACGGCAAAGACGGAGTGATACCGGACCGATCTCGTGAAAGCCGCGACCAGGCCGAGGGCGATGAACATCGTCATGGAGCTGAAGTAGAGCGGGCCTAACGACCAGAAGTATCCCCACCCTTTCAACGACGAGTCGATGAGATCGATCACGAAGTTCGCGGCAATGAGAACAAAGAACCCGCGCCGATGATTGAAGTAGTGCTCGCGCCAGCTGGCGATCGGTTCGCCTTCCTGCTCGTTCGGGAAGAGAAGCGCGGACGCGAGGTAAAGATTGATCGGCGAGACGAGAAGCCAGAGGACCATGAAAAGCGTCCAATGTTCGATCCCGCGCCACCGATATTGCACCCACCACGCGATGATGACGGTCATGAGCGTGTTGACCATCCAGAGGGCGTGGACCCAGTAGCCGGGCGTGCGTTTCCAAGTCTGGATCAATTGCCCGAGCCCACCGACGAGCCGGGCCACCGCGAGACCAGCCACGATTGATGTGAGGACGCAAACGTAACTGAAGGGGTCCATGGCCCCTTGGCTTACCGAAGCGCGCACCCCTCTGTCGAGGCGCTTCCTATTCCGCCGGGAATTGGGTAGAACCGTGACCGCCAATCGGCCCGCTGCTCTCTATATATATGAAACGTTTCCTCGCTCTCACGCTCCTCGTCGCTTCCACCGCCCTGGCCGCGCCCTCCGGCACGACTGTTATCGTCAACGGCACTGCGATCGATCCCGGGACGGGAAAGATCATCCCGAATGCCGCCATCAAAATCGAAGGCGACCACATCACGGCGATCATCCAAAACGTCACCGACTTTCAGGCCAAGGGTGGTGCGGTCATCGACGCGAAAGGGAAATTCATCCTGCCAGGTTACATCGATACCCACGTCCATTTTTTCCAATCCGGCGACATCTACACGCGGCCGGACGCGGTCGATCTGAATGGGGTGCGTTCCTACAAGGACGAGCACGACTGGATCGAGCGGAATTTGCCGGACACGTTCGCCCGTTATCTCCGGTGCGGAATTACTTCCGTCGTCGACGTGGGCGGGCCGATGTGGAATTTCAAGGTGCGCCAAAGTGCGAATTCGACGGCGAAAGCGCCGCGCGTCGCGGCGGCCGGTCCGTTGATTTCGAGCGTGTCGCGCACCCAGCTCGAGCTCAACGGCGATCCGCCGATCGTGAAGATCGAGACGCCGGAACAGGGGCGGGAACTGGTGAAGAAGCTGGCCGTTCAAAAGCCCGATTACGTCAAAATCTGGTACATCGTTAACCCAGAGAACCCGGTCGAGAAATTTCGGCCGGTCGTGCACGCCGTCGTGGAAGAGAGCCACCGGCTAAAGTTGCGCGTTGCCGTGCACGCCACCGAGCTCGAAGCGGCGCGGGCCGCGGTCGACGAAGGCGCGGATCTTCTCGTCCACAGCGTGACCGACAAACCGGTCGACGATGCCTTCGTCAAACTGCTCAAAGACAAAGGCACGATCCTCACTCCGACGCTGGTCGTGTTCGAACGTTACGGCCGCACCTTCGCGAACAAGCTCGAGCTGACTCCGGAAGAAAAGGCCTGGGGCAATCCGGAAGTAATCGCGTCACTCGACGTCACGAAATTACCGGAAGAGAAACGGCCGGACCGGCTCAAAAAAGCGATGGAGAATCCGGACCCGGTGCTCGCCAGCATCCAGACGACCTACGATGTCGCGTTGAAAAATCTCAAGACGCTCGAAGACGCCGGCATCACGATCGCCACCGGGACCGATGCCGGGAACATCGGCACGATCCACGGCCCGGCGATCTTTCGGGAGTTTCAATTAATGAAGCAGGCCGGCCTCACCCCGATGCAGATTCTTCAGTGTACGACCGCGAACGCCGCCAAAGTTTTTGGCGGCGCGACCGGCGCGAAGATCGGCTCCCTTCAGCCCGGCAAGTTCGCCGACCTCGTGATTCTTAAATCGAATCCGCTCGACGACATCAAGAACGCGTCCGACATCGACAGCGTGATGAAGAACGGGGTCGTTTATCAGGCGGATACGATTATCCCGACAGCTTACTAACCGACGTGGGGACTACCATCCCAAGCCGCCCGGCGGCTTAATCTCCGTCTTGAGGAAAGCGCCGATCCAATTCTTTTGGCCCTGGCGAACTGCCCAACCCTTACCTTGCAGACTGTCCGGCCCTTTGATCTCAATCCATTTTCCGTCCTTCTTCAGCACCGCCAGCCGGCTGCAACCGAAGTACTGCATCTGGTCGCCGCCGGGCTCCGTAAATTGAGGGAAAGCAAGCGCCATGGTGCCGTCAGCGATCTGATAAACAAGCAGGTGCACCAGAACAGCGCCCCCGAAATACGGGCGGTCGATCGAGTAGTGTCCGGCAATCTGAATTTCTTTCGCCCATTGAAGAGCAAGCGGATCGAAACGGCCGTTTAGTTCGGAGTGCACCACTCTTAAGCCGGAGAGCTTCGCCCCAGCCACATTCCCGCGCACTACAATCCATCCCTCGATCGGGGAAATCAGCAGGCTCTTGTAGAACTTCGGGCTGACAGATCTCTGAAACGCCAGGGTCGAGATAACATTGAGGTCACTGATCGTGCGAGGCTGGCGCGGCGGTGGCGTCGCCCCGATGGAGCGGAGTAGTGCGATAAGAATGAATGCAGCGAGGAACGGCGTCTTCATACGCCGAGTCTGACGAGACAAACGGAAGAGCGCCAGATTATTCGAGACGGTGAATTCCTTTCCGGATTTCACCATCCAATAGGTGAAGAGCTTTCCTGGGCCGCGAAAATAGGTCCTGTAAGTCTTATGCGACCTATTCTAGCTCTCGCTCTTCTGGTGGGTCCGCTCCTTGCCCAATCGCCGGCCGCCACTATGAAAGCCGTGGTCGCGCATGAATACGGCGCGCCGGAGGTTTTGAAATACGAGGACGCGCCACGCCCCGAGCCAAAGGAAAACGAATTGCTGGTGCGCGTGATCGCGTGCGGTGTGAATCCCGCGGACCCGCTCGTCGTGGGCGGCCGCCTGGCAAAAGAATTCGGCACCCACCTGCCGTTGATTCCCGGGTACGACGTCGCCGGGGTGGTCGAGGCGATGGGAGCGAAGGTCACGAAGTTCAAGAAAGGCGATGCGGTCTACGGCTATGCCCTTTTCGGTGGCGGCTGGGCCGAGTACGCGGTCCTCGCGGAAAACGAGGCCGCGCTCAAACCGAAGTCCGCGACCTTCGCCGAAGCGGCGGCGGTACCGCTGGCGGCGTTGACGGCGTGGCAGGCGTTGATCGATACCGCAAAGTTAAGCGCGGGTCAGACGATCCTGATTCATGGCGGCTCCGGCGGCGTCGGAAGTTTCGCGGTCCAGATCGCGAAAGCGAAGGGCGCGCGCGTCATCGCGACAGCGTCGACGGCAAACCAGGACACGCTGAAGCAACTCGGCGCGGACGTGGCGATCGATTACACGAAAACGAAATTCGAAGAGGTGGCCCGGGACGTCGACGTCGTCTTCGACACAGTTGGGCGCGACACGCTCGCGCGGTCTTACCCGATCGTGAAGAAGGGCGGGATCGTGACAACCATCGTGGCGCGGCCCGATCCGGCGCAGCTCGAGAAATATGGAATCCGCGGCAGCTCGATCTGGAGCCACCCGGACGGGAACGAACTCGCGGAGATCACGGCGCTAATCGAAGCCGGCAAGATCAAGCCGCTCGTCGGTCAAGTCATGCCTCTGGCAGACGCAGTGAAAGCTTCGCGGCAGGCCGAGACCCACCACACCCGCGGCAAGATCGTGCTCAGGATCGCCGACGAACCCCGAAGCTGATCTCTGACGTGCCGAGCAGTTGAAGCTTCAAGGAGCGGCGGTTTGAAACCGCCGTCGATCGGCGATTTCAAATCGCCGTTCCTTGCTTTGCTAAGACGCTCTCCTACTTCTTTGCGCCGCGCGGATCGTCGGCGGGATTGACGTAGTTGATCACAAACGGTCCGGTCGAGTGCACCTGGATCACGCATTCGTTTTTGCACCAGGCGAAATGCTGGGTGCCGGCCGGCATCAGCGCAAAAGCGCCGGTCGTCATTTCGTGCGCGGCGGTTTCCTCGAACTTGGGCCCGGTGCCCATGGCAAACGAACCGGAAAGCACGGTAATGGCTTCGGCGGTCGGATGGGTGTGAGGTGGCACCTTGTAGCCACTCGGCATTTTGAGACGGATCGTGAACGGTCCCGCTTTTCCAGGGTCGCCTTCGAGCACGGCTGCCTTGGCGCCCGCGGGCAGCGACGGCGGAGCGTCTCCCCATTTTACATCGGCCGCCGCATACATGACGTGCTCGGATTTCGCCGCCGGCTTTTCGTCGAGCGCGAAAACGAGCGAACAAATCGCGAGAGCGACGGCAAACAACAGGATGGAAGTGATCTTCTTCATGCGAAGATCGTTGGAACCCGTCGGCCAAAGGTCAAGCCCATTTCCGGCCATCGGCCTAACGAACGGTGGACGCCGGAGCGCTCGTCGAAACAATCCGGAACTTCCAATTCTCCAGCGGGGTGCCCGCGGTCCGCAGGTTCGACGTCAGATAATAGAGCCGTTTGGTGGCGGGATAATCGGGCGCCTGCTCGAATCGCATCTTCAGATAATAAGGCGGAATACTTTGATAATAGAGGGTCGCGGTCAAAGTCACCGCGCCGGGATCGATGCCAGCCAGCGGGACCTCGTAAGTCACCGTGCTCGTGCCGCTGCCGTCGCTGTAATGGCTGTCATCACCAGTGCCGTGCGGATGAGTCGCCTTCAGGAATTCACCGGACAAGGAAGGATCGGGACCTTCTTTCGTCCAGCCGAGGGGCAGGAGCCGGTTGTCTTTTACGGGCGTATCGCGCCGGATGAAACTCGTCGTGAAATTCCCGTCGTCATCGAGCATGAGTTCTTCGAAAACCTGGACCTGGTCCTGGCGGGTGATGGTATGGCCGGGCCGGTCGTAGTAATGCGGCTGGTAAGCCTGGCGGGGCACGCTGGTCGGCTCGCCCGGTTCGAAGAATTCGGACGGCAATGGTTTCCCGTTCTCATCCACGATAATGCCGAGCTCGTTTGTGCGCCCGGAACCCCAAAGCGTTTTGCCGCTGGCGGTCTCCACGACCTGAAACTCGAGGAAGGCGCGGCGGAAACCGACCCCGCTCGGGAAACGATGGCCGGTCTTGTTCGTGACTGTGACGTTTGCGACCAGCTTCTCGTTTTGGATCGTGGCCGGCGCGATCGCGACGGTCGCGGTAGTGTTCTGGGCTTGTTCGACGAACGCATCGATCGCGTTCGGCAGATCGGCGTTCACCGTTAACATAAAGTCGTTCTGCCGCACGCCGAGGACTTCGTTATACGGGAAATTCTTTTCGCCCGATTTCGAATCCTGCATGAACTGCGAAAACATTTCCAGGAGCGGAAGGTTCAGGCCTTGGAGTTGGTGGCGGGCGAATCCGCTGTCGCGGAACCGGACCTGCACCTTGTCGCCCGGCAATCGATGTTCGACTGCCGGATACTGGTCGTCCTGGACGGTGGCCATGGGTTGCTGAATCAGCGGAACTTGCAGGGAACCGGCGGCGTTCCGGTAGGAACTGCGCATGTGACAATCCTGGCAGGTCTGCGCTTTCGGGTTCTTCCCAAACTCATTCTGGAAACTGCTGTTGAGCCATTCGAGGTAAGTCAGCTGCTCCAGGTTATGGCCGGCTGGTTTCCGGTCCACCACCGGCAGGTTGATGGTGTGACAACTGCCGCACATCCGCGCGCTCTTGATGTAAGGGTCGTGCTTCGGCTTCACGCCGAGCGCGTTGTTCATCGGGTCCGTCACGATGACGTTGTCCTCGAACGGGCCGAGCATTTCGTCCGCTTTGCCTACCTGGAATTCGCCGGTAATCGAATGCTCCAGGAAATGTTTCAGAGGCGGCACGCCCTTGGGCGTTTTGTCTTCCACGATGTGGTGACACGACGCGCAGCTGACCCCGTCCCGCGCCAGGGCGCCGTATTTGAAATTCGGATCGGTCATTTTGGTTTCGTAAACGAACTCGCGATCGAAATTCGCCGACGGGCCGTGATCGAGATCGAACTGCCGTTTGCCCATGACCCCGTGGCAGCGAAAGCAGGTGTTCACGACTTCGCGCGCGAGCTTCTCGCCCTCGGCCTTGTCCTTGAAGGTCTTCAGGTAAGCCAGCTCGCTGTCGAGTTGCGAATAAAAGATCGGGTCGCGCCCGGCCAGCCCCATCGGCGACCAGCGCCATTCGCCGTAGGGCGAGACATTCATCAACGGCGCCTTGCCTTCGGCGTCTTTCGTCCCGGTGTAAACCATGGCGTTGCCGTAGTAGACGGCGCTGTGGCAACCCATGCATGAATCCGACGTCAGGAAATGCTGCGGACCTTCATGACTGGCAATGACATGGTCGAACGTCTCGGACGGTATCTTCTTCACGTCGCTGAACGGCACAGGTGGAATGGAGTTGAAGAATTTCACGAACGCCGGATTCGGTGTCGGGCGGACATGCGGCGCTTCCGCGGCTTCCTTCGCCGGCGCCAGTAACGCGGTCACTTCGTGGTGGCTCATCGGCCGGCGACCGAGATTGATTTGGCCCGGAGCCGGCGCCGTTACTGGCGGCGGTTTTCCCACCAGGGCTGTTCCGGGCGTGGCCGTGGCACTCACGGGCGGCACCCAGGATAAATCAACGAAGTAGGACAACGGCTGGCCGGGAAAGCCTTTGACGTTATTGAGTGAAGCAAAGGTGAAATCTTTTTCGGCCGACGTGTGACAACGAAGACAGTAGAGCCCGAAGCCGGCGTTCGGCACCGAGTAAGGCGGATTATTGTTGTCGATGACCTGGTCTTTCCAGATCTCCGCCCAATACCAGCCATCCTTCGACCCTTTGGCGTCCTTGATCATCACCGTCCAATCGGTGACCAAATCCGGTTTCCTCAATTGATACTGCGCGGCCGGCGCGGTGTACTGTTCCTTAATGATCATCGCGCCGTCGGGAATCGTCCCGGTCCGGCCCTCGACCAGCCATTTCATGATGTCCGGCGAATAATAAATTTTCACCGTCGGATGGACGCCGAATAACGTCTTGTTGATGAACGGGCCGGTATCGCGCAGGCCTTTGTCCATGCTCCAGCCGAGGCGCAGATAATCGCCGTCCTGGAGAAACTTGGTGAGGATTTTTTGGAACTCCGGAAGTCGCTCAGGAAGGAAGCTGCTGGGAAGTGGCAACTTGACCCGCATGCCAAATTCTTTCGGAGGCGTAGTCGGTTCCGCCGAGTGTAGCGATGCCACCACGAGACAGGTCAAAAAAAAGAAGCAGACGCAAACAAGAACTAGGGACCGCGGGGAAATTGGGCGACGCACCGACTGCCTTTGTGCCGGCAGGCGAACGGCAAGTCAACGCTTTTGACCAAGTGGCAAACGGCGAAGCGCCCGGTCCCATCCTTCGGCACCGCGCCGGCCGGAACGTGAACATGAAGGTCGTTCACGCGAAAATTCCCGCCTTCAGGCCAACCGCAGCACAAGCCTTAAGTGCGACGCGATCCAGTTTTCAACGCTTGCCTTGGCGCGCTGATTATGGCAAGCCAGCGTACGGCATGTCCCCTCAAGACCGTAGAGCCCTACCTCCAATTAATCGTCAAAGGGGCCGCGCTTTGTCGCCCTCGTCGGATTTGACATCCTCGGATCGTCGTCGCGGCTAAATCTTATCATCCCGAACGGAGCAAACAATGAGTGAACAAATCAAACGCCCACCCGGCGCAGGCGGCAGCAGCACAGTGGCTGTCAACTTTGTGATGATTGGTGATTACGGCCAGACCACTCCCGAGCAGACGCTTCCCGTGGACCTACTCGCCGCGATGATCGAGGGGTGGTCGCCGGATTTCATCATGGCCCTCGGCGATAATAATTACATCGCCGGTTATGCGGATACGATTGACGTAAATGTCGGGAAGAACTTCGCCACATATATTTATCCGAAGGGCACCTACACGCCTTCGACCATGCCGGGCTATCCACCGGACGGCTATCCCGGCGGGAGCGGGCCAAATCAATTCTTCCCCATCCTTGGCAACCACGATTACAACGATCCGAGCAATAGCGATAACCCCACCGCTACCCACATAGGTTATAGCACCCCTTACGTTAACTACTTCGAGCCGGCGCTCACAGGCTCTCCCGGCGTGACGCTCGCCACAGGCATTGAGGGATACTATAAAGATTGGGACATCTGGTGGAAGGCGTTTACGGAACCGACCGGTGTCAATATCCGGTGCTACACGCTAAGCCAGGGGCCTGTCGATTTTTTTATCCTGGATAGTAACTGTTCGTCGCCGTACGCCTATGCCTCGAACGGCAGCAACGGCTTGACGGCGCAAGGTCAGCAGGGCATCTGGCTCCAACAGCAACTCGCCGCATCCACCGCCATCTGGAAAATCGTGATCTTTCATGAGCCGGCTTACACCTCCGGGAGCGGCTCTACAGGCGAAGCCACCATGACGTGGCCTTTTCAGTCATGGGGAGCCACGGCCGTCGTCGCCGGGCACGTCCATAATTACGAGCGGCTCGCCGTGGCAGATCCCGGCGGGACAATCACTATCCCTTACTTCGTCAACGGCGCGGGCGGCTTTGTCCCTGAAGGCGGTTTTTACACTCCTCTGGCAGAGAGCCTCGTCCGCGTGGAAAATTACGGCGTGCAAAAAGTGTATGCCGACACGGACCAGATTACCTTTGAGTACTACGACATCTTCGGAGTTTGCCGCGACTCTTACACAATCTACACCGATTCGACTCAGGCCCCTCCGGTAGTCGGGTTTGATACCGGTAATTATTACGTCGCGGCTGACGCCGGGACAGTGACGCTTGATCTGACTCGCACAGGAGATTTGTCCGAGGAACTTTCCGTCGGCTATAACATGATACCGGGAACGGCAGAGCCCGATACCAATTACACGCCGACATCCGGCACAGTGACGTTCGACGCGAACGCGGCGACCGCGAGCATCGCGGTTAATATCGTCAACGTAGAATCCGAAAGCCCCGTCTTAACCTTTCAAGTGCAACTAACAGCTCCAGGTGGTGACACGACCTTGGGCTTTTTCAATACGGCGACCGTCAGCATAGACAACACAGACGAAACACCGGTCAACGACACTCTCTTATTCATCAACCAGACTTACGAAGACCTCCTCATACGTCAGCCGACCGCGGCCGAGCTGCAGAATGCACAGAACACGCTTGGAACTGCGACGCCACTAACGGACGCGCTCGCCTGCGCGACCTTTATTGTCAACGATGTGTTGTCGCCCGCCAATTACGCCAACGAGCTAGTTTTCAAGACCGTGCAATGCTTCGGCGCCCTGCTCATGGGCGTGGTGGCGGCAGAGTTGGGTTACGAAGTGCTTCCAACCTATACGGACATCAGCACCTGGACAGATTTCCTTGAAAACAACGGATTGCCGAACGGCCTTTGGCAGGTAGCACAGGCGTTGAACATGGATGCCATCAACGGTTACTTCGATGAGAGTTCTATTACTTCGCCCGGTGCTTCCGATTTCATCACCGCCGTCTATAAAGCGACGTTCGGAATTCTACAGAAGCCGCCATTGCCGGATGATCTGACTTACTGGCAAAACTATGCTAACCCGCCGGTGACAAACGAGACGGAAAGCTGGTATCAAATGTTGTCTGTCTTCGCTACCGCTCCGACGCCTACGCCGCCTCCGAATTCTAATTTGACCCTCACCCAGTATAATTGGCCTGTGTCGAACATGAACGTTTACCTGCTCGCCACCGTGATTGCGGGCCTCACCCGCCAGCAGATGGACTTTCAGACCTTTCAGGGAATCGTCACCCACGGGATCTCAAACGCCGTGTTGATAGACTATGCGACGCACTATCTAACATCGGCGGCCTACGTCACCCGATTCCTACCCAGCCCGACCTACAATACGATGACAATTACTAGTTCGATTGCGGACGCCGGCCGCTGGCCGTAAGCGGCCGGACTGTGCAATGCATTCGTGAAGTGTAGCCGGGAAGCTGCCGGCTACGCCAGGCTGGCAGCGTGCGCTCCCCAGAACGGACGCCGGAAACCAGGTTGTGCATGAGGGACGGCCGCCAGTATCGTGGCGGGGCCGATTGCGCTACACTCCCGGCGAACAATGAACACTCCGAGCTGCGCCCTGTTGTTATTCCTCCCGCTCGCGGCGTTCGCGGAAGAGCCGCCGCCGAATTTCGACGCGAAAGCCGCGGAGCGATTCGTCAATCTCGCGCTCGCCTGCGTCGGCCGCGAATATCCGAACAAGATCAGCCACGTTCTCAATAGCGACGCTGACGTCGCGCCGCCGCGAAATCTGACGCCGGCTTTCTGCGGTTGTTACGACTGGCATTCGTCGGTCCACGGCCATTGGTTGCTCGTCCGGCTGATAAAGACATTTCCGGAGGCGCCGTTCGCCCAGCCCGCGCGGGAAGCGCTCCGCAAAAGTTTGACCGCGGAAAATTTGAAACAGGAAGCGGCCTATCTGCGCGGCGAAGGACGGGCGAGCTTCGAGCGGCCGTATGGAATGGCGTGGCTCCTCCAGCTCGTCGTCGAGCTGGCCGAATGGGACGATCCGCAGGCGCGGGAGATGTTGACCAACCTCGCGCCGGTCGAACAAGTCATCCGCGATCGTCTCAAAACGTGGCTGCCGAAACTCTCGCATCCGGTCCGGATCGGCGAACATAACCAAACTGCCTTCGCGCTCGGCCTGATTCTCGATTATGCGCGCGCCACGAAGAATGAGGACTTCGCCAAGCTCGCCGCCCAGAAGACGCACGAATTCTTCCAGCGAGACAAGGATTGCTCGCTCAACTACGAGCCTTCCGGGGAAGATTTTCTTTCGCCCTGCCTCGGCGAAGCCGACGCGATGCGGCGCGTCCTGGACCGCAACGAATTCGCGAAGTGGCTCGCGTTATTTCTGCCCGGCATTCCGGCGAAGCCGAATGCGGATTGGCTGGCCGTCACGGTCTCGCCCGACCCAAGCGATCCGAAGCTGGCGCACCTGGATGGTTTGAATCTGAGCCGCGCCTGGATGCTGGAAGGCATCGTGTCGGGTTTGCCGACCGACGATCCTCGCCGGCCGGCCCTGATCGCGACCGCGGAAGCGCATCGTCGCGCCGGGCTCGCGGCGGTGACCGGGACGCACTACGAAGGCGGCCATTGGCTCGGGAGCTTCGCCGTTTACCTCGTCACGAAGCGCGGCCTCGCCAAGTAACCCCGCGTTCGATGCATCGTCGATTCTTCGTCGCTTTCATCGCTCTGCTCCTTCTTCCCCTGGTGGCGGCGGCCGAGGAAAAAGAACTGACCGCTCTCGAAATTTTCGATCGCACCCTGGCCGCGTTCGACAACCAGCGTGTCGCACTGCGCGACTGGCAATATTACCAGACTCTGACCACGCATCAGTTCGATAGCTCGGGCGCCGTCACGGCCCGCGGCACCTGGCAATCGATCGTTCGCCCCGGCGATCCCCGGCCGCTCGAGTACGTGGCCGAGCGGATGGAAGGCAAACTCTCCTTCTTCAAATCCGAAAGCTCTTCCGCGTCCGCTCCGGCTTCCTCTCCTTCCGCAAAAGCGAAACCGCGGGACGCGACTGAAGAAAAGAACCAGTCGGAGACCGCGGTGGAAGCGGTCCGGAAATATAACCTGCGCGACCGCTACAATTGGAAGCGGTTGCCGGATGAGACGGTCAACGGCGAAGCAGCCTGCGTGATTGCCTTCGCCCCGAAGGAGCGTCAGAACACCCGCTCGCGCGAGGAACGTTTCTTCAGCTTGCTTGCCGGCAAACTTTGGGTGAGCCCGAACGATTTCATCATCCTGAAAATGGAGGCATCGCTCCAATCGCCCTGCCATTTGTTTTGGATCCTGGCTCAGGTCACCACCTTTCAATTCACTTACATTCTCGAACCGTCGCGCGGGCCGCGACTGTTTCGGCTAAGTAAAGGGACGGCGAAAACCGTGGTTAGCTTTCCGTTTTACGCCGTGCGCCAGAAACATTGGCTGACGATCGACAAATACGAGCCGCGGATGGCGCGCGGCACCGCGCCGAAAAATCCGCGCCCGAGCCTGGTGCCGCGCGGGGAAGAATGATCTTGTTGTAGCCACGCCGCTCTGTCGGCGTGACACGCGCCGATCGCAGCGAGCGTTCTTACGGCGCCCGAGCGCCGTCGCTACAACCACACAATCGCTTAATTTGTCATGTTGAGAGAAGCGAAACATCTCTGACCATTTCTGGCCGCCAGGGACCGGAAATATTCAGAGATCCTTCGCTGCGCTCAGGATGACAACCCCCTTGGTTTTCAGCGAAGGGCCTCGCTGCGTGGCGAAGATAAGAAGCTCAAGGAACGGCGATTTGAAATCGCCGCCGAAACACAGACGGCGATTGAAAATCGCCGCTCCTTGAGGTCGAATCTGGCTCCGCCAATGATTCACGTTCTCGATACCAAACACCTCGGCCGTCCCGGGATTATCGCCGCGACTCTGCTCGAGACCGAGGAAGGCCCGGTGCTTTTCGACACGGGACCGGAATCGACGTTTGGAAATGTGGGGGACGCACTCCGCAAACTGGGGTTCGATCCCCGCGATGTTCGCCACGTTTTCCTTAGCCACATCCATTTCGATCATGCTGGCGCGGCGTGGCGTTTCGCCGCGCTCGGCGCGACCATCTACGTCCATCCCCGCGGCGCGCCGCACCTGATCGATCCCGCAAAACTGGTCGCCTCCGCCACCCGCCTCTACGGCGACGAAATGGAACGGCTCTGGGGAAAATTTTCCGCGATCGCGCCCGAACGCGTGCGAGTCCTGGAACCGGACGCCGTCGTGCGCGTCGCGCCGTTTGAGATTCGCGCGCTCGAAACGCCCGGTCACGCCAGCCATCATCACGTTTATCACTGGGACGAAACCGTTTTTGGCGGCGACGTCGCTGGCGTCCGGCTTGGCGGCGGGCCGCCGGTGCCGCCGCTGGTTCCGCCCGAGCTGAACATCGAAGCGTGGCGCGCATCGATCGGGAAAATCCGGGCGCTGAACCCGGCCAAACTTTACCTGCCGCATTTCGGATTGGTAACGGGCGACATCGCCGCCCATCTCGACGCCCTCGATGAACGCATCGTCCGCTGGTCGCTTTGGTTCCGCGATCGGCTCCGCGCCGGGGAGGACGAGCAACAAATGCGACCGGCGTTCGCCAGTTTCGTTACCAGCGAACTTCGCAATGCCGCGGCCGCCGAATCCGAGTTGGCCGCCTACGAACAGGCCGATCCCAGCTTCATGGCCGTCAGCGCCTCCATTCGCTACTGGCGGAAGCATCACCCGGAGGAAGTTGGATTGCCGGCGCGCGAAGATTCAGATAGGTCGTAGCCGGTGAAGCCTAACGAGGCTTCGCCCAATGGACCTGAAGAAATTTTTCGCTGAGTTGACGCCTCGCTCGCACCGAAAGATTCGAAGTAGAACATCATCACGCCGCGCTTCGAAAAAATCTCGTTTCGCTCGCGCCAAAGTAGATTCTGAAACTTAAGAACACACCTCCTGCCACCGGATTCATGAAAGCAACGACTCTCTACCTGACCCTTCTCATCCTTGTCTCCAGCGTGCCCGCCAAGGAGCCAGTTCCCGCTCAGGCCCTCGCCGGCCTGGACGCAATCATCGAGCAAGAACTGAAGACCTTTCAGGTTCCGGGTGTTTCGGTCGCCGTGATCGTGGGCGATGAGGTCGTGCTCGCGAAGGGATACGGCTTGCGCGACGTCGAGAAAAAATTGCCGATGACGGCGGAAACGCAGATGCCGATCGCGTCGATCACGAAACAGTTCACGGTGGCCGGCCTCGCAACATTGGTGCGGCAGGGCAAACTCGATTGGGACAAGCCGGTGCGCGAATACCTGCCGGATTTCCGGATGCACAACGAATACGCGACGTCGCACCTGACCCCGCGCGATCTCGTCACCCATCGCAGCGGGCTGCCCCGGCACGACGCGGTCTGGTATGGCACCGAACTGAACCGCGAGCAGATTTATCATCGCCTTCCCTTCTTTGAGTTCAGCCGCGATCTGCGGGTCCAGTTTCAATACAACAACCTAATGTTCATGACCGCCGGTTATCTCGGGGGCCAGATCGCCAAAAGCAGTTGGGAAGAGCTAACGAAGAACGCGCTCTTCGCTCCGCTGGGAATGAAGCGCTCGAACTTCAGCCTCTCCACCATGAACGCGGACGCGAACCACGCCGAGGCTTACGAGCTCAACACGAAACGCGAAGTCGTTCGCATCGAACGCAACCAGATCGAGGCTGTCGGACCAGCGGGCGCAATTAATTCATCCGCGGACGAGATGGCGCGTTATGCGCGGATGATGCTCGCCGGGGGGCTTTTCGAAGGAAAACGCGTCCTGCTCGAAGCCGACGTGCAGCGGATGATGGAGCCGTGGGTTCCCATCGGCAAAGATGCCTTCTCGGACCTGTTCGGTTACCGGAACTATGGGATGGGCCTCTTCGTCCAGACGTATCGCGGCATCGAGATCGCGCATCACGGCGGGAACATCGACGGCTTGAGCTCGTTCATCCTGTTCGTCCCTTCGAAAAAAATAGGCGTCGTCGTTCTCGCCAACCGATCCGGGACGCGACTGCGGGACGCCCTTCCCTTTGAGATCATCGATCGCCTCCTCGGTCTGGAAAGCTCCGGGCTTCTGGCGCGGGATCGAGAAATGGAAGTGAAATCGTTCGCCAGCGAAGACGAGGCGAAAGCGGCTGGCGCCAGCGATCGCAAGCCGAATACCAAACCGGCCCGGCCGCTGGCCGATTACGCGGCCGACTACCTGCATCCCGGCTACGGTCCGATGAAGGTGGCCCTGGATAAGGACCGTCTGAAATTGAGCTACAACAAATTCTCTACTCCGCTCGACCATTGGCACTATGAAGTGTTCCAGGCGCCGGCCGACCGGCAAAACCCGCTCGAGCTCACCAGGGTGCAGTTCAACTCCGATCTGAGCGGTGAAGTCGCCAGTATCTCCGTGCCGCTCGAGCCCAACGTCGACCCGATCGTTTTCGTTCGCCAACCACCGGCCGAAATGCGCGACCGGAAATTTCTTGAGCCGCTTGCCGGCGAGTACGACAACGCCGGCGTCCCCGTCACGATTGCCATTCGCGAGGACAACGTGCTGCAATACATCATTCTCGGGAGCGTTCGCGAGCTGGAGCCGGTTCGCGGCACTTACTTCCGGATCAACACCCTCACCGGGGTCGCGGTCGAGTTCATGAAAAACCCTGCCGGCCAATATGACCGCATGGCGATCTACAGTCCCGGCTCCGAACCTGCGATCATGCCGCGCAAGAAATAGCGGCTTCGCCTCTGACCTCCGATCTCCCAACTCGCCCCCGCCGAACCTATCGCGGGCCGTTCGCGATCATGACCGTTCTCTTTTTCATGTGGGGATTCATGACGGTCTTTAACGACATCCTCATCCCTCGTTTCAAGGATGCGTTCACGCTCGATTACTTCCACGCCATGCTCGTGCAACTGGCGTTTTTTGGCGCCTACTTCATCGGGGCGCTCCTCTACTTCGGCATTTCCGTCACTCTCGGCGATCCCATCGCGCGGCTCGGATACAAGAACGGCATCGTGCTCGGCCTGATGATTTCCGCCGCGGGCAGCGCCCTCTTCTGGCCGGCAGCGGCTTTGCTTTCCTATCCGCTCTTCCTGCTGGCGTTGTTCGTCGTCGGGCTCGGGTTCGCCATGCTCCAGATCGCAGCGAATCCTTACGTCACGATTCTCGGGCCGGAACGGACCGCGTCGAGCCGGCTCAATCTCGCTCAGGCCTTCAATTCTCTCGGAACCACCCTGGGCCCGCTGGTCGGCGGTTATCTCATCTTTCAATACTTTGCCCGGACCGGTGCGCACGGGACGGACTCCGTGAAGATGCCATACCTGGCGTTCTTCCTCGTCTTCCTCGTTCTCGCCGTGATCTTTTTCTTCGTTCGCCTGCCCGACGTGAACGAAGGAGCCATTGAGCGTGGCTTCGCCGCCTTGAAATTTCCACACGTCGATCTCGCGGCGTTGCCGAACTACGGTCTCGCCCTGCCGACCCCACAGGAATCCGCCATCTTCACCTCACTGCCGGCGGGGCAATTCACGGCGATCCTCGCCGGGAAGAGCGGCGGCACCGGTCTCGGCACCATCGAGGTTTACAACGTGCGATAATGGCAACGCCCTCGCGCACCACGACGCGGGGGCACGCTTTTCAAATTATTTTTCTGACATTGCGGTTCTCGTCGCCAGGCGCGGAGGGATGGGTGGGCTTCCGCACATCCGGTTGCTCGGCCCAAGGCTGGCAGAAAGCGGACGCGCGGAACCAGGGGCTCCGAAAAACGTCGCTAGTTTGGCATCGGATTTTGCCTCTGATCGAAGAAAGCCTCAGGGCAGCTTCATGATATAATGAAGCGCGTAGTAAGGTGGCTTGTTCTCGTGGGGCTGATCGTTCCCGGCACCACTGCTGACCATGCCGTTCACCATAGTGTCTGGAGAGATAACGGTATGGTCGGAACCCTGATTGGGCACCTGCCAGCCGGAACTGATCGCCGTCGTGTGAGTGTGTGAAGGCATTTGAGCCGCCGTCAAAGTGACCGTGGATTGCCCACCCGTGGCGCCCTTCACATAAGCCCGGCCGGCGCCCACAATAAATAGGTCTCGTAAGTCCGGCGTGCCGCTGGTGCCATCACAAATCCCCCAACCATTGGGGACGGCATTGGCGGCGCCGTACCACATGATTATTGAAAGGGGAGGGAGATTCGATACGTAAACGGTTACATCTTGTTGCGGCATAGGTTAGGGGTTTCTAGGGTTACCTGGCTTTATTATTACTGTTTCGGGTTCAATTAATGCGCTCCACGTGTAATGCGACTTCGTACCCGGGTAGCCGACCTTCCTGGATGCTAAGTCTGATGGGATAATAGAGATCGCTCCAAAGGGCGCTCACCATGCCGTAGCCCCAGTGGGAATCAGGGACCGAGACCGCTTGGACGACTACGGCACGGTCCTTCAGGATTTGGATCACCTTGGCGGCGGAGAGTGCCTTGTTATTGCTCCAGATAAGGGAAACAATCCCGCTTACGATCGGCGTAGCCATCGAAGTGCCGGTCATTAGTCCATAGGAGGAGCCGATTATTGTGCTCAGGATATCCCTTCCGGGCGCGACCACAGTTACCGCCGGCCCATAATTCGAGAAATCGGAAACGGTATCGGTCTCATCGATCGACCCGACGCAGACAACGGAACCTGGAAACTGGAGCGCGTAGTTAGCAGGGTAAACAGGCGGCGTCACGGCCAAACCGCTTAGATCTCCATTTCCTGAAGCGGCGCAAAGAACGGCCTGGGATTTGCCCAGATTATTTTGGTTAAAATCATTGATGTGCCTGCAAGCCAGCTGCATTGCGGCGCTGGGATCTGGAGTTCCACCACTATAATTGATCACTACGTTTTCCCGGGCCGCGAGCGCGTGATTCAAGGCGCTGGCGACCCCCAGAGCGAAAGCCTTAACGCTGCCGTCTACGCCTGTTTCAAACACCTTGTAAATGTGAATCGGCGAATTCCAGTTTATACCCGCGACCCCGACCGCGTTGTCTGTCGTAGCGCCAAGGATTCCGGTCACATGCGTTCCGTGTCCGATTTTATCGTTCACGTTATGGGGCGGTATTGGGGTCGGCGGGTTCGTCGGCGGCGGCGGTGGGTAGCTGTTGTAATTGTGCTCGAGCACTATTCTGTCGCTCATCAAATCCGGATGCGACAATGTCGCGTCCATGTCATCGCCCGTCAGTTGAATGCCCGAATCCAAAACAGCGATCATGACGTTCTTGTCGCCCTGACCGCCCGGCAACGACCAGGCGATAGGAGCGCCGACTCTTTCGAGATGCCATTGCTCATCGATATCGGGATCGTCCGGGTAAACGGGCGCCGGCGGATTCAAAGCACTGATCCTGGTAACGAAGTCGGGCTCCGCCCAGACGATATCCTTGGACTTTTCCAGTTCATGACACAGCGAAATGGTGTCCTGCTTATCAGTGAGTTCGACCTCTACGTGGTAGAGATTTTGTTCTTTGATCAACAACTGGAATCGCAGGATTTTATAATCCGGCAGCAGCGTTTTCAGGTCAGTTTCCGACATGGGCTTCTTTGTTTGAAAATTAACCCTGCCCTCATGGAATTCCGTGGAGCGACCTTTCCAGACACCTTGTGTTGTCATATTTGTTTTTGAGTAATCACGTTCTCACGTGGTATTCCGCCAAGCCTCACCTCGATCCAACTAACGAGATCGGAGCTGACAATCTTCGCACAGTGGATTATCGACACCGTGTTCATTTCGTCAGGCCGAACGGCGGTAATGCCGAGGGGCAGGAGAGCGACCGGCTTAACTTGAGAAAGACCCAAGAGGGACCCCACGCGTCGAGGAAGGCGGGCCGGAAGAGGGAGGGAATTCACCGGGGGAGTTCTTAAGGGGTACCCGGTTTGTTTAATTGTTTGCAAAAAACGTGTCAACTTTTTTCGAGGGTTCAGCAGCGGTGTTCTCTCGCTCGGCAGCAAAAGCGGACATTCGGCATTCAGCGTTGGGCGTTCGGCGTTTTCTTTCTTATTTCTTCCTTGAGCCTCGGCGCGACCGACGCTCGGATCACCCAGCTCATTCGTGAAGTCAGCCTGCTCGCGCCGGATGTTCCCGCGCGCCGCGCTGTTCTGAACGAAACCGTGAGCGAGACCACGGCCGTCAAGACGGGCGGCGATTCCCGCGCGGAACTGACCTTCGCCGATCTCACCATCTCCCGGCTCGGCGCGAACACGCTTTACCGCTTCAAGAAATCGGGGCGTCAGGTCGAATTGAACGCCGGCGCTACCCTGCTCCGCGTTCCCAAAGATTCCCGCGGCGCCACCATTCTTTCGAGCGCGGTCACGGTCGGCATCACCGGCACCACCTTGATTTTCGAGAACGTCGGCGGCGGCGCCTCCCGCCTCACCGTGCTTGAAGGCACCGCCCGGCTCACTCTGGTCCGCGCGCGCGAACAACAACGCTCTGTCGCCGCGGGACAATCGCTGGAAGTTCCGTCCGCCGCGGTTCGCCTCGGCGACCCGAAAGAGATCGACCTCGCCACGGTGATGAAAACGTCGCCGTTGATCGTAGGCTTCCGTCCTCTGCCGAGCCAGAACCTGATCAACAACGCCATCCGCCAGCAACAACAACGCGGGCCTCAGAACCAGAAAGGGCCTAATCGCAACGGTCCACAAGGACCGCAGAACAATCCGCCGCCGCCCGGTCCCGGCCCGCGCTAGGCGGGCAATCCTTTGCGGGCGATCACATCCATCTGCTCGCAGAAGCGGTCGAGCTCGCCGAGCGTCGTGTAAATGTTGGGCGTTATGCGCAGGCCTTGAAACTCCTCGTGGACGATCGCGACAGTAAACAGATGGTGTTTGTCGAAGAGATATTTCGCGACGGCTTCCGGATTGGTCCCTTCGATCTGGACGTTCGCGATCGCGCAGGACTGGTTCGGATCGAATGAGGTGTTGAACTTTATCTTCGGCACTTCCTTGAGCTTGTTCATCCAGTAACGGGACAGGTAGCGCAGCCGCGCTTCCTTGCGTTTGCCGCCGATCCCGTTGTGAAAGAGGAGCGCTTCGCCGATGGCGAGTTTGATCGCGGCCGGATGGGTGCCGATCTCCTCGAACTTCCGGATGTCGGACGCCTGCTTCGATTCGGCGGCCATCATCGGCCAGATCTTCTCGATCTTGTCACGCTTCACATAAAGCAGGCCCGTCCCTTTCGGGGCGTAGAGCCATTTGTGCAGGCTGGTGCCGAAATAATCGCAGCCCAGGTCCTTTTGTTTGAAATCGAATTGGGCAAAGGAATGGGCGCCGTCCACGATGGTCTCGATCCCTTTGGCGCGCGCCATCTCGCAGACCGCTTTCACGGGCGTGATCTGGCCCGTGATGTTGACCTGGTGCGCGATCAAGATCAGCCGCGTCCGGTCGGTGATTCCTTTCTCGAACGCGGCGGTGATTTCGTTGAGGTTCTTCGGCGGGATCGGAATCTGGATCAGCTTGAGCTTCAGATTTTCGCGCTTCTCCCGTTGCCGGAGCGTGGTCAGCATCCGCGGATAATCCTGGGTCGTGGTCAGGATTTCGTCGCCGGACTTGAAGTCCATCCCCATCAACAAAATCTCGAGCGACTCGGAGGCGTTGCGCGTGATCGCGATCTCTTCCCGGTCGCAACCGAACAGTTCCGCGAGGCCGGTCCGGATCGTTTCGCACTGCGGCTCGAGGATCTGCCACATGGTGTAAGCGGTCGCGTCTTCCTGTTGCCAGGTGTAACGCACCAGCGCCTCCGTCACGATCCGCGGGCTCGGCGACACCCCGCCGTTGTTCAGGTTGATGATCCCGCGCGTGACCGTGAACGCGTTCTGGATGGCGAACCAGTAGTCCTCATCCATGGCCGCTTCTTCCGGCGTCAGATGGGCGACGCTTTTGGTCGCGGCCACGACGTTTCTCTGCAACCCCGCGACCGTGGCGGAGGAGAGCGCCGCCAGCCCGAGACCTTTGCCGGCGAGGGAAAGGAAGCTGCGTCGCGTCCGTGCCTGCACCCGGCTATTCAAAGCGTTTCCGCCGCCGCCATGCAATCGCCATCTTGGAGGCGGCAGCGATCACGGGCGCGACTGTTTCCACGCCGCCGCCCGGCGGAACGCGGGAATTGCCAGGCGGAGACGCGCGCTTACAATTGGAGGAGAACCAGCGCAGCGAAGGATCACATTATGAAGAACGAGATCAATCGGCGGAAATTTGTGAGATTGAGTCTGGCGGGCGGAGCTGGATTGTCTGTGTTCGGCGCGGCTCCTTTGTTCGCGGCAGAGTCGGCGAAAAACATGAGCGACACTTTCAAGATCGGCGGCGACCTTCCGGTAAACCGGCTCGGGTTCGGAGCGATGCGGATCACCGGCGACGGCATCTGGGGTTGGCCGAAGGACCGCGACGCCGCGGTGAAAGTTCTCAAGCGCGCCCTCGATCTCAGCGTGAACCTCATCGATACGGCCGACGCCTACGGCCCGGAGACGAGCGAACTGCTCATCGCCGAAGCGCTCCATCCTTATCCGAAAGGCCTGGTCATCGCGACCAAGGGCGGCCTGACGAGACCTGGCCCCGGGCAATGGTCGCCGAACGGCCGGCCGGATTATCTGAAGCAATGCGTCGATAAAAGCCTGAAGCGGCTGAAGCTCGACCGGATCGACCTTTACCAGCTTCACCGGATCGATTCGAAAGTGCCGATGGAAGACTCGTTAGGCGCGCTCAAGGAGGCGCAGGCCGCGGGCAAGATCCGGCACATCGGGCTTTCCGAAGTATCGCCGGAACAAATCGTCCAGGCGCGCAAGACGGTGCCGATCGTTACGGTGCAAAACCGTTATAACCTCGACGATCGCAAATGGGACAAGACCCTCGCCTATTGCGAAAAGGAAGGACTCGGCTTCATGCCCTGGGCGCCGGTGGGCGGCAACGGCGGCGTCCATTCCTCCGCCGTGGACACGACCGCAAAAGCGAAGAGCGCCACGGTCTATCAGCTCGCGATCGCGTGGCTTCTGCAACGTTCCCCGGTCATGCTCCCCATTCCCGGCACTTCTTCCGTCGCGCACCTGGAAGAAAACATGGCCGCCGCGAAGTTGAAGCTGACCCCGGACGAAATGAAAGCGCTCGGCGCCTGACGATTTACGCCGCGATGCGTTCGGCCGCGACGGGCGCTGGCGTCGTGGGCGGGCGCGATGATTTGGCGCTGCGATAACGCCAAATGGCGAAGGCGACGAAGAGCAGATCGGCGATCACGCCGGTAACGACGTAGGTTTCGCCGCCAATGCCGAACCCGTAACTGTGCAGGCCTTTTCCCAGGACGAAGTTCACGCCGTACCAGGCCATCATGACCGCGAGGAAACAGACAACGCTCGCGACGACCAGACCGAACTGGGTCCACCAACCGGCGAGACGGCCGTGTAAGGTCAGGATGTAACACAGCAGCGCGATCAGCGCCCAGGTCTCTTTCGGGTCCCAGCCCCAGAACCGGCCCCACGAGTAATTCGCCCAGACGCCGCCGAGAATCGTGCCGGCCGCGAGCAGGATCACGCCAAGCTGGAGAACGCGATACAACCAAAAATGCATCGGTTGATCGGCCCGGGCGGCGACGGGATTGCGCGCGTAACGCCAGAGCAGGATGTGACCGAACCCCATGGCGAGAGCGAACGCGGCGTAGCTCAGGGTGATGGTCAGCACGTGGATGGTGAGCCAGAAATTATCGCGCAGGACCGGGACGAGCGGGTCGATGCTCGACGGCATCGCGATCGGCATTTGATGGACGAGGAGAAGCGCGACGAGCGATACCGGCAATGCCGCCAGCAAATAGACCAGCGCGCGGTAGCGCAGGAAAAAGATGATGCCGAAGAACGAAACCGCGAACGACACCCAGATGATCGATTCATACATGTTCGTCACCGGCGGCCGCCCGGCGATCAGGCAGCGCATCACGATTCCACTGGCGTGAAAAAGCAGGCCGGCAACGGCAAGCGCCAGGCCGGTTATTTTGATGAGGCCGCCTTTGCCGCGCATTGAGGCGATCGCCAGCAGGAGAAGCGCGAGCCCGTAGGACCAGGCAGCCCGATAAAAGCCGTCCCAATGGTTGTAGAAATATTCGAGGCGCAGCGCCGAATCGTCGGGATAAATCTTCGGGCTCAGCCGGCGAAGGCCGTCCCGCAGTTGGTTCGCCGCCCGGCTGAACGCGAATGAATCGCCTTTCACGTAAGCGTTCGCCATCGTCTGCAACTGGGTCTGCACCGGCGCGAACTGCTCCTCTTTATAGTATTGCGCGAAACCCGGCGGGACCAGCCAGGGGTCACTCGTTTTCTCCGGCGCCGGGACGATGAGAAACGCGCTGCCCTGCATGATATTTGTGAAAAGACCGAGCCGCTCGGTGACGCTCATCACTTCACTTTGGAGACGGCTCAGCGGTTTTTCGGCTTTGCGGAGGGCGTGCGCCTGGTCGGCGAGCGCGTTCAATTCCGGGAGGGCCGTGAGCTGGGTAAAAGAAAAACGCCGCTGCTCGTCCGGCAATCCGAGGCGCTGCCGCAGGTCGCCCAGCGAGACGAGGATCATCGGCTCGCTTTTCCAATCGTGAGTGTCGAGGAGCATCGAGAGAATGAAATCGGTCCCCTGCCATGTCCTTGCCCCGGAGGTGTAAGTCGACCGGCCGGTGATCTTGATCAGGGTCTCGCGCGCGAAGGTATCGATCGGCTTCCGCCGGCCGCCCTCCTGGATGGCGAGCAATCCCCATTGCTTGAAATCGAGCCCCGACGAATCGGCCGCCGGCATGTCGGCTTTTTGGGCGAAACAAGCAGCGGCGAGTATGAGGCTAATCGCGGGAGCTAGGAGATGTCGGCAGCGCATAAGTGATCCGGGGTTAGTACTGTGTCCCCCGTTGGGCGTGCTGTCGAGCATGGGAACCGGCAAACCCGAATCTCGAAACCCGAAATCCGAAACAAATCAAAAGCACGAAAGGTCTGGAATGAAAAACAGGCCGATCCGTTTTGGCCATTCCTTGTTTAGGTTTTCGAAATTGTTTCGAACTTCGGGTTTCGGATTTTTCGGTTATCGCAAAGTGAACACTTCCACCAACGCGACACCTGTCTGGCCATTTTGACCAGATACGACCGCGGTGTAGGCGCCGGGCGCGAGGTCGGCGAGAATGGCGGCCTCGGCATTATCGCGCGGCGCGACGCCGGTCTGGGCGATCTCCGTTTCCTGCTGGTCGCGCCAATCGTGATTGCGCTGGAGGAGCGCGCCGTTGCCATCGTGGAGCTCGAGCATCGGATCCGAAAGCGCGCCGTTGATCCCGAACTTCGCCAGGGACGGTCCGATCGCGCGAATCAGGACCCTGGTGTTTTCGTTCGCGCCACCGAGAACGAACCCGCCGATCATCACGTCCTCGCCGGATTGAACAAGGCCGCGGGTGCTGATATTCGCCAGCTCGCAATCCCCGGTCTCTTCGAGATCGTAAATTTCGATAAGCCCGGTGCCGGTGGCGCCGTTCTTTCCACTGACCACTGCGGTGTAACTTCCGGGCGCGAGGGTGACGACGACCGCCGACTCACGCTCGTTCTGCGGCGCGGCGCCGGATTGGCGGATCGCTTCCGCCGCCGCGGGGTCATCCTTCCAGTTGTCATTCGCACTGAGGAGCGTGCCGCCGTCGCCGTGCAATTCGAGGACGGGATCGGAGAGCGCGCCGCTGATTCCGACTTGCGAGAGTGAGGGACCGATCGCGCGAACCAGCAGTTTCTTGGGCGCGTTTCCGGTGACGATGAATCCGCCGATCATGGCGTTATCGCCGCTCTCCACTTTCAGGCGCGTGGAAATGTTCAGAGCGCGGCCACCGCTCTTTTTGGGAGAGACGGATGGCGTTGCGCTCGGCGACGCCGAGGCGCTCGCCGTCGCACTTGGACTGGAGGTCGCGCCTGGGCTCGGAGTTGCAGTGACGCTCGGGCCGGGGCTCGGCGTCGGAGTGGCGGAAGGCGAGACGGTGGGAGTTGGACTTGGTCCGGGGCCGCCGTCTTCCGGAATCGAGATCGCGCCGGCCGTTTTGCGATCCAACGATTTCAAATAAAGAATGAGGGCGTCGAGATCCGCGGCGGAAAGATGCGAAGTCTTGCCGTGCGTGTCCCGGATGACCTGGATGTTGTTCGCGGCCAGCGCCGGATTGATCTGGTTCCCGCTCATGAGCGGCATGAGGTTGCTCGTTCCGAGCCGGTCGATCTGGACCGTGCCGTCGGGCTCGGTCGCGAACGGGCTGTCGAGACTGACCAGGATCTGGCCTTTGCCATCGCCGGCCAGACTGCCCGAGCTGTCGGCAAACGTAATCGGCACCTGCGTCGGAAGCACGACCGGCGGGCCCCCCAGGAAACTGGTCGCAGTCGGACGGCTTTGATCGAGCCGGACAGTCCGGAAGTTAAAGCCGCGCTCGCCGGGCCGGAGCAAGGGCGAATCGGGCGCGAGAAGAACTTCGCGGAGCGTGTGGGCAAATCCGTAATGGAGATATTTCGGAACGGCGTCCCAGAGCGCGCGGAGATGCTTCGTGTTGCGGCTGCTGAAATTCTGCGGGGTCCCGACATCCTGCGGCGGGGCGAACGGCTCGAAGAAGTAATCGTTGTCCGGCCGGAAGAACGGGCCTTTCCCGTCGACCGTGCTTTCGCTGATCACGCCCGGCTCGTGAATATTGAAGTCCTGAAACGTGTCGTTAGGCACGCTGTTCGCCAGGCTATTTCCGTTGTGATGACAGTCCGCACAACCGGCGCCGCCTTCGGATACTTTGCCGGTGAAAATCTGGCGGCCGCGCTCGACCTGGGCGGCTTCATCCTGGGTCGGGATTTGCGCCAGCGGATTCGGGAAGAGCCGCGTCTCGTTTTGCGACCAGAGAATCTGGAGGTAGGCAAGGTCGTTGTAACCGACCTTGAACGCTTTCCCGTTCAGTTCCGGTCGCCCGATGGCGCGCGAATTTTCCTCGGTCTTGCGCAGGACGTAATCTTCGCGCGCATGCATCCGGTCGGCCTGGTTCGCCTGCGGGAAAAGAGGAGTCGGCCCGCGTTCGCCGAGCAAAACCTCGCCGTTGCAGGCGGAGGCGTAAGCCATGAAGTCGTTGTTCAACCCTTCGTACCATTCCGGCCAGTTATCAGAGATGTCCTTGTTTTGGGGACAGACCTTCACGCCGCCGACCGCGTTCGCCGCGACGTTCCACTGGCAGCCATCCTGGCGCGCGTCCCAATGACAAAACCCGCACGACTTTTGCGGATCGAAGCCCCCGGGCGTGACCCCCGCGACCGGGCCGTCGTCCGCGTAAGCCGAGGAAAAAAACCAGCGCAAGCCCACTTCTTCATCGGTCGCAAACAAGCCAGCGCCGTTGCCGCCCTTCACCGGGTCCGGCGTGCCGGGGGTGACGCCGACCGCCAAATATCCCTGGCGAGTGAGCGCGCCGTTCTGGTCGACAGTGAGGAACGAAATATCCTCCGTCTGCAAATTCGCGGTGTAAACGGTGCGGCCGTCCGGCGAAACTTCGACGCCTTCCGGCGTGATCCCGCCGGTGAATTCAAACCCGAGCGGCGACAGAATTCCCGAGACATCGGAGGGCGATTGGTTGATCCGAAAGACTTCCACCTTGTCCGAGTGCAACATGGTGACGAAGAGCAGGCCGTTCTTGATGGTCATCTGTTCCGGACCGCTGCCGCGAATAATTTTCTGGGCGTCGGCGTGATCGTGGAGGTCGACGATCTGGCCCGGCGTGACGAGCTGCGAAAAGTCGCGGCCTTTGTCCACGTAGCGATAAACAAACAGGTTTGTGGTCGTATCGAAAACGTTCAGCTCGCTCCCGATATCGTCGAACGTCGTCGCCTTGGTCGCGTCTGCCATGACGGGCGTGTAGCCGAGCGGCTGTCCGTTGTTCTTGATCGCGACCCCGTTCGCGTTCGTCGTCGGCACGCCGTGGCCGGTCTCGCGCTCATTGAGTTTCGTATTGGTTTCCTGCCCGCAAACAATTCCCCAGCGACCGGCGATTTTCACATCCGTGGAAAGGCCGCCCACGATGAGATTTTTTGTCAGGGAGTTCGCGTCGTTCGCGACATTGATGGCGGCGATAGTGTGTCCAAGCGTGTTGGCGACGTAGAGCGTGCGGCCGTCCGCGCTCAAATCGAGGTCCCGCGGATTCGCCCGTTCCAACTCGGTCGTGCCGGTGGGAATTTCGGCGATCTGGGTGAAGACCGGGCCGGGACTGACGCGGAACGCGCGGACGACGTCCTTGAAACGGTCGGTGATATAAAGGCGGGTGCCGTCGCTGTTAAAGATCGCCTTCTCGGCGTAGGTGCTCGTCTGGAAATCCCCGATGATCGTATCGGTGCCGGTATCGATGACCGAGGCGAAGTTTGCGTATTGATTCAGCACGATCGCGTAGGGCCGCGGATAAATCGCCGGGTTCAACGGCGAGATTTTCACGCTGATGGGTCGCAATCCTGCGGCCACGCCGGCCGGCCGAAGATCGATCCACTTCGTCACCCGGCGGCCCGCGGTGTCCACCACTGAAACGCGCCAGTCGGGATAGCCTTCGCGGCCCGGCAACGCGACATAAAGTTTGCGGCCGTCCGGCGTGAGGGCGAGCGAACGCGGCTGGCTCCGGAACGGTTGCTCGCGGTTCGGCCAAACCTGGCTGCCGCTTTTTACCTGGGGATTGTTCGGGTCGATTCGCGTCCCCGGATCAGGCCGGCCATTGATGTAATCGGCGCCGAACATGATTTTCGTGAAACGCTGCATCCCGCCGCGTTCTCCGGCCGATTCGGGACCGACAATGTTCTTCACCGGATCGCTCGTTGTCCCGGTGATGACGCGGCCACGCGAATCGGTCTTCACCGCGGTCGTGAAAAATCGGAGAGCGAGCGGGGCCTCGGCGCTGGTGGAGAGGATCTGCCGGGTGAACGGGCTCGAAAGTTGGCTCCGGCCCGACGCGTCGGCCCGTAAGCGGGCAGCCGCCGGCAAAAAGATGGCGCCACTGGCCGCGAGGACCGCGACCCCGATTCTGATCCGCGTTTTTCTTCGGCTTTTCATGGAGCAGCAACGTAAGAAGCCGCGGGGAGAACGCGCCAGCCGTAAAAAGTAACGCGACTGTTACGTTCCCGAATACCGGAATGAAATTTCCATCGGCCGGCTTCGCGATTATCCTTCGCGGATGAGACCACGACTCCTCAGCACTTTGTTTGCAGCGTTGGTCGCGGGCGCTATTCCCACAAACGCGCGCGCGGAAACTGTGAAGGTGGAGGCATTCACCTTCGCGGTCCCGGATGGGTGGCGCTCGATGACGCCGTCGTCGCCGATGCGCAAAGCCCAGCTCGAAGTCGCGCGCGGGACCGAGAAAGCGGAAGTGACGTTCTTTTATTTTGGCGGGGACCAGGGAGGCAGCGCCGCGGACAACCTGGCGCGCTGG
Source organism: Verrucomicrobiota bacterium (assembly GCA_041167265.1). Taxonomy (GTDB): domain Bacteria; phylum Verrucomicrobiota; class Verrucomicrobiia; order Chthoniobacterales; family UBA10450; genus AV80. Next base: position 108,851 of record JBEEHG010000055.1, on the reverse strand, counting down.
TATGCGCAATTCCCCGGCAGCGAAAAAAATCGGATCACGGAGAACGGGCAAGCCGGGCCGGTAAAAATCACCTTTGCCATGACCGAAGGAACTTTCAGCAGCGGCATGCCGGGCGGGCCGACTACGCCGATGGAAGGTTACGCGCTTTGCGGTGCGATCCTTGAAAGCGCGGCCGGCAAGGTGTTCGTCAAGATGACGGGACCGAATGCGGTCGTGAAAGCGTCGACCGAAGCGTTCAAAAAGATGGTGACGGACGCGGCCAGAACCGCGGCGCCGAAAGGATAACGGCGAGCAGGCTACTTTGGACTCGTCGCAGTGGCGTTGGCGGCCAGCAATTTTTGAAAACGTGGCTCGTTGCGAACTGAATCCCAGTCTGGATCCAACCGCAAAAAGATGCGGTTGAACCCCGGCTTGGCCGCCGCGCGCTCCAAGGCCGACAAGGCGGGGTCAACTTCACCGATAAATATCAAAAGATTCGCTACCAACCCGTCGTCCAGCTTCTCCTCGGATCGGGCGATTTCTGCTTTCGCGGCCTCGTTCCATCCCATCATGGCGTAGGTGAACGCGACCAGGACCCTGGCCTCGGTATCACCGACTTTCTCCAGCGCTTCGAGTTCCAAGGTCCCTCGAACGGAATCCAGGGTCGCATAAGCACCTTCCCGGTCGCCGGCATAGAATTGGACCGTGCCTTGGATGAAACTCTTGGGCACGCCCGACCCGAACCCCATGTTCAAGTTCGGGATGCGATCGACCGAACAGGCAGCGAGCAATCTTAACGCCTCGGTAAAGTTGCGCTCCCAGACGGCAATGGTGCAATAGGCTGCCGTCACCCGGCCGTCGGGATCCTTGCCCGCGGGCAATCCGGCCAGGACCGTTTTGCCTTGGGCGATGTCGCCGGTCCATTCGATCTCTGCTTTGGCCCGAAAGAGTCGGAAGTAAACCGAATCGGGGGCGAGTTCCAAGGCGCGATCGAAAGCCCATCGCGCGCGCGGGACGTCATTCTGTTCATGGAGAAGAACGCCGTAATTATAAAAGACCTTTCCCTCCCGAGGATTAAGCACTATTGCGCGCTCAAAGCTTGCAGCTGATTCCGCCATCCAGCCCATGACGTCTTGTAAAATCGCCGCGGCCAGCGCGATGTAACCATCGTTCGGCGACAGCCGGATTGCCGTCGCCACTTCCCGCTTTATCGCCTCAGGGTTTTCCTTCGCTTGCTGCATGCACTGCGCTAATACCATGTGCGCTTGCCCACAGTTCGGATCGATGCTCAACGCTCTTTCGGCGTTGCCTCGCGCCTCGGCTAGGCGGGCAGGTCGATGGTCGGAGCCGCCGTAGAGGTAAATTTGGATTTCGGCCAGGCGGGCGCGAGCGAGCACAAAGCGGCCGTCTAACGCGACTGCCTGTTTGTAGAAGTTTTCCGCGGCGCGCCAATTCTCCCGGGAGACTTCTGGCCGCATCTGGTACTCACGACCACGAAGATAAACAACATAAGCGTCCGGGCTCTCCGTTGGTTTGGTTTCCAGGCTCGCCTTCACCGCCGGCAGTAATTTCGTTCGAAGAGCGCTCGCGATCTCGGTAGCCAATTCGCCCTGGAGTCCAATCGAATCGGCGATTGTCCGATCGTAACGCTCGGCCCAGATATGGTGGCCATCGCGCGCATCAATCAGCTGGGCGCTGACCAGGACCCGGTTTTCGACCCGGCGCACGCTACCCTCCAGAATATTTTCCACCCCGAGCGCCTGCGCGATCTCGCGCAGATCGCGCACCACCCCGGCGCCACGATATTGCATCACCGATGTCCGGCTGATTACTTTCAAGTCCGCGATCTTCGCCAGGCTCGTCAAAATGTCGTCCTGGATTCCATCCGCGAAGAAAGCGTTGTCGGGGTCCCGGCTTAAGTTGTCGAAGGGCAAGACAGCGATGCCCTTCACCGCGGCGATGCCAGGAAGCGAAGGCGTCCGGAGGCGATCGGCAAGCAGCAACGCGATGACCGCAGCCAGGACGCCGATGATCAGGAAATCGAGCTTTCGACCGGTGCGCCGTGCGATCGACTTAGCGGGGACAACCTCTTCCGAACGGATGAGACCTTCCGGCGTCAGCTCAAACGCCCACGCCAGAACAACCGCAATCGGGAAACCAATCGCGACCGCCGCGATCAGCACCTTCAAGGTCCAACCGGGCGCTTCGAACGTCGGAAGAATAATTGACGCGGCCTGGATCAGGAACCACGCGACGACAGCATAGGCGGCTGCAACCTTGTAGACATTCCGCCGCTTGAGCTCGGCGAGAAAGTGGCTGAGGTCCATGACGCCGGCGGAACAGCATCCGCTGGAGCCTCTAGCAAGTATCCAAACGCGGTGTGCCTGGCGACACAATTTGCTCCATTCCGCGGTCAGAACCCCTCGAGTGTTACCAGGTCCGGCGCAGCGGATGCGCTTCGGTGTTGAACACGATCTTGTCGAAGTCGAGCGTCTCCGCCGGCGCGAAGAGGAGGTAGAAATACTTGAAGGTCTCCGCGAGCGCGAAGCTTTCCATCTCATCGCGTTTCTCTTTGGTGACGACGTTGCTGAGCGCGGCGTAACCGGACTCGACCCGGCAATGTTTGACGAAGTCATTAAACATCGTCTCGCCCATCCGGCCATACTCGGGATCGCTCGTGTAATGATGGAGGTAGTAAGCCGACTCGATGATCTCGGGCCTCAGATGATACGTGAACGCGGTTGCCCGCATTGTTTTGTAATCGATAACTTCCGGTTCGATCCCGTGCAGGTTCCACATCTTGAAAGAAGAAGCCTGGAGACGACGCGCCCTTGGAATGTCGCCGGACATCGCCAGGAGCGCGGGAAAAAAAGCGTCGAGCGCGCCGGAAGTGGTGTCGCCGCGCGCACCTGTCTCCATGTTGGCGTGGCCATACCAAAGTTCGCTGCGGACTTCGTCGGCCAGGTATTTGTGGACGGCGGGTATGCTGGTGTTCCACATCTCGAGACAATCTTTGTCGCCGAAAAGGACCCAGCACTTCCAAAGGTATTCGTAGTAGGAGTCGATCCCGCCGCTGACGTGGCTGTCGGGGTCGATCCAGGCGCCGGTCTCGACGTTAATGCTCGAACCGACGAGACCGATCGGCGACCGGCGTTTGTAGGTCTCGACCAACGCGCGTTTCGCTGTGTCGTAGAAGATCGGTTTGCCCGTGAGTTTGCTTAGCGTGCCGAACTCGAGAAGGAGCGTGCCGGTCTCGGCCGGATTCGAGTTGGCATCGCGGACCTGGCCGGTGCGGAGGTTCACGTAAACGTAAGGAAGGCCCGTTGGCGAATTGAAGGCGGGCAGCAACCGGTTCCCGAGATCTTCAGCCAGAGCGAGGAGACGCTTGTCGCCGGTGAGCTGATAACTCGATAGCAAGCCGCCCAAAAGCCGGATCGTGATCTCGAAATTTTTGACGTAAATGTCGCGATCGAAAGAAAGATCGTGCGCGATCAGCTCGCGCGCCTTGTCTGCTTCGACGTCGAGCTTCATCAGGATCAACGTGTCGAGCGCGTCGACGGGCGTCATCAGGAGCGATTGGCCGTACCAATCGTGGGGCGTTTTGCTCAGCGGCTTGAGCGCGTCGTGTCCCCACGCGTAACGCTCGTAGTTGGTCCAGGCGTGGAGGAATTCCGCGCGAACTTTCGCGGCAATCTCCGACGAACGGTCGCGCTCGCAGCCGGCACTGATCAGAAACAGGAGGACCGCGACAACGGCAGTGAGCAGTTTACCCGGACGCACGCCCACAGGTTCACAGAGCAGCGCGCTCGGCGTCAACTAGGGCATCGGATCGGTACTAGTACATTTCACAGGTGAACAATTTTGGAAGCAAATTTGAATGCGGCTCGAAGTTCTGAATATGGACTGGGACCAGGGGTCCCCACTACGACATCAATTGCCGCTAAATTCCCATTAGAGTCGCGGAGAATATTGTTATCGTGAGCGTCTGTCACAATCAGATTGAATCCTAAGTGATAGAACACGGGAGCATCCGGATTTAGCGGGGACCGAAGAAATCCAAATCCATGGAAATAGGAATCAATTTCGTTTTCGAATGGCACGGGGCGAATCGGGTGGGAGACAATCCATGGTTGCGAGCAGACGACTTCGATTTGCTGCTCGTCATCGAACGCTATTCCAATGATTGCGTATGCATCGCCAAATAATAGATTGCACCACGCCAATCTTCGGAGATATTCCGAAGGCGTAGCTTGGACGCCTTCACCGTATGTCGAATGCCCGAACCGATTGGTATGAGTAGCCTTAATCGCTAACCCGCGAGCTTGGTCGTGATATACACGGTGCTCAGCACCGGACCCGACCGGCCTAAATTGTTCGATGTAACTGAAGGAAAGTTGCCGACCGTTCAGCGCCGCCCACTCAGACAAAGCGAGTCGTTCAGAGTGCCTGACGCCGATCGGTTCTCCGATTCTCTCGCCACGCGTTCGTATTGCTTGCGCGCTTCGGCGGACGTAACGCGCGGTTGCGTTAATCGCACTTGCCGCTGAGCGGCCGCCTGTTTCTTGATCCATTTGGGAAGCACTGTCATAAATCGTATCGTTTCGTGAACCGAATATCGTTTCTTGTGTAAATGGAGTCAATCCAGAATAGCAGTTATCTCGCCAAGCTCCCACGCGTGAGCGGCAATTCCTGCTTCCCATCGCCTGGTGACGCGAAGTTTTGTGAATCCGACCGAGCTATCTTAGAAGACCAGCGGCGGCGCGAGCTGAAAATGAAGATAGCGGCCGGCGCGCACGGTTCAGCCCGCGCGGTGATTGTCGCGCCGCTAAATCAGGCGCAGAATCTTCATAAACGCGATTTGATCACGCTCTTCGCCGGCGTCGTGATTGGATACCGAATTGGACGGGGCGGCCGCCATAAGATTGGGCCTACCCGCCTCCAGCGCCGAACGGCTACTGGATTAAAAGGCCGAGTCGCCGGCCTAACGAACAGATTCCGACGGGACCTGACCGGCGCGACGATGTGACCCTAGCTTCGGCAAATCGGGATCGAGAAAACCGAGTGCGTGCGGTGGCTTGATCACACGAACGCCGGCGGCGCGCTGTTGGTCGACAATCTGATCGCGAAACGCCTGCATCCGGGTCCAATGGACCTTGGGCCGGAAATGATGCTCGGCGTGGTAGCCGTTAAAGAACCAGATCCAGTTATAGAGCTTGTCGTAGCTGCTCACTCCCCAGGCGATCGGCTCGTCCGGGTTCCCGCCGTAATGGCGGTAGTAACCGTTCAGATAGGAGAGGCAATGGCCGAAGTACCAGAAGCCGGCGAGGAAAATGATGTAATGCCAGTTGAGGATGCCGAGGGTCACGAACGTGCCGAGAAACAAAACGACTTCGATTACCCCCCAAAAGGCTTCCGGGCGATCCTTCCGGTAGACGGCTTGGAAAACGGCCTTCGGATCATCCCGGAAAAAGCTGAGGAACATGTAGCTCAGCGGATGTTCCGCTTCGCCATCCTGCCCGTGCTTGTAAATCGAGAGCCAGTCGATGGTTTCGCCATGCGCGTCCGGCCGGTCCGCATTCCCCTTGTGATGCTGCATGTGCACGCAGTCGTAAAAGGTCTGGCTGAAACCGATGGTGACCGACTCGAGAAGCGTGAAGAGGCGGTTAAAGAGCGGCCAACGGAAGTAAGGGTTGTGAATGAAGTTGTGCGAGATGCCGTTGATGTTCCAGGAGATGCTGACCGAATAGATGAACCCGAGGATCAGCATGACCCAGAGCGGCGCGTGCGGGAACAGGAAGAACATCCCGAAGAAGTAGGTGAGGTGGAGCAGCTCCGCGAGCACTGGAACGATGTCCCAGCGGGTGAACGCGAAGATCTTCGAATCCGTCTGGAGGCGCTCGGTGGCGACGTCGTGGATGGCGTGCATGCGATGGAAATGGTAACTGAAAACTGCGATTTCGCACGCGGGAAACGCGTTCGGTCCGGCGAACTCCGGCCTCGAGCGCCGGCCTAAGCGCGCCAAACTTAGCTCTTAGTCGGCTTTAGCCGGGAGCGTGAATTGAAACGTGGATCCGGCGCCTTCCGTGCTTTCGACCGTGACCCTGCCGCCGTGGGCTTCGACAAATGTTTTCACAATCGCGAGGCCGAGACCCAGCCCGCCTTCACGCTGTGAATCCGTTTCCAATTCGTCGAACACTTTCTCCAGGCGATCGGGCGAAATGCCTCTGCCGTTGTCGGTCACACGGCACTCGACCAGGTCTTCGCTCTCAATTTGCTGAGCCTTGATCACCACTTTCCCCCGCGGCGTGAACTTGATCGCGTTCGCAATCAAGTTTTGGAATATCCGGCGCAACAAACTCGCATCCGCGAAAACGACGAGACGCTGCGGGACTTTGTTGATCAGCTTGGTGCTGTCGGTTCCCGCCACGGGGCGAAGATCGTGAATCAGACCCTGGACAAGCGGCCATAAGTCGAGCTCGCGCCGCTCCAGCTTGATACCGGTCTCGGTTTGAAGATTCGTGTTTTCTTCGATGATCTTTTCGACCAGCCGCTGGAGATGCTGGACGTTGCGGCCCAGAGTTTTCAGCATCTGTCCCGTCTCACTTTTTTGGCTCGGATCGCCGTAGGTCACTTCGAGAACTCTGGCCGCAAGGGACACCGCGTTCAGTGGCGTTCGAAGATCGTGCGCGACAAACGCGAGATATTCCTCGCGGCGGCGCTGCACTTCCAAAGCCTGTTGGGTGGCGTAGGTCTGGACGGCGAGGCCGATCGCCTGGTCGAGGACGCGATTGATAATATGGAACGGTTCTCCCTGCAGAATTATGCCGTGCTTGTCGGCGAGATTGTGAATGCAGCCTCGGAGAATGTTGTACTCCGCGACCACTTCCTCCAGGTCGAACGCTTCCTGGAGACGTTGCAAGCCATGGGCCGGAGGACTGCTTCCTTCCAGGGCCTCTGGAATTGTGGAGCGCGATTGTGATTCAAGCGCCGTCGTCAGTTCGTCGAGAAAGTACGGGATGTGGTCGTTCAACGCCGGCGTATCGAGGTGCTGCGCGGACGGGAGTTGCTTCACCTGCTTCCGCCATGCGGCCAGCAAGTCCGGCCCTTCCTCGCGGATGAGCCGCGCCAGTGTATGCAGGTTCTCGCTAATCTTTTACTATGTTCGCGGGTTGCGCTTTCGCAAGCGGTCGCTGCGCCGATCGCCCGCGCACACAAACGAACATGGTGCGCGGTAGAGGTTTCGAACCTCTGACCCCTACCGTGTCAAGGTAGTGCTCTACCACTGAGCTAACCGCGCGGATCGCAGAAGTGATAAGTGACCGGGGACCAGTAATCAGTCAAGCGGTTGTAGTGTCCGCTGTCCTCAGCGGATTAGGCAAGATGCGCCCGAGGATAGCGCACGCTACAATTCGCTGATCAGGCCGCGAGCTTGGCCGCGTCTTTGTGGCCGAGAATGCGAACCGTTTGCTGAAGTTGCTCGATCTGGAGCGGTTTCTTCAGGACCGTGACCGGGCCGCGGGCGAGGATGCGGTCGAGCATTTCGCTGTCGGGATAACCGGTAATGACAACGATAGGCAGATCGGGATCGGTTTCCTTGGCAGCGTCGTAAACGTCGTCTGCCGGGCCATCGGGCAATTTCAAATCGAGAAAGAGCAGATCGAATTTTTGTTTTTCCAGAGCGGCCAGCGCTTCTTTCACGGTCCCGACCACCACCCGGCTGAACCCGATCTTCTTCAGGAAAATCTTGAACAGGCTCTGGAGGCTTACATCGTCATCGACCACCAGCACCGTCGGCTGCCCGGACTTGTCTTCCTTCAAAATGTCCTTGTCGAGCGACGCCTTTTTGATGCGCCAACGGCCGCCGATCTGGATGGCGGGAAGCTGCCCGCGTTGCACAAGATAGTACACGGTCGGCAACGGAATCCGCAGATACTTGGCCGTTTCTTTGACCGTCAAAAGGTTGTGCATGGCAGCAAAACAGCAACTTGCGTCATAATGAGCAAGTCTTTTTCGCTTGGGAGAGGATTATAGCTTTTATAGTCGATGTCAATGTCTCATTCGGGTTTTCTCCTATCGCGGCATCGGGCGCGCCGCGCTTTGCGCCCAATAGATCGCGACTGGACAAGGCGAGAGGGGCAGTCGACAATTTCCCCCTTTCATGAGCGCCCTGTTCTTTAAGCGATTCCTGCAACGCCCGTTTCAAGTCGCTTCCATTATTCCCAGTTCCAAGGCGCTGGTGAAAAAAGTCGCGCGCAAAATCGACTTCACCGGGCCGCGGGTCATCGCCGAATACGGCCCCGGCGAAGGCGTCCATTCGCGCGAGATTGCGCGCCGGATGTCGGCGGACTCGCAGTTGCTCCTGTTCGAATTGGACCCGGCATTTTCGCGCGATCTCCAGCGCCAGTTTGCGGACGATCCCCGGGTCCACGTCGTGAATGGCGACGCGGCGAAGTTGCCGGAGGAATTGAAACGGCGGGGGATCCCGAAGTGCGATTACATTCTTTCCGGGATTCCGTTCAGCATCCTGCCGATCGGAAAGAAACGGGCGCTTCTCGAAAAAACCTATGAAGCCCTGGCCGAGGGCGGGCGTTTCATTATTTACCAGGTGACCAACGAGCTCCGCCAGCACGCGACGCTTTTCGACCGCGCGGAATCGCAATACGTCCTCCAGAATATTCCACCGATGTTCATCACGGTGTTTCACAAAACGAACCGGCGGAACGGCCACAAGCGCCCGATCCGTTCCGCGGCTGCGCTCTCGACCAACAACCATCATTCGGCATGAAGGTGGGAGCGACTCGCGTCGAGAAAGACTCGATGGGCGAGATGTCCGTTCCGGATTCGGCCCTCTACGGCGCTTCCACCCAGCGCGCCGTCCTGAATTTTCCGATCAGCGGCCAGCGTTTTTCCCGGCCGTTCATTCGCGCGCTCGGGCTGATTAAATGGGCGGCGGCGCAAGCCAACGCCGACCTCGGCCTGCTCGATTCCCACCGCTCCGCTTTCATCGTCCAGGCGGCGGAGGAAGTGGTGGAAGGCAAACTCGACGAGCATTTCCCGCTCGACATTTTCCAGACCGGCTCCGGGACGAGCACGAACACGAACGCGAACGAAGTGATCTCGAACCGCTCCTGCCAGCTCGCCGGCAAACCGATCGGGGCCCGGGACCCGGTTCATCCCAACGATCACGTCAACATGGGCCAATCGAGCAACGACGTGATCCCGTCAACGATCCACGTCAGCGCGGCGGAACAATTGCAGAACTGCCTCGACCCCGCCCTGGCGAAGTTGCACGACGCGCTCGAGGCGAAAGCGAAAGAGTTCTGGGACATCATCAAGATCGGCCGCACCCATCTAATGGATGCGACGCCGGTCCGGCTCGGCCAGGAATTCGGCGGATACGCGCGCCAGATATTTTATGCGCGGGAACGGGTCCGGCGCGCGATCGATGTCCTTTCGGAATTGCCCCTGGGCGGGACGGCGGTTGGAACCGGATTGAACCGGCACCTGGATTTTCCGGGGAAAGTGATGCGGCATTTGAAACAGCGCACCGGGATCAAGTTCCGGGAAGCGGAAAACCATTTCGAAGCGCAAGGCACCAAGGACGGCGTGGTCGAAGCGAGCGGTCATCTGAAAACGATTGCGGTCAGCTTGTTCAAGATCGCGAACGACATTCGCTGGCTCGGGAGCGGCCCGCGTTGCGGCATCGGCGAGATCCGGTTGCCGGCCACCCAGCCCGGGAGCTCGATCATGCCGGGCAAAGTGAACCCGGTTTTGTGCGAAGCGCTGATGATGGTGTGCGCGCAGGCGATCGGGAACGACGCCTGCGTCACCTGGTCGGGCGCGAACGGAAACTTCGAGCTGAACGTGATGATGCCGGTGATGGCGCACAATCTCCTCGAGAGCATCCGCCTCCTGGGCAATGCGTGTGATGCGTTCGTCGAGAAATGCGTGATCGGGATCGAGGCGAACGAGGAACGTTGCCGCGAACTGGTGGAACTTTCGATGGCGATGGTGACCAGTCTCGCGCCGAAGATCGGATACGATCGCGCGGCGGAGATCGCGAAGGAAAGCGCGAAGACCGGGAAGACCGTCCGCGAACTTTGCCGGGAGCAAAACGTGTTGCCGCCGGAAGAACTGGAACGCGCGCTCGACCCGGTCGCCATGACCGAGCCGGGCGGCGAAGGCTCCGCCGGAGGCTGACGCCGCGCGCGCCGCCACGGAAAAAGCGAAGACCGTGGCGAAAAAAATCCTGGCAAGCTATAGTGCGCGATGGTTGCCAACGTCCACGGCCCGCAGTTTTCCGGCGGCGCGAATATCGCGATCAAATGCCCGAGCCACACCTACGAACAAACCGTCCGGTTTTATCGCGACACCCTCGGCCTGCCCTTGATCGAGGAAGAGGAAGAAGGATGCATTTTCCAGTTCGGCCCGAACCGGCTTTGGGTGGACCGGGTGCCGAACCTGAGCCATCCCGATATCTGGCTCGAGCTGGAAACGAACGATACCGAAGCGGCCGCGTCCTATTTGAAGATCAACGGCGTCCCGCGGCGGGACGAAGTGGAACAGCTCCGGGAAGATTTCGACGGGTTCTGGATTTCCGATCCCGCCGGCGTGATCCATCTCGTCGTGGGCGACGAAGAGTAGCCGCGTTTTTCTTTCGGTGTCATCCCGAGGCTGGCGAAGCGCGCCGAGGGACCCCGCACTTGCAAGTTGCGCTTCCGCGAAACTCCATGCGTCGCTGACGGCTCTGCATCGGTATTTTCGCGGGAGCGGTTGAGCGCTCGAGAGGTCCCTCGGCGCGCTACGCCAGCCTCGGGATGACCACGCTCTCTCGTTAGGCGACGTGTTGTCCGACGATCACGAGATCGCGTTCGGCATTTTCGAAATGCGCCAGGCGCGGCAACCGTCCCCAGCGTTCGAACCCAGCGCTTTCGAACATCGCCAGGCTCGCTTCGTTGTGGCCGAGAACGTACCCGAGTAACGCGCGCACCTTCAGACGCGGCGCGTCCCCGATCGCTTTCCGGAGGAGGGCATGCCCAATCCCGCGCCGCCGAAAATTTTCGTGCACGTAAATGCTGATCTCGACCGCGCCGCGATACGCGGGTCGCCGGATGAATTCGTGGAAACTGAGCCATCCCGCGATCTCTCCATCCATCTCAGTCACCCAGAGCGGGAACTCGTCAGGCGAATGCTCCCGGAACCAAGGCAACCTTTCCTCGACCGAGACCGGATCGAACCGGGCCGTCGACGTGCGCGTCGCGGTCGCCGCGTTGTAAATCTCGATGATCGCCGGAAGGTCCGCTTCCGCCGCATCGCGGATGGTCATGCGGCCCGGATCGCGTCGTTCGCCACCGGCGTCGTCTCGAAAAAGATGCTGTCGAACGTCGGCTGAAACGCGCGCCCTTTTGTCTGCCCGATGGTGAACCGGAGACTGATCTGGGTTTGCGACGCGCAATGCACTTCGACCTCGCTCCGACCCCGTTGCGCGAGCATGGCCCTGATCGCGCCCGCGGCCAGCTCCGGCGTGTTGCAATCGCGGCTCAAATGGCCGAGCACGACGCGCTCCAGTTTTCCGCCGAGCAATTGCTCGATGACGGTGGCGGCGGCCGCGTTCGACAAATGGCCGTGGCGCGATTGGATCCGCTGTTTCACCGGCCAGGGCCGATGCGGATCGGCCTGCAACATTTTCTCGTCGTGATTCGTCTCGATCACGAGCGTGTGCACTTTCCGTAAACGCTCGACCACCATCTTGGTGGCGTAACCGAGATCGGTAATAAACCCGAGCGCGCTTTCGCCGGAGTGAAAGGCGTACCCGACCGGATCGACCGCGTCATGCGGCACCGAGAAAGTCTGGACGTGGATATCGCAGATATTGAATTCCGCCCCGGTCTGGAACAGCCGCCAGTTCTTGTGTTCGCCCAGCGAGCCCGACCAGCAGCGGATCGCTTCCGCCGTGAGCCGGTTACAAAAAATCGGGACATGAAATTTCCGGCAAAGCACTTCCAGCCCGCAGACGTGATCGCCGTGTTCGTGGGTGAGCAGGACGCCGTCGAGCTGCGCCGGGGTAAGTCCACATTGCTCGAGCCGGACCACGATCTGCCGCGCGCTCAATCCGCCATCGATCAAAATCCGGCAGTGATCGGTCGTGACGAGCGCGCTATTTCCGGCGCTGCCGCTGCCGAGCATGGTCAAACTGAACACGGTTCGATTAGTAGCGGACGCCGGCGCGTTTCACAAATTCGAAATAGGAACATTGGGAACAAAGAGTCAAAATGGATCGTCATCCCGAGGCTGGCGAAGCACGCCGAGGGACCTCGCGCCCGCTCAATCGCTTCGCGAACCTTGCGGGCGGCTACGTCAGAGCGGCGTTCTTCGTCGCTTGCGTGACGCGGTTTGCAACTGCGAGGTCCCTCGCCGTCTTCGCGGCTCGGGATGACAGCGAAGCTTACTCGAGCAGTCCCGCGATTTTCTTGCCGGGCAACGCCAACACACGCTCCTTCTTCGCTCCGTAATCGAGCGAGCGAAACGCGCGGATCTCTTCGAGGCGCCGCATCGCATTCAACGTATCGAGAAACTCGGTGTAGCGCGCGGCCAGCTCGGTCGTTTCCAGGTAACGGTTCCGCAGATTGAGCGAACGAAACGCGCCCGGATTTTCCGCGGCGAAAAGATGGAACCGGAGCCAGCGCCGGTCGGTCCGCGAAACTTTTTGGGTTTTCCGAAAGAACGCCACGAACAACAGCAGGACGAGATAGGTATCGACCCGCGCCTGGAGCTCGAGGTTCCGCGCGAAATCTTCCGAGGCGATCTCGCGCTCGCCTTTCTTGAACTGGAGCGCGGCATGGAGGGCGTGGTTGATCTCCTCCACGAAAGCGATCAACGACCGGATGTTGCGATCGCTTAGCCCGGCGCGCGGATCGTGACGCTCGAGCTGTTCGATCAACCACCGCGAATAATAAATCCCGACGTAAAGCTGGTCGTCGGCCCGGCGGAGAAAAGTGCGGGCCAGCTCGCTGAGCTCGCGCGCATTCGCGCCTGCGAGGCGGGAGAGATGCGCGCACCGGCCCTCGTCGATCAGGCAATCTTCGAGGTTGATCCCGACCTGCGCATAGGTGCGCTCGAACAATTTCTGGATCTGGCTGAAGAGCGTTTCGTTCATAGGAAAAGCGATGGATTCGGCTCTTCGTCCAAATTGAGAAGCGAATCGGAAAGCCGGTTCAGCGCGAGCCGAACTTCGCGAAAGTGATCGGCCAGCCCTTCATAGACATCGCTCAGATCGCAGCGTCGCGCCGTGGCGTGGGACGCGACCAGCTGGTAATTCGTCCGGCCCACCTGCTCGTAAAAGGCGAGGTCCGGCGCGCCGCGCAGACTGCGCCGCTGAGTGTTCTCGTGGAAAATTCCGCTGAGGAAGAGCGAGTAATTTCCCACGTGCGCCCGGAGCAGGAACGCCTGCTCGGCCGTGGCCCGGGTCAGCGCGATCAACATGTCGGAAACGTACTGGCGTCCGGTCTCCTCCGTCATGTGCGGGGCGCGCAACCCGCTCGCCCGCGAGAACGCTTCCAGCAGTGACGCCACGTAATCACACAGCTTGCGATCGGTGATTCCGACATCGCGGAGGACATGGCGCGCGAGGACGTAAAAATAAAAGTGCGATGAAATCTGGAGCTGCCCGGCATTGGAAAGGATCGCCTCGACGAGCCGCGGATTATCGAGCACGGCGTCGCGGGTCTCGGCGTCGCTGAGGAGATCGACCAGGGAAACGTGATCGGTCTGGGACCGGGCGAGAATGCGCACCACGAAATCGAAATCCGCCGCCGTGAAGCGCGCCCGACAATTCGCCTGGATCATCGGAGATCGATCATGAGCATCAGCGATGCCTGATGGCAAGACTGCGCTTCGGTCTTGTTCATCCGCGCCGATCTCTTCTAGGCTCGCCCGGTCATGAATGTGAAAACTTTTCTTATGGTCGCGGCGCTCGCGGCGACTGTTGCGTCCCCGTTACTCGGCAACGGCGGCGCCTGGCAGACCGGGGTGCCGGTGACGGGCAACGCGGCGGCGACGGACCAGAAGAAAACGACGAACGTCACGATCGAGGACGAAAAACTCACGATCGATCTCCACCAGGAATTCGCGGCGGTGGAAGTGCGTTATCGAATGAAGAACACGGGCGCGCAGGTTGAGCAGGATTTCTTTTTCCCGGTGGAACGCTGGGGGGAAGGAGACGGAGAAGGCATCAAGATGCCGACCGATCTCGAAAACTACGAGATCCGCGCGGACGGCAGCGAGCTGAAAGTCGAGACGGTGAACGCCAAAGGCGAAAAACCGAAGGCGGAGAAGGACCCGAGCTGGGGTGATTTCCCGCAAGGCCGGCGCCTCTGGAAAAAATCGCGCATTCCCTTCGGCCCCGGTCAAACGCGCGAGATCCTGGTTCGCTATCGTTCGCCGTACGCAGCGAACCAAAGCTCGGTCTCGGAGGATTCGCATTCGGAGGCCGCCTACTTTCGTTATTCGCTTTCGCCCGCTGCGACCTGGAAAGGTCCGATCGGCAAAGGGACCGTGACCGTGAATTACCTGCATCCGCGGCCGGAGGAGATCTCGATCGCCAAACCGAAAGATCGGTTCAAGAAAATCAGCGACACGCAATTCGTCTGGGCCTTTCAGAACCTGAAACCGACCCTGGCCGACGACATGAAGATCGTGGTCCATCCGCGCTACGACACTTATTGGTTCCACACCGAGGTTGCGACCGAGCCCGGGACTGACGAGGACCATCCAAAGTTCCGGCCCGAGTACTACGTCCAGGGGACCCGCTATTTTCTGCAGCACGCCGATTACACCGCCACGGCGAGCTCGACCCTGCCGACGCAGGGCGAACATGAATACGGCGCGAACAACATCAGGCAGATGAATGCGGAACGCACCTGGGCCGAGGGCGTCGAAGGCGATGGCGTCGGCGAGAGCATCGCCCTCGAAATCCATCGGCCGTTGCCGCTCGATACCATTCTGATCATGCCAGGTTACAAGGCGGATGACGCGACGCTTTGGGCGAAAAATAATCGCGTGGCCGAGGTAGAGATCACGCTCAACGGCGAGCACACCTTCACCGCGGCGATTCCGGACGAGAAGTTCGCGGATCTCTATCCCATCCCGGTCCGCAATTACCCGAAGCCGGTCACGAACCTGAAGCTGGTGATAAAAAAAGTCCACCGCGGAACGAGCGCGCGGGACACCTGTATCTCCCAGCTGCGACTCCGGGGGAAACTTTCCGAGAAACCGAAAATCCAGCCGGCCCGGTGAAGTTGCCCTGGGCAATGCTGATCGGGTTCGCGTTCTTGGCGCGGTGCGCTACGGCCGCGCCGATCGTGCTTCCCATCTATATCGAGGACAACCATGCCGGCTCGTTCTACTGGCTGGCCGATCACCTCGACCTGGACGAGGAATACACTTTGGTCCATTTCGACGCGCACAGCGACGCGTCGGCCGTTTTCGATTCGGATGAATTGCGGGAGCGGTTGCGCAGGGTCGGGTCGCTGGAGGAACGCAGGGAATTGCTCCGGCACTGGCGCGCGGCGGGCACGATCCAATGTTTCAACTGGATCGAGCCGCTCATGCCGGCACCGATCGCGCGCGCGATCTGGGTTCATTCGCGGAGGGGCAACGACGAAAAGGCAGCGCTCGCGCAATTGGACGGGCACTTGGAAGCGGCGCCGCGCGCGGCCGGTTCGCTCCGCAACCTCTATCACGTCGTCGGCTTCGACCAACTCCGTTCGCACCTGACAGAAAACGGACCGGTGATCGTGACCATCGACCTCGATTATTTCGCCAGCGTTCCGGCGAACCGGCGCGCGGCGGAATTCGAACGTGTTTGGAAGTTCGTCAGCGAGTGCCGAAACCTGCGTGCGGTCACGATAGCGATTTCGCGGCCGTATTTGAAAAGCGACGAGCAGGCGGACGAACTCCTGCGGCTGGCGGTGGAAGCGTCGTTGTCGCTTCCGACCGCGAACCTGCAATTCGAGCCGTTCGAGAACGTCGGCCACGATCGTTCGCTGCGCGCCCGGGAATTTCAAAAACGCCACGAACAAATTCCGGCATTTAAATTAGCGAACGCGTCGGAACGGTTGCGCGCGGTGTTGCTGGCGAATCGCGATCGAATTTCGGTCCGAACGGAACCCAAAAGCTGGAGCGCGCAGCTGGCCGGGTGGGACGCGGACGCGCCGCCCGTTCAGCTGTCGCTCAAGAATCGCGAGCCGTCGACGGACGGAATCTGGCGTGTGCCGGTCGGGGAAGACGCCGAGATCGAGTTGGAAACGCAGGGCGCGATTGACCGAATCGAATGGCGCGCGCTGGTGCCGGAATATTTGCGGTGCAACCTGACGGCGAGCCAGAACGGAGAAAGCGCTTTCGCCCAGGGCGCGCCGCCGCGACCGCGCTGGCGGGAGATTCGATTGCCGGAAACAACGCGCACGATCGCGCTCGCAAAAAATATCGGAGCGGTCCGCATGAAAGCGCGGGTCGAGATCAACGGTCATATTCGCGAGACTCCGCCGATCGAGATTCGGCGATTCGCCGGCGACGGATTCCGCGCCGCGATCACGGAACAATTCGACCGGCCGTACTTGTTCGGCAGCGGCGAACTCGATGACAGCGTGAACACCGGGCCGGAGACCGGGCTCGGCGCGGACTGCGCGAATTTTATCGTCTACGCATTGCGCCGGCAGGGGCGCGCGATCCCGTGGTCGAACCCAAAGCAGCTCCGGAAATATCTGGAGCCGGTGGCGACGAACGTGCGCGCCGGGGAAACGCGAATTCGCGACCGCGACGTCGCCGGCGGATTGATCGTTCACCTCGGCAGTCATACGGGAGCAGTGATGGAAGACCGGCCGCCGGTCGGCATTCTCGACCGGGGCGATATCGTGGCGCACCAACTCGAAGGAACGCCGGAGCTGCTCTCGTTAGGCCGGCTCCTCGCGATGCGAAAAACCGAACGCTTCGACGTCCTGCGTTCGCCTGACGACTATTCCAAACCCGATCTCGTGGTCGGAGGCGACGTCATGCTCGGCCGCACCATCGGCGCGGCCATCGAAGGCGGCGCGGATCCGTTCGACGCCATTCGAGTGCGACTGGAGCGCGCCTCGAACCGGATCGTGAATCTCGAATGCGTTCTCTCCGACAAAGGCGCGCCGGCGATCGGCAAACGTTATTCGTTCCGGGCGCCAGTGGACGCGACGCGGGTTTTGATCTCGGCGCGGATCGATGCCGTCAGCCTGGCGAACAATCACGCCGGCGATTTCGGACGCGAGGGATTGCTGGATGCGATCGCTCGTCTGCGGGCGAACAAAATTTCCACGATCGGGTCCAATGAGAAGCACGTTTTCACCACGCAAACGAACGCGAAAGCGGCGGTCATTGCGTTGGATGACACGGATGACGAAAACCGTTTCGATCGAGAGCGCGCCGCGGCGGCCATTGCCGGCGCGCGCGTGGAAGCGTCGTTCGTTCTGGTCTTCATGCACTGGGGCGACGAGAACACGGACAAAGTCAGCGAACGCCAGCGCGAACTGGCGCGGTGGCTCATCGACCAGGGCGCGGACGCCGTCGCAGGCAGCCATCCGCATCGCGTCCAGGCAGCCGATTCCTACCACGGCCGGCCGATCTTCTATTCGTTAGGCAATCTTGTCTTCGACGGCGCGCCGAGCATGCCTGGTTGGAACCGCGGCGCTCTCGTCGAAGTAAGCCTCCGGGCGGCGCGACCGTCGTTTCAGCTGGTGCCGGTGCAGCTCGACGCCCGCGGGTTTCCCCATTTTCTGGAAGGTCAGGACCGCGAAAATAATTTTGCCACCGCGGGCGCCGCCTTTTCCCGGAGCCTGGTGCAGGGCGCTTCGAAGAATCGATAAAGCAACGCGCTCAGCAGAATGGCGCCGCCGATCTGAAGGACAAAAGAGCCGAGCGCTTTCGCGAGCGGCATGGGCGCGTCCGCGCCGAGACCGGCCCGCGTGACCAGAAGAAAAACAGGGAGATGAACCAGATACAGACCGTAAGACCAGAGCGCGATTTTGCGCACCGCCGTGCTCCCCGGGTTTTCGCCGGCTAATTTCCACGCCGAAGCCCAGGGCAGAAGAAGGGCGAACCCAAGCGAAACAAGGCTGAAACGAAAGGTCCGCGCGAAAAAGGAATCGTCGCCGAACTGGAGATGACCGTTCTCCAGTTTCCAAAGGGTCGCATACATGGCGACGAGAAGAACAACCCCGCCGAAAGCGCAGACCGGGGCGAGGCGAAGCCAGGTCTTTTGGAAACGAAGGGAGAGCCAGGCGCCGAGCATGCCGATCATGAGGGCGTCGAACCGGTAGATCACGACCATGCGCAGTTCGTCGCTCCAGGTCGCGGCCGGATCCGGCGCCGCGAGGAAGCGCGCGATCGTCGAGAAGGCGAGAAAACTGAAGGCCGCCGAAAGAAAGACGGCATCGAAACGTTTTGTCAGTTTCAGGCCGAGCCAAAGCGCCGCGGGGAACAAAAGATAAAACCATTCCTCGATGGCGAGACTCCACGATTCCGGAAAGAAGGTCATGTGGAACCCGGTCAGGTTCCGCAGAAAAAATCCGTGAGACAGACCTTCCCCGACGCCGACCGCATGAGCGCGAAAGAGCCGCTCGAAGACGACGTTGACGATGAGGAACAGGAAGAAGAGCGGCAGAGTGCGGAACCAGCGACGGACGTAAAAGGAAGCGACGGCGCCGGCCCGGCCCAGGTCGCCGGCAGCGCGGATAAGAATCTGGCCGATCAAAAATCCGCTCAGGACGAAGAACAATTCGACGCCGTAAAATCCGCCGTGGCCGAAGAAGCCGAGAGGTTCGCCGAAGTGCGGGTAGAGCACGACGAAACCATGCGCGCAGACCACCATCATGATGGCCGCGGCGCGGAGCAGATCGAGGCCAAAGACGCGGCCGGATTCGGGGGGACGATTCACTTCTTTTTCCGGTGCCCGACCATTTCGCTCTTCCAGGTCCGCGGATCGACGCGCGTCAGGTGTTTTTCCAGGCCCCGTTTGAGCAACGGTCGATGCGGAATGTCGCAGAGATATTCAGCGACGAACCAGATGTCCTTTGAGGACGTGCGCCAGCCGCGACGATCGAAGCGGTGCAGATTCACCGGGCGCGAATACCGCCGGAGGGTTCGTTCGCCGCGCAGATTGAAGTAGACGTGGAAATAACTCAGAGCCAGCTCGCGCAACGTCCGATAAACCGGCTCCCGGTAACGGCACCCGGCGAAGTTCGATTTCGCGAGCGCGCCCCAGTGTCCGCGCACTTTGAAAACAGCCAGGACATGATCGGTGTCCTGGTCTGCTTCCAGATCGAGAATCAACGGCAGGAACCCGAGCACTTCCAGCGCGGCCGCGGCGAAGATTGCTCCCTCGAGGCAATGCGCGGTTTTCTCGCGCAACACTTTCCGCGGCGACCAGGCCGTGCCGGCGAGATGATACGGCATTTCATCGAGAAACCGCTGGATGCCATGCGGTGACTTAAGGGCCCGAAGCCGGCGCAGCTCGGACGCAGTGAAATCGAAGGGATGGCGAAGGCGCGAGCGCGGCATGGCGGCAGAGTAAACTAGCGGAACGACGGTGTCTTTAGCGGCGAAGTTTTCGCGCCCCGTGTCCGGGACGCGAATTTCTATTGTGTGGAGGGAGACGAGAGCGCAAAAAAAACGGGCGCGATATGCCCGGATGCGTCGATCGGATTTAGGTGTTGCCCTCTTCCGTTCTTTTTGGTCTTCTGACGTTTCCCCAATTGCCCCAGCCGTGAACGCCCCTCTTTTCTCCCCTGATCGAGCGCCATTCCCGTCTGCTGGCGCCAGGCCACCGGCGAACCAAACTCCGCGACGGCTCCCATCCACCTAAACCCCAGAAGGAACAACATCATGTCCCAAATTATTGTCACCGCCAACGTGGTTGTCCCAAACGGACCCCAGTTCGCCTTTCAGCAAACAATCGTGGTTGATGGTTATGACAAGATCGACGTGCTGATTCCGGCGGCGCCTGCCACAACCGACAAGAAGGTCGAATTAGTTGCCGGCTCCGGGGAGGTGCAGTTCATCGCCATCACCTCGGATTTTTTTAGCGACAAGCTCACGTATAAAATCAATAGCAGCGCCGCGGCGACAACCGTTCGCAAGCTCGACCAGCCGCAGCTTTTCATGGGGAAAGGAGCCGTTTCCCTGTTCGATGCGGCGCCGGCGACGCTCTTCTTTAGTAATGCGGCTCCCGGGCAAGATGCCCAGGTGCAAATCCTTATCGGTCGCGACGCAACCCCGTAACAAACTTCCACGCAAATTTCCTATGCCAGCCACACTATCCTACCCGGGCGTTTACATCGAAGAGTTGTCCAGTGGCGTTCGCACGATTACGGGCGTCGCGACATCCGTCACCGCCTTTGTCGGCAGGGCGCTTCGCGGCCCTACCGATCAAGACGCCAGGCAGTGCCCAGTCCTGATCAATAGCTACGGGGAGTTCGAGCGGATTTTTGGCGGGCTCTGGATCGAAAGCACGCTCGGCTTTGCGGTGCGCGATTTTTTTTCCAACGGCGGAAGCCAGGCGCTGATTGTCCGTATCTATAAGAGCGACGGGGTAGCACCACCCTCCGCCATTCTCGCCGCAAATGGACTGGCCTTGCGAGCGGCTTCCCAAGGCGCGTGGGGCGGCCAGCTTCGGGTCCGAATCGATCACGATACGCGCACAACACCGGCTTTTCCGACGGAGGACATCGGGAAACTTTTCAATCTAAGCGTTAAAGACATGGGGACCGGACAGACGGAAATCTTCCGGAATGTGTCTATCGCGCTGAACCATCCGCGGTTTATTGGTAATGTTCTTGAGAACGAATCGACGCTCCTGCGGACAGACACCGCGGTCGCAGCCGGTGCGGCGCGTCCTGGAACCCATGCCGCGATCGCGGCAGGGACAAATCCCGATCCTTTCAGCAACGCTTTTCCAACCCGTTTTAGCGCTGTCCCGCCGGCAAGCGCGCCCGGCGACGGATTGGCGTTGGGGAGAGCGGAAGTTTCCGCTCTGGCTTTGGAAGGCGGCAAAACAGGCATGTACGCTCTACTCAGAGCTGACCTCTTCAATCTCCTTTGCATCCCGCCGCATGCCCCTGCCAGCGGTGCTGCTACGAATGTTGAATCCGGCCTGGTCGATGACGCGACCACGTTTTGCAAAAACCATCGCGCCTTTTTTATCGTCGACCCGCCTTACACCGGCTCGCAGGCGGTATTGGCGGCAAAGAATGCGATCAAAGGGTTTCCTGCGACTGTCGCAGTAACCAACTATGCGGCGCTTTATTTTCCCACGCTGAGACAGCCTAACCCGCTGCACGACGATCAGATTGAGGAGTTCGCGCCTTGCGGAGTCGTAGCGGGAATCATGGCGAGGACGGATGCTCAGCGCGGAGTGTGGAAAGCGCCGGCCGGCCAGGATGCCACTTTGGTCGGGGTGCCGAAATTAAGCGTAGCTCTCGATGATGGCGACATCGGCGAGTTGAACCCTTTGGGCATCAATTGCCTCCGATCACTTCCGGCCGCCGGACGAGTCGTGTGGGGCGCGCGCACGCTCGAGGGGAATGACCGCCTCGCGTCCGAATGGAAATACATTCCGGTCCGGCGGACGGCACTTTTCATCGAGGAGAGCCTGTTTCGCGGCACCCAGTGGGTCGTGTTCGAGCCGAATGACGAGCCGCTCTGGGCCCAGATCCGTCTCAATCTGGGCGCGTTCATGCACAATCTTTTCCGGCAGGGCGCGTTCCAGGGCACGACCCCGAAAGAGGCTTACTTCGTCAAGTGCGACAAGGAAACAACAACCCAGACCGACATCAATCTCGGCATCGTCAACATTCTCGTCGGGTTCGCGCCGCTCAAGCCGGCCGAATTCGTCGTCATCAAGATCCAGCAGATAGCCGGACAGATCGAAACCTAAACCGAAGGCAAAACCATGGCCCAATTTTCAGTCAACGCCCAGCGGTTCGACCCGTACAAGAATTTCAAGTTCCGGGTAAAATGGGATGGCCGGTACGTCGCCGGCATCAGCAAGGTGAGTTCGTTCAAGCGCACGACCGAAGTCGTCGAGCACCGGGAAGGGGGCGATCCCAGCATGATCCGCAAATCGCCGGGCCGAAATAAATTCGAACCGGTCACCCTCGACCGCGGGGTCACCCACGACCTCGAATTCGAGAATTGGGCGAACAAGGTCTGGAATTTCGGGTCGGGCCTGGGAGCGGAAGTTTCGCTGAAGAATTTCCGCAAAGACATCATCATCGAGATTTACAATGAAGCCGGGCAACTGGCCCTCGCTTACAAGGTGTTTCGCTGCTGGCCATCCGAGTACCAGGCCACGGCCGATCTCGACGCGAACGCGAACGCCGTTCTCATCCAGCATTTAAAGCTGGAGAACGAAGGCTGGGAACGCGACGTCGAGGTGCCGGAGCCCGAGGAACCTGCTCTCCCATAAAGGGCGCCGCCCATGCGTGCTCTGCTCGCGCCCGACATCCTCCGGATATGGGAAACGGGGCGCGACCAGCCACCGCTGGAGCGTGCTTTGAGTCTGCTCCTGGCCGCGGAACCGGAGACGCGCCGCGAAGATCTCGCCGCGCTGACCATCGGTCGTCGCGATGCGTTGCTTCTCGCGCTGCGGCGCCGGGTTTTCGGCGAGACCGTGCAAGCTTATGCCGAATGTCCGCAATGCGGCGGACGGCTCGAGCTCCATTTTCCAGCGGTTTCCATCCAAACCGCGGCGGAGACCGTTCCCGAAACGCTCGAGCTGCGCGTCGATGCCATCACGGTGCGTCTTCGGTTTCCGACGAGCGTCGACCTGGCGGAGGCAAATGGACACGACGAAATCGCCGTGGCGCACGCTGCCTTGATGGAGCGTTGCGTGGAGGCGCGAGTGAACGACGAGCCGATAAAGGCGGGCGATCTGCCGGCGGCGGTGATCGAGCAGATCGAATGTTGCATGGCTGAGGCGGAGCCGGGCGCGGAGATCTGGCTGGATCTGCGCTGCCCTTTTTGCGAACACGGATGGCAGGCGCTTTTCGACATCGCGGCATTTTTCTGGAGAGAGATCTCGGTGTGCGCCCGCCGGCTGTTGCACGAAGTAAACGCGCTGGCCCGTGCCTATGGGTGGAGCGAGGCTGAGATTCTTGGGTTAAGCCCGATCCGTCGGCAGGCATATCTGGAATTGGTCGGCGCATGAGCAATTACCTCACGCGCCTCCTGGAACGTTCGCGCGGATCGGCGCCGCAAATCGAGCCGTTGATCGCGCCTTTGCACACGCCGCCGAATGATTTGTTTCGCGAGCCGACGGAACCACAGAGCGAGGCCGGCGTGGTGCCGGTTGGGAACACGCGTTCGGCCGCGGACGACGCTGCGCCCAACGATATTCGGAGAGAAACGACTGCCGCTCCGGAGAGAACAATCCCCGTCCCGCCCGAAATTCGGATAACGGAAAGCAAACGATCCGGGCCATCGCCGGCGCCGCCCGAATTTCGCGGAGAAGAGCCCGCGGAATCCGGCCAGCGAAAAGAAACGCGTTCTCCGGCGCGGTTGCGCACGGAGACGAATGTCCCCTCCATCTCTTCTTCAAAAGAACGCCTGGCGGACGGGCGAGCACCAGTCGGCGAGTCCGAGCCGGGGAGCGGGGCGCGAGCGAATCAGCCGCTGTCGCCTTTGCCCGATCGAGCTCGGATCGTCGTGCAGCCGCAGGTCGCCACGCGCCGTCCCTCGCCAGATTCGAGTCGCGCCGTGATCGCCTCAGCCTCGTCCAACGACGCGCCCGCAATTCACGTTACCATCGGGCGGGTCGAAGTGCGCGCAATCACGGCGCCGGGGCCGCCACGGTCTCCAGCGCCTCCCGCCGCGCCGAAGATTTCGCTCGATGATTATTTGAAACGGCGAAATGGGGCCCGCTCGTGAGCAGTGCGCTGGCCATTGCCGGTGTCTCGGCCGTGCTGACCGATCTGCTCAACAATGGCCTGATCGATCACAATCTCACTGCCGCGGTTGGCCTCGTAAAGGTGTCTTCCAAGCCGCCCGATCGCGTGATCCCGGCGGGCGGCGCCGATACCAATCAACTTAATTTGTTCCTCTACCACGTCGCGCCCAACCCAGGCTGGCGAAACGTCGCTTTGCCGGCTCGCGATAGCGATGGGGCGCGGGTCAGCAATCCGCCGCTCGCCTTGGACCTCTTCTATTTGTTGACCGCTTACGGAGAGAAGGATTTCCAAGCGGAGGTTCTGCTCGGTTATGCAATGCAATTGTTCCACGAGACGCCGGTCCTGACCCGCGACGCCATTCGGAGGGCGTTGGGCGCGCCCAGCCCTGTGGATACAACAATCCTCCCGTCCTTGTTAAACGCGGCCGACCTGGCGGAACAGGTTGAACAGATAAAAATCATGCCGCAATCCATGAGCACAGAGGAGATGTCGAAGCTTTGGACCGCCTTGCAGACATCGTACCGGCCGACAGCGGCCTACCAGGTTTCCGTTGTCCTGATTGAGTCGACGAAAGCAACTCGACCGACGCTGCCCGTGCGCCGGCGCATCCTCGAAGTCATCCCGTTCCAGCGGCCCACAATCGACGCGATCGAATCGATCGTCAGCGCCGCTGCGCCGATCGTGGCCGGAAGCACCATCGTGATCAAAGGCCGGCAATTGCGCGGCAACATCACGAGCGTGGTCGTCGGCGGAACGAGTATCATCCCGGCGCCTGCTGACATCCGTGACGACCGCATCGAGGTCACCCTGCCAGCCACGTTGCGCGCCGGGTTGCAGAGCACGCAGGTCGTGCATCAGATCGATCTCGGCGATCCGCCCGCTGCTCATCGCGGCGTCGAATCCAACGTCAGTGCCTTTGTCCTTCATCCGACGCTCGCCCCGCCGCTGCCGCCACTGCTCATCGTATCGCGCGCGGCCGGATTACCGCTGGGATTCGCTCCGAACGTCGGAAGATCGCAACGTGTCGTCCTTCTTTTGGGCGAACACAATCCGCCAGTGGGCGTTCCGGCCCGCGCCTTCAATGTTGCAGCGCCGGCTGAAAACGGCCTCGCCGTGGGCATACCCGACACTTCCACGATTGTGTTTTCGATAACCGATGTCGCGTTAGCTGACTACTTCGTCCGGGTCCAGGTGGACGGCGCGGAGAGCGCGCTCGATGTCGATACTACGGTGGGCAGTCCGACGGAAAATCAGTTCACAGGTCCGCTCATCAGGATTGTCGCATGACCGCGACCGAGACGTTGCCATGGCCGGAGGCGAACCAGCGTTATCTGATGGCCGCGGTCGGTATGATCCGTTCCGTGTTAGAGCAGCACGCGCGCACCGAAGAAAACAAGAGCGACCCGGCGCCGGCTGCGGCAGCGGAAGATGCGCTTCAGGAAGCCGCGAACGCATTGCCAGCGCCATCGGCCCTCGAGACATTGCGCGCGGCTTTCCGGCTTTCGCGGTTCGAGTGCGATGTGCTCCTGCTCTGCGCCGGCATCGAATTGGATTCCGCGTTCGCGGCTTCCTGCGCGGCCGCGCAGGGCAACGCCCGAAAAACCTACCCAACCTTTAGTCTGGCGCTTGCCGCTTTCCCGGGCGCGCACTGGAGCGCGCTGGCCCCAGCCGGATCGTTGCGGCGCTGGCGCCTGATCGAGTTGAATACGAATGAAGGATTGGTCGCGGCGCCGTTGCGCATCGATGAACGCGTTTTGCATTTCCTGACCGGCCTGAATCATCTCGACGATCGGTTGCAGGCGCTCGTGGAACCGGTTTCCGCGCCGGAGAATTTGCCTTCCTCCCAGCGCGAAGTGACGGAGCGAATCGCGCAACTCCTGGCGAACAAGGAGAACCAGATTCCGCCCATCGTGCAGCTTTGCGGTCCTGATGGGATCGGCCGGGCCGGGGTCGCGGCTCTCGCTTCCCGCGAATTCGGCCTCCACCTCCACGTGATGCGGAGCGCGGATATTCCGGCATCGGCCGCGGAGCGGGAAACGCTGGCCCGGCTTTGGGAGCGCGAATCGCTTCTGGGCCACAGCGCATTGTTGATCGAGGCCGACGAAATGGAACCGGGCGATCAGTCCCGCGCCTTGCTTTCTTTTCTCGAGAACGTGCAGGGCATTTTGTTTGTCAGCCGCCGGGAACCGTTGCGCCCGGGCCGGCGGCCAATCGTTCGATTCGACGTCCGGAAACCGACCGCCACGGAACAAAGGGAGCTTTGGAACGAGTCGTTAGGCCAGGATTTAAACCGGCTGAACGGCCAGGTCGAAAACATCGTGGCGCAATTCAGCCTTGGTCCACGAAACATCGAGGCAGCCTGCGCCGCCCTGCGGCCGCGTGCCGGCGACGAAACCGACTTCGGTCGCGAGCTTTGGCAGGCCTGCCGGATCCAATCGCGTGTCCGGCTTGACGATCTGGCCCAGCGGATCGAGCCGGCCGCTACCTGGAGCGAGCTGGTCTTGCCCGAAAGCCAGCATCAGTTGTTGCGCGAGGTGGCGATGCACGTCCGGCAGCGCTCCAAAGTCTATGACGACTGGGGATTCGCAGAAAAAGGAGAGCGCGGCCTGGGCATCAGCGCCTTGTTTGCCGGGAGCAGCGGCACCGGGAAAACCATGGCCGCCGAGGTCTTGGCTCTCGAGTTATCGCTCGATCTTTACCGCATCGATCTCAGCTCCGTCGTCAGCAAATACATCGGCGAGACGGAAAAGAATTTGCGGCGCGTGTTCGACGCGGCCGAGGAGGGCGGCGCCATTTTGCTCTTCGACGAAGCCGACGCGCTCTTCGGGAAACGGAGCGAAGTAAAAGACAGCCACGATCGTTACGCGAACATTGAAGTCAGTTATCTTCTGCAGCGAATGGAAGCGTATCGCGGGCTGGCCATTCTCACGACCAACCTGAAAAGCGCGCTCGATCCCGCGTTCCTCCGCCGGCTCCGTTTCATCGTCCAGTTCCCCTTCCCCGACGCGACCCAGCGCGCTGAGATCTGGCGCCACATTTTCCCGGAAGCGACTCCGACCTGCGACCTCGACCTGGGGAAGCTCTCGCGCTTAAACGTCGCCGGCGGCAACATTCGCAACATCGCCCTGGCCGCCGCCTTCCTAGCCGCCGACGCCGAGGAACCGGTCGGCATGGCGCACCTCTCGCGCGCCGCCCGGACCGAATACGCGAAACTGGAAAGACCCCTTACCGAATCCGAGATCGGCGGCTGGCTATGAGTGCGCGCCCCGCGATCCATTTCCAGATCGAGCGCCTGGTGCTCGACGGCTTCTCATCCACCGACGGCCATCTCATCGCCGGCGCCGTCCAACGCGAGCTGACTCGTCTTTTCACGGAACAATCCACGCCCACTCGCCTAACGAGTAGTGCGTCACTCGCCCGCCTCGACGCCGGCTCCTTCCCCGCCACGCCCACCGCAGCGCCGCGAACCATTGGCACCCAAACCGCCCGCACCGTTTTCGAAGGCCTCAACCGATGAGAGCACCGCTTCAAGCGAAAGCCAAAGCTCCAGCCCGCCAGACACCGATCGTTACCCTGACGCGCGGTAACGTCCTCCAACGCAAATGCGCATGCGGTGGCGCTTCCGGGCCTACCGGCGAGTGCGAATCGTGCGGCAAGAAAAAGCTGCAGCGTCGTTCAGAGAATCTCGCTCAATCATCCATCAGCCATCCTCCATCCTCTGTTTCAGAGGTCCCTCCCATCGTCCACGAAGTGTTGCGCTTTCCGGGCCAGCCGCTCGATGCAGCGACCCGTGCGATAATGGAACCGCCCTTCGGCCATGACTTCAGCCGCGTGCGAGTGCATACCGGAGAACTGGCAAGTCAGTCTGCCCGAGTGGTAAATGCGGCGGCGTACACAGTCGGGCGGCAGATCGTGTTTGGAGCGGGCCGGTTTGCACCACGTTCAAGCGAAGGGATAGCTCTCTTGGCGCACGAGCTTGCGCACGTAGTGCAGCAAAGCTGGGGAGAGATCCAACCGGGCGTTGAGCTTATCGTCGGCGCGCATGATGATCCGTGCGAACACGAAGCGGATCGCATCGTTAACCAACTTAACACCGAATGGCGGCGAACTATCCCGGCTGCTGAACCAACTGAAAAGCAAGCGGTCTCTCCTCAGCAGATAGGGCGGGGACCGCCGCTGGGATTGAGAGGAGCTGCTCCAGTTGCCTGGCAAGCGAGTGGGTCTGCAATAGGGCAGATCGGCAGCGTGCTCCTACCACACCTGTCGTCTGCGCGCGCGCTTCAGCGGCAAGGTGAAACTTCTCGAGAAGGTGGAGGCTCACCAGCGGCCTGTGTCATCCGGGAAGAAATACTCAGCAGTCGCAGCGGAATCATCAATCGCGGCGGAACTGTCGGAGAGCGTACTGAAGTGAATATTGAGTGGAGGGATTCGGGGCCTGAAGCCCGGAGGAGCCCAACCTCATATTGTGACTGTGCTTGCGGTGAATACCGCCAATATCTCAAGGGCCATCTGATCATAAACGGCCAGCCAGACACGCATCGTCTGTGGGGAGGGGCTATTTTGGAAGAAAATGTCTATCACGAAGACGGTTCTCCTGATGGTAGACGCTACGGACACCGCGGAGAACTTCGCCATGCGGATGAAGACTTCCTACCGGACCGTGTTTCAGGTTGTCGCTACATCGGGCGAGATTACCCGGCAGTCATGATTGGGTCGGATACAGATGTGCTATTCCAGTTTAAGGGCCAAACTTACGATACGTGCACGAATACGTTCGGTCCGATACATGAGTGGGAGCTACGATACGCTGGGCCGATCCAGCGTTGATCAGATGATAAAACCTGAATTGACTGCTTCGCCAATCTTCGCGATCAAGAAGCTCAACGGCGGACTATCTCAAGTCAGAGCGACTCTAACGCGGGAAGCAACCGACATCGAGGTATCCCAAGCTGTTTTTGGAGGGCTTAAACAATGAGACCCACACTTCAAACCCAGGCGAAAACTTCCTCAAGCGCCCAGCCGAGTTTCACACCAGCTCGGACGGGCCTCTTGCAACGCAAATGTGCCTGCGGCGGATCGCCAGGTCCGACTGGGGAATGCGAATCTTGTCGCAAGAAGAAGCTGCAACGTCGTTCAGAGAACCTCCATCTATCTACCATCAGCCATCCTCTATCCTCGGTTTCAAACGTGCCCGCCATCGTGCATGAAGTGTTGCGCTCGCCAGGTCAGCCACTCGCCGCACACACAGCCGCTTTTGTCGAGCCGCGCTTCGGCCATAGCTTTGGCGATGTGCGCGTGAGGAGTGAGAATAAACTCCCTCAATCAAACGACAGCCGAGCGCAAAGCAGGATTACGACCAGTATGAATGACGCGGCCGAGTTGCCAATATCCGGCGACAGGGAGCCGGACGTGGATTTGGCTGAAAAAACTGCTCCAACCGAGGCGCCACCAGACATTGCAGAAACGCCTAAATCCTGCTGTTCGATGGAATCGTTTGGATCTTCAAATGATAGCTATGTCGATACTGATACCGACACGAGAAAAAACATCAAATTCACTTGCAAGGTGAAAAGCGGCAGTGACACGAAAAAATGTGTGATGGTTAATTGGATTCAGGGTACTGCCAAAAACAAGGATGGCACATTTCGCAGTGTAAAAATGTTCGACAAAACAGTGGATTACAATTTTGCCACGACACGGAGTGATTCGCTAGATAAAGACCCAGTCTATTGGAGTGATGGTTCGGCTCGCTGGAACTATCAGGCGGCTGGAGCCGACTCTTTCTATGCGACTGATTCACCTGGCCCGCAGGCATGGGTGGATGGAATTGATTATAACCTTAAATTCAAAATGTGTCTCTATTGTATCGATGATGTCTCCGCAACTTCGGATGAGACTGGTTCTGGTGTAAAAAACCCTTTGAAGTGCATCGATTGGGGGTTCAAAGCGAAATACGATGCGACGGCAAAGAAGTTCACGCATTGACAATCTTAGGAAATTTGGAGTTGAAACTCCTTGTCAGGCTCCTTTCAAGACTCGTACTTAATCCCAGAGCGCGGTTGCTGTGAGTGTTTCGCTGGCACGAGACTATGTATTCAGAAAGAATTAAGGCCCTACTGGAACACCTTAACGAACTCGAACGGAAGTATGGCCGTGTTCCGGCGCAAGAGGATACTAACTATGATCCGTCAGGAGAAGTGAACGCACGTATTCAGGTGCTCAAAGAGGATTTGGCCCGGCTCGGAGCAAGAATGAAATGGGATGGTCGGCAATATCGGATTGTTGGTGAAGATTTAGAGGCGAGCAAGGATTGATCTTTGAAGGAACCAGGGTCCCGCGGTTATTTAGACAATCTCGAAATGAAGGTTAGATGCCCAAGTCCATAAACGACGGTGAGGTGCGGGAAGTCTTTGAGGGAGCGCAAGCGTCCCGAGCAAAGCGAATCATGGTCGGCGGCAACCCGGTCGATATCCCGAGGCCGTTTCCGTCGCCGGAGGATTGGCGGGATCGGTGGATTTATTTTTTGATGGTCGATCGGTTCAATAACCCGCAGGCGCCGCCGCACCACACGCCCTTCGATGGAATGCACGGGGTCTTTCAAGGAGGAACGCTCAATGGGGTGCGGGAACAATTGGATTATCTGCAGCAACTCGGCGTCGGTGCGCTCTGGCTTTCGCCGGTGCAGAAGAACTGCCAGTCGAACCCTTTTACTTATCACGGCTACGGGATTCACGATTTTCTCGGGATCGATCCGCGGTTTGCTTCCGATCCGGCGGCGGCGAAAGCCAACCCGCAACTGGTGGAGGACGAGTTGCGCGCGCTGGTAGATGAAGCGCACGCCCGCGGGATCTACGTGATCTTCGACATCGTGCTCAATCACGCGGGCGATGTGTTTGAGTATGTGCTCGGCGATGGCAGTCGCGCGGCGGAGGCGGAGTTTCGAGACGCTGGTTATCCAATCAACTGGCGCGATGAGAACGGGCATGGCCGGCCGGATTGGACTGAGGCACCGGAAAATCCGCCGCGGGATGCGGCGATCTGGCCATCGGAGCTAAGGCACAATAACGTTTTCCGGCGGAAAGGCCGGGGCGGCGAGGCAGGCGGCGATTTTTCTTCGCTCAAGGAAATGGTCACGGACCTGCGCGCGTTCAACGAAACGAGCGGCGCTCATTTTCCGGTGCGGAATGCGCTCATCCGCTCGTATCAATACCTGATCGCTAAATTCGACGTGGACGGTTTCCGCATCGACACCCTGAAATACATCGAGCCGGATTTTGCCCAGACCTTTGGCAATTCGATGCGGGAGTTTGCCCTCAGCCTCGGAAAGAAAAACTTCTTCACCTTCGGCGAGGTCTACGACAACGAGGAGCAGATCACACGCTTCATCGGACGCCAGGCGAGCGAGGAAGGCGATTTGGTCGGGGTGGACGCGGCCCTGGATTTCCCGCTTTTTTTCAAGCTGCCCGGCATGGCAAAAGGACGTACGCCGCCGTCCGAAGTGGTGCAAATGTTTGAACACCGCAAAGAGCTGGAGCGCGGTGTCATTAGTTCGCATGGGGATGCGAGCCGGTTTTTTGTGACCTTCCTGGATAATCACGATCAACAGGAGCGCTTTTACTTCAGCTCGGACGATGCGCCGCGGCGCTTTGAGGACCAGCTCACCCTGGGCATCGGCTGTTTGTTCGGCCTGCAAGGCATTCCGTGTTTGTACTATGGCACTGAGCAAAGCCTGCATGGCCGGGGCAATTCGGACGCGGCGGTGCGCGAAGCGTTATGGGGCAAACCGAACGCATTCGACGACCAAGAGGAGTTGTATCGAACAGTAAAACGGCTCGCTGCCGTTCGCCGCGAGCAACCGGCGCTCCGTTACGGCCGGCAATACTTTCGCCCGATCTCGTCGCGCCACGGCGGGCAATTTGGGATCTCGCCGTTCTCCCCGGGGGTGGTGGCTTTCTCCCGGATTTTGAACGACGAAGAAATCCTGGTCGTCGCCAACTGCAACACGGATGCGGTCTGGACCGGCGATGTGATCGTCGATTTCTCCCTCAATCCGGTGGGCTCGATCTACGAGATTTTGTTTACGAATAAGACTGGCGGGCCCGGCCCTGCTCCGGAACCAGTGACCGAGAGAACCAAAGGGAGCGTCGAGATCCACGAAGTAAACGGCAGCGTCACAAACGGGCCGGTACGCGCGCTCGGATTAACCCTGCGCGAAATGGAATTTCAAATCCTCAGCAAGAGGAACTGAAAAATGAATCAACGGCTGCAACAGAAGGCTCCAGCCGTTCCCTCTTTCACACCGGCGCCTCGCGGCGTGATGCAACGGAAAAGCCAGAACGCCGAGCGCAAAAGCGCGCGCTATTCTGCGGTGCCGCCCAATGTCCATGAAGTCCTTCGTTCGCCTGGCCAACCGCTCGCTCCCGATATTCTTGCGTTCTTTGAGCCGCGGTTTGGACATGATTTTGGCGACGTCCGCGTCCACACGGATGCGAGAGCGGGCGACTCGGCGAAAGCGGTGGATGCATTGGCCTACACAGCCGGACCAAACATTGTCCTTTCGGCTGATAGTTACAGACCAGCGTCGCCGGACGGCCGAAAGCTGCTGGCGCACGAGCTTACTCATGTCGTCCAGCAGAGTTTGCCACCGAGCGGCGGACAGGCGTCCGAGCAAGCCGCGGAAATGGAAGCAAATCGCAACGCGATTATGAGCGAGCGCAATAATCCGCTCGCGGTTATAAACGCGGCCCGCGGCGGAGCTATCCAGCGACAAGCGGCGGGGGCGAGCGCGAATCCCAAGGATGCGCCCACCGAGATCGACAGGGTTGTCCGGGCGGCCGAGCGCGCGCGACGCGATTCGAGTAACGCCACCAGTATGATGATCAACGGATCCGAGATTGTGTATCGGCTGATCCACGAATTCCTGCCGGACTACAACGACAAGATGAGCGGGGTAGGTTACCGGGCGAGCGTCAAGGACGTGGAAGTCCAAGGCGACAAGAACTCGATCTCGGTCACGGTGGGAAACGATTTTATCCTCGGCACCAGCGCGGCCACGATCGAAAAGCGGGCGCTGGATCTGGGCCGCGCCATTTTTGCCAAAGCTCCGCGTCCGGCGCCAACCGGGAAATTACATGGCCTGCTCGGGAGCATGGCGATGGAAAGCCGGAAAGCTGCGGTGAATCAGCCGCAGCCCCAGGCTCCAGCTCCGCCGCCTCCGGAGCCAGAGGTGGCGGCAACCTTCGGTCTCGCCGTGCCGGGCTTGGGTCCGGAAAAAACCGCGAAGGTTGAAGAGCTGATCAAGAACAAGGACAGGCAGGCGGCGGTCGACCTTGTCGTCCAGAATGCCGGGACGGGCCTGTCCGGCGGCACGAACATCAGCACCAGCCTGCTTGATAAGGGCAAGATGAATTACGACCGCGAGGTGACATGGGCGGATGGCGTGACCGGCATGCCGAGCTGGGATTACATGAAGGACAAGGCCGAGCCGGCGAAAGTGCGAATCGGGCCGGGCGCATTCTCGAGCGCGCCTTATTTGTACAGCGTGATCATTCACGAGTACCAACATGTTCTTTGGAACCAGACCTTGAAGAACCAGGAGATCGGGCGCGAGTCCCACGAAGAAGGCAGGCAGGGCGGTGGAAAATATACTTCGGAGGTCGAAGCGTACGTTTACGAGTTACTCCACCTCGAAGAGTCCGGCCTGTCGAAGGTCCCCGAGAAAATTTCGCAAGTGTGGCGACATTTGAACGAGGAATTTTGGACGCTCGACCAGGCAACTCAAAAAGCGATGCAGCCGAAAGTGCAGCGGGCACTGGCCCAGGCGCAGCGTTTCGTCAGGGGCACCCAGGTAACGCTGGATCGTTTTGCCGCGCCTTGACCGACGGTTAATTCGGGCTGGAGTTTTTGGACGCCGCCGAAATATCATTCCGTCACTTCGGGAAGATTGCCGAAGGCGTAAGCGAATGAATCCCCCATCCGACCCGGTCCTTCTTTCCTCCCCGACCGACACGCTGCGGGCACTTGATTACGAACAGACCAACGAAACGATCCGGATGTTGACCGATATCCGGTTCAAGCTGCTGGCGGCGGTGCCGGCAGCTTCGGTGGCGATCATTGCGCTGGTGGTCGAGAAACCAAACCAGGGTGTCGCCCTGATAGTCGGACTCTTCGGACTAAGTGTGACCTTCGGTCTGACCTTGTACGAGCTGAGGAACACGCAGCTCTATGATGCAGCGATTCATCGCGCCAAGTTCCTCGAACAAGAACACCTCAAACTCGCATCATCGACGGCGGGGAAAACATCGGGCGCGATTGCCGGCTGGATTTATTTGATCGCGCATTCGGCGATCGCCCTTCTCGAGGTCGCGGCCCTGTGGGTAACAGCTTTCGCCTGCCATGGTGTTTTCGCCGCGCCGACGCTGATGCTCTTTAAATTGAAAGGCCTGCTGGCTCTCGGGCTGGCTCTGGCTGCATTCGTTTTGTTCCGGCCGCGATTTTTGAAACCGGTCGAGCGGCCGTTAGAGGGCAAGACAATTTAGTGCTGGAGGTTGGGGAAGGACCTGTTCAGGATCGGTCGTGAAACTCCCAGGGCGCTGCGGCTGGAGTGACCAATCCACACCATGCTCATCCCCCGTCCCCTCCTCCTGAAGCCATGTCTGCCGGCGGCTCGCCGCAAGCCGGACCGGCTTTTCTGATCGCGCTCGAACATGAGCAGTTTTCCCCGTTCCCCGCGTCTCCTGAAAGGCGGCATCGTCCTCGTCGATCCCGAGAGCGGCGCCGTGCAGCGGGTCATTTCGCTGCAGTACAATCCAGAGAAAGTTACCCGTTCCTTCCAAGCGAAGGGCGTCGGCGCTGATAGCGGCGACCGTTCGCAGGCGCTGCGACTGAAAGGGCCGGCCGTAGAGACGATCAAGATCGAAGTCGAGATCGACGCGACCGACCGGCTCGAAACGGCGGAGGAGGCGGCGATCGGGCTCGGTATTCAACCGCAACTCGCCGCGCTCGAGATGATCCTTTATCCGACCACGAGCCACCTGCAATCGAACAATACCCTGGCCCAAACGGGCACCTTGGAAATTGCGCCGATGCAGTCGCCCCTGGCGTTGTTCGTCTGGAGCCGGCACCGCGTGGTCCCGGTGCGGGTGACGGAACTAAGCATCACCGAGGAAGCATTCGATCCCGCGCTCAATCCAATCCAGGCCAAGGTGAGCCTCGGGATGCGGGTCCTCAGCGTGGACGATCTCGGATTCGCCGATAAAGGCGGCAGCCTTTATCTCGCTTACCAGAAACAGAAAGAGCAGCTCGCCGGCAAAAACCAGGGCGCGGCGCTGGGCGCCCTCGGATTGGGAGGCATCCCGTGAGTTCGTCGGCGCCGGAGATATTCCAAAACCCGGTGAAGCTCCATCCGTTTCCACCGGGCAGCCGTTATTTTCAGATCGAAACGACAACATGGCGGACACCGGAAGGAAAATCCGTCGTGTACATCCGGCGCCGTTTCTTGCCTCCGGTCACCCGCTTTGAGTTGCTCTTCGAGCATTCCGTTGTGCAAGGGGACCGGTTGGACAACGTGACCGCGAATTATCTCGGCGATCCAGAACAATTCTGGCGGGTCTGCGACGCGAACAACGTCATGCAGCCCGATGAATTAACGGCCACGCCGGGGGGCACGATTCGGATCACTCTACCGGAAGGCATTCCAGGAGCGCCCGATGGTTAAGGGAATTTACCTCACGCTTCTGGTCGGACCGGCACTGCCGGTGCCGATGCCGCGGATCGTGATGGAAGCGCTTACCCAAGTGAGCGTCACCAGCGCGACGAAAAACGCGAGCGCCTTCGAGCTTACCTTCACGCTGAACAATCAATCGCCGCTGTATCCGATCTTTGTTCTCGGTGCGGTCCAGATGCCACTCCTCCGCGTCATCCTTATCGTCACGGTCAACGGAACTCCCCAGGTCCTGATGGACGGCGTCACGACCATGACCCAGATCAGCCCGGGAAGCAGCGGCGAGTCGACCCTGACTGTGACAGGCGATGACCTGACCAAAGTGATGGCGTCGAACCTGATCGATCTCAGTGGTCTTCCCTACCCGGCGATGCCGGCCGAAGCGCGGGTCGCGTTGATCATCGCCAAATACGCGGTGTTTGGATTGATCCCGGTAGTGATCCCGAGTCTCTTCATCGACCTTCCGCTGCCCGTCGAGCGCATTCCCACCCAGCAAGGGGGCGACCTCGAATATGTCCAGGAGCTGGCGAGAAAGGTCGGATACGTCTTTTACATCGATCCCGGTCCGGCGCCCGGAACGAACATCGCCTATTGGGGGCCGGAGATAAAAGTGGGGCCGCCGCAACCGGCGCTCAATCTCGATATGGACGCGCACGCCAACGTCGAGTCCCTCACGTTCAGTTGCAGGACGAACGAAAATGTTTTGCCGATCGTCTTCATCCAGAACGCGCTCACCAAGGTGCCGATTCCCATTCCGATCCCGGCAATCAATCCGTTGCAACCGCCGTTGGGCGCGACTGGATTTATCCCGACCCGGGTCAACGTGCTGCGGGAGACGGCGAAGCTCAGCCCGATGGCGGCGATCGGCGCCGGCCTCGCTGCCGGATCCAGAGCGGCGGACTCAGTCTCCGGGAATGGAACGCTCGACGTTCTGCGGTATGGGCGCCTGTTGAAAGCGCGACAGCTCGTCGGCGTCCGCGGCGCCGGCATGGCTTACGACGGCCTTTACTTTGTCGAGAGCGTTACGACCACAATCAAACGCGGCGAAATCAAACAGAGCTTCGTCCTCACCCGGAACGGGCTCGTTTCCATCACCCCCAGGGTCCCGGTATGAGCGACAAGAAATATTTCGGGAAATACCGCGGCATGGTCCTGAACAATATCGACCCAATGCAGATGGGCCGTCTCATGATCCAGGTGCCGGATATCTCGGGCCTGCTTCCCTCGAGCTGGGCGATGCCCTGTTTTCCGGTGACGGGAAAACAGATGGGCGTCTGGGTGCTGCCCGTCATCGGTTCCGGCGTCTGGGTGGAATTCGAGCAGGGCGACCCTGACTACCCGATTTGGGTCGGTTGTTTTCCCGGTTCGGCGGCGGACGTACCGGCGCTCGCGCTCGCCGGAAATCCTGTGAGCCCCAGCATCGTCCTCCAGACCAGTCTGCAAAATACGGTCATGATCAGCGACATGGCCGGGCCGGCTGGCGGCATCCTTCTCAAAACGATGACCGGCGCGATGATTTCGATCAACGACGTCGGCATCACCATTTCCAATGGCAAAGGCGCCCTCATTTCGATGTTGGGACCGACAGTCGATATCAACGCCGGAGCGCTGACGATTATTTAGCGAACGACCATGCCCGGTTTCATCCTCCACCTTGGCGCGACGGTGATCTGTTCGCACGGCGGACAAGCCCAGCCGACCGCCCCGAATCCGCGCGTCCTGGTGAGCGGGCAACCGATCGTTACCCAGGCGGCGCCGTACGTTGTGGCGGGTTGCGCCTTCGTGCCTCCCGGCGGCAACGGACCGTGCGTCACCGCGCAATGGGTCGTCGGCGCGACGCGGGTGCTGGCCACCGGCATACCGGTGCTGGTGCAAACAAGTCTGGCCATCTGCGTACCCACCGGCACGCCCCTGAACATTCTCGTTACCCAAACCCGGGTCATGGCAACCTGATGGAAGTCGATTATCCATTTCATTTCGACGAGCGCGGCCGGACGGCGTCGACGGGCGAGGAGGATCACATTCGGGACTTGATCGAAGAAGTGCTCTTCACCAATCCCGGCGAGCGGGTCAATCGCCCGACCTTCGGCAGCGGGTTACTCCAACTGGTCTTTGCCCCGAACAGCGACGCGCTCGCTGCCGCTACCCAGATGAATGTGCAGGCCGCGCTCCAACAATGGCTCGGCGATCGGATCGCGGTCGAGGCCGTCGAAGTGAACCACATCGATGCCGTGCTGGAAGTGACAGTGCAGTACGTGATCCGGCGCAGCCAACAGCGTCGCACTGCCCAATTTCAACAACCCGCGTGAGCCCTCAATACATTTGCGAAAAGGAAAATCGCGCGAAGGCGGTGCGGAACTCGCCGCTCAACGGGATCGACTTCATCGAAGTGGCGAGCGTCGACCAGAAAAAGCTCGAGGTGCATTTTCTTGCGAACCTGCCGGCCGGGCCCACTCCGCCAGCGCTGACAAAAGCGAACGTTCAGATCGAAGGCGGAAGACGCGTCCGGGACATCCAGGTTTTGGGCGTAGTGGCGGCCGGAGAAAAGCTCACGGTCACGGTGAATGCGCGGGGCGATTTTTCGTTCTACACGCTCCGGATCGTCACTTCTCCCCAGGACGCATCCACCCCGGCCGGGTTCGATCCGCAACTGGCCGCGGTTGAGTTTTCCTTCAAGGCGGGTTGTCCGAGTGAATTCGATTGCCAGGAGACGAAGGTCTGTCCGCCGGAAAAACGGACCGAGCCGGAGATCGATTACCTGGCAAAAGATTACGCCAGCTTCCGCCGGTTGATGCTCGATCGGATGAGCGCGATCACGCCCGATTGGGCCGAGCGCAACGCCGCGGACGGGCAGGTCGCGTTGGTCGAGCTGCTCGCCTATGTCGGCGATCATCTCAGTTACTATCAGGACGCGGTGGCGACGGAGGCTTATCTCGGCACGGCGCGCAAGCGCATCTCGGTGCGCCGGCACGCGCGGCTCCTTGATTATTTCATGCACGATGGCGCCAACGCGCGGACCTGGCTGTTTCTGGAAGCGAGCGCCAGCTTCGTCGTAAAGAAAAAAAATGGCTTTGCCACGAAAGGCGAGATCTCGAAACACGCCAGGCCGGACACCGCCGTCGTGTTCGAGACCATGCACGACGTGGCGATTTCCCCCGACCACAACAGCATCAGTTTTCACACCTGGAGCGACGCCGAATGCTGTCTGCCGAAGGGCGCGACGCGCGCGACGTTGAAAAACAATCCGCCCCTCGCGTTGAAGGCCGGCGATTTCGTGCTCTTCGAGGAAATCCGCGATCCCATCCAGGGGGATTTAGCCGACGCCGATCCCAGCCATCGGCACGTCGTCCGCCTGAGCAAGGCGGTGGCCGGAATGGATCTCGTCGAAAACGTGCCGGTCCTTGAAATCGAGTGGGCCCCGGCCGACGCGCTGCCCTTTGCGCTCTGCATTTCGCACAAGCTGCGCGAGATTAGTGTCGCCCGCGGCAACATCGTGCTGGCCGACCACGGCCTGAGCATCGGCCCGGAGCCACTCGGGTCCGTGACCGCCACCGAAGCCTTCCGGCCGTTTCTCGATTCGCCGGCCCTTTCGCAGGTAGGGCACGCGCGCGACGACTTCGGCCGGCTTGTTCTGGATACGAACCAGCGCCCAGTGCCGTTCGATCCGGCGGCGCCCGCGACGGAGGCCTTGCGTTGGGAATTGCGCGACACGCTCCCGGCGGTGGAGTTGACCGACAACGGAAACGAAACCTGGCAACCGTTGCCCGACCTCCTCGAAGCGGAGGCGTTCACCCGCGGGTTCGTAGTAGAGATCGATGAGACGGATCGTGTCCAACTCCGTTTCGGAGACGATATCCTCGGCCGGAAACCGTCCGGCAATTTCACGGCGAGGTATCGCGTCGGCAATGGGCGGGCCGGCAACGTCGGAGCGGAAAGTATCATGCGGCCGGTGACTGCCATCTCCGGGCTCGCGGCCGTTCGCAATCCGTTGCCGGCGCAAGGCGGATGTGATCCCGAATCGATGGAAGAGGTGCGGCAATACGCGCCCCAGGCTTTTCGGGTGCAGGAGCGCGCGGTCACGGAGGCCGACTGGGCGGAAGTCGCCGAGCGCGACCCGGAAGTCCAAAAGGCCGCCGCTCGTTTCCGCTGGACTGGAAGCTGGACCACGGTGTTTCTCACGATCGACCGGCCGGGCGGTGCAGACGTGGATGCCAAATTTTCCGCCCGACTGCGCGCCCGCCTGGAGCGTTATCGCATCGCCGGATACGATCTCGAAGTCCGGGGCCCAAGGTTCGTGCCGCTCGACCTGGCACTTTTCGTCTGCGCGCTGCCGGGTTATTTCACGAGCGAAGTAAAGAAGTCGCTGCTCGCTGTGTTCGCCAACCGCGACCTGCCGGATGGCCGCCGTGGTTTTTTCCATCCGGACAATTTTACTTTCGGCCAGCCGCTTTTCCTCAGCCAGATATATCGGGTCGCGATGGAGCAGTCGGGAGTGGCGTCGGTGGAGGTGCGGCGATTCCAACGCTGGGGCGAAGAACCGAACGACGAGATGGACGCGGGGTTTTTGCGGCCGGCTGCGCTGGAGATCGTGCGCCTCGATAACGACCGGAATTTTCCCGAGAACGGCAGAATCGACGTGGAGGTCCGAGGCGATTTATGAACGCTCCCGGCGCCAGGGAACTGAGCGATTGCGGATGTTGCGAAGGCCTCCACGAGGAGACGCCCGTCGAGATCCGGAACGCTGCCGGATTAAGCGCGCTGGTGTATCGCGTAGGAACGCACAGTCGTTTCAAGCGGAGCATGCTCGTGGGTCTGACGCGACAGACCGTGCTGCTCGAATTGACGACGCGCCGCGACGACGATCCGACTATCGGCCTGCTCGATGCCTGGGCCACGGCGCTCGATGTCCTGACCTTTTATCAGGAACGGATCGCAAACGAAGGTTTCCTGCGCACGAGCACGGAACGGCGATCGCTTCTCGAGCTGGCCCGCGCGATCGGTTATGAATTGCGGCCGGGAGTAGCTGCGAGCACCTGTCTCCAATTCACCATGGAGACAGCGGCGGGGGCGCCGCGGCAAACGACTGTCAGTGCCGGCACCAAGGCGCAAAGCGTGCCGGGGGAAAACGAACAAGCGCAGATCTTCGAGACGATCGAGGAAATCAAAGCGCGCCCGGCCTGGAACGCCATGAAACCGCGGATGTCGCAGCGGCAGCTGGTCGAAATCCTCGGCCCCGAATTGCGATACAGAAATTCGGGCCCGCTCGTGGCCCGCCTCTATTTCACCGGGACCAGCACCGGATTGAGTAACGGCGATTGGATGCTGGTCACGACCGGCTCCGGCAATCAAACGCAAACGTGGGCGAGGCGCATCGCCCAAGTGACGATCGATAACGACTTGAAGCGGACCCAGGTCGACCTCGAGACTAGCGGGGGGGAATTGCCGCCAATACCGCCCGCCACGCATTTCGATCCGGTGACTTTTCCGGTCAACGCACCGCCGTTGCCGTTCACTGCCGAACAGATCGAAAGCCAGGTCCTCGCCCGGAACCTCCGCGAGGGTGATCTCCAGACGTTTCTCGAAGTGAACCGCTGGAATGCGGAGCAATTGTCGGATTTCGTGGCGAAGCGCAACGCCGATCTCAAGCAATCCGGTCAGGCGGTGTTCGTCTTCCGGGAGCGTGCCGGTTTCTTCGGAAACAACGCGCCGGCCTACACCACCCTGCGCGACAGATACAATAATCCTCTTTTGTATCCAGACTGGGACACGAGTACAGGCTGGTCGATCTGGGAGCCTCCGGCGAATCTATCGGCCCCTCCGCTCCTCCCGCCGGCGAAGTACATCACCGATCCCCGGTTGGAACGGGCCATTCCGGGGATTGCGAAGAACAGTTGGGCAGTATTCAGCAGCGGCACAACGTGGCTAGTTTTCCGCGTTACCGACACCCATGAAGGCTCTGCGGTTGGATTTGGAATTAGTGGAAAGACCACTGTCCTCTCGCTGCTCAAGCCGGACCTGAGTAGCGCGACTTCGCCTAATCCTCCCGCATTTCTGGTTCGTGAAACTGCGGCTCATATCAAGAGCGAAGAACTGGAGTTAGCGCCGTTGCCGGTCTCCGACGTGATCGCCGCGGGCGTGGCCGCCCTCGAGCTGGAGGAAATGGTTGTCGGTTTGAAAACAGGACAGCTGGTGGTCCTGAGCGGCGAACGCAGTGATGCACCCGGCGTGATCTCTCAGGAGCTGCTTGCCCTCCAGGAAATCATTCACCACGACGGCCACACAACGATCCTGTTCCACGAACAGAGTAGCGGCGCCGGGCTGCGTTACTCCTACTTGCGAAAGACGGTGACGCTGAACGCGAACGTGGCGCGCGCCACTCACGGCGAAACGAAACGCGAAGTGCTCGGCAGTGGAAAGGGGGCGCAAGCCTTCCAGAAATTTGTGCTGAAGCAGGCCCCGCTCACTTACGTTTCCGCGCCGACGCCGGCCGGCGTGGCGAGCACGCTTCAGCTCCGCGTGAACGATGTTTTGTGGGACGAATCCCCCACGCTTTATCGCCGTCCGCCTTCGGCCCGGATCTTTGTCACCCGAAGAGACGACGACGGGAAAACAACCGCGCAATTCGGCGACGGTATCACCGGCGCACGGTTGCCAAGTGGAATCGAAAACGTGTCCGCGACGTATCGCGTGGGACTGGGCCTGGCGGGCATGGTGAAGGCGAAACAAATCAGCGTGCTTCTCTCCCGACCTCTCGGACTCAAAGAAGTCGAGAACCCGCTCCCGGCCAGCGGAGGCGGCGATCCCGAAAATCGCGACCAGGCGCGGGAGAACGCACCGGTCACTGTATTGACCCTCGACCGGATCGTATCGCTGCAGGATTTCGAGGATTACGCGCGCTCTTATCCCGGCATCGGCAAGGCGCAGGCGAGCTCCCTCTGGCAGGGTGAAAACAAGATCGTCCATCTCACGATCGCCGGCGCAGACGGGAACCCGGTCTCGACGATCTCGGACCTCTACAAAAACCTAAAGGGCAGCATCGATAGCGCCCGCGCACCGGGACCGCCGGTGGAAGT
This sequence comes from Verrucomicrobiota bacterium, assembly GCA_041167265.1. Taxonomy (GTDB): domain Bacteria; phylum Verrucomicrobiota; class Verrucomicrobiia; order Chthoniobacterales; family UBA10450; genus AV80. The sequence continues at coordinate 66,108 of JBEEHG010000055.1, read as the reverse complement.
CGGCAGCTTTATCCCACTAAGCTTTAACATTCAGGCGAAGCTCAGCATCACCCGCGGGTACCTGGGCGAGAAAGTGCGGGCCGCCGTGTCGGAGGCGCTCATCGCCGCGTTCTCGTTCCATTCCCGCTCGTTCGGCCAGGCGGTCACCAAGGGCGAGCTCTACCGGATCATCCAGACAGTCGATGGCGTGGAAGCAGTGGACCTGGATTATCTTTATCTCAGCCCCAGCAACGCCACGCTCGAGAATCGGCTGCCAGTTCGGACCGCGGGTTGGAACCAGGCGAACGGGCTGATCCTCGCCGCGGAATTGCTCCTCATCAATCCACGCGGCATCACCCTCCTGGAGATGGCGCTATGATCCACACCGCCGAAGATCTCTATCGATTGCTTCCGGCGATCTACCGGGTTCGCGACGAAAAAGAAAAGAACGGCGTCTTGCGCGCGCTGGTCGGCGTCCTGGCAAGAGAAGCGGGAATTGTTGAGAGCGACATCGCGAAGCTCTACGAAAATTGGTTCATAGAGACCTGCGACGAGTGGGTCGTGCCTTACATCGGCGATTTGCTCGGAGTGCGCGGACTGCATCCAGTCAGCGCACCTACCTACAGCCTGCGCGCGCGCGTGGCGCATACCCTGGGTTATCGACGCCGGAAAGGCACGGCCGCAATGCTGGAACAACTCGCGCACGACAGCACCGGCTGGCCGGCGCACGCCGTCGAGTTTTTCGAGCTGCTGCATTGGACCCAGAACGACAATCATCTCCGGCTGAAAAACCTCATCACTCCCGACCTGCGTCGCACCGCCGCCCTGGAGTTGCTCGATACCCCGTTCGATACGATCGCGCACTCGGCCGACGTGCGTCATATCGCGAGCCGGCGCGGCAAACACAATCTGCCTAATATCGGTCTCTTCCTCTGGCGGCTGAAGGCGTTTCCTTTTAACGATCCGCTCGGCGCAGTGACCGCGCGCGCCGGCGGCGCCGCCCCGAATTTCCGCTTTACCTTCAATCCGCTCGGGCTGGACGCCCCGCTGTTCAACACGCTCGAACCCGAAACCGACATCACCCAGTTAGCCGAGGAAATTAATGTCCCGGCCGCTCTCCGGCGACGCCCGCTTTACGACGAACTGGAAGCGCACCGGCAAAAGATCGCGGACAACGAGACGGCGGCGACGCTTTATTTCGGTAACGACCGCGCCTTCGACATTTTCATTAACGCCGAGACAAGCCCGGTGAAGCCGGAGGAGATCCTTATTTGCGATTTGAGCGACTGGCGGATCCCGGCGCCGTTGAAGACTTACAACGCCACGGTGGCGCTGAAAATTCGCGCAGCGGTCGATCCGAAACTGGGCCGAATGACTTTTCCCACGGCGGAGCAGGTGACTGCGGCGCGAGTGAATTACGCTTACGGATTCAGCGGCGAGCTCGGCGGCGGACCTTATGACCGCAGCGATTTCCTCGGGGCGTTGCTCAACCGGGATGAAACCAGTCCGGTGATGGACGGAGTCACGTGGCGCGTCGCCGTGAGCCAAACGCACGCATCCATTCCGAACGTGATTTTCTCGAAGCTCGCGGATGCCATCGATGCCTGGAACGCGCGGCCGGCTGGCGAGATCGGTTGCATTGCGATTCTCGATACCCGGAGCTACCTCGACGACCTGACGGGCGCCCACCAAATCGTAATCCCGGACGGCAGCCGCCTGTTGATCTTCGCGGGCGACCTGGTAGACGGCGCTCCGCTTACCGAAGCCGTGGCGAGCCGACAGAGACCGCACCTCGGCGGGTTCGTTGACGTGTTTGGAACAGCGCCAGCGAACAGCCAGACGCCCGGCGAATTGATTTTGCACGGATTGCTTTTCGAGCACGGCATTTCCGTCCTCGATGGAAACCTGGGCGGCTTGTGTTCGCACCACTGCACGCTTGCTCCGCCGGCCGGCGCCCTCACCGTGCAGGCGTCAAACGAGGATCTGCGCGTGCGTCTCTTGCGAAGTATTTGCGGCGCGATCCATCTGCCTGCTTCCGTGCCGCGCCTCGAGGTGGAGGATTCCATCGTCGATGGCTCGGGCGCGCCGGCGATCCAGGCCACGGGCGCGAGAGCGGATCTGGAAGCGAGCACTTTTGTCGGGCAGGTCCACGTCCGCCAGCTCGAGGCGGGGAATTCGATTTTTTTCGAGAAAGTCACGGCGACAATCCACCAGGCCGGCTGTGTCCGGTTTTGTTTCGTGCCCGAAAGCTCAAACACGCCGCGCCGCTATCGGTGTCAGCCGGAACTGGCCTTGCAGGACGTGGTGGACGTCGTGGCCCAGGATTCGATCCGAGGCCGGATCAAACCGGCTTTCACTTCCGACGAGTATGGGCAGCCGGGATACGGACAGCTCAAGCTTACCGTTCCGGAAGAGATCACAACCGGCGCGGACGATGGCGCCGAGATGGGCGCCTTTCATTTTCTACAACAACCCCAGCGAGAAGCGAATCTCGAGGCCAGCCTGGACGAGTATCTCCGCTTCGGACTGGAAGCTGGAATTTTCTTCGTAAGCTGAACTAACCGTACCCCTGGCATCATCCCCATGAAAGGCGATTTCACCCGTTTCACATTCCGCAAGGAAAAGCACTACCGTAACGTTAATCACCAGCAGGGCCGTGTCGGTCTTGATGCGGATTGGAATGAGCAGGCGGAGATCGCCGCGTATCGGGACGAGACCGAAGCGCGGGACATCATCGGCCAAGCCGGCGCCCCGAAGCACGACGCCGGTTTCGCCATTGGAGATGGAACCGGCTTCGATTTCACAATCGGCCCCGGACGTTTCTATGTGGATGGGATTCTCTGCGAAAATGAGGCGCCGCAAAGTTACCTGGGCCAGCCGGATTTTCCCTCACCGCCAAAACTTTCCGCCGGACGCCAACTGGTTTACCTCGACGTTTGGCAACGCCATATCACGGCGCTCGACGATGCCGGGATTCGCGAGGTCGCACTGGGGGGCCCCGATACAGCGACGCGCACCAAGATCGTCTGGCAGGTGAAAACTTTGGCCGGAAATGCCGGCCTGAAGTGCGCCGGCGATCTCCAGGCTTGGACCGATCTGATTGCGCCAGGCACTCCGGGGAAATTGAGCGCGCGCGCAAAACCGGATTCCCTCTCGGACAAACCGTGCATCGTTCCACCGGGCGCCGGCTATCGCCGTCTCGAGAATCAGCTTTACCGAGTGGAAATCCACGATTCGGGAACGCTCAACGGCCCCGGCGCAGCGCCGACTTTCAAATGGTCGCGGGACAACGGGTCGGTCGTCGCGCAGGTCAAGAGCGCAAACTTGAATGAAATTACCCTGACGAGTTCCCAACAGGATTCGTCCGTCGGGTTCGCGCCGGGCCAATGGATCGAGCTCGTCGATGCTGGGAAAGAACTCAGGGGGGAACCGGGAGCGCTGACCAAGATCACGGCCGTGGACGACCTTGTTCTGACGGTGAATCCAGCGCCGGCCGCTGGCACCGCCTTTGCCAAAGTGCGCCGATGGGATTTCGCCGGCCTGGTGCCGGTGTCCATTCCCGCGACGAACAACGGCTACATCCCGCTGGAGGACGGGGTCGAGGTGAAGTTCGAGCCGGGGTCCTATCGCACGGGCGATTACTGGATGATTCCAGCTCGAACCGACCACGGCACAGTGGAGTGGCCGCAGGACTCGAGCACCCCATCGAATCCGGTCGCTCTCCTGCCGCAGGGCATCGTCCATCACTTTTGCCGCCTGGCGATCGTGGACGTCCTCGCCGGCGGCAAGGTCACGTTTATCGAAGATTGCCGGCCATTTTTCCCACCGCTGACGGAACTGGAAGACTGCTGCGGTTGTTGCACCAAGACCGTGGGAATGACCGGCGCGGCCGATTACCGTTCGCTCCAGGAGGCGATCAAGGCGTTGCCCGACAACGGCGGCCAGATCTGCATCCTCGACGGGGTTTATGAAGAACAAGCGGTGCTCGCGAACCGGCACGACATCGTCATCATCGGTTGCGGCAGTCAAAGTGTGCTCATGCCGCGCGTCGTCGATGGGGCGGAGGCAGGACCGATCCTTCAAATAAGCAATTGCCGGAACGTCCGCGTGGAGTCGCTCACCTTTTGGCAGGAGCGGCGCAGCGCGCTCGACGTGGTCGAGTCACTTCAGGTCACAATCTGCGACAGCCAGTTTGTCATGCGCAATCCCCGGGCGTTCGAGCCGGCGATTTATTTCCAAGTGAAAGAGGGACTGATCGCGCGCAACGTGATCACGGGCATTAGCGCGGTGCGGGCTCATACCCTGGAGCGTGACAATGGGTTTGAAAGACGGGCCGCGGCGCCCGAAGTGCACTCAACGGCGTTCACGCATCCGGCGAGCGCGATTCAATTGGCCGGCGGCTGTGACGAAGTGCGCGTGAGCGATAACCTGATCAACTGGATCGCCGGCCAGGGGATCACCCTCGGCAGCATCGAGGTAACTACCGGTCCCGGTAAACCGCCAACCCGGGTGCCCGGACGGCCGAGAAACCCGGACGATCCGTGCGATGATTGTGTCGACCCAGGCACTACCATTCCGCCTAAATCGCGGACTCCGGACGGAACGGAAATCGAATATCGCGCACCCGATCTCGTCGAGCGTATCCAGATTGACCGGAACCGCATTTATAGGACCGGCCTCGACGGCATTGGGGTAATCGGGTTTTTCAATCTGCGCGAGATTGACGAGATCGTAACCATCCGGAGCCTTACCATTCGGAAGAATCAGATTCGCGACTGCGTGCAGCGGCCTCCGGCGAATATCGAATCTGTCATGGCCGCTCACATGGGCTACGGCGGAATTGCCCTGTCGGATGTCAGTGAGCTGGTTATCCACGACAACGTCATCGAACACAATGGTACCACCCACGCGCAGCCGGTCTGCGGCGTGTTCGTCGCCCACGGCGAAGGGATCGATATTTCCCGGAATCGCATTCTGAACAACGGCAGCCGGCAGATTGAGCAGCGAAATGGCCCATGCGGAGGAGTGTTCATCGCCCTGGCCGTGGCGCCGGTTACCGCTCCGGGTCTTACCAAACAATCGGCTATTGCCCGCTTCCGTCCCCTTCCCCCGGAAGCGACCGGCGTCCCGGCGCTACGCCTCGAGGAAAACATCGTCAGCTCTCCCGTCGGACGCGCGCTCACCGTCATCGCCCTCGGCCCGGTGTCCGTGGCCGATAATCAATTCACCAGTGGCGCGGTCCTCGTAAAAGAAAACCCAACCCTGCTTGACGCCGCGACGGTGTTCATCCTGGACCTCGGAATCTCGAACGAACTGTATTTCCAGGCGCTGAACTTCAGCGCCGTCCATCGAAGTGGTTCGGAGCTGACCTTCCAAAGGTCCGGTCTCTGGCCACGCCTGGTCAACGGCAACGTGTTGTTCAACGACAACCACTGTTCACTCGACCTGCTCGAGCCGGCCAGCCGCCCCGCGGTCTCGTCCATCACGATCCTGAGCATGGACGATGTCGCGTTTCAGGATAACCAATGCGACTGCAACCTGTGGGCCGACGATTTCGTTTTTATCCACGCCATCCTCGGCGCGCCTTCGCTTCGTGTGACGGCCAACCGTTTTAAGGAAGGGCTCTTCAGCGCGGTCCTCTCCGGCATCACCGTTGGTCTTTTGAACGAGACCGTTCACAACCAGGCGACGCATTGCCTCCTGGCGATTGCCCCCCCTGCGGCCTTGATCGACGCCCCGAACCAGATCGTGATCACGCTCGGAGCTGACCCGCTCTTCAAGGAATTCTGCGCCGGATCCCTCGCCAACATAATCAGACGATTCGTCGAAATCCGCGGGAAATACCCGATGCCAAACACATGAACACTACGAACAGCAAAACCGATCCGGCGGCTGCCGAACAATTCGCGCGGAATTTCGAAACGAATTTCAGGCCGGCCGACGACGCGCGGACGGAAGCGCTCCAACAACTAACCGCATTTCGAACGGCGAAAGGGAGTCATCTCGAGCGGCTCCGGCTTCGGCTCGTCGATAAGTTGGGAGAGAACGATCCCCGCGTCCAGGAGCTCGACGGCGTGATCGCGTCCAATAACGTGCTTAGCCACGCCCTCGGCGCGGAAGTGGACCGGGCCAAAGCGGGCGGGGTCGAGCCAGACCCGGAAGCCTGGATGGTGCACGGTTACGTTCGGAGCGCGGACGGCCAGGGCCAATCGAAGCTGACTATTGTGGCCTGCGATCAGAATGGTCGCTGGGTTCGCCCCTTGGGTTACAGCTGCACGGATTGCGACGGCTATTTCAAACTTCGCTATCCCGAGTCGGGCGGCAAGCAAGACGAAGTCCCACCCCCCGACAAAATCCCGGAGCTGTTCCTACGGGTGTCGGACCAGGAACACAAGATTCTCGTGACGGATCGGGCGCCCCTCAATCTGCATTTGGGTATTGTCGAGTACCGCGAAATCTATCTCCCCGAGGAGGCCGCCAGCTGCACGCCTCCTCCGGAGCAGGAACGCGAAGATTTTCCGGACACGCAAAACGCTGCGGCCTCGGCGCCCAAGACACAAAAGAAACCCTCCAAAAAGAAGGCTTCCAAGAAGGAAGACGCGTAGCGGCGAAACCAGCCGCTGAGTCGTTCGCGCGGAAGGGGTGGGATTCGAACCCACGGTGGGTTTAACCCCACGCTCGATTTCGAGTCGAGTGCCTTAAACCGGACTCAGCCACCCTTCCTGGTCTGGACCGACCAGCGGCCTGTTAGTGAAGCGCGCCTGAGAATTTTTTCAACGACGAACGCGCGCGCGAACAACGATTTACAAACAAGGCGGGTCCGGTCGAGTTGAAGGGACGATTCGACTCCGTAAATTACGGGTTAAATGAAAGGCAAAATCTTGATCGGCCTGGTTGCATTGCTGGCGCTGGCGGCTCCGTCGGGCGAAGCACGCGGGATCAACGATATTCCGGCGGCGAAGGAGGCGTTGCTGCGGATCGTGAGCCAAAAATTTTATCGGTCCCTCGCGATTTCACCAGTTCAAGGCTGGATCGTGGTGCGTGGCAACCTCGTGGACAATCACGTCGTCGGAGCGCGCGTGGTCCGGTCGGAATTGAACGGCCGATACGATGCTTTGGCGCTCGAGCTGGCTCGTAACTTACAGGTCGTTGATCTAACCCGGGTGGATACGTCAAACACAGGCCGGCCGGTCCTGGTTCATTTGCTCATTTACCAGATCGCGGACGGCACCATGGCGATGTCGTTCGCGCATTTGGAGGGAGCCGGCGGCAACCAGTTTCGCTACTCCGGCGCGGCGTGGATGGCGGTGCTGAAGGGTGACAAATGGGTCACGATCGAGCCTCACCGGCTTACGCCTAACGAACGGCGCGGGCCGCGAATGTATACCCTGGCGGTGGAACCACCCGCCAGCGCTCGCTCTCTGCAGGGGAACGGGCGCCCGCCGATCACGATCATGTCGATTCAGGGAGCCGGCGTGAGCTCTAACCACTCGATCAAAGACCGGTAGGAACGCCGTCGAACGGCCTAAGTTGGTGGTGGTGGTGGGAGCGCTCGGGCTTAACCCGTTCGGGCGGAGCGACAAAAAAATGTCACAATTTTCGGCTTGCCCGGCCGAACGAAAACACTTCATCTTGGGGGTCGCCCGCAACGGCTCCGCTAGTAATTGTTGTTGGATGTAGTTCGCTCTCATTCACAGCTTATTCGCGGCGCTGTTCACCATTATTCACCGCCATTCCCAAACCTCTTGCCTCGCCGCCATGATCCAACTTAAACCCGGTCTCTCACCTTCCTCGCTCAATCGCCTTCGCAAATCGTCGCTCCGCACCAAGAGTCGCGGGCTGAAAAAGAAGAGCAAAGGCCTGCGGTTCGAGCGCGTTTTCAGCGACGCGAAGGTGGCGCCGTTCGACCAGGTGGATTGGGAACGGCGCACGGCCGAAATCACGGACGACAGCGGCAAGGTGATCTTTAAGCAGGAGAACATCGAGGTGCCGAAGAGCTGGAGCGCGCTCGCGACCAAGATCGCGGTCTCGAAATATTTTTACGGCGACATCGCGAACGGGACCGATCCGCACCAGGGTGGGCGGGAAACTTCGGTGCGGCAATTGGTCCACCGCGTCACCCGCACGATCACCGATTGGGGAATTGCCGACGGCTATTTCGCCAACGCGGAAGCGGCTGACACATTTTACGACGAGCTGACCTGGCTCTGCGTGAACCAACACGGCGCGTTCAACTCGCCGGTCTGGTTCAACGTCGGGCTCCATCACCAGTACGGAATTGGGCGCGACGCCGGCCTGGGGAATTATTTTTACAATCGCACGACTGGCCAGGCGGAGCGGGCGGCGACCCAGTACGAATACCCGCAGGGCAGCGCCTGTTTCATCCAAAGCGTCGAGGACACGATGGAAGACATCATGCGGCTCGCGACCAGCGAAGCGATGCTCTTCAAATATGGCAGCGGCACCGGAAGCGATCTCTCGTCATTGCGGAGCACGCGGGAAAAATTGAGCGGGGGCGGGAAACCGAGCGGGCCGCTGTCGTTCCTGAAAGTTTACGATCAAGTCGCGAACGTGGTGAAGAGCGGCGGCAAAACGCGGCGGGCGGCCAAGATGAACACGCTCAAGGATTGGCATCCCGACATCGAGGAATTCATCGACGCCAAGCAGAAGGAAGAGAAGAAAGCGTGGGCGCTGATTGAGCAGGGCTACGACGGCAGTTACAACGGCGACGCCTACGGCTCCGTCATGTATCAGAACGAAAACCTGAGCGTCCGGGTGAGCGACGAGTTCATGGACGCGGCGGTCGAGGACCGGGAATGGTGGACCAAGCGGGTCCGCGATGGCAAACCGTGCGAGAAAAAGGAAGCGCGGACGTTGTTGCGCAAGATCGCGGAAGGAACGCACATCTGCGGCGACCCGGGAATGCAGTTCGATTCCACCATTCACAAATGGCACACCTGCAAGGGAACCGACCGGCAGAATTCCACGAACCCCTGCTCGGAGTATCTCTTTCTCGACAACACCGCCTGCAATCTCGCCTCGCTCAACCTGATGAAGTTCAAGGGCCCGGACGGCGTGTTCGAAGTCGAGCGGTTCAAGGCGGCCGCGCGAATTTACATCACGGCCCAGGAGATCCTCGTCGATAACGCCAGCTACCCGATCAAAGAGATCGCCGAAAATTCCCACATCTTTCGCACCCTCGGCCTCGGTTACGCCAACCTCGGCTCGCTCATCATGAGCTACGGCTACGGTTACGACAGCGTGGAAGGCCGGGCGCTCTGCGGCGCCATCACCTCCATCATGACCGGCGAAGCCTACGAGCAGAGCGCGCGCATGGCCAAAGCGATGGGGCCGTTTCCCGGCTATCGCGACGCGCGTTGCAGCGGCATATCGAAACCGGTCGCGAAAAATAACGTGGCCGCGATGCAGGAAGTGATCGATCTCCATCGCTCCGCGGTCAGCGAGATCGCGGCCAACGAAGAGTTCGCCTATTTGAAAGAGGAAGCCGCGCGGGTTTGGGAGAGCGCGGCGGAGCTGGGCCGCAAGCACGGCTATCGGAATGCGCAGGTCACCGTCCTCGCGCCCACCGGCACAATTAGTTTCCTGATGGATTGCGACACGACCGGGATCGAGCCCGACATCGCGCTGGTGAAATACAAACTGCTGGCCGGCGGCGGCATGTTGAAGATCGTGAACCAGACCGTCACGCCGGCGCTGGAGAAGCTCGGCTACAACTCCGAGGAGATCGAGCGCATCGTCGCCCACATCGATGCGTTCGATACCATCGAAGACGTCGCGGATTCCGACGGCTCCACGATTTCATCCGGGTTGAAACCGGAACATCTGCCGATCTTCGATTGCGCGTTCAAGGCCCACAAAGGCGAACGCAGCCTCGGCTACATGGCGCACCTCCGGATGATGGCGGCGGCCCAGCCGTTCCTGAGCGGCGCGATTTCCAAGACGGTCAATATGCCGGCCACGGCGACGGTCGAGGAGATCATGAACACTTACATCGAGGGCTGGCGCCTCGGCCTGAAAGCGATCGCCATTTACCGCGATGGTTCGAAGCGCTCGGCGCCCTTGAACACGCGCAAGACCCGCGACATGGGCGGCGTGACCGACGACATTTCCTGCGACGTCAACGTTGAGCCAGAGGAACTGCAAAAGCGCATTCTCGAGCTCGAGGAAGAACTCGAGGCCGCGCGAGTCCGACCGGTTCGCCACAAAATGCCCGATACGCGGATGTCGTTGACCCACCGGTTCGAGATCGCGGGCCACGAGGGTTACATCACGGTCGGCTTGTTCGAGGACAAAATGCCCGGCGAACTTTTCGTCACGATGTCAAAGGAAGGCAGCACGATCGGTGGACTGATGGACACCGTCGGCACGCTCACTTCGATCGCGCTCCAATACGGCGTTCCGCTCGAAAGCCTGGTGAAGAAGTTCGCCTACCAGCGCTTCGAACCGAGCGGCTTCACAAAGAACCCCGATATCCGCAATGCGACTTCGATCGCCGACTACGTTTTCCGCTGGCTCGGTTGTCACTTCATCAAAGGCTACAAGGAAGCGACTTCCCCGAATCGCGCCCAGCCCGAGCTGCCGATGAAAGAAATCTCGGAGATCGACCGGAAAGCGATCAATCGCCCGGTCACCGATTTGCCGCGCACGGCCGAGAAGGAAATCATCGACGTCGTCGCCGGCCATATCCCGAACGAAGGCGCCCCGCACGTAGCGAGCAACGGCCACACCCACGCCGATCAGGTCGCCGAAGCGCTCGGCAACATGTTCATGGACATCACCTGCTCGCATTGCGGCAGCAACAAAGTCGTCCGCGCCGGCGCCTGCGGCGTCTGCACCGAGTGCGGGACGAGCCAGGGTTGCAGCTAACCCCGTTCACTCGTTAGGCCGGCTTGCCGCCGCCACATGCAACTGGAAATCTTTACTCTCTGCGACGCGGCGACGGAGCACGCGGGCAAATTGAATATCATCGGGACGTTCGATGCGTTGCGAGGGTTCGAGGCGCCGATCGCTCATCCGCAATGCGCGATCGCGGGCCGGCTCCGGTTTGAGCAGATCGAAGAGGGCGAACATCGCGCGGTCCTGACCTTCGCGGACGAGGACGGGAACATCGTCATGCCGAAGTTCGATCAAATGCTGGCGGTGAATTTCGCCCCGGGACAACGAACGGTGACTTCGCATTTCGTGATCCTGATCCAGCAGATCCGGCTGCCGAAATTTGGCGAATACACCATCGACCTGGCAATGGATGGCCGGCAGCTTGGGTCATTGCCGCTATACGTGACGAAGATGGAACGCGCGGGCTGACGCAAAATATCGGTTGTCAGCAGGCCCGGAATCCACGATTTAGTCCCGCGCAATTGAGCCCGGCTCTTGCCGCGCGACCCCCGGCTTCCAAAAAAGGAACCGGGACCAACTCTCAGGGCGATTCGAGGATTGAAGTTTATGAACGAAGCGGAGATTCAGCGGCAAAAGGAAATCAAAGAGGCGGAGGAGCTGCTTTTCACCGGGCCGCAGGCGCTCGGTTTTGCAAAAGGGCTGTTCCTGGGGCGGTTCGTTTCCGATTGGGCGATGCCCTACCCGCGGATCCCCGCCGCGCAACAGGCGGAGCTCGACAAATCCCTTGCCGAAATCCGGCAGTTTCTCGACGAACATCTCGATCCGGTCGCGATCGATCGGAATGCCGATATCCCGCGCCATCTGATCGACGGCCTGGCGCATACCGGCGTGCTCGGGATGACCGCGCCGAAGGAATATGGCGGTCGCGGATTTTCGCAGCGGGCCTATTGCAAAATCCTGGAAGAGATTGGGGCGCGTTGCGCATCGACCTCGGTTTTCACGAACGCGCACCATTCGATCGGGATCCGGGCGTTGCTCCTGTTTGGGTCGCGGGAACAAAAACAGCGGTGGCTGCCGCCCTTGGTGACGGGCGAACAGCTCGCGGCCTTCGCGTTGACCGAAGAACAGGCGGGGTCCGACGCCGCCAATGTCCAGACCACCGCCACTCCGAGCGCGGACGGCTCGCATTTCATTCTTAACGGCGAAAAGCGCTACATCACGAACGCCTCCATCGCGCAGGTGCTGACGGTGATGGCGCGCACGCCGGTGCCGGGCTCGGACAAAACCGCGATCACCGCGTTTCTGGTTACGCCGGACATGCCGGGGTTCACGATGCTCGAGCCGCGGATGGCGAAGCTCGGAATTCGCGGGACGGCGACCGGGCGTTTTGCCATGCGCGACATGGCGGTGCCGAAGGAGAATATTCTCGGGCCGCTCGGCAAAGGATTGAAGGTGGCGCTGACGGTTCTCGATTTCGGGCGGACAACTTTCGGCGCGTGTTGCACCGGCGCAGCCCGGACTTGTCTGCAGCTGGCGGTCGATCACGCGAACAAGCGGCGGCAATTCAAAAAGACGCTGGCCGATTTCGACCTGGTGAAGAAAAAGATCGGGCGCATGGCCGCGGACCTCTACGCGATGGAAGCGATGACGGCGGTGACGGCGTCGCTGATCGATCGCGGGCTCGAGGATTACATGATCGAGACCGCGATGCTGAAGGTCTTCACGACGGAACGATTGTGGGAGGCGGTCAACGACGCGTTCCAAATCCATGGAGGCTCGGCTTATTTCAACGACTCGCCGCTGGAGCGGATGCTGCGCGACGCGCGGATCAACCAGATCGGCGAAGGAAGCAACGAAGTGCTTACATCGTTCATTGCCCTGGTCGGAATGCGCGGGCCGGGCATGGAGTTCAAGGAGATTTACGACACGATGTTCAATCCGGCGCGCGGGCTGGGCAAAGCCTGGACGGCCGGGATGAATCGGCTGGGCGCGGCGGTGAAAATTCCAAATGTGCCGGTGAAGACCGAGAGCCTGAAGCCGCAGGCGGCGCAGCTGGGGCGGTTAATCTGGCGGTTCAATCTGAGCGTGAACCGCGCGCTGATAAAATATCGCGAGCCGGTCATGGACATGCAGTTGATCCAGGAACGGATCGCGGGCGTGGCCATGGAGATGTTCGCGTCGGCGTGCGTGATCAGCCGGTTGGATTCCGACCTGCAAGGTATCGCCCAGAACGGAGCGTCGGCTCCGGCGAGCCGGCGAGCGGCCCAATTATTTTTGCGCCAGTCGTTCCACCGCATCCGCCGGTTCCTGAGCGAACTGACGGACAACGACGACGCCGACCTTCTCGCGACCGCGAATTCGGTGCTCGGCAAAGACCAGTCGCCGCGCGAGCGGAACGGTCAGAAGTAGCTCTGCGCCGCATATCGCCGCAAGCGGCGAAGCGGGGGCAGTACCAGCGCCGGTGCTGGCCTGTTTCTAGCTCTCAAATCGGGCCGAAATGGAGCTGGAACCTTCTTCACCCGAGCGCATGGATCTTTGCGGGAAACGGGTCCTCATTTTCGTCGTCGCCTACAACGCGGAAACGACGATTGAGAAGGTGCTGAGCCGGATCCCGAGCTCTCTGCACAGTGCCGACGTCGAAGCCCTCATCATCGACGATTCTTCGAAGGACCTGACCTTCCAAAACGGTCTGCGGTTCCAGAAAAAAACGGCGGCGTTGAAGACCACGATCCTGCGGACGCCGCGGAACCAGGGTTACGGAGGCAACCAGAAGCTTGGATATCGTTACGCGATCGACAACGGCTTCGATATCGTCGCGCTTGTCCATGGCGACGGCCAATACGCGCCGGAGAAACTTCCGGTGCTGCTCGAGCCGCTTGTTCGCGGCGAAGCCGACGCCGTCTTTGGCTCACGCATGATCGACAAGCGCGCGGCGCGGGCGGGCGGGATGCCGGCCTACAAATGGATCGGCAACCAGATCCTGACGCGCTTCCAGAACGCGCTCCTCGGGACGCGTCTCTCCGAATTTCATACCGGCTACCGCCTTTACTCAACCGCCGCCCTGGCGCAGGTGCCGTTTGAGAAAAACACCGGCGACTTCCATTTCGATACCGAGATCATCATCCAGTTCGTCCTGAAAAACCTGACGATCGCCGAGCTGCCCATCCCGACATTTTACGGCGACGAGATTTGCCACGTGAACGGCCTGAAGTACGCGTGGCAGGTGGTGAAGGCGACGACGAAAGCGCGTCTCTGCGGGATCCATCTCTTTTACGACCGCAAGTTCGATGTAAATCCGAAAGACCGGTCGCACAGCGACAAGCTCGGGTTCGTTTCATCGCAGTCCTTTGCGGTGGAATGCTGCCGCCCGGGAGCAGCGGTGCTCCAGCTCGGGATGGGCCACGCGAATGTGGCCACGGAACTGCGCGCGCGCGATTGCGAAGTCACGGCGATCGATTTCGCCGAGAACGAGTTCGCGGGCGCGTCGACGGCGCCCGCTGCGGCTCCGATACCGCAACTGCCACGAAATATTTCGCAGGATTACGTCCTGCTCATGGACTTGATCGAACACGTGCACGACCCGGAAGCCTTCATGGACCAGCTGCGGCGAAAGATCGCCGGGCAGCAACGGGAAGTGATTGTGACCGCAGCGAACGTGGCCTTCTTCGTGACTCGCGCCATGCTCGCGCTCGGCCAGTTCAATTACAGCAAGAAAGGTATTCTTGGTCTCGGACATCGGCGCCTGTTCACCTTCAAATCGTTGCGGGCGTTGCTCGAGCAGGCCGGCTACGAAGTGATCGCGGAGCGCGGAGTGCCGGCGCCGTTTCCACTCGCGCTCGGGATGAATCGTTGGAGCCGTCTTTTGCTCCTGGTGAACCGGGCCCTCATCACGGTCGCGAAGGGATTGTTCTCGTACCAGATTTGCCTGCGGGCCCGCGCGCTGCCGGACGCGGAACATCTCCTCAAAGAAACGATCATGAGCAGTTCAGCGTTGCGCGACCAGATGCTGGACCGGGTCGCGTAGCAGCGACATTTAGCGCGGACCGGCTTTGCGTTCTTTTAGTTCGGCCTCGATATCCTTTTTCAGGTTCCGAAAAAGCTCGGGATCGGGGGTCAATTCCAGGGCGCGTTGATATTCGCGAGTTGCTTCGGCCGTCTGTCCAAACCGCGACAGCGCCACAGCGAGGCGGAGATGCGATTTGGCATCCTCCGGCGGCAGGTCTTTCGCTTTTCGAAAATGCGCGACCGCGTCGCTCGTCGCTCCTGTGGCAAGGAGGTCGCGGGCAAGGTTTGTGTGCGCGTCGGCGAAGTCATCCCGCAGCTCGACCGCGAGGCGATAATGCGTGATCGCTTCCTGTTCGAGGCCTTTTCGATCGAGCGCAATCCCAAGGCCGTTGTGAAGCAGGGCCGCGCTGATGTGCGAAGGCGTTTCCCGGTCGCCGGTTCCGGCAATCGCGTCTTGGAAATGCGAGATCGCTTTATCGAGCTGCCCGCGATCGAGGGCGAACAGCGCCAGGTTGTAATGTGCAACTTCGTTGGTCGGCGTGACTGCGAGTGCGTTTTCCCAGAGGGTCTCCGTCGTTCGCCAGGAAGATGTCTGCGCCCAGGCGACACAGGTCAGAACCGCAACAGCCGCGGGCGCCGAGATACCCAAAATCCATTTTGTTACTGGACGCCAGGCGGCGACATCGGCGGCGAGCCAGGTTAGACCGACGTAAAGGCCGATCTGGGGCAAATAAGTGTAACGGTCGGCGTGCGCCTGAAGACCAACTGGAATCAAACCGAGGGTGGGCGAGAGAGCGATCAGATACCAACTCCAACCGACAACGAGATACGGCCGAGTCTTGCGAAGCCAGAGGACGATGGCGGTCACTGCAGCCAGGAATGCGAGGCAGAGCAGAATGTCCCGGAGCGGCCAGCCGCCGGCCGGCTGCGGATAAAACACGGTCAGCTTCGCCGGCCAAAACATCTGCCAAACGTAGGTGACGCAAGCCGTCGCGGCCTTACCGAGGCGCCAGCTAAAAGGGGCTTTCTCACCGTAACCGAGCGTGGAGTGTTGCACGATGAGCGTGGCGACACCGGCCGCCACCGAAAGAAGAAGGAGGGGGATTTTCTCTAACAATAATTTAATGACCGAAGGTCCCGATGGATTGCCAGCCTCCGATTTTTGAAGTCGTCGCAGCGGCCAATAATCGAGCAAGAGAAGGAGCAGGGGCAAGGTGACGAGCATTGGCTTCGCCATCAACCCGAAGGCAAAGAGTGCCAGCACCGCCGTGTAGCGCCAAAGCGTCGGGCGCGCGACGTAGCGAGTGTACATCGCCAGGGTAAGCATAAAGAAGAGCGCGCTGAGAACGTCTTTTCGCTCGGCTACCCACGCGACGGATTCGACCCGCAAAGGATGAATCGCGAAAATCCCGGCCACGAACGCGCTCCGCCAGGTGCTGGCGGTCATTTGCCTCAGCACCAGGAAGAGGAGGAGGGCCGCGCAATTATGCAGGAGAACGCTGGTAAAATGGTGGCCGGCGGGCTGCATCCCATAAAGCTCGGAATCGAGCATGTGGGAAAGGGTGGTGAGCGGATGCCAGTTGCGCGCGTGCGGTTCGGTGAAGGCCGCGCGGACGCCGTTCGCCGTCAAGCCGGCGATGACGATCGGATTCTCGTAGACGTAATTCTGATCGTCGTAGGCGACGAACTGGTGGCGCAGGGTTTGGCCGAAAACAAGCCAGATGAGACTCGTTAGGCCGACGCAAACAAGAAGGGTGGAACGCCAGGCAGGCGAATCCGTGCGTCGGGCCGCGCCACCCGTCATTTCAAGATTTTCAGGGCGCGAAGCAACCCTTCGCTGACCAGTTCGTAGAGCGGGTAATTTACAAAAAGGACGAGGTATTGCCGGAACTCAACCAGGCACACCAGGGTAACGCCGGCAACAATCGCGGCCTGCCGATAACGCGGGAGTTTCGATGCCAAACCCAGGATGGCGCCGGCCGCCAGGATCCGGAGCGGCACGTCCCACATATTGGCGTAACGAAGATTCATCCCGTACTTCACATTGCACATGATGAGATAGCTGGCCGCGATGAACCCGGCGAAAAACCAGCCGACCCGGTCGTCGCGCCGGAGCCGAAAAATGCCGCCGAGCGCGAGCAGCAGAATAACCGGACTCACCAGGAGCAAATCGACGAGATATCGGTGCCAGGGACCGTCCCCGGTCATGATCGCATATTTCAGCGTGTAGTTTTTGCTGATGGAAAGTTGATAGGTCGCGATCATATCGCCGACGCCGCCAGCGAGAAAAACAAGGACCGCGACTCCCAACAACGGACCGAGGACGGTTGCCAGGAGCAGCTCGCGCGTAACGGTTCCGAAACGCAGCCAGCGATTCGCCCCCATTAACGCGACCAACGCAACCCAGACAAAGAACGAGTTCTCTTTTGTCAGGACCATCAGGGCCAGGGCAACGACATAAGGCGCCAGCCATTTCCACGAACGTGGCGCCTGCAAATTTTCCCAGAGAAACCAGAGCGTGAGCAGCGCCCAGAAAGTAAAGAACCCATCGACAAGCGCATGCTGCGACATGTGGAGCTGGGTGGGGGCGAACGCGGTCAGGGCCGCGATCATAGTCGCGAAGGCCGGTCCTTTCATTCGCCACGCAAGGAGCACGGCCAGCCCGAGCGTCAGGATACTGAAGAAGGAAGCAACGCACGTAAGCGCGAAAAGCGCGTCGGTTCCAAAGAGATTGTGCCAGATGTAGCCGGCCAGAATGTAGAGGAAGCGCAGCGGAGGCAGGATCGAGCCGGCGAGAGTCTGCTGGAACTTGCGATAATGGTCGACAATTTCGGGATACGAACCGAGCCCAACCTTGTCGAGGTGCTCGATATACTTTCGATAGAGGTCCTCGTCGAAACCAATCGTTGGATACGCGGGCTTCGGGTGAAGGAGGCTCAAGGCGGACAGCGGAGCGCCCGGCGTGTCGAACAATGCCGTCGGGAGGCGCAGAAACATTCCGATGAACAGCACGACTCCGAGGACCACGAGGACCGATCGGCCCGGCGTCTGCCGCGATTTGGATGGGTCGGGCGCCGCTACGAGGTCCATGCAGGAGCGCCCCGGATTGTTTCGTCTCGGCGGCAGAATTCCATTACACCGCCCACGACAGCCCCTGCCAGCAACAGGCCGAAGATTGCGAGTGACATTGCCAGGGCTTTCTCAGCGGACACGCCAGCAAGCGCCATGACGCCAACGAACGAAGCCTCTCTGAGCCCGAGACCGGCGATTGTGAAAGGCAATATGCCAACGAGCGATATCAGGGCGAAAAGCCAGCACCAGTCCGAAAACGAAATCGTAACGCCGAGCTCGCGCGAAAAGAGAATATTCATCAAGACAGCGCAGAGCTGGAATACAATCCCAAAAACCGTGCTGAGGGTAAGGGCGGTCGGACGCCGCAAATATCCCCGGGAACTGTCCCACAGCTTCTCGGCGCGCTCCCGAAAAGTTCCAAAGCGCGACGCTCCCGCTCGAAACACTCTCGGCGTCCATCCAATTGCGACCCAAAAAATAGCCACGCTGAAGACGATACCAAAAGCGGCAAAGAACCATAACACCGGGGGACTGATCGCCGTCCTGGTAGCGAACAAGCCCGCAAGCGCGACCACCAGGAGCGCAGCCAGTCCCGTTATCTTGTCGACGATGACCGAGGCGGCGAGTGCTTCCGCGTCCGCTCTGCCTTTGCCGAGCCGATACGCTTTGATCGCCTCGCCGGCAATCTGCCCGGGCAACAACGTAGAATAATACTGCCCGACAAAGTTCAGGCGGAGCAGCTTCCCAAACGCGATCGTGGGCGTGACGACCTTCCATTTCACGGTGGCGATGATCCAGCCGAAAAAATACAGAAACGCGTTGGCGATCCAAACCCGGGCGCTGAATTGACCGAGCGCCCGCAAAACACTCGCGAAATCGACCCGCAGAAAGAGCGCGCCCAAGAGAACGACCGTCAGAAAAATCTTCAGGTAAAAAAGACGTTTCCCGCTCATGATTCGACTTTGGGGATTGCCGCAGCTGCCGTCGCAACGCGCTCAAAAACAAATTGATTACAACCTGTTGGCACCCGGGCAGGAATGGTCCGCTCAAGCCGGAATCCCAGCGCTTCGACGAAGCGGGCGATTTCGTGAACGCTGCCATACTCATATGGGTAGCCCCCTACCCAGTCGACCACGTCGTAGTGGAAATCCATGCCACGCGATTGGCGCAAGGGGTTGCCTCCGGTGGACAGCCATTTGGCGACAAAAATAACGGGCCAAAGCCCACCGACCATTAGTCGCTGTCCGAACTTCGGCAGGAATTGATAGGCGCGTTTGATCAGCCACCAGGCGCGGCTGGACCAGTGACGATTGTAGATCGCGATGATCAGATGCCCGCGCGGGTGAACAAGCGAGGCCGCATTGCGCAGAGCCGCCGCCATGTTTCCAGTATGA
Organism: Verrucomicrobiota bacterium; assembly: GCA_041167265.1. Lineage (GTDB taxonomy): Bacteria > Verrucomicrobiota > Verrucomicrobiia > Chthoniobacterales > UBA10450 > AV80. The sequence continues at coordinate 46,801 of JBEEHG010000055.1, read as the reverse complement.
TGAAGCACACCCCACGAGTGAACGATGTCGTAACTGCCGGAACCTCCGGGAGCAGCTTCCCGAAGCGCGTCGACAAGTTGCGCGTCGAGAATTGATCCGACGATTACCGGGACTTCCCCATCGATGTCGCCCGGAAAAGCGCGCGCTCGATTTTCTCGAAGGACCTCGGCGCACAATGGATTGATGTCGCAACCTACAGTTCTGGCGCCCAGTGCGGTCGCAGTCAGAAGCGACAAGCCCTGGCCAAATCCAATATCCAGGAACGAACGCTCTTTCAGCTCGATGCCTCGGAGCAAGTCTACAAAATCGCGCTTCGCTTCCGCGACACGCTCGGCGGTCAGGGCATTGGCCGAAAATTCGCGCCAGTTTTCCCCGAAGTTGAATTGAACGTCAGTCATTGCGCCGCGGTTTTCTGGAAGAGCTCGACATACGCCTGGGCGACGCGGTTCCAGCAAAATTCGTTTTCCACGAGCTGGCGTCCCTTCCGTCCCATCTCCGCCGCCTGCGCGGGATTGTTTACCAGCCGGGCGAGCGAGGCGCCAAGAGCGGAGGGATCATCGAGCGGAAAGAGAAACCCGGTTGCTTGGTGTTGCACGACCGCGTCATTACCAGCGACGCGACTTGCGACAACCGGCTTTCCGCAAGCCATGGCCTCGAGGACGGCGTTCGGCATTCCTTCATAAAGCGACGGATTAACGAAACAATCGCACGACTGCAGGACGTCTCGCAGCTCCGATCGCCCCAGCCACCCGTGCCACTTGATCTCGCCGTTCAACTTTAGTTTTGTCGCCTGCTCTTGCAGTTCCGCGAGCAGCGGGCCGTCGCCAACCAGATGCAATTCGACGTGCGTCGCGCTTTCATCCCGTACTTGCGCAAACTGAGTGAGCAGCAATGGAAGGTTTTTCTGGGCGTGAAAACGCCCAACGAAAAGAACGCGGAAAGGATCAGGCACGGACAACGGTGCGCTTTGCGGCGCCGGGGCAAAAAAATCCGTATCCACGCCGTTCGGGATAATGCCGACCGGCACCGGATCGGCGGCGACCGAAAGATCGCGCAGACCCTCCGAGTTGGCGATCACGGCGACGGCCCGCTCGAGCGATGCGCGACGGACCGCTTGGACAAAACGATGGGTGCGTTTAATCTCGGGGACGAGGCCCGGCACGTCGCCCCCGCGGAGGGAGACAACATAGGGAATCCGAAACAGGGCCTTGGCGAGCAGAGCGATCGGGCCACATGGGATGGAGAAGAAAGCGATCGTCGCGGTGGGCCGAATCTTCGGGATCACAAAAGCGAGCGAGACAAGAGCGGAGAGAACGAAGCTCGTCATTTCGACAATCGAGCAGCGATCAGGGCGACGCCGCAGGGACTTGATCCGGCGGACAGTAACCCCGTCTTCCAGTCGGACGGACGGAAGACCGGCAAAGCGTGCGGTGAGCACGGTGACTTCGTGACCGAGCTTCACCAGATTGCGCGCGATGGCCTGCGTGGCGGTCGCAGCGCCCGCGCCAATCGGCGGATACTCGTAGTTAATGAGAAGAAATTTCATCCGACCCGCCCGCCGAACTTCCAGGAGTTGCCGTTGCGAAAAATAACGTAGGTGCTCTCGGGATCGATCGCCGGATGCTTGAGCCATGACTCAACTCTTGCCCGGTCGATGTAAGCGGTCTGTGGGGTGACGAGTTGATCGAAAGCGACGTGGCGGAAAAAGAGAAAGTCTCTTTGCGCGATCCAGAGACTGTAGGCGTAAAGCGGCGCTTTTCTCAGGAACGGTAGTCCGCGAAAAGCGCGCAGCAGTTTCGCATAGAAATAAAAGGGAACGGCAAGCGGGGTCGCTATTAGATATTTGGTGATCCACCACGGGAGGCGCGATGCGATTTTCCGAATCGGATCGACGAAATAACGGACGACGGCGTTGCCTTCGCGGGCGTAGACCCAACAGTGGAACTGCCCGCCGGGCCTGGTGTTCTCAATCACGCTTGCGAACCCCTCAGCCGGCTCCTTGAGGTGATGAAGGACGCCGATCGAGTAGACGACGTCGAATCCGCCGCTCTTGAATGCAGTCAGGTCGCATTTGACGATCTCGCATTCAGGACAACCAGCGGCTTCCATGTTCTTTTGCGCCGAAGAAACGGAGGCGCCGAGATCGACTCCAACGAGCCGGGTGGGATGCCATCGAGCGACGTGGACGAGCAGGCTGCCGTTACCGCAACCGAGTTCGAGCACGCTCTTGCCGTTTACGTCCTCTTCCGTAAGAGGCGCAAACCACTCTTCAAACTGCGGGCGGCTATAGACCGAGCCTGGCGGAAGATTGTTCCACGAAGTTGCGAACGCTTCGGCCGTCGCGGTGTCGAGGCTCATGCTGCCAGCGGGGTCGCCGTCGCGCCGTTGTTGTTCGCCCACTGGTTAAGAACGTACGCGTTCCAGAGCAACGCGCGTTCGTCGGACTTGCCGGCGCGGTGAGCGGCGGCCCTTGAGGCGATGAACTCCGCGCTCGAGCCGACTGGCGTAATGTCGCGGCACGGCAATGTCCCGTTCTTGAACCACGCGCCAATCGGCGAGCCGAAACCTTTTTTAGGACGGTAAAGGACGTCGTGGGGCAAGACCGGTTCGAGAGCTTTCTTGAGAATATATTTCGTCGTGCCGTTTCTCAGTTTGTAGTCGGCCGGAATCCGGCGGACGAAATCGACCAGCCCGATGTCGAGGAACGGGGCGCGGACCTCGAGACTGTGCATCATGCTGGCTCGATCGGTTTTCACCATGATGTCGTCCTGCAGGTAAAGGTTCGTGTAAAACTGAAGCGTCTTGTCGATCAGGTTCGTTTGCGGACAGCGCTCCCATTGTTCAATCGCCTCCGAATAAAGATCCTCGAGCGCAATCGGTTCCTGGAAGAGCTCGGCTATTTCGCTCGAGTCGAGCGGCCCCATCCACGAAGGCAGCCAGACTTCCGGTTTGTAGGTGAGCCCGCGCAACGTTCGCTTGATTTTGAAATCGAGGCTCATGTTTGCATGGGAAACCGGGAGTCGCTCGAAGAGCGCGCGGATGCCGGCGTGCAACGGCCGCGGGCAAAGCGCCTGATAAAGCTTCGCGCGCCCGAGCGCCTTGAACGGATCGTAGCCCGCGAAGAGCTCATCACCGCCGTCGCCGCCGAGCGCGACGGTCACGTAACGCCGGGTGAAGCGGTTCAGCAGATAGGTTGGCAGCAACGAGCTGTCGCCAAGCGGCTCGTCGAGGCGCGCCAGGCATTCATCGAGAAGGCCGTGGGCGCGGTCCAATGAAAGCGTTTCGGTATGGTGATCGGTCGCGAAGAGCGTGGCCACGCGCCGGGCGTACTCCGATTCATCGAAGCTCTTTTCGTCGAATCCGATGCTGAATGTCTTGAGCCGCCCGGCCGGCAGATGGCGCGAGGCGAACGCGGTAACAGCGGACGAATCAATGCCGCCGCTCAGGAAAACGCCGAGCGGCACGTCGGCCATGAGACGGCGTTGCACCGCGCGCTCGAGCAGTTCGCGAATCCGGCCGCCCCATTCTTCCTCGGGGTTCGCCGGGATCGTCTCGAACGGTTCGAGTTTCAGTTCCCAGTATCGTTCCACCCGAGATTGCAACGTGCGCGTATCGAGGGTGAGCGAGCAACCGCCCGGCAGCTTGCTCACTCCTTCATAAATGGAGAGCGGCGCGGGGATGTAGCCGTAGGCGAAATATTTTCGAAGTGCGCGGGGCGAAATATTTCTCTTCACGTCCGGATGCTCCGCCACGGTGGTGAGCTCGGATCCGAACACGAAGCTGCGCGAGCTGGCCGCGTAAAAGAACGGCTTCTTAGCGAAGCGATCCCGGCTGCAGAAGAGGGTCGCCTGCGCCGGATCGTAAATGGCAAACGCCCACATGCCATTGAGCTTGCCCGGAAGGGCCGCGCCCCATTCGCGGTAGCCATGCAGCAGCACTTCGCTGTCGGAATGGTCGGTTTGAAAGACGTGCCCGCGCGCCTTCAATTCAGCGCGGAGCTCGACGTGATTGTAAATCTCGCCGTTAAAAATCAGGGTCAGCTTCCCGTCCACCGTGGACATCGGCTGATGGCCGTCTTCCAGATCGACAATGGCGAGCCGGCGAAATCCGAGAAAGGTCGTGCCGTCATCCCAGTAACCGCAGTCATCCGGGCCGCGGTGCAAAAGCGTTCCGGTCATGCGCCGGAGAATTTCGCGATTGCCGGTCCCAACGAAACCCGCGATGCCGCACATTTATGCGCGCTCGTGAAGTTTCGGTCGGGAACGGCGGGTTGAATGCGCGACGTTCCGAGTACGGGCGATGAGGTAGGTCATCTTGTCCTGCGACTCGTGATAAGTACGCGTGATCAGCTCCGCCAGCAAGCCCATGAGAAAGCACATGCAACCGGTGATGAACGTGATGGCGAACATCGTCGGAAGCGGTGTTTCAATGAAGCTCTTGCCGCCGAAAAATTTAAAGTAGACCGAAGCGAGGCCAGCGGCTGCGCTGATCGAATAGCTGACCAGTCCGACCGAACCGAAGAGGTACATCGGCTTTTGGAGAAACCGGTAGAGGAAACCGAGAACCATCAGGTCGAGGACCACTTTAACGAGGCGCTCAAGGCCGTAGTTCGACTTGCCGTGAAGACGGGGACGATGGGTGACGGGGATTTCAGTCACGCGGCCGCCGTTCCACGCGGCGTAGATCGGAATGAACCGATGCATTTCGCCGTAGAGCTTCACATCGCGCAAAGCTTCCCGCCGATACGCCTTCAACGTGCAGCCGTAATCGTGCAGGTGAACGCCGGATAACGTCGAGATCAACCAGTTCGCCACTTTGCTGGGAAGATTGCGGCGGAGAGCCGCGTCCTGGCGGTTCGCCCGCCAGCCCGAGACCACGTCGTAGCCTTCCTCCAGCTTCGCGATCAGGTTGGCTATATCCGCCGGATCGTTCTGCATGTCCCCGTCCATCGCGATGATGATCGCGCCACGGGAAATGTTAAAGCCCGCCATCAGGGCGGCGGTCTGGCCGAAGTTTCGCCGAAAATGGACGACGCGAACCCGCTCGTCGCCGATGGCGTCGAGGCAGTCCGCGGTCGCATCCGAGCTGCCGTCGTTAACGAGAATGACCTCGTAGGTTTTGGCGAGAGCAGTCAGGGCATTATCGAGCGCCTGCAGCAGTGGTGGAAGGTTGCGGCTCTCGTTAAAGAGCGGGACAACGATGGAGATGTCGACCTTGCTATGGGAATTGCGATTCATTGTGGGATGGCTCGCAACCCGGCGAAAACAAAGGAGCACACCGAAGCCGCGAACAACCCTGTCAAAAGCAGGAGCAATGCCCTCGTGGGCAACGTTTCGCGGTAGCGATAGAGCACGAAGCCGAGCATGGGCAGGATGGGGAAAAGATAACGTCCCTGCGGCTGAAAGTCGGCGGTCCACGAATGATACGCGGAGAGAACGATGACCGCCGCCATGGCGAAGAGAACCGCTGCTCCGAAAAGCATTTCGAGCCGTGGCAGCTTGCCGAAGGCGAGCGCAATCGTAACGAGGAGTGCGGTGTAGAGGGATCCCATGATGTAGTAGTAAAGGTCCGGGCTGCGCAGACTCATCCAGTGATATACGCCGCAGAAACTCTCGAAACTGCTCTTCGCCCAGCCGTACTCGCCAAAGAGTTCGGTGAATGAGACGCCTTGCGCGCGCAGGGCCATCCGCCGCGCACCTTTGCCAGCCGCAATGTCGGACGGACGATAGCCGGGCGCGGCAAATTTTTCCGCCTGCTCGGTGCGCAGACGCGGCAGCTCGAAGCGATTTATCGCGGCGTGGGCTACGCGGAGGGGAAGGTAAAGCACGAGTGCCGCGACGACGATCGCGGCCCATTTGGCGGCGAGCCGCAGTCTCGGGATACTCCGGTCCCAAACCAGGATCTTCCAGATTGCGACCAGACCGATGAACGGCAGAAACAGGTAGTAATTGCGCTTTGCCATGAAGAGCAACGCGAGTAACACGGCAAAAGCCAGGCCGCCGCCGGCGACAGTGCGCCACTCCTTTCCACGCAGGTAGAGATTAAGATAGCTATCTTCAACGGCGAGCTGCACGACCGCGACAAGCGCAACCGCCAGCGCCCAGGCGTCGCCGTTTACATAAGAGAAAACGTACCAGATCTGCGGCGAAATAAGCAAAACCGCCGCGGCCAGCGAGCCGCGCAACCGTGCCAGCAGATAGGCCGCGGCTCCGCCGAAAAGCAGGACATTGAAAAGCCGCGCCGCAATTTCCGGTGTGCCCAGCCACGCCAGGGCAGCCATGAATTTACCCATCAGGAAATACGACGCGTCCAAGTCCTGGAGATAGGATACGCCATAGTGACCGAAGCTCGGCGCGGCGGCAGGATCATCCAGAGCGGGGGGCAACAGATGAGCCACGAAGTATCGCGCCGTCTCGAAATGCAGATATTCGTCGGGGTGGGCGTTGAAGCGACTTAGCACCGACATCGAAAGGATCAGGCCCATGGCAACGAGGAACGGCACGGCCGTTTTCAAGGACAATGACGGGAGAACCGGGCGAGCTTTGATCGCCAGGAGAACAATCGCAGAAACGGCAAGGAAGAGGACGGCGGCCTCCAGGTAAGAGCGCAGGTCGCGGCCATTCTCTTGCGCTTGGAGCGGAGCCGCCAAACCAAAGCGAACAAGCGGCGGCCGGTCCGCTCGGCTTGTCTTCAAAACCAGGCCGTCATTTCCACGCTTGAGAATCTCGACGTGTTGAACGGGTTCGACATTCTCGAGTGGAATTGGCGTAACGTTCTTGTCGTTGCCGACACGAAGCGAAATGCTACGAATCGCGACGAGGATCTCGCCTTCGGCAGGAGCGAAAAGGAATTGCGATGCTCCCGGCGTGACGGCGTGAAATCGGAACGTGCTGCGTCGATCAAGAAACGCCGAGGCGTAGCAGCGTGATTCGAGCTTGTCGTAGTCGCCATCGGCCCGTTGCACCAGCAGATGAGCGACGCGCGGAATTTCCTCATGGAACGAAGCCGGGCTAACGACTTCGATTTCTACCTGAAGATCGTGCGCGGCGCGGAGCGATTGAAAAAGGTGCGCTCCCGAGACGAGCAAGGCCATCGCGCCGCCCACGATCAGCAACAAGATTCGCTGGATTGGCATCGAACGATTCACGGCTGGGTTCGCATCGTGAAGAGGTAGTGCCAGCGCTTCCGTGACCATCCATCCGGCCTCAGCAGAATACCCGCCATGGCGCGCCTACGGCTTGGAGTCACGCAGGCGATCGCGAAGCGCCAGAAATTCCGGCTGATCCGGTGCGAGCTTAAGTGCCCGCGAGAGCGCGGCCTCAGCCTGCGGACGATCGCCCAAGGCCAGTAAGGCCTGCGCCAGGAGGTATTCCGTTTTGGCGTTCTGCGGCTGCAGAGCGAGAGATTGCCGGAAATACTCGGCGGCGATGGCTGGGGAATTTTGATCCAGGGCGACGACGCCGAGATTGTTGAGCGCGCCTTTGTGTTTTGGATCGGCTTTCAGGGCCGCCTCGTAGAACCTTTTCGCGGCGTTCGGATCGCGTTCCGCATGACGAAGATTACCGAGCACGAAATTCGTTTCGGCATTGCCCGGCGCTAAATCGTAGGCGCGCTGCAACTCCCGGTCAGCGCGCGGGAAATCGTTCAATTCGAGGGCGAGCCGGCCGGTGTTGTAGGCGTCGAGCGCCCAAAGAGCCGGATCGTTCCGTGGGATACCCACAAACAGCGCGCTGGCAGTTACGACAGCGAGCTGAACGGCAAGGTTGCGATAGGAAGCGAGCGCGACATTCTCCCATAATGCGGCCAAGCCCAGCGCGGCAAGGATCAACAGACCTGGGACAGCCGGGAGCCGATATCGCTCGGTGATGAACACCGGCAGAAGCGCGGCCATTTGGAGAGCGATCACCAGGGCGATCCATCGAGACCTTGGAAACCGCCGCCAGGAGAAAATTAATCCGGCCAATCCGAGCGCCGCCGGGACGCCAAAATGGAGTCCTGGAAACAGGACACGCTGCTCTCGCAAATTGCGGACCACGCCGACGTCGTCGTATTCAAAAGCATTCCAGAAATTTGCGACCTTACGGGCGAGCAGGCGAACCCACGCCGCGGGCTGGGTTGCGATGTAGTTCCGTGCTTTGCTCGACCAATACTGCGAAACCTCGGAACGTTTCAGGTTTCTGCCCGCAGCCGCTTCCGCTATTTCGATCGAATCGCGCAGCAGGTCGGATTGACCTGCGTGCAGGCCGGGAAAGCCAGGATAGCCAGTGGCTTCGGGATTGTTACCCAGCCACAAATTGATGCCGCCATGCGCGGAAAGAAACACCCGGTCACGCGCTACGACGAAGTTATGCAGCCAACAGGGAGCCGTGCCCAGGATGATGCCGCAAACCATCAGAGCAAGCGCTTGAGGTCGGGCGCTCTGGCGGCGAACGAAGATCGCCAGGACCAGCAACGGCACGAGGAAAAGCACGCTCGCGACGGCCATAGCGGCTACGCCGGTTAGCAGGCCGACGAAAAGGCAGCGTCGCGGCGAAAGCGCAGCGTCAGTTCGAACAACCTGCCAAACCAAGAGCCAGAATACCAAAACTCCCGCGCTCGTTGGCATAAGGACCGCCGAATAAGCCTGAGCGGGAACGAACGCGCACCAGCCGGCGGCGGCAAGCATCCCCACCATCCGCGGAACGTGGCCGGCCCGCTTCGGAAGCGTATCGGCCGCTCGGTAAGCAGTCTTATAGATGATAACAGCCGTACCCGCATCGCACAGCGCTTGAAAAAACCCGGGAACGAAGGGGCTGTAGCCGAAGAGGCGATAGAGGAGCGCCATGACAAACGGATAGAGTGGCAATCCGTAAAAGGCCTGGTGATCAGTCCAATGGCCGTGGAGAATCTGTTTCGCCCAATTGTCGTAAAACTGCATGTCACTTCCGGCCGGAAGGAAAAGAGGCGAGGAAGCCAGCCGGATGAGCACGACCAACCGGAACAGAAAGACCGCCGCGAAGACGTAATGAGCGGCGCCAAGGGAATCGGGCCAGAGGCTTCGGAGAATCCGGAAGCGCCTCGGATGGGTCACGCCGCAGACCCCCAGACAAACAGCGCCCGCTGAGGCTTAACCGCAGTCAAAAGCGCCCCCCTTGGCATTAACGCTGCTTTAAACATCCCCACATCCGCGGTCGGTATCGTGGATCGCAGTCAAACAAACAAGAGATAAAAAGAAAGCAAACAGCATGTTAAACAAACTCAACAAACGCCGCGGGGGTTTCACCCTCGTGGAAATCATGATCGTCGTGGCGATCATCGCTCTACTGGCGGCGATCGCGGTGCCCGGATTTCTCCGCGCCCGTAAACGTTCCCAGGCGAGCCGTATCATCAACGATCTGCGTTTGATCGACTCCGCCGTCGACCAATACGCCATCGAAACGAACAAGAAGAGCAACGATCCTGTCGCGGTCACCGACTGGACCAATTACCTGAAGAAGGGCACGAACCTGTTCACCACGGGCAAGGACATTCTCGGTAACGATTACGGTCCGCAGACAGTTGACAAGCTGCCTGCCGTTCCTTCGACCTCCAAAACGTCGTTGTCGGACGTTACCGACAACACCTTCTGGTCGCCTTACAACTAAGAATCTGACGATTCATTCTCCTGTCATCGGGTTGCCGGTGGCAGGGAATGAGTTGTGAGATCGAGACCTAAAAAGTCACGCCACCTCGCACCTCCGAAGTAAATAAAAACAGAAAGACGCACTCCTTAGTATGCTCAATAAACTCACAACCAAACGCGGGGGTTTTACCCTCGTGGAAATCATGATTGTGGTGGCGATCATTGCCTTGCTCGCCGCCATTGCAGTTCCTGGATTCCTGCGGGCCCGCAAGCGCTCCCAGGCTTCCAAGATCATTAACGACCTTCGCATCATCGATTCCGCAATGGATCAATATGCGATCGAAACCACCAAGAAGAGCGGCGATCCCATCGCCGTCTCGGATTGGACGAACTACGTCAAGAAGGACACGGTGCTTTTCGCAACGGGTCAGGACCTGTTCGGTAACGATTATGGCGCGCAGACAGTCGATCTGCACCCCGTCGTGCCGCCCAACGCGAAGAGCAACCTTTCCGACGTGACGGACGACGCCTTTTGGTCGCCCTTCAATTAACGGAACCGACTTAGCATGAAGAGCGTCCTTTCGGCAACGGAAGGACGCTCTCTTGTTTAGCCGATTCGTGCCCCTACACCGGTGAACTCAACCTCACATAATGGAAGCCGCGCCTACTCCTGCTGTTACTCCGACGGTCGCGGCTGAGCGCTCACGACTCGCCCGGTGGGGCAGGTGCTTTCGCCGAACCTGGGTCCAGGCCTGCGCGCTGGCGCTGCTCGGGTTCGTGGTTCGTTTCCCCGCTCTCCAGGGGGAACTCATCTGGGACGATGAGTACCTCGTTCGCGAGAACCCGATGACTAGGAGCCCGCTGCTAGTCATCGAAACATTCCGCCATCATCTCTTCCTCGATTCTTCGTCGGCGCATTACCGTCCCGTCCAGAACATTTCTTACTGTGTCGATTACCTGGTTTGGAAAGGCGACATCTATGGCTACCATCTCACAAACGTTTTTCTGCACGTGGCCAGTGCGGTGCTGCTCTTTTTCCTGCTTCGTCAAATTCTCCCGCCGTTGCTGCGGCAGCGAAAACATTCCGGGGATGGCGCGGGCCGCGTCGGATTGGCCGGGGCGTTCTGGATAGCGCTACTCTGGGTCGTTCATCCCGCGCACAGCGCTGCCGTCGATTATATCTCGGGACGTGCGGATAGCCTGGCGGCGTTCTTCGCCTGCGCGGCTTGGTTGCTTTATTTGCGCGGGCGGGGCGTGACAAGGCGTCCAATCCGCGCCGGGTTATACGCGCTGGCTTGTCTGTGCGGATTGCTCGCGCTCTGTTCGCGCGAAAGTGCGCTCATCTGGGTGGCGGTTTTCCTCCTCCATCTTTTCGCGTTTGCCGCCGAAACGCCCCGACGCAAGTGGGCCATCGTCGCCGCCTGTTTGTGCGTTGTTGCCGGTTATCTCGCGCTGCGCGCATTGCCCGAAGGGCGCCAGAGCAACCCAACCACCGCTCGTTCGCCGGCGGTAGTGCGGGCGACTTTAATGATGCGCGCGCTCGGCGATTACGGCCGGCTGCTGATCTATCCGGCAAATCTCCATATGGACCGCACCGTCGTCTCCCCCGCGGAATTACTGGGCAACGCTGGATGGCGAACGGCCGTGCGCGCGGAATATCTCTCGTTCTTCGGCCTGCTTGTTGTGTCCGCACTTTTGTTCGGCGCCTGCTGGAAAGGATCAGCCCGCGCGATTCGTGCGTTCGGCGCTGGTTGGTTCGTCATTGCGTTTCTGCCGATCTCAAACCTGGTCGAATTGAATGCCACTGTCGCAGAGCATTGGTTGTATCTGCCGAGCATGGGCTTGCTCATTTTTGGCTATGGTTGCGCCGCAGAATTGCGAAAATCGAGATGGGCTTTCGCCGCGCTCGTGTTGCCGCTGGCCGTCGCTGTTTTGGCAACCCGAAGCTACGTCCGCAGCGAGGACTGGCTTAACTCGGAGACCTTCTACCGTAACTCGCTCGCCTCGGGTGCTTCCAAGCCTCGTATCGCCCTCAACCTCGGCCTCGTTCTCACTGCGAAAGGCAGATACGCAGAGGCCGAGCCGCTCCTTCGCCGCGTCGTGGCAATCGAACCCGACTACCCGATCGCCATCAACGCCCTTGCCCACCTGCTCTATCGCGAAGGAAAAATGGAAGAGGCGAACAAGTATTTCGCTGAATCGGCGAAAGCGGCTGCCCGGACGCGCACTGAATATCCGCGCACATGGATCGCGGCGTTGAACGTTGCCCATCTTCGCTTCGCCGAAAAGGATGTGACCGGCGCGCTCGAAACCGTGGAGCGCGGCGTGCGGGACTATCCGGACACGTGGGAATTGATCAGCTTCGAATCAGAATTGCTTCGCGAACTTCACGGACCACAAGCAGCCCTGCCGGTCGTCCAAGGTTTTGCGAAGCGCCACTGGTGGCATGCGCCGGCCGCCGTCGCCCTCGGAAAGTTGTTCTCGGAAGCAGGGAACGTCGTGGAAGCTGAAGCCGCCTTCCGCCACGCGAGCCGTCTCGATATTTACGGGGTGGAAGCGCTGAATCTGCTGGCGCTCATGGAGGTCCGACACAATCACCTCGAAGCCGCTTTCGCGACCCAAGGCCGCGCCGTTTCCCGACAACCGGACCAGCCTCGGCAATACCTTCTTCTTTCCGACATCCTCGAAAAGATGGGCCGAACGGCCGAAGCCCAGGCGGCGCTGGCGCAGGTCTCACAGTTATCGTCGCTCGCCGGCGTCGAACAACGCGTAAACTAAGACGCCGCCCCGGCGGCCATGTCGCATCTGGGCCAAGCGTGATAAACTGCGCGACCGATGGAGATCATCGTTCTTGGCGCGGGTGCGATTGGCAGTTTGTATGGGGCGAAACTCGCTGCCGCCGGCAATCAGGTCACTCTGATCGGCCGTCCTGCCCATGTTGATGCGATCAACCTCAATGGCCTGCGGATCGAGGGGCTCGAATCCGCTGTTGTGCGGCTCCGCGCCGCCACCATCGTCAACGCCATCCAGGCGAACACCCTGGTCCTCGTCACCACCAAAGTGCCCGACACTGGCGCCGCTGTCTCGCTCATCGTCCCGCTCGTTCGCGACGACACGACGATTGTGTCCTTGCAAAACGGCCTCGCCAGCGAGGAGATCGTGCGCGAGGCCTTGCAGGGTCGAGGGCTGGTTCTTCGCGGGTTCACGCAGTTCGGCGCCATTTTCAAAACCCCCGGTGTGATCGAATTTCTGGCACGCGGCTACACCGTGTTGGAGCGGCACGAGCGGAGCAACGAAATCGCGCGCATCCTTACGGCAGCGGATCTTGATTGCCGCATTTCGTCGGACATACGCCGCGATGTCTGGTACAAGCTTATCGTGAATTGCGTCGTGAATCCGATCACCGCGATCCTCGGCTGCGAAGTGCGCGGCATCGCGAACACGGAGCTCGCTCCGCTTAAGCGGCTCGTGGTGGAGGAATGCCTGGCTGTCGCCGCAACCGAAGGCATCAAGTTCGAGACCGATCTAGTCCGCGAGATTGACGACTTCTTTCGATCTTCTCACAACATCGCTTCCATGCTCCAGGACCTTCGCCGGCGCCGTCCGACCGAAATCGATTATCTCAATGGCGCGGTCGCCGCCCTCGGCGCGCGGAAAGGGATTGACTGCCCGGTGAACGCGGCGCTGGCCGCGATTATCAAAGCGATGGAAGCGGCTTCATTGGTCCCACAAAAAATGCTCGAGCCGGAGACGGCTTAAGCGCGACCGGGCTTCGTCGCTGCGGGTGCCGCCAACGGATGCGAGCTTCTGATAAACCACCGCCGCCGGTTGCCATTTGGAATCGTCTTCGAGTAAACGCGCGGCGTTGAATCCGGCTTTGTAGTACCAGAAAAATTCGCGCTGGGGCCGGTCAGGACGATTTTCTTCCTCGATGATTTTGTAAAACGCCCCGAGCGCGTTCTCCCGATCGCCCAGTTTCTCGAGACAGATCCCCTTTTTGAACAGCGCCTGATTTCGCCAATGGATTGGCGCATCCTTTTGCGCGGCAAGCTGGTCGTAAACGTCAATCGCGCGCCGGTAATTTTCGCGATCCGTCTCTCCGGTCTCGTACAGAATGTCGCCCTTCCCGCAGAGTGCTTCACGCTTTTCCTCCGGCTTGGCGTTTCCCTGCAGGACCTCCTCATAAAGCGTCGCGGCGTCCTGGTTTTTCCCGAGCTTGCGCTCGATCGCCGCCTGCTCGTTCCGCGCGGCCCATTTCAGCTCCCCGTTTTTCTTTACGACTTCGTCCAACAACACCAGCGCGCGATCGAGCGATTGCGCCGCCATGCTTTGCGTGGCCGATTTTGCGGCGAAAAACAAGGCACGCTCCGTAAACGGACCCCGCGGATTTTCCTGTGCGAGAATTTGAAAATGGGTCTGGGCGTTCGCGAAATCCTGCCGGCGGTAATAGGTCTCGGCCAGCTTCATCCGGACATCGGCCACGAAAGGCGACGCGGGATATTTCCGGAGAAAATTGTCAGCGGCGGAAATGACTTTGGCCGGATCGGAATCCACGGCCGCGTCTTCAAGCCAGATGGTGAGGTAATCGGCCCCCTCGGTCGCGGCAGCGTTCGGCGGGCTTTGACGCGCACGGTCCAAATTTTTTCGCGCTTCGTCGAAACGCGGGGGCGCGGCGTGGAAAGCGAGCTCAGCGAGCGCCACCCATGCTTCCCCTGCGCGGTTGTGCCCGGGGAATTGGTTCACAAAATCCCCGATGGTTTGCGCGGCTTTGGCCTCGCCCTGCGCTGCCTGGGTAAGCCCTTGCTCCAGCAAAAGATCCGCCCGCGTTCGATCGTTCGCGCCTGCGCTTGAGAGCTCTTTCGTATCGATCAGGAACCGGTCCTTATCATTCTGCTGAAGCCACGCGAGGGACGCATTGAACAGAGCGTCGCGGCGAAGACGCGGGGAGTTGTTCGCGATCTGTTCGAAGCCCTGCGCAGCCTTATCGAAATGGCGCGCCTGATATTGGACTCGCGCCATGAGGAGCGTGATCCGCTCCGACCACGCCGGCTCGGGATGTAGTGCGGCCGCTTCGTTCAAAATCGTGAGGGCTTCGGCGAAGTGGCGCTCTTCGAGTTCCATCTGCGCAAATTCGAACAGCCCCGGGGCAACCTCGGGGACGTGCGCGGCTTGTTCGCGCAATTTCGCGTACGCTCCGGATGCCGCCTCGCGGCGACCCGCGCGAAGCTCGGCCCGGGCGAAATACCATTGGGCAAGAGCCCGCCGCGGCTGCGCCGGATCGTTGGCCCAGCGGCTCAGCTCCTGGCTCGAAGCCTGTCGCTCGGCCCGATAAAGCTGGTCGAGCTTTTCAAAGATGGTGGGCAACCCCGGATCGGTCGGATGATGTTCGATAAAATCCTCGAGCGGATCGTCGCCGGCCTCCGGCGTTTGCAATTGCAAATGTGAGTCCGCCATCGCGCACAGCGTCGCGATCAACACCGCCCGGCTCGAACCTTCCGCCCGTCGCAGGATCGTCTGGTAAAGTTCGATGGCCCGCTCGTGATGATTGAGCTGCGCTTCGAGCCGGCCCTGCAGATAACGCTTTTCCTTTTTGTCCGCGAGCGCTGCCGGCCGCGCTTTGTCGAGAATGCGGCGGGCGCCGGCGTTATCGCGCTTGTCGAGAAGCAGCTCGATCGAGCGCAGCTGGGCGCGGTCGTTCCAAACCACATCGCCGAGAAGAAGCGCGTAGCTCTGGAGCGCCTCATCGAAACGTTGCAAAGCCCGGAGCGCTTCGGCCCGGCCGAACAGCGCGGTGCTTCGCCCAGGCGACGGATTTTGGGCAACGACTTTCGCGTAGAGTGGAAGCGCGTCGCTCCAGCGTTGCCGCGCGGCGAGGGCCTGCGCCCGCCAAAGCCAGGTTGCGGGCAGATCTTGCAACCCCGGATCTTCGAGGACCTTTAGCGCTTCGTCCGCTTCGCCGGCGGCCAGGAGCGCTTCGCCCAGTTTGGCCAGGACGGTGTTGTGGTCGGCAGGAGCGAGGGACCGACTCAGAATATTCCTCAGTCGCATCACCGCGACCTGCGGCGCTCCCTCGTCGAGCGGGCGCACAGCCGCATCCCAATCCGGGATCTCAGCGCCAGCCCGTTGCGCAAGCCCACTTAGGACGAGCGCGACCGATACCAAAATAATCGTCGATCGCGCTGCGAAATGGCTCCATGGCCTACGCTCACCGGCTTGCATCAGTCCGATACTAAATTGCCCGTGGGTTTCAAACAAACCCAGATCCTGCCCGGCAAAGGGAGGCTCGCACGGGCCGTGCTTCCCATAATCGAAAGAATCCTCCCGCTATGATTGACCAGAAAACCTTTGACCGTCTTGCGCCGCTCGCCTTCGCGTGGGCAGCCCGCCAGGAAGCGTACATCCTTGAGCACGGCGTTCCCCTCAATTCCGCCCAAACCGCGGACGCGCGGCGGGCCGGCGTGCGCAACCCGGGGCGGGTTCGGGTTCTGGTGGTCGATCGCATTCCGTTGCCAGACGAAAAAGAATTGGCGGACGCGGCGCGCCACGCCCAAATCATCACCGATTCTTCGCGCGGGGTCGCGATTGGCCATGGGATTATCATCCGGGCTGATAGCTGGCGGAACCGCGAGCTGCTTTTGCATCAGCTTGTTCACGTGGCGCAGTGCGAACGCAGCGGCGGCCTGGAATCGTTCGTCGCGGAATATCTCACGGATCGCCGCAACTCACGCAATTTCAGCGTCGGCTCGCTGGAAGAGGAAGCGCGCTCTTTCGCGCACGAGCTCTGTGCGCGGCCCTCTCTGGCCACTGCTGAGAACGGCGCTACCGCCCTTTCTTCGCTCGCGCCGCCGCGGCGATAATCACGCCGAGAACCACGCAACCGGCTCCGAGGCCCAGCCAGAGCATCGCGCTTTCCGGGACCGAGCGCATGTGCTGCGCCCAGCCGAGCAAGAGCCCGAGCAAACCGAGCGCCGCGATCGTGATACCGAGACCGATCAATGCTTCGGCCGACATCGCAGCCCGTTCCGATTGCTCCACTCGTTTGGGTGCGTTCATGCAGCGGCAAAATAGGAGAGCGCGCGCAGAATGCAATCTCATCGCGTGCCGCTTTGCTTCAACCTTCCAAGCCCTGACTGACTCGCGCGGTCAGCCGATCGAACAGGTCGGGCCGCGACCGATGGATCGCGATGAAGTTCTCGACGCCGTGCCTGGTCCAGTGAACTTCGCGTTGGTACTCGTTGATCGGGCGCAGCTCGCGGCCATCGATAAACAGGGCGTCGTATCCATGCGCGTCGAGCCACTCGCCGAGCCGCCTGACCGCATTGGGCTGGTGCTCGTCGTTGCACTCGATCAGCAAATTCGGCGTGTGGCGGGCGAGCGTGTTCGCGGCGCCGGCGAGGACGGCGAGTTCGTGACCCTCGACATCGATCTTGATGAACCCGACGTCGACCAGATCGTAATCGTCGATCCGGCGGGTTTCGACTTCGATCTCGTCCGCGCGCGCGATCACCCCCATGTCGAAGCGGTTGGCGGGATCGATCGTCGCGCGGCCGAACTTCGGCTTGCCATCATGGCCGTAGGGCAACCGCAGCCTTGCCCGGCCGCGTTGATCTGAAACAGCGAAGGGCTCGACCCGCACGCGTTTGCGCCCAAAGACCGCGCTTAAAAATTGGTTGAACATCGGGATCGGCTCGAACGCGATCACCTCGGATGAATGGGCGCGGATCCGATAGGTATACATCCCGATCTTCGCGCCAATATCCACGCCGGGCCGGCCGCGATCGCAAAGCAAATCGAGAAGCTCCATCTCGCGCTCATAATTCGCGCGACGGAGGCGCCGCAACAGAAAGACGAGCTTCGGCATTCGCCGGTAGGAGAAAGGTGCGGCAGCCTCCACAGTCGCCGAACCTACTCCATTCGGTGCGCAGCCGTCCACGCTTTGCCTTTCAACCCGTCGCCCGCCGATCTAGTCTAACGAACGATGATCACGCGAATTATCCTCATCCTCACCATTTGCGTCTCGCTCGTCCATGCCGCGGAAAACGCGCCACCGACTTCGCCCACGCCGGCGCCGCCCGCCCCGCCGTCGGAAGCTTCCATCAAACAACTCCTCGAAGTGGCCCAGTCCCATAAGCTCGTCGATTCGGTCATGAACCAGATGGACAACCTGATGCAACAAACCATCGCCCAGGCGACCAAAGGCCAGCAGGTTTCGCCAAAGGTGCAGACAAACATCGACCGTCGCCGCGCCGAACTAGCCCAAATCATGAAGGAGCTGCTGGACTGGAAGAAACTGGAGCCGATGTATGTGCGGATTTACCAGAAGACCTTCAGCCAACAGGAGGTCGATGGCATGATCGCGTTTTACAAAACCCCCGCAGGCCAGGCTGTCATCACCAAAATGCCGTCGGCGATGCAAAGCACGATCGACGAAATGCAGGGGGCGATGGGACCGGTCATGCAAAAAATGCAACAAATGCAGCAGGACGTCGTCGCGGAGATCAAGGCGGAGAACAAAAACAAAGGCGGTTAGGAGCCGGCGTCCTTACTCGTAGGCGAGCGCGTCGCGGACGGACATTTGCAGGATGCGGCTGACTGAAAGCCACACTCCGAGAACCACCAACAGCACGCCGCAGGACAGCAATCCAAGGCCGAGG
This sequence comes from Verrucomicrobiota bacterium, assembly GCA_041167265.1. GTDB lineage: Bacteria > Verrucomicrobiota > Verrucomicrobiia > Chthoniobacterales > UBA10450 > AV80. Next base: position 28,546 of record JBEEHG010000055.1, on the reverse strand, counting down.
CGCGAAACGTAAAGCGGGACCGCGACGTGCAGGAGCTGTCGCTCCGCCATGCCGTTGAGGAGCCGCGCGAGAATTATCCCGCCCGCTATGGAAAGAATCGCGCTCAGGAACGCCACGGCGCCGCCTTCGACGAGAAAGATGGCGATGACGGCGCGCGGTCTTGCGCCGATCGCACGGATGACGCCGATTTCGCGGCCGCGTTCGATCACCCCGAGGCTCACGGTTGCGATGAGCGTGATCGCGCCAATCAGGGCAGACGCGAGCGCGATCATTTTCATCACGCCGCCGACCACCGCGAAATGTTCTTCGAGCGATGCCCGGAATTCGCGCTTCGTGTTCACCAGGCTGGGCGTGAGTCGCGCGTCCAGAAGCGCCTGTTCGAGCACCCCGGCAACGAGGTCGTCGCGATCGCCCTTCGTTTTCACGCGCAAAATCGCCGAGGCGTCGCCGAGCCCGGTAATATTCTCGAAAACTGGGAACGCGGCGTAAATCACCGGCGTGCCGATTTCTTCCACGATCCCGACGACGCGCACTTTGGTTTTGTGCTCGCGAAATTTTACCGTGATCTGATCGCCCAATCGCAAACCGGGCGCGCCTTCCTGGACGTGCCGGTTAATGACGACCGCGTCGACCTCCGTCGCCGCGGGCCAGCGGCCTTCGCGCAGAGGCAATGTCAGTAATCGCGTTCCCACAGGGTAACCGCACAGAAGCAGGCGCCGTCCTTCCCGGACCGCGATCGGGCCGTTGTCGTCCGTAACGAGATTCACGCTCGCGCGCCGAAACGCTTCGGCAATTTCCACGTCCGGCACGGTATGGGCGACCGCTTCGAGCTGCGCCGCGGGGCCCGCGCGTTGCAACTGCACTTCGATGTCGTGCCCGCGATTCGCCAGGGCCGCGTCGATCACCCGCATCAGGCTTTCGTAATTATTGTGCGTGGTCAAAAACAACGCGCCGCCCGCGGAAAGCGCGAGCAAGATGAGCGCGAGGCGCCAGGGCCGGCGAAAGCTGTTACGCAGCGCGAAACTCCAGCGCCGGTCGCCAGGCATCCTGATCACGCGTGAGGTGAGCGCGATCGGCCCGCGCGGCGCGACGATGCCCGGATCCTGGATCGCTTGCCGCGGACTAATGCGCGCCGCGCGAAAAATCGGGACGGCCATCGCCAGCAACGGAACGCCGAGCGCGAAAAATAATTCTTCGAGAAGGAGGGCGCGCGGCACGTTCCAATCAGCGACATCGATGTTGAGCATCGATTGGTGATATTTCACCACCCATCGGCCAACGGCCGTGCCGAGGGGGAGCGCGATGACGAGCGCAAACAAAACCACCGGCGCGCCAAGCGCGAGGTATTGGCGGGCCAGCTGCCAGGAGCGTGCGCCCAGCGTTTTCATAATGCCGACCTGCCGTACTTCGCGCCGCATCCAGAGCGAGATCACGCAGCCCGCGAGCGTGGCGCTGCAAACGAAGGCAAGCCCGGCGAGCACTTCGAGCACCCGGAGCATCGCCGTCATCAGCACCGCGTGCGGATGGGTATTGTTCAGCGCGTCCACCCGCAATGGCGCCATGTTCCGGGTCTTTAGCCAGGCGGCTAAATCATCCGCGAACTCGCTGACATCGCTCAGACTCCCGCGCGCTTTCAGTTTTACCAGGAGCTGATCGAGGTTCGCGCTTTGGCCCAGGAACGCCGCCGCCCCCGGCGTGACGTAACCGTAGATCATGCGGTCCTGTGTGCTCGGCGCGACGGCCGGGTCGTGGACGAATCCGCTCAATCGAATACCGGCCGCGTCGCTCGAGGGTGTCCGCACCCGCACTTCTTCGCCTTCACGAAGACCGAGCAGCCCAGCCCCTGATTGTTCGACCAGGATGCCCGGGTCCGCAGCGGGCCACGCCCCGCCGCCATCTCGATGAATCAGATTCACTTTCTGGTCCGCGAAGTCAGGCAGAACGGTGATCCGCATCGGAAACCATTCGCCGGATTTCCCGGCGATCCGGCTGAACACCGTCGCCCGCGACTCGACTTCCGCCACGTTCGGCCGCGCTCGAATCAGCTCGAGGAGCGGCGGCTCGATTTTGTCGAACCAAAGAATGATGTCGGCGCTGTTCGCGAGCCGGTAACTTTTCTCGATTTCCCGCGCCAGAACTGCGCGCGCGTTCAGCGCCGCGACCACGCCGGCTGTTCCCAAAATTAGGATGACCGCGATGAGAAAAATCTGGAGCCGATGCCGCCGGAAATCGCCCGCGATCTTCCGCCATTGCGTGTTCATTCGCGCCCGGAATGATTGGTCTCGTCGGCAATGATCCGGCCGTCCTTCAACCGGATCACGCGATGAGCGCGGCTGGCGAGCCTGTCGTCGTGGGTCACGATCAAGAGCGTTTTGCGCTGCGCGAACAGGCCGTGGAAAAGCTCCGCGGCGGCGGCCGATGTTTCGGAATCGAGATTCCCCGTGGGTTCGTCCGCGAGGACGATCGGCGGATCGTTTGCGAGTGCGCGCGCGATCGCCGCGCGCTGTTGCTGGCCGCCGGAAAGCGCGGACGGCAGCTTCACCGCCTGGTCGCTTAACCCGACGAGTTCGAGTAAATCCCGCGCCCGCTTCCGCCGGCCGGCGCCCGGAATTTTGCCGACGAAGTCCATCGCCAGCAGAATGTTTTCCTCGACCGTCAGAGTCGGAAGCAGTTGAAAGAATTGGAAGACGACGCCGACGTTCCGTCCGCGCCAGAGCGCCATTTTGTTTTCTCCGAGCCGGTTCAGGTTTTCTCCGGCGGCGCAGACCTCGCCTTCGGTCGGGCGATCGATTCCGGCGATGAGATTCAGCAGGGTCGATTTGCCGCTTCCCGATTTTCCCAGCACCGCGAGAAAATCTCCCTGCGCCACCCGCAGCGAGACACCGCGCAACGCCGGAAAGGTTTGACCGCCGCGCGATCCAAAAGATTTCGTCGCGCCGTCGAGCCGAATGATGTCCGAGTCCCGCTCCGGATCTGCTGGCGCAATCATCGGCGCTGGAGGGTGAAGAAGTCCGCGCCTAAAAGTTTGCCGTCTCCGTCGAACTTGAAGGTCCGCTCTTTCGTCCCGCGCTCGGTGGAACGAAATTCCATCTTCGCGAAGCGGGCATCGCCTTCGCGCTCGATGGCGGTGATCACGATCTCCTCCGGCGCTTTTGCTTTCACCATCGCCTGCATGAAGAAATCCGCGGCGCTCCCGTGCCCCTCCGGCAGGTCCTCGATTGCGTACCGCTGCGAGAGCAACGGCTTGAGCGCCTTCCCGTCGTGAATCCGCATCGCTTCCGCAAACGCGCTCATGAAATCGAAGATTTGTTTGTCGGCCGTCACATTGGGCGCAAACACCACCGTGGCCGCTTTCGCGTCGGGCGGGCCGGGCGTCGGAGTCGGGGGCGGGGCGCCGTGCAGCCACGATTTGAGATCGGCGCGCGCGCCAATCGCGGAGAGCAAGATGAGAATCAGAACAAGTCGTTTCATGTTGGGTTAAGGCCGGTAACGGATAAGAGCGTTGATCGCTCTCCGTAGGATGACCGCCGGCAGCGGCCGCGGGTTACAAGAACTTGCCGCTTCCGGTTGGAGAAATTTTTCGGCAAACTCGCGGCCACCTTTGAGCACGAGCAAACGAGATGAGGCGATAACGTCCGCTCTTCCGGAGAACCTCGACGCGCTCCCGCGGATCGATGGGTTCCGCTTGCGCGGGATCGAGATGACGCGGCTCGAAACTTTCATCGACGCCGCGTTCGCCTTCGCTGTCACGACGATGGTGATCGCCTCGGACCGGGCGCCCGATGATATTAACGCCCTTCTCGCGGCCTTCCGAAACGTGCCGGCGTTCGTTGCGAGCGTGGCGGTGCTCGGAATTTTCTGGCGCGGCCATTGGCTCTGGAGCCGGCGCTACGGACTGGAGGATGGGGTTTCGAGCTTCATTAGCTGGGCGCTGCTCGTCTCGGTCCTGATCTATATTTATCCGCTGAAGGCGCTCTTTGGCGCGATGTTCTACGGACTGAGCCATGGACGATTGGGGCACTCCCTCAGCGTCCAGGCCGAAGTGGACGCGCGCGCCCTTTTCTCCATCTATGCGCTCGGCTTTACCACCATCGCGCTCGAGATTGTGCTGCTTCACTGGCGCGCCTGGCAATTGCGCGAGCCGCTGCGCCTCAACGCCCGGGAAAAAATCCTGACGCGCGACGACGTCGCGGGATGGAGCGTTCCCACGATTATCGGGATCATCGCACTGATCCTGGCCCTGACTTTACCGCTCCGGCATATCGATTGGAGCGGCTGGATTTATTGTTCGATGGCGATCCTCGTCCCGCTGCACCGATGGTTTCGCGCCCGCCTGCGTCGCGAGTGAAGACGCTGCGCAATATCTTCGGGAACGCCTGGGTGCTGGTCGGTCTGGCGGCATTTGCGGTCAGCCTCGCCTTGCTCTGGCGGAACCCGGCTTTTGGACGCGAAGACGCGATCGGAGGGATCATCATTTTCGGCATCGCGTTTCCGTTGCTCGCCTGGGTGACGACGCTCCGGGCGCGACCGCTCGCGGTAACGGCTCGCCGAAGTTCCGCCGAGATGTGGGTGCTCTTCGCCTGCCTGGTTGGCGTCGTTCTCTATCTGATCTGGGGCGCCGTCCTTTCGGAAGGGCTCGTGCCTGCGAGCTGGCTGGCTTCGCCGCGCGGAAAATTTCTCGTGGTGCTCGGCCGGAAGCTGCTCGTGTTCGTTGCTATTCCATTCGCGCTTTTTCGCATCCTGTTTGGATACCGGTGGCGCGATTTCGGAATTCAATTCGCCGGGCTGCGGGCCCTGGCCGGCAACCACCTTCTCGTCGTCGTCGTTCTCAGCACGCTGATCCTGCTCTTTCAATATTTCGCCGGAACCGCCGCCGCGCCGATTCGCCACGGTGAGTTTACCGTGAGCCAGCTTGCGCTCGGGCTGCCGCTCTGCTTCGGGTGGCTCTTTCTCGAAGTGGGCCTGGTGGAGGAATTCTTTTTTCGCGGGCTCCTCCAGACGCGGCTGGCAGTTTGGTTCAAATCGGAGATCTCCGGCGTGGCGCTGATGGCCTTGCTCTTCGGCCTGGCGCATGCGCCCGGGTTCATCTTGCGGCGCGCCGGATTATCGGAAGCAATCGGCGAAAACCCGCCGGTGATCGATGCCGTCGCCTACGCGATCGTCGTGCTCTCGATTAGCGGCATTTTTTTCGGGATTGTCTGGGCGCGGACGCGGAACCTGATCGCGCTGATGTTCATCCATGCCGCGACGGATTTGCTGCCGAATTTTAAGCAGTTCATTTCAACCTTGGGTATCTAGCAAACATGCTGGCTGAACGAGCGCTCGCGATCCTGCACGAATGGGTCCAGTCGGAAAGTTTGCGCCGCCATTGTTACGCCGTGGCGGATTCGATGAAATATTTCGCGCAACGCGGCGGCGCGGACGCCGATCTGTGGGAAGCCGTCGGGCTTTTGCACGACATGGATTACGAGCGGCATCCGAACCAGGAGCAAAGCCCGACCGACGGCCATCCTTTCGTCGGCGTCGCCTGGTTGCGCGAGCAAGGCTGGAGCGATGAGGTTTGCCGCGCGATTCTTTCCCATGCGGACTACGCCGGGGTCGCGCGGGAGACGGGGCTCGAGAAGACGCTTTATGCCGTGGACGAGTTGAGCGGTTTTGTCATGGCCGTGGCAAAAGTGCGGCCATCGAAGAGCGTTCACGAAGTAGATGTCGCGGCGGTGAAGAAGAAGATGAAGGACAAGGCATTCGCACGGGCCGTGAACCGCGACGACATCACCCGCGGCGCCGCGGAGCTCGGGATGCCGCTGGAAGATGTGATCGCCATCGTGATCAGCGCGTTGCAAGCCGACGCGGAACGGCTGGGGCTGGCCGGGCAACCAGCATGAGCGGCGGCGTGACGACCCGAGCATTCGTGATGGCCGATTACGATGACGCGATCGCGCTCTGGACCGGCGTGGAAGGCGTCGAGATTTGCGAAGGCGATTCGCGCCAGGAAATCGCCGAATACCTCCAGCGCAACCCGGGGCTAAGCCGTGTCGCCGAAGCCGACGGCAAGATCGTCGGGGCGGCGCTGTGCGGGCACGATGGACGGCGCGGATGGATTTATCATCTCGCTGTCGCGTCAACCCATCGTCGCCTGAAAGTCGGCCAACAATTACTCGACAGTTGCGTCAACGGTCTGCGCAACGCCGGGTTAAAACGCGCCATCATTCTTGTGGCCGGCGATAACCCCGCTGGTCACGAGTTCTGGCTGCGTAACGGCTGGGAAAATATCGACGGCGCCATAGCGATGACACGCGAGCTATAACCAGTCGCGCCCTCTGCTTGTCATCCTGAGCCTCGCGAAGGATGACAACGTCAGACGGCGGTTAGGACGTTACTTCGCCGGCGGCGGAGTCGGATTCCGATTCGGATACGGCGGCGGACCCGGCGGCAAAGAGTAACTCTTCGTCTTCATGTCCTTCTGGATCTCTTCGATCGCCCGGTTGAGTTGCTCGTCTTCGCCGCGGAATTCCTTCGCGGGATCGTTATCCACCACGATGTCGGGGTCGACGCCGTGACCTTCGATGACCCATTCTTTTCCGTCTTTCGAAAACGGCGCGAACTCCGGCCGAAAGAGCTGGCCACCGTCGGTAAGCGGAAGCGGATTCCGAATCCCGACGACACCGCCCCAGGTTCGTTTCCCGATCAGCTTGCCCAGCCCGTTGGTCTTGAAGCGGTATGGGAAAATATCGCCGTCTGATGCGGAGAATTCGTTACACAACGCGACCATCGGCCCGAGGAACGTCTGCGGCGGATTGGTCTGGGGCGTGCCGTTCCGCGCGATCTCAACCATCACCAGAGCGCGGCGGAGCCGGTCGATCACGAGCGGAGAAACGAAACCGCCGCCGTTACCGCGCACGTCGACGATAAGACCTTTTTTGCGGATCTGGGGAAAGTATTGCTTGGTAAACTCGTTCAACCCCGGTTGACCCATGTCCGGAATGTGGATGTAGCCGACCTCGCCGTTGGTTTTTTTGGCGACTTCATCGACGTTCTTCTGGACCCACGCGCGGTAGTAGAGCGGCGATTCATCGGCCACCGGGACAACGGTAATGTCACGTGCGCCGTCGTCAGACGGCTTGGAGTTAATCCGCAGGGTCACCTGCTTGTCGGCGGTGCCGATAAGCGCGTCGTAGATGTTCGCAAGCGAACTAACTGGCGTGCCATTCACTGCCAGGATGTAATCGCCGGGCTTCACGTTCACGCCAATGGCAGTCAGAGGCGAGCGGGCCCGCTTGTTCCAGTTCTCGCCGGGCAGAATTTTCTCGATCTTGTAAGCCTTGCTCGCGGGATCGCGCGATAGCTCGGCGCCGAGCAAGCCCAGCTTGATCCGGGGAGTTTCCGGACGCTCACCGCCGGCGACATAAGCGTGGCCGTTGTTCAGCTCGCCGATTAGTTCGCCGATCAGATAGGTCAGATCGTTCCGGTGATTCACGAACGGGACCAGGGCGGCATACTTGTCGCGCATCGCCTTCCAATCCACCCCGTTCATGTTCGGCGCGTAAAAGAAGTCGCGCATGTGGCGCCACGATTCGTTGTAGATCTGGGTCCACTCCGCGTGGCGATCGAGTTTCATGTCGAGCCCGGAGAGCTTGATTCGAAAATCCTTTCCGCTTTTCTCGTCCTTGATCTCGATCTTGTCCTTGGGCAGCTCGATCATCGCGTACTCCTTGCCCACCTTTACCAGCATCTTCTTTCCATCGGCGGTGATCTCGTAGGAGCTTACGTCGCCCAGCGTCGTCTCCTTCCGATCCTCGAGACTGTAAGAGCAAAGGTGCCAGCGGCGGTTGTCCGGTCCATCGTCGTCTTCGTCGCCGCGATCGTCGGCCACGGTCCGCCGCAAGTAGAAGATGCGGTCGTTAATCATACGGAGGCTCGAGTAGTTAGCTGATGGAATGTCGAGAGCCACCAGGCGGTCGTGAATGCCATCCAGGTCCACCTTCACGGTTACCGGTTTTTTGGCGGGCGGTTCTTTGTCCTTGTTATCGTCCTTCTTCGCGTCGTCGCTTGATTTCTTGTCAGGCTTGGCTTTGTCCTTATCCTTATCCTTATCCTTGTCCTTGTCGTCGGACTTCTCCTTGTCCTTCTTCTTGCCTACTTCGTCGCTCCGCGGGCCGATTGGGTTCTCGGTGTCTTTCGACAAGGTGACGAGGTAGACCCGTTCCAAGTCGCGATAGATGTTATTGAAATCGGTCTGGTCGAAAAGCGGCTTGAAGTCGCGGCCGGATGTCAGCATCAGGTATTTGCCGTCATCGCTGAAGGTGGGGTTGTCGGCTGAGTACCACTCATCGGTGACAGCAGTTTGTTTCTTGTCCGCGACCGAGAACAGGTAAACGCGATCGCCACCATTCTCCTCCTGGCGCGACCATGCGATCCAATTGCTATCGGGCGACCAATCGTAGCCGCGAATCTCAGCCTCCTTGCTTTGGTCGACCTGGGTCACGGCCTTGCTCGTCACGTCAATGTAACGGAGGCGTTGCAGGCGATCCGCCCACATCAGCTTCTTGCTGTCGGGCGACCAGATCGCCTGGTAATAGTAGGTGTCGGCGTTGTTGGTTAACTGGGTCGCCTCACCTTTGCCGTCCTGGGAACGGACGTAGAGCTCGTTCTCACCGGTGGCGTCTGAGTTATACGCAATCCATTTTCCGTCCGGCGACCAAACGGCATCGCGTTCGTGGGCGGTCGAGGTCCTGGTTAGATTGCGCGGAGCCCCGTCCTTTGCCGGAACGGAATACAAATCGCCGCGCGCGACCGCAATCACCCGCTGGCCGTCTGGCGCGGAAGTAACGGATTCCACGTGCTTCGATGCGTCGACGAAGGCCGCACGTCCGGATGCAAAATCCTCCTTGATATCGATGGGCACCACGGCCGACTGCCCGCTGGCGATGTCGTAACGCCAGATGTACCCGGCCTGTTCGAATACAATCGCGTCCTTCCCGATCGACGGGAACTTGATGTCGTAATCCTTGAAAGTCGTGAGCTGCTTGGTGTCTTTGCCGGCAAGGTCGGTCGAGAACAGGTTCATCCGGCCGTCGCGATCGGAGATGAAATAGATGCGGTTATCCGGGCCCCACATCGGGCAGATGTCCTGGGACGCATCATTGGTCAGGTTCGTTGTCTGGCCGGTCTTAAAGTCGAAGAGCCAGACGTCGTCGGCCATGCCGCCGCGATAATGTTTCCAGGTGCGGAACTCGCGGAAGACGCGGTTGTAAACCATCTTCGAATCGTCGGGCGAAAAAGAGACGAACCCTCCGCGCGGCACCGGCAATTGCTGGGGCAGATCGCCGTCCATGCTGGCGGTGTAAAGCTCGCCGATGAACGAATTGAACGTCCGCATGCGCGAGCGGAAAACGACGAGCGGCTTCGTGTTCGCCCAGGTCATGACGATGTTGTTCGGGCCCATCCGGTCCGAAACGTCGTCGCGCCCGACGGTGGTGGTCGTCGTGATCCGCTTCGGCACGCCGCCTTCGCCGGGCATCACGTAGACTTCGGTGTTGCCGTCGTACTGGGAAGTGAACGCGAGCTGTTTCCCGTCCGGCGAAAAATGGGGAAAGGACGTGTAACCCGGCCCGCTGGTGAGGCGGCGCGCGATGCCGCCTTCTTTTGCGACGGTGTAAAGCTCGCCGGCATAACAGAAGACGATCTGGGCGCCGTTGGTGGTCGGGAAACGGAGCAGCCGGGTCGTGTTTGGCAACCCCTGGGCCGAGGCCGAGCGGTCGAGCACGACCACGAGCAGGAGCATGATGAAGAGACGAAGAAGCGACGTGAAACGCATAAACAGGATTGAAGATGTGGCGATCAGGGCTGACGTGAGGCCGCCAGCCTGACAACTGTGATTAGTTTGGTTGAAGCGAAGTCGCGGGGCTGCGCTACGCCGTTACTCGGCGGAACATAATCGCAGCTACGAGACCTACCAAGAAAAATCCTACGACCTGGATGAACATGTAGGAGGCGGTGTAAACCGTCGGAAAACCCCACCAATTCCAATACGACACGTTCGTGGCGATCGCCGCCAGGATTCCGGCCGCGACCACGAACCCGAGCCGCCCGCCGAAGGTCACGATGCGCGTCTGGGCGAGGAGCCAAACCGCGAGCAACGCTTCGCAGAGCTCGGTAACGAATTCGGTCGTGAGAAATTTACCCATGTTCATCGGACGCGACCCGGGCGGATGGTAGATGAAGAAGCCGGACGGATTCTTCTCCAGCTTGGCCGCGTACGTTTCCATCGCCTTGCTTCGTTCGGCGTGGGTCGCGTTCGGCCCGAGCCCCATCGATGGGTAAATATAAAGGCCGTCGTTGTTTTTCACGTTTGCCTTCAGCGCGGCGAGGAGCGCCTCGTCATCCACGGTGTTTTGAACCCCGGCTTCACCGAGCGGCAACGCCATGTGGGCAATCGCGGTCCAGGCAAACATGGCAATGGCTCCCAGAAGGCCGGCGAGCAGAATTCGGGTGGTGGTATTCATAATAGAACGGCGATTATGCGCGGAAGAGATCGCAACACGCAAGCTTCCAGGAGGATGCGGGGCTGAATGTGGCCGCCACTAATTCTTGAAACTCTGGATGGAGCTGATCCGGTAACGCTCCATCAGTTGCTGGCGCAAATCCATCTGCAGGTCCGGACGCAAACGGCCCAGGACTTTTTCGCGGCGCTCAGGGTCCATCGCGATCAATTCGCGCAGGAATTTATCGCGCGTCTTTTTCTTCTCGTAGCGCGTCCAGGCCACGCCGACCGCCAGCAGCAGGCAGATGGCCCAAAGGACAATCGAGCTGAAAGAGACGTCGGCCAGCATCACGACAAATTTGCGAAGAATGCGACCCGCGACAAGCCGGCAATCACGTCTGGCCGCTAGAATCCGAGCTTGTAGACCTCGACCAGTCCTACCCCGACGCCCCCGTCGCGGCCGGCCACGACCGCCGTGTACGGGCCGGGCGGGAGGGACGCGAGGATGGCCGACTCGCGCTTATCTCCTGGCGGAAGGCCGGTCGCTTGGATCTCGTCCCGCTGCGTGTCCTGCCAGTTGTCGTTAAACGCTATCGCGACGCCATTGCCGTCATGCAACTCGAGCGTGGGATCGGCCAATGGTTGAGCGATCCCGGCCGCGGCGAGTGACGGCCCGATGCCGCGCACGATCACTCTGGAGTCGCCAGTGCCCCCGCCCAAAATAAACCCGGCGATCATCACTCCTTCGCCGCGATCGATGAAACCGCGGGTGCTGATGTTCGCCAGCTGACCACCTCCGCCCTCACCCAAATCGTAAACTTCCGCGACGACGACGCCGCTGGTGGAGCTTCGGCCTTTGACAATAGCGGTGTAGGCGCCCGGCCCGAGCGTCGCCAGGATCGCTGCCTCACGGTTGTCCGAAGGCGGAATGCCCGTGGCGATAATCTCTGCTTCCTGCGAGTAGCGCCAGCTGTTGTTAAAGGCGATGCGACTTCCGTCGGCGGCGCGCAATTCGAGAACCGGATCCTGGAGCGCGCCTTCAATGTCGGATTGCTCCAGCGAGGGACCGATCGCTCTCAGCAGCACGTGCCTCGGTTCGCTTCCGGTCAAAATGAACCCGGCAATGAGGACCTTGTCGCCGGTCTGCGCTTTGAGCCGCGTGGAAATGTTGACCGCCTGGGTGGGCGCGCCCGGCTCACTGGGAAGAAAGGCGAGCTGCGCAACGGGATTCCACGGCTCACCCTGGCTTTCATACGCGACGCCGCTCGCTTGCGGTTGGGTGGTCGAATCCCAAAACTCAATCGGACCAAAGATTCGCTCCAGGGTGTAATTCGCGGCCTGCTCTTGCGTCATGGGGTCGGCCCAGGCGACCCGGCCATTGGGCGTACCGTTTCCGTCCGTGTCGTGAAGCAGATTGCCACTCAAATCCATGCTGCCGAACTCCGAATAGCGCGTGAGCGGATCGCGATCGACCGTCGGATTCACGCCAGGAACGCCGGTCTCGTTCCACGGATCCCAACCGGCGAGAGTAATGTGCGGACCCATTTTCGTGCGGATGAAGATGACGCTGGGCATCCTCCCTCGTTCCCACCAGAGCCAGGGGCGCCCCAGAAAAACTGTGCTCGTCCCCGCGGTGGTGTTGTCGTCGACCGCAGGGTTGCGATCGCGGCCCGCGACGAGCGTGCAATCGACGAACACGAAGCCGTTGGCCGTCGTTTCGCTGGTCGACGCCGCCGTCACCCAGCCCGCGTCCGTGCTCTCGATCGTGCAATGGTCGAAGACAGCCGTCGCGTCGCCGAAAATAAAATCGACGTCCCCCGTGATGAAGCTGTCGCGAAAATAGTTGCGCGACGGTCCATCGAGAAAAAGGGTGTCCTGATAGCCGAGGATCCGGACGTTATCGAAGATGACGCGGTCGGCCATGGAAAGGACCGCGAGGCCAGGGGCGATATCCCGGTCGGCGAGGGAATTTTCGAACGTCAGGTTCCGCGCCATGAACGCGACGGCGCCAGTTTGAATTTCCACGACCTCGCCGAAACCGGAACCTCCGGAAACAAATGCGCGCGCGAAACTGATCGTGGTCGCGCCCGGCGAAACGCCGGTACCGATAAAGCTCACGTACGGCTTGCCGATGGTCACGAACTCGTGATACCTCCCCGGCGCGATAAAAATGTTCGCCCGGTCGAATTCGCTTTGGCCGGAGACCGCGTCGACCGCGGCCTGGACGGTCGCGTGGGCGTTCGCGTCATTCGGATCGACGAAATAATCCGCGGCCCGGGCGGAGTGGAGCGACGAAAACGTCGCCGCCGCTACGAATAGCAGTAACACCCGTCGTAATTTGCTGAAGCCAGGGGAGCGCATCGCAGGTTCAACCCGTCTGTGCGTCCGCTAGCTTGGGAAACTTCGGGCGGGAAAGCAATCCAATAAGCGCGTTCGTTAATTTTCCGGGAAAGGAATTAAATCGGCCGCCGTCAAACACTCACGCCCCGGTCGTGATTCGAATTCAAAAGGGGGGGCCGGCGCCTGTTCGCAGACAGGAACGGGGCGACGTAAATAACCAACAGAGGATCAGGCCATGGAACAAAAAATCTTTCTCGGTAAATACCGCGTCGCTCGGGACGAAATGGCCCAGGTCGGCGCCGAACCGGCGAGCGTCACGATGGCGGCGGCCACGGAACAGCTCACTACCGCCCGCATTTATCGCGGCGACGACATGGATTCCGGCCGCGACGTGACCATCGAAGTCGTGCCGGTGGGTGCCTTCAAGCCATCTGTCCGGACGAAGCTCGAAGAAGAAGCGACCGCGGCGAAACAGATCAACCACATCAACATTCCCGCGCTCTATGATTTCGGCATCGAAGACGACCAGCTCGTTTACGTCACCGAATATTTCGACGGGACCAGCGCGGAAGATTGGGTGAACCAGCACGGTCCCATGCCGACCGGCGCCGTGTTGCGCATCGCTCTCCAGGTGATGAGCGCGATGGGCGCCGCGGCGTTCCACAAAATTTCGCATCACGCCATTAACCCCGGGAACCTGATGCTCGTTCCGGGGCAGACGCCGGAGGGCGATTGGCCGCTGGTGAAAGTGCTGCACTTTCTCGGGGTCGCACCGACATTGACCAGCAGCGGCCTGTCGGTCGCGTCGTTCGACAAATCGACCCACTACGTCAGCCCGGAACAATTGCAGGGGCAGCCGGTCGATTTTCGCTCCGAGATTTATTCGCTCGGCGCGACCATGTGGTTTCTGCTCACCGGCGCGCCGCCGCTGATTGCACCGAAGGGGCCGCTCGCCATGCAGCCGACCACGATCGGGCTGGCCGTCGATAAACTGCAGGGAATGCCGAAGCGCGTCCGTCGTTTGCTCGCGCAAATGTTGTCGGTCGACCCCGCGGCGCGGCCGCAGGATCCGCTGGCCGTTTACCGGCAAATCCAGGATTGCGTGGCCCAGGTGAAGCGGCGCGAATCGATGGCGCGCAAGTTCGGCGTGCCATTTGCGTCCGGCCCGAAAGTGGCGGCTCTCCCGAGGCGACGCCCGATTTCGACGAAACTCGTGGCGCTGGCTGCGATCGTGATCGCGCTGGCGACGATTGCCTCGATTTCTGTGGCGAGTTATGTGCGGCACCAGCGCGTCCGCCAGGCGGAAGCGCCGATCGGCGTGCCGATCGGTGTGACGCAGCCGGCCGAAGCAGCGCCGCCGGTTACAACGAGCGCGCCGACAATCGCGCCCGCACCGCCTCAACCCGAACAGACGGCGCCGGCAACCGTTGCCCAGGAAACAGAGAAGCAGGCGCCGCCTGTCACGACGAGCCCGGCGACCATTAAGCCGCTGCCAACTGCGCCGGAACAAACAGTCCCAGCGGATATCGCCGCGAACCCGCCACCGGCAAAGACCGAATCGGCGCCGCCGGTCGTCGCCAATCAGCCGCCACCGGCTCCGGTCGAACCGGCAGCGACCGCGCCCGCGGCCAATAATCCACCCGCTGAAGCGCCCAGGGTCGCGGCGAATGAGACCAAAGCCGTCGAAGAAAATGTGGAGCCCGCGCAGGCGCGGGAATCGGTTCGGACCGAACCCCGGGAAGAAAAACCGCGTCGCAACCCTCAGGTCGCCACGGCGCGGCCCGCTTCGCCGGAAGTTCGCAAGGCCGAGCCCCCGCCTCCCGCCGAGGGACCTGAAGTAGCGCCGGCGCCCGAAAAGAAAGTCACCGCGAGCACGACGACGAAGAAAGAGCGCGCGAAGAAACCGAAACGCGAGGCGACCGAGGAAGAAGTAATAGCACCCCGCGCCGAACCAGTTGAGGACGAGGAAGTGGCCGCGGCAGAACCGCCGACGCCTCAGCTCCCGCGTGGCCGGACCCGCGCGAAGTTCATCGGCGTCACCGCCGACGGAAACTGGATGTTCTCGTTACCCAACAAAAAGATCGTCGTCGTCCCGCCCCCACCCGGCGGATAGTAGCACAGGCATCTTGCCTGTGGGGCCAGCGGGCGTCTCGCCCGTTGATCAACTGGCAGAACGGGCAAGCGAGATGCCTGCGGTACGAATTGTCGCCCAGAGCACACCCGAAATTTCTTTGCCCGCGATCCGGCTCCGTTCGCCGGCGCAGGAAAAGCCTGGCTTGAGCGACCCCCGGCCGATTAATGTTTGACCAGCCCGCCCCGCAGCTGTTTTGCGACCATCGTCTTGCTGGCCACGGGAACCTTCTGCGCCCACTTGCCGTTTTACCCCGTGAGATATCCGCGAAGCCGCCCTTTGAGGTAGCGTTTGCCCCATGCAGTCTTCAGGTACTTCTCTCGCTGCGCGGCATCGTGCACGTTCAGGCTCCCTTCCCAATAAACCAGCTCAAACGGCACTCGCGCCTTTGTCGAACAGACACGTCCTGCGTTGTGGGCCTGCACGCGCGCGGGCAGGTTGCCGGTCAATCCGACGTAGAACTGGCGATCCGCCACAGAGCGCAGTACATAAACGTAATACTTTGGCATTTCTATCTCACGGGGTGAACCCTGATGCGGTAGCTGCGCGCGCCGGGAAACGGCAAATCGATCAATTCGATCTTGAGTTGCTCTCCGGTTTCATGATTAATGAGTTCGAGCTTATAACGCGGGTTTGGGGGTGACATTCCCTCTTCCTACCGACACCACCCCACGAATGACCAGCCAGAAATGCAATCTGCCGGTGCGTCCGAAAATGCACGCACACGTGCACGCGCATCCGTCTAATTCTCGTTAGGCCCCGGCCATGCGTTCTCCCATTTCATTTGTAGCGCTGCTCATCGCCGGTATGACGTTGTTCGGTTGCGTGAGCGAACAAGGTTTTTCACCGCAGTCCTGGAAATTCCCCATCGACGGTAAAGTTAGCAGTATTTCACGCGCGGACTTGGGCACCGCTGTCGCCGCCGCGGATTCGAAGCGAATTTATGGCGTGCATGTGATCGACCGAAATCATGTCAAAGTAGATATCAGCGACGACTTGCACAAAGTTGGCCACTACGACGAAAGAGGCCGCTATTATATACAGCGTATCCACGGCGACCCGATGTATGTGATGGTGACGCGCCGTCACGGTAAGTGGGACCAGGGTGATGGTGCCATCGTTACTACTTATTAGCAGAAAGCCTAACCATGCGATGGAGCGAACAGCGGACCGCGGCGCGTTCACATTTGAAATGTCTTCCACATCTTCACCGCAAGCGGCGCGCGCTCTCGTCCGCCGTCGCTCATCTTATTCTCGTTAGACCGCAGACGTTATGAGCGATCACCGCGAGCAAGCAAGCGAATGGCTAACCCGCGAGGACGATATCGGGCGTGAGGATCGATTAGCACGCCTAGAGTGGATCGCAGATTTGCTGCCGCAGGCAGAGTATCTCAGCTTCCCGGGAGGCATTCTGGCGAAGTATCTTTATGAGGAGATGCGTTACTGTTTCGTCTACGGCCAGTTTTTGGCCGTCAAACTCCTGGGCCTCGCGTACATCGAGCGGATCATTGCGGCCAGCTTCTACGGCGCTGGTCGTAATGATCTAGAGCGTGTCAGCATTTCTACTTTACTTCGCGAGGCAGCTATGTCGGGCATGATCACACCTGACGAATTCGCGCATATTGATCACGCGCGTGAAACGCGAAACGCGTTTACCCATTTCCGGCGCCCCTCGCACGAAGAAAACATCGAGTATCGTGCGATGATCGAGAAGGAGTTTCCTTATGAGATCATTGAGCGGGACGCTCGCCATACCATTGAAGCCGCGTTTAAGATCGTTGCACGCAATGCGGTCTAACCAGGCGATGCAGCGAACCGCTGGCCGCTCCGCGTCCCCGCTTTTGATTACTTCCACATTCAACCTGCAGCCAGGCGTTTTCCCGCCAGCCGTCGCCGATCTTATTCTCGTTAGATCATGAGAGCACACAGCGCGGCCATTGCTCTTCTTTGTTGTGTCGCATCGGTGGCGACGGCCCACGCTGGCCGCCACATTTCGTCGCATGACGAGCCGCAGATACGCGCCGCGATCCGAGCCGTAACACGAGATCCGATTCTTGAGATAGTCACCATCTACGAGAATCATCCTGTGCCCGAATCGATTCCGGAAGATGGCATCGAAGGCCGTATTGAGCACGGGAAGGTCGTTCAGAGACCGAGGGTTTTTTACAAGCGCACTGATCGCGTGACTGTGCGCACCGGATCGGAAGCAAATCTTAAAGGAGGCGCATATTCGGTACAGCGAGTCGGCGGGGCGTGGGAGGTTGTCGGTAGGAGCTATTGGATACATTGAACGAATGATCTTACCAGGAGATGCAGCGAACGGCTACCCGTTGTGCGACCACGTTTTCCATGATTAAAACACTTCCACTTCAATTGGCGCTCGCTCTCGCTAGCCGTCGCTGATCTTGTTCTCGTTAGGCCCATGCGCGCGTTAGCTCTGGTTGCCGTTGCGATTGCGCTTGCGGTACGTCCCGCCTTCGGCGCTTTTCCGGATCTTTCATCGGCGACTCACGGCGAAGCATTTCGCGTGGCGCCACTATTTGATAAGCATTACCGCAGTTCCAAGCGTTTTCGGGATGCGAAGCTCATTTCGGGTCCGAAGGTGCTCTCGCCATCGGATATGGCGCTCGCCGCACGTGAGCTTGAGAGCATTCATGCCGTCGAGATCACGTCAGATTGCCTGTTCGCTCCGCGATATGGCTTCCGATTTAAGGTTCCGGCGGGTACTCTCGACGTGCTCATTTGTCCGACCTGTGATGAGGTGCAATTCATTATGGACCGAGCTACGGACCACGTGCTTCGACGGTGCAGCATGGCCGAACACAGGTCAGAATTGCTGCAGATGCTCAAACGGTTATTTCCCGATTACCCTCTACGTGACACCGAGGCCTAACCAGGCGATGGAGCGAACGCCGGACCGCTGCGCGTTCACATTTCAGATGACTTCCGCCCAATCACCCCGATCGACGCGCGTCCTCGTCCGCCGTCGCTGATCTTGTTCTCGTTAGATCTATGAGCATTCGTCGCGGCGAAGATGGCGAAGACTACGTCCGGAAGTATCCACGGTTTGCGCATTGGATCGTTACCTGTTTGGCCTGCGGCAGACGCGGGCACCGCCCTGACATGCGGCCAAACGATGATCCAGATTTTCACGGCGAGAATTTGCGCCAATACTTCCAGCGTCTGCATCTCGACCGTGACGGCTTATGCGATCAGTGCAGTCACGCCCAAAAGAGCAGTCGATTCAAAGCCAGTGAGTGAGCTGCGCAATAGATCTAACTAGGCGATGGAGCGAACGCCGGACCGCTGTACGCTCCACTTTTGAGATGACTTCCACCCTCCCACTTCGAGCGACGCGCGCTCTCGTCCGCCGTCGCTCATCTTGCTCTCGTTAGATCTATTCCACACCACATGAAAGAACCCACCGAATTCCAGTATTTCAAAGCTTGGCTTCTGTTCTTCGTCGTCGTCACGGTTGGCGGCGGACTCGTCGGCATGATCGTCGGCAGCTTCGTTGCCGGATTCCTCGGCGCCGGTGCCATGCCGCTCCAGCAGATGACTCGCATTCTTCAGATCGTCGGCTTTGTCATCGCGATTCCGATTTCCTACTTCACGTTTCGTGCAGTCGTCGGAAAGTATCTCTGGCCAAAGCTTGAGGATGATGACCCACCACAGACCCGACCATGCGATGGAGCGAACGTCGGACCGCTGTGCCTTCACATTTTAGATGACTTCCACACTTCCGCCGTCGCTCATCTTGTTCTCGTTAGATGGAGGAGCCACGCGTCATGTTACTCGATACGATCCACGGAATTATTGATCGCCGCGTCCTCCTGAATTACCACATCGATCCCGAAGTGTTGCAGCAGGTGCTACCTCCGGGCTTCCGCCCGAAGGTATTCCGCGGAAAAGGGATCGGCGGAGTTTGCATGATTCGCTTCCGAGAGCTTCGCCCTCGGAAGGTGCCAGCATGGCTGGGCTTGGGATCCGAAAACGCAGCGCATCGAATCGCGGTAGAGTGGGATCAAGACGACGGGACGAAAGAAGGTGTTTTCATTCCGCGCAGAGATACGAATTCCACCCTCAACAAACTTCTCGGTGGCACAGTGTTTCCTGGCATTTTCGACAAGGGCAGTTTCGTCGCGCACGAAACCGTCGATGAAATCTCCGTGACCATTCGACGTCAGGACGGCAGCGAGGAAGCACATTTCAAGGGTCGGGTGGGGCAAGCCCTACCCGACACGAGCCTGTTCGACACGGTGGAGCAAGCAGCTTCTTTCTTCTCGCTGGGAGCAACGGGCTACTCAGCTACGCGAGAGAAGGGACATTATCACGGCATGGAGTTGCGGAGCTTGGATTGGAGTATCGATCCGATGGAGGTTGAGGCCGCTCACACAAGCTTCTTTTCAGATCGTGCGCGCTTCCCTGAGGGCAGCGTTGAGTTAGACTGTGCTCTCGTCATGCGTGGGATCGAGCACGAGTGGCACAGCCGGCCAGATCTTTATTACGATCCACAGAAGGAGCGTCTATCTGCGCGCCGCCCAACCGTATAACCATGCGATGCGGCGAACTCCCGAAAGCATTCGGAGTCGCTTACCTTATTCTCGTTAGACCCGACCGACATGACGAAGCGCTTCCTAGTCGCGCTCGAACGCTAACTGTGCCGCGGTACCGCCGCCTAACGACTGCTCGTTCACGGCGACTTTCGCGGGCGGCGCGGGGATCGGTTCTTTGCCTTTCGCTTTCAAAGCGTCGTTCAACGCGGGCAGATCCTTCGTGACAACATTTTCGAAATCACGAGTGACATCGCCCAGTTCCTTCCGCAACGCGTCGATCCGGGCGATCTGATAGTCGCCGGGCTTGCCTTCGTAGGTAAGGATTGCGCCGTAGAGCTGGTCGGTGTGTTCGCGCAGCCGTTCTTCGCCGGTGATCGCGCCGCCTTCGGTCGTCGCCACGATTTGTTTCCGGACCGCGTCGAGTTTGCCTTCAAAATCGCTTAACGCTTTGCGGCTCTCATCCCCTTCCGGAATCGCGCCTTTGCTCGTGGCCAGGGCCGCTCGCAAGAACAGGATCCGGTCCATCAGCGCGCTTTCGTCGCCGAAAAGCGCGTGCACTTTCATGGCTGCTTCGTATTGCGCCTTGCGTTCCGCTTCGTTGAACTTTGCCCGCCGATCCAGCCCGACGGTCAGCTTCGTCTCCGAAACTTTTCCCGCCTTCGTCATTCGGACGGTGTAATTGCCCGGCAACAACCGCGGTCCCTGCGTTCCAGCGCCCGCCAGTTGCACGGCCGGCGGCACCCGCGGCGGTTTCTCGCGCATGCTCCAGACGACGCGATTCAGCCCGGGGCGCTTGCTCGCCGGCAATGTGTCCACCACGCGGCCGGTCGAATCGAGCACTTCAAGTTTCAGCTTCCCGAAAAGATGCCGCGACTTCTGGTAATAGGTAATCACGGCGGCGTCCGGCGGATTATCGCCGATGAACGTGGCCGAGCCGCTGGCCCAGCCGCCATTCGCTTCAATCCTCTGTTGGACCGGCCGCGCCGAAACAAACGTCGCTTCCTGATTCAACACCTCCGGTGTGAGCGCGCGCCACGGGCTGATATCGTCGATCACCCAAATGCCGCGGCCGTGCGTCGCGAGCACCAGATCGTGATCGCGCGGCTGGACGGCCAAATCGCGCACCGCCACGGCCGGGAAGCGGCTGCCCTTGAACTGCGCCCAGGTTTTTCCCCCATCGATCGACACAAAGAGTCCGAACTCCGTGCCGACAAAAATCAGGTCCTTGTTTACGAGGTCGTCCTTCACGACGTGCGCGTAACCACGGACGCCTTTCGAATCCTGCGCCGTGATCAGCGGCGTCCAGGTCTTGCCGTAATCGGTCGTGCGAAACACGTAGGGCGCCATGTCGCCAAAGGTGTGGCGATCGAACGCCGCGTACGCCGTCCCTGCGTCGAAGTTACTCGCCTGCACCCAGCTCACCCACGAGTTCTTGGGCAGGTTCGGCACGTTGGCGACGACGTTGGTCCAGTTCTTCGCGCCGTCCCGCGTCACCTGGACGTTGCCGTCATCCGTGCCGACCCAGATCACGTTCTTGTCCTTCGGCGATTCGCTGATCGAATAAATCGTGGTGTGCATTTCCGCCGCGGAATTGTCGATCGTCACGCCGCCGGATTGTTCCTGTTTCTGCTTCTCCGGATCGTTTGTGCTCAGGTCCGGCGAGATCCGGTCCCAGGTCTGGCCGTGATCGCGCGAGCGGAAAAGAAATTGGGCGCCGATGTAGATCGTGCCTTTTTCATTTGGGGAAAGCGCGATCGGCGTGTTCCAATTCCAGCGCAGCTTCTCCTTGTAGTTCGCCTTCGGCTGAATATCGCGCCGCTCGTGCGTGTAACGGTTCACCCGCCCGACGAAGCCGCCCTGCGCTTCGGCGTAGAGATAATCGGGATCGCTCGGATCGGGAAACATCCAGAAGCCGTCGCCACCGAACATGTTTTCCCATTGCGCGTTGGCGATGCCGCCCGGGTATTGCGACTGGCCCACCCACGAGCTGTTGTCCTGCAACCCGCCGTAGACGCGGAACGGATCGGCGTCGTCCACGCTCACGTGATAGAACTGCGAGATCGGGAGGTTCTCCGCCTTCCACCATTTCGCGCCACTGTTGTAGGAATAATAAACCCCGCCGTCGTCGCCCGAGATCACCGTCTGGGTGTTGGTCGGATCGATCCAGACAGCGTGCAGATCGCCGTGCGCGCCCTGGAACCCGCCCACGACCGAGAAGCTCTTGCCCGCGTCGTCGCTCATGATCAGCGGGCCATCTGTCTTGAACACGCGGTCCGGATTTTTCGGGTCGACGATCAGTTGCGCGAAATAAAACGGACGCCACACCATCCAGCTGCTCTTATCGCGCTTGTCCCAGGTCGCGCCGCCGTCATCGGACACGAAGAGCGCGCTATCGGTCGATTCGACGAAGCAATAGACCCGCTTCGGATTCGAGGGAGCGATGGCCACCGCGAGCCGGCCGTACGGTTTCTTCGGAAAACCCTTGCTCGCTTCCGGCGTCACTTCCGTCCATGTCGCCCCGCCATCCGCGGAGCGGAACAGCCCGCTGCCCGATGGTTTGTCCGGGCCCTCGCCGCCGGAACGGAACGTCCAGCCTTTCCGCCGGAAATCCCACATACAGGCAAAGAGAATGTTCGGATCGTTCGGATCCATCGCGACCCACGACGCGCCGGTCGAAGGGTTCGCCCCTTTCAGAACAAGGTTCCAGGTCTTGCCCCCGTCGGTAGTCTTGTAGAGCCCGCGATCGGTAGAATCGCTCCAGAGGTTGCCGGGCACCGCTGCGTAAACCGTGTCGCCGTTCGCTGGACTGACGACGATCTTCGCGATCCGCTCCGATTTCTCGAGGCCACTGAACGTCCAGGTCTCCCCGCCATCGGTCGATTTGTAAATGCCGTTGCCGATGGAAACGCTGTTGCGGGTCCAGCTTTCGCCGGTGCCAACCCAGACATTCTTCGAGTTCTTCGGATCGAGTGAGACGGCGCCGATCGATTGGACCGGCTGTTCGTCGAAGACCGGTTTGTAGCGGGTCCCGCTGTCTTCCGATTTCCAGACGCCGCCACTGGCCGCGCCGACGAAGATCGTCAGCTTGCCGTTCGCCTCGCGGATGGCGTCGATCGCCGAAACGCGGCCGCTCATCGCAGCCGAGCCGATGTTACGCGCCCCGAGGCCCGAGATGGTGGATGAATTGTAAGGGGCCTGGGCCTGGTCCGCGGCGAACGCCGCCACTGCGAAACCGAGAACGAAAATGAGAGAGTATTTGGAAAAGCGCATGGGATTTATTTGGAAGCGGTCGCGGGAAATTTGAAAATCGTCTCGTCGACCGGCGTGTTCGCCTCGGCCTTTTCGAGAATGATTTTCTGTTTGTCGGTCGAGCCTTTCGAGCCGCCCTCGATCGAGAACGGGAAATAAACGCCGTTGATTTTTTCGTAATCGCCAAGGTCTGTCTCGTTCTCGACCTGGGCGCCGTTTTCCAGCCGCTGAGTGATGATCCTGATCTCGAGGAAATGATCGGGATCGAGGTAAACGTAATTGATGTCGCCGTTCTTGCGCACGACCCGAAGCTTGTGCGCGAGAGTTCCGTCGACGTCTTCGGTCCCGAGATATTCGACCGTGCTTCCTTTCTCTTTCCAATTAATGAGCGGCCCGTCGATCTCGGCGTCTTCCACGAGCGCTTTCGCGTCGTCAGCGGAAACTTTCTCGGGATCTTTGCGGCCGCCGAAGGGCGAAATTTTCCAGCCCTCGGTGCCGTCAAACGCGTCAATCCGCGTCATCCCTTGCAGACTTGTTTCCTCCCGCACCGCCCCCGGCTTTTTCTTAATGCAAACGTAGCCGAACTCGAGCCGGCCGTTGTTCACCACCATTTTTCCCTGGAGCCGCAACGAGGTCACCGCCGCGAGCGCCTGGGCTCCGCCCTTCGCTTCGGTGTTTTTTGCGACCAGCGTGTCGACGGATTCTTTCACCGCGATCGGCTTCGGATCCTGGGCATAAACTCCGGCCACGAGGAACGCGCCGGCTGCGAGAACGACAATTCTTTTCATAGTCATGGAATCTAAACCGCGGCGAAACCTATCGCCGCGCACGGAACACCACGGTGGAGCGACCGCGGCGCCTCGTTTCTTCTTCTGCTTCTTCTTTTAGAAGCTTGAAGGGCGCGGCGCAACTTACTAATTCTGGCTGCGCATGAATGGTCAGCCGCCGACACCGCCGCCGCCACCCGGCGTTCCGCCCATCCAACCCGCGCCCCAGTATTATCCGCCACCGCGTTCCGGCATGGGTTGTTTCGCCAAGGGTTGCCTCACGATTCTCATTCTCGGGTTTCTTTGCCTCGCCGGGGTGATCGGCACCAGCTGGTACGTCTTTCACAAGCTCGCCAGTAACAACCTTATCTCCGATGCCCCGATGCCCGTGCAACTCGAGCAGCCAACTGAGGCCCAATATCAGGCTGCCGATACTTCATTCACGAAACTGAAGGCCGCCGCCAACGAGCGACGCGAGGAAACCGTCTCATTTACCGCCGCCGATCTGAATGCCCTCCTCGCGCGCCATTCGGATTTCCGCGATCTCTCCGGCCACGCCCGGGTCGAGATCGCCGATTCCACCATGACGATCAGCTTGAGCGCGCCGCTGGACGGCTTCCTCTGGTCGTCGAAGAAACGCCGATGGTTCAACGGCATCGTGCGTTTCACCGGCGGTTATGAAAACGGCGAGTTCCAGATCAACATCGATTCCGCCCGCGGCGGCGAGTACGAGGTGCCCGACTACATTCTCTCGCGCGTGAACAAGAACCTGAGCCAGGTAATTAGCGACAATACCGACGAGTGGCGGCACGAAGCGGGAGTCGATCTGCGCCGGGTTAAACGGATGTCGATCGAAGGCGATAAGCTGATCGTCACGACGAAGGCAGAGTAGCCCGTTCGCGCTCCACCTAAACGAGCCGTCATCCCGAGGCTGGCGGAGCGCGCCGAGGGACCTCTCAAGCGCTCTACCGCTTTCGCGAAGTGAAGACGCGTTCGCGTCAGTCCAGGCGCCAGCGTCTGGCGGAAGCCGCAACTTCAATGAGAGGTCCCTCGGCGTGCTGGCGCCAGCCTCGGGATGACAGCTCAATTCTGCCGAAAGGCTTCCGCCGCAATCTCGAAGGAGCGCAGCCGCGCGGCGTGATCGTAGATTTGCCCGGTCGCGATAATTTCGTCCGCCTGAGTTTCGGCCAGTAACTCACCGAAGCGGCGCCGCACGGTTTCGGGCGAACCTACGGCAGAGTAACGGGTCCGCTGATCAATCGCGGCGCGCTCGGCAGGGGTGCAATGATCGTCGATGGAGTCGACGGGCGGCGGCAGTTTCCCCGGCCGTCCTCGGACCATCGTCAGGAACTGCAATTGCGCGGAAGAGAAAATTCGCCGGGCCTCCGTGTCTGTGTCGGCCGCGAAAACGCCGGCGCCAATGATTACGTATGGCCGGTCCAGTTGCGCCGATGGCTGGAAGTCGCGCCGATAAAGATGAAGCGCCACTTCGAGATACTCGGGCGCAAAATGGGAAGCGAAGGCGAACGGAAGTCCGAGCTCCCCGGCGAGGCGCGCGCTGAAATCGCTCGAACCCAGCAGGTAGAGCGGAAGGTTTAATCCGGCGCCGGGAACTGCCTGGACTCTGGTGTCCGCGCCCGCGAAATACGATTGCAGTTCGATCACGTCCTGCGGAAAGGTGTCGCCGCTGCTGCCGAGATTGCGCCGCAAGGCGCGGGCGGTCCGCTGATCGCTTCCCGGCGCGCGGCCCAGGCCGAGATCGATCCGGCCCGGGAAAAGCGATTCGAGCGTCCCGAACTGCTCGGCGATCACCAGCGGCGCGTGGTTCGGCAACATGATCCCGCCCGCACCGACGCGAATCGTCTCGGTGTGCGCCGCCACGTGCCCGATGACGACGGAAGTCGCCGCGCTCGCAATCCCGGGCAGGTTATGATGTTCGGCGACCCAGTAACGATAATAGCCCCATTGCTCGGCGTGCCGGGCCAGATCGACCGTGTTGCGAAACGCGCCAGCGGCGTCGCCCCCTTCGATGATCGGCGAAAGATCGAGGACGGAAAGGCGCGGCATGGCAAAGGGTAATCGGTTCGCGAAGAACTTGTAGGGCGTTTCTGTGAAACGCCGCCTGTGCCCGTGGCGTCTGACACAGACGCCCTACAATTCGGGATTCGAAGACGGCGGTTGCAAACCGCCGCTCCTTGGAAGAGGCAAGACGTTCACTATGCACTCGACCAAAGGCTACGCGGCCCAATCCGCGAAATCACCACTCGCTCCCTTTTCCTTCGAGCGCCGCGACCCGAGCCCGGCCGACGTCCAGATCGACATTCTTTTCTGCGGTGTCTGCCATTCCGATTTGCACACAGCCCGCGGCGAATGGGGCGGCACCAAATACCCTTGCGTGCCCGGCCACGAAATCGTCGGACGCGTCGCGAAGGTCGGGCGCGAGGTGAAAAATTTTCGGGAGGGCGATCTCGCGGCCGTCGGCTGCATGGTCGATTCCTGCCGGGCCTGCGACAATTGCCGGGACCATCTCGAGCAGTTCTGCGACAACGGCCCGGTCTTCACTTACAATAGCGAAGACAAACATACCGGCGGCGTCACCTACGGCGGCTATTCGACGAGCATCGTCGTCGACCAGGATTTCGTGCTTCGGATTTCCGACAAGCTCGATCTGGCGGCGACCGCGCCGTTGTTGTGCGCCGGGATCACGACCTACTCGCCCTTGCGCCATTGGAAGATCGGCGACGGCCACAGGGTCGGCGTCGTGGGCCTCGGCGGGCTCGGGCACATGGGAGTGAAATTCGCGAATGCCTTCGGCGCGCAGGTCGCGCTCTTCACCACTTCACCGAACAAAGCCGACGACGCGAAGAAACTCGGCGCCCACGAAGTTATCCTCTCGAAAGAGGAAGACGAAATGGAGAAGCACGAGAAGAGCTTCGATTTCATTCTCGATACCGTCTCGGCCCCGCACGATTTGAACGCCTACCTTTCGCTCTTGAAACGCGACGGCACCCTCGTGCTGGTGGGCGCGTCGCCCGATCCGCTCGAGGTGGATGCCTTCAGCCTCATCCATCGCCGGCGCCGGCTCGCCGGTTCGCTCATCGGCGGCATCGCCGAGACTCAGGAGATGCTCGATTATTGCGCGGAGCGCGGGATCGTTTGCGACATCGAAAAAATCTCGATCGACAAAATTAACGAGGCCTACGAACGGATGCTGAAGAGCGACGTGAAATATCGCTTCGTCATCGACATGGCTACCCTCGCCTGATGTTCGTCGTCGAAACCGATACAACCGGGCAGCTCCTCGTCCTCAGCGTGGCGGGGAATGTGACTGCCGACGAATCACGAGAGACCGTCGCGCGCGTTCGCGAAAAGGTGGAAGCGATCGCGCCCGGTTTCGTGACCCTGGTGGATTTTCGCTGGCTCGAATCGATGGCGATCGGCTCGACGCCGTTCATTGCCGAAATCATGGACGTGTTGGCGGCGAAGAAAGTGAGTGCCGTCGTCCGGGTGATGCCCGATCCGCATCGCGACATCGGGCTGAACATCCTTTCTCCATTCCACTACGGGCCCGAGGTGCGCTTGATGACTTTCGAGACGCTCGCCGATGCGATCCAGGCGCTGGCGCGCGATTAACTTTGTAGCGACGCCGCTCTGTCGGCGTAACGAGTCCCGCTGCGATCGACGCGCTAAAACGGCGACAGAGCGCCGTCGCTACAACAGAGCATCCAACCGTGAAAGCAGTTGCAAGGCGGCGGAGCTGATGCGCTGCTAATCAATGACGGAACGGCGCACCAGGCTCGCGGTCATCGCGGCGTTCGTTGCGCTCTGCCTGATCTGGAGCTCGACCTGGCTCGCGATCAAATTCGGGCTCCGCGATCTTCCGCCGATTTCGTTCGTCGCGATCCGGTTCGTCATCGCGGTCGCGGTCCTGCTGGCGATTTCAATTGGGCGGGTGCGTTTGTTGCCAACGAACCGGGGCGATTTCAAACTCCTGGCCTGGACCGGCGTCCTGATGTTCTGCATTAACTACGCGCTGCTTTTCTGGGCGGAACTTTACGTGTCGTCCGGTCTCTCCGCGGTCCTGCAGGCGACGATCCCGATTTTCGGAATGGTGTTCGCGCATTTCATTCTCCCGAGCGAACCGCTCCGCGCCGCGCGCATCTGGGGGGCGGTCGTCGCTCTCGGTGGCGTCGCTGTCATCTGTTCGCGCCTCCTCGATTTTGGGGGACTGCTCGCGTTCTGGGGCGGTGTCGGGATTGTCTTCGGCGCGGCAGGAGCCGCTTACTCGAACGTCCTCCTGAAAGCGCGCGCCATTCGCCTCGCCCCGGCCATGATCGCCGCGTGGCAAATGATTTTCGGTCTCATCCCGCTGATCGCTGCCGGGCTGTTGTTGGAGGGAAATCCGCTGCATTTTCATTGGACGGCGCGAGCGACCTTCTGCCTCTTTTATCTCGCGGTCCCAGGGTCGGCCCTCGCGTTTCTCCTCCTCTATTGGCTGATGCCGCGAATGTCGGTCACTAATCTCCAGACCATTTCCTTTATCACCCCGCCCGGCGCGGTCCTCTTCGGCTGGCTCCTGGGCGGCGAGAGTTTCAGTCTCTGGTCGCTGACCGGCGGAGCCTTCATTCTGATCGGCGTCTGGCTGATTTTCCGCAGGGCGCAACCGGCGGAGCTGGAAGAGTGCGAGGGGGCCTTGCCCCAGGGATAATTGTCCTGCTCATGATCTTGATCCTGCTCCTGATCCTTTCTGTGGGCATCGTTTCGAGCGAAAGATCAGGAGCAAGATCACGATCATGAGCATGAAAGAAAACGAGAACCGCGAGATTGAGCGGAAGTTTCTCCTTCGCACATTGCGGAGCGACCTAACGAGCTATCCGGCCTCGTGACCGCCATCGGCGGAGCGTCTCGACGCCCGTCCAACAAAAAGCCAGCCAGGCCAGGCCGACCGCAATCGCGCCGATCACGTCGGTGAAATAATGCGCGCCAAGATAGATCCGGCTAATTCCAATCAACGCGACCA
>JBEEHG010000054.1:0-112178 GCA_041167265.1 Verrucomicrobiota bacterium | reverse complement strand
TTCGGCAGCTTGTGGCAAAGCGTGTCCACCTGGATGATGAAGCTGGGATTGAGCTTGTCCACTTCACGCATCCGAATCACCCGATCGAGGATCGATTCCCAATCTTTGTTCCGGGCGAAATTGTCGTCGGTGATGAAGAAGCTGCGCAGCCCTTGCGCCATATTCTCGCGGATGATCTTTTCGACGTCGTCGGGCGAACGGCGCCGCGATTTCCGTCCCTGCACGTTGATGATTGTGCAGACGGAACATTGGAACGGGCAGCCGCGGCCGGCATCGAAGCTGGTCACGTGACCCGCCGTGCGCGCGGCACGAACGGAGCTGATGAGTGGGATCGGCATTCCTTCGATGCCGGGAAGGTCCGCCATGAAATTGTAGAGGGGCTTGAGCTTTTTCGCGTAAGCATCTTGCAAGACTTGCTCGAGGCGCCCTTCCGCTTCCCCGGCAAAGAGCGAGATACCCATCGCCGTCGCGCGATGAACGTCGATATCGTTGCCCCCAAGCATGCTCATCGTCCCGGAAACATGAAACCCGCCGATGGCTACCTGGATGCCGCGCGCGAGCAGTGGCTTCGCCAGATCGAGCGTGTGCGGAAATTGATTCGATTGCACGCCGACGAACATCACCATGCCCTGGCCCGCCTCCTCGATCATGCGAGCCAGGCGTTCCGGCCGGATGCGCGTGTTCGTTTCGTCAGACGGATGGATCTCGATCTCGACATCTTCGCCAAGGACGTGCCGCTCCGCGCAATCGCGTGCGAGACCGTAGAGCGCTGCGAGAGAATTCGACGGAATCGTCGAGCGAAGCCATTGGATCACGTAACCGTCGTCATCGTAGTGCGATGGCTTGACGAGAAGGAGGCAGAACCGGCGCGTTGCACGCGGGGAAGCGATCGGCGTGGAGGTCGCGATTGGCGTCAGGTTCATGGAAGCGCGTACGATACACAAATCCAAGCGCCGGGGAAACAGTTTACGCGGCTTCTTTTCCGGTCATTGCCAGCTGGCTTTAACGCTTCTGCCTGGTCTGGCTTTTTAAGATCTTGAAATTCAGGCGCACCTTTCCTTTCTCGAGCAGGCAGCGCCAGTCGATAAAGAGGAAGGCGCTGATGATGAGCAGGCCCGCGATCAGGGTGACGATTGTTTTCCACGAGACCTGTCCTTGAAACAATTCCGAGACATTCTCCGTGGCGTATTTGCCCGAATAAACCATGATCCCGTCGCTGATTAATTTGCCGAGAAAGAACGGCGGCAGGATATGCCACGGAACGATTCGAGCCGCGGCGGCCGCGGTGAAGAGCGCCGTGGTGGAAAGCGGCGTCAGGGTGTAGAGAAAGACAAAGGTCACGGCCGGCCATTTCGCCTGGCCGAGTTTCTTGCCGAGATAACGCAGGTTCCCGTCCTCGCGGCGATTGATCAATCTGGAGGAGACCTTCGGGATGTAGAGTGTAAGAATGTATCGGCCTAACGTGGAACCGGTCACGCCGACGACGACCACCGCCCATGGGTTTAGCTTGAACTTCAGCACGAGAATGACCAATAGAATCCACGCCGGCGGGGCGAAGATCGGAATCGTATCCACAGCCAGTGCCGCCAGAAAAACAAGAAGGTATGCCCACATGGATAATACTTACCCGCATGTCTTTCTTACCTGAGAGCGATAGGCCTTACAAGCAGGTCAGTGCGTGGCGGCTCGCAGGTGCCGTAATCTCGATCGCGACTTGCGCTCTCACATTTGTCGGTTGCAAACGATCGATGCGCGAGGTCACCGGTCCAATCCCACAAAGCGGTTACCTTTGGCAACGCGATTGGACGCCGGCCGTCGCGGAGTCGATGGCGGAAGCGCAAAGACGGATGGATGGCGTCGTCGTCTTGGGGGCCGAGATCGTTTGGGCGGGCAGTAAGCCCGAGGCGATCAGGGCGTCGATAAACTGGGAGACGTTGAGGAACGCGAGCAAGCCGGTAACCATCGCGCTCCGGATCGCGCCCTTTGCCGGTCCATTCGCTGCGGACGACACGGCAGCGCGTTTTATTGCGGCAACCACGAAGTCGCTTCTGGAGGAAACACAAAAGGAGGGAGTAAAGCTCAACGCGTTTCAAATAGATTTTGATTGCGCGCAAAAAAATCTCGGAGGCTATCGCCAATGGCTCGGTGTTTTGCGCCCGCTGCTTCAACCGGTTCGCCTGATAGTCACTACTCTGCCGTCATGGCTGGACGAACCGGAGTTCGCGCGACTGATTCAAGAAGTCGATGGCTATGTCCTCCAGGTCCATTCCGTGCCGACTTCAGACAAAAGCGGGCCGCCAGTTCTTTGCGATACCGTCCTGGCGAGGAAATGGGTGGCCAAGGCTGCGGAGCTGGGAGCCGCGTTCGCGGTTGCGCTCCCGACTTATCGATGTCTCGCCGGCTATGATGGGACGGGCAAGCTGCTAGGTGTAGCGATGGACAGCGTGCAGCCGGCGTGGCCGCGCGGCACCCGGGTGCTGGAGTTTGCCACGGACGCTGATGACCTGGCGCGGCTAGTGAACGATTGGCAGAAAAGGCGCCCCGAGTTATTGCGCGAATTGTTCTGGTACCGAGTGCCGGTTGCAAACGACGAACGTAACTGGAGATGGGCCACTCTCTCGGCGGTCATGGCGGGCCTTGCGCCGTTGCATAAACTCGAGGTGACCGCGGCGGGCGACAATCCCGTTGATCTCTCGATTTCAAATACGGGCGAAGCCGACGAACAACGCGATCCAGTCGTGACCGTAAGCTGGAGTGACGGGTCGGCTGTTATCGCCTCCGATGCGTTGGCCGGATGGAACGTCGAAGTGCGGAACGGCCGCGCGATCTTCAAACCGGAGACAGGGCTGCGATTGCGTTTGTCGCCTGGCGCCGCCCGCAGTATAGGATGGCTTCGCTATGACCGGGTTCCAAACTTTCGCGCACAAGTGGAAGAGCTCGGCGCGACTCAGCGCTAAGACCTTCCTTGTGGTTCTCGCCGTCGCCGGCGGCACTAACTCTTCTTTTGCCACCGGCTTTAACGGTCCGCGGCAATATCTCGATGATGGTGGCAAGAAGGTGGACGGATCGCCCCGGTTCTACTGGGAGCTGGAAGTAAAAAGACTGGCAAGAGATTTCAAGCCGATTGAGAAGCGGGTTCTCGCTACCACCGAAAAGGAGTCCACCGACAAGAGCGAAGTGGTCCAGCCTTCACTCAGCAGCATTACCGCCGATGCGGATTTGAAAGATTTCGCTCTCGCCATCAAGGAGGGCCGGCTCAAACCAGCCGATCCGGCGAAAGCTACGCAGCAACATGAAGCTGCGCGCCAGTTCCTTTCCCAGGCTGCCGACACGCGATCGGGAACATTGCCGGAGGAATTCGCTTCTGAATTTTCCGCTTATCATCGCGGGGCCTATGCTTACGCTCTTGGCCCCGAACATTGGGCGGAAGCGAAAACTCATTGGGAGGGGTTGTTGAAACTTCCCGCCGGGGAGCGGCAATACCGGACGATATGGGCGACTTTCATGCTGGGCAAGATGGCCCTGAAGAGTGGCGACCCTGAGGCGGTAAAATGGTTTCAGCAAACACGAGCGCTGGCGAAGGAAGGCTTTGCCGACTCGTTAGGCATGGCGGCGGACAGTTACGGATGGGAAGGGCGCAGCGAATGGAAGCAAGGCCACCCGGAGAAGGCGGCGCCGCTTTTTCTCACGCAATTGGCCCTGGGCGACGAGAGCGCAGTTGTCTCTCTTAAAGCGTTGATACCCGACCGGTGGCCTATTGAAGGCATGTTGAACTATGGCCCTGAATCGGACGCGACGCAGGCGTGGACCGACGAACAAACACGCGCGGAAGAAGCGAAGGCCATGCTCGCTTTGAAAGCGGCGGCCAATGATCCGTTACTCCGCCGTCTCGAGACAGCCCACATCCTGGCCACGGAGGCGGGGGTTGCTCCCTTTAGCGGCGGTTCGGAAATTGCGCACGTAAATCGGTGCGCAAGGTGGCTTTCGGTCCTGAAGGAAGCGAAGCCCGATAAGGTGGAGGATGCCGAGTATGTGGGTTGGGTGGCTTACACGAACGGCGATTACAAAGGAGCCGCTCACTGGCTCGAGCTAGGCAGGAGTGAATCGCCGGCGAGCTGTTGGTTGCGCGCGAAGCTGCAAAGGCGCGCAGGTAAGCTTCCGGACGCGGTCAAGAGTATGGCCCAAGCCTGGCAGGGAATCTACAAATTGACTCCTTACACCG
This sequence comes from Verrucomicrobiota bacterium, assembly GCA_041167265.1. GTDB lineage: Bacteria > Verrucomicrobiota > Verrucomicrobiia > Chthoniobacterales > UBA10450 > AV80. Next base: position 107,956 of record JBEEHG010000054.1, on the reverse strand, counting down.
GCTGGACGTGGAAGCCTGAGCCGCGCGACGAAGAACACTCTTACATCTACAAAGGAGAAGGCGACGATTGGTCCTTCGAAGCTTCAGTTAGCGGAGACTTGGGCGCGTTGCACCTGGCCCGCGCCGATTTTGTCCAGGCCCTGGACATGTTTCTCAAAGGCGAGCTCTGGAACGATGCAGCTTTCATCGCCGAACGGGTCCTGACCACAGACGAGCTAACCAAGTATGTCGATCAATTGGCGGCCGCGGCGCCGGTGCAGCTACGAGATCTTCTGGGCCGCCGGCTCGTTCGGGAAGACCGCTACGAAGACGCCGCCAGGTATCTTACCCCGCCCTATGACAAGATTCTTCAGACCTACGTCAAGAACCTGAAGGATGGAGCCAACGCCAGCCTGCCCAAGGTCGATCGCGCGCGGGCCTGGTTCGCGGCAGCGTGGCTGGCGCGGTACGACGGAATGGAATTGATGGGAACCGAAGTAGCGCCCGATGTTTTTGCGATGGATGGCGATTTTGAAATCACCGACCTGGCGAAACAACGGCAATCAGGCAAGTATCAGACGGTGGTGTATGACGAAAAGGGAGAGAAGACCGTCACCGCGCCGCTCTCATTGAAACCATCCAAGCAAGAGCTCCAGCGCCTGGCGAAGAACAAGATAGTTCCCGACGTGCGCTTTCATTATCGGGTCATCGCCGGAGCTCTCGCGTTGCGCGCCGCGGCGCTCCTAGCGGACAATAGCGAAGAACTGGCTGACGTTGTTAATAAAGCCGGTTTGTGGGTAAAGGAACGGGACGAAAAGGTAGCCGACAGCTACTACCTCGTTCTCAAGAAGCGCTGTCCTCAAACGACGATAGGCCGGGCCGCGTTGGACAAGCGTTGGTTTGTCGATGAGGACGGGCCCTGGAGCAAAAAGCAGCAGGAAGAACACAAGGCGTTACTTAAAGCAGTAGGGTTGGATAAGTCGGAGTAGTCGCATATGAGGACTTGGTTGTTCCTGTCTGTTCTGTTTCTCGCTCGTGTCGCTGCAGGGGCAACTCCCATTAATCTCGCCGCAGTTCGCGCGGCAGCAGCCTATTCGGCAAGCCAGAAAGGTACAGCGTTTCTTGCGATCCAGAACGGGCAGACTTTGTTCGAACAGTCGGCCGACGAGCCTCATAAGATCTACAGTGGCACAAAAGCCTTCTGGGGGTTGACTGCCCTGGCTGCGGCGGAAGATGGCTTGCTTAGTCTGGACGAGCGCGTCGCCGAAACGATCCCGGCCTGGAGGAACGATTCGCGCAAGGCACGTGTGACTATCCGGCAGCTACTCGATTTCTCATGTGGGCTGGACCCGGTGTTCTACTTGCATAACGATAATCCCGGCGACCGCGATGGCATCGCGATAAGAGCTCCAATTGTCGCGAATCCAGGTAGCGCCTTTATCTATGGTCCGAGCGCGCTCCAGGTCTTCCACGCCGTGCTGAAGGAGAAGCTGCATGGCGAATCACCGACCCATTACCTCGAACGGCGGGTTCTGCGCCGGCTCGGCCTTGGATCGCAGCGCTACCTCCAGGATCGTGCGGGCAATCCGTTGCTCGCTTCCGGCTGGCTCCTTAGCGCGCGACAATGGGCGAAATTGGGCGAAGTAGCTTTGAACGGAGGCGCTCCAATTGTGGGTTCAAGTTCAATGGCTCAGTGCTGGCGTGGGTCGGGAGCGAACCGCGCCTTCTCGCTCGGCTGGTGGAATAACCGCCAGGCGCCGGGCGGCCGCGAATTCGATATCGAGGCGATGCTGGTTCCAAGATGGCAGCGGCAGAGCTGGGGCGGCGCGGTTCTTTGTCGTGACGCCCCGAGCGATCTGATTGCCTGCATCGGCTCTGGAAATCAAAGGCTTTACGTTATTCCTTCCATGAATCTCGTCGTGGTAAGGCAAGGTTCTGGGGGCCGGTTTTCCGACGGACGTTTCCTGCGGCTCCTGCTCGGAAAAAGATAAGCTACTTCGGCGTGGCTACGATGAGCGAGGAACGGCTCGGTTGCCATTGGTAGCCGAAGCTGAATGGCAAAGACGGCGGCGCGCTGGCCGCATTTTCCTTCGCCAGATCGAGCTGGCCATTTTTCAGGAAACGGTTGATAGGCCCGATGTAGCGTCCGTAGAACTGCACGTTCCATTTATCCTTCGGGAAAAAGCGATAGGGAATCCCCGAGTCGTCTTCCAGGATAATCTTGCTGTGGGCCAGGAGATAGCCGCGCACTTGCGAGAAATTATCCGAGTGCATCAGGTAGGAAGCTGCTTTGAGGAGAGTTACCCCCTGTCCTTGTTGCTCGCAGAATTTGCCGAAGTTCGGGTTTACCCTGATGGCCCAATCCGCGAGATCGGTGGTGAAGTAGTAAAGGGTTTGCGGCCGGCCCGCCGGTCCGAGAAAGACGATTTTTACGCCGGGCGTCGTGCCTTTGCCTTCGGAAACAAAGTTGCCAGTGCGATCAAGAAAGACGGGCGTGACCGAATCAATCGTGCAACCGGCGCGCGCGAGAAAAACATAAAGGACCGGTAACGTGCCGCTGAGCTGCGTTTGCCTAAGGTCCACCTTCATGTTTTTCGTGATGAAAAAGCTCCAGCTCAGGACGGAATCGAGAGATTTACGCAGGTTGGCGAGTGAAGAAGGAAGCACGTTCCGCGGAATCTTCGCGATATCAGGGATCGATCCGACTGGTTCGATGCCGCAGAGAATGTAGGTGCTGGCATTCGGGAAAAAGGCATTGGCGTAAAGGAAATCGGGGCCGCTAAACATATAGTACATGGGCCCGGCATCCTGATGCGCCGCGCCCAGGGCTTGAGGCGCCCAGGCACGGATCTTCGAGAGCTGGCGGTCGTCGAACTGCTTCCACGCCCGGTCCAGATCGGCGGCATGCGTTGCCCAGCCGGGCGCGGTCGCGTAACTCTCCAGGGGCGTATCTCTGACAGGCAAGCCGGCGAGGAATTTCGCGGTGGCATCAGCCGCGGGATCGGCGGCAATCAGATGTGCGCACGCGATGAGTGAGCTAAAGAGAACGAGTAATCTCAAAGGTAAACAGTTCTTACTTAGGCGTGGCCAGCATAAGTAGGCCGCGGTCCTTTTGCCAGTGGTAACCGAAGGCGAAGCCGAGCTCCGCGGGCACCGGTTCCTTCTCATAAACCGCGGCCAGATCGGGTTGGTGATACTTCCCGAACATTTCCGCATGCGGGACGTAGCGGCCGTAACAATCGACCTTCCATGTTTTAGGGAAAGCGCGGAGCGGGATCCCGGAATCGTCCTGAATGATGACCTGGCTGTTTTCGAGAAGGAAATTGCGCACGCCCGCGAAGCCTTCGGTATGCATCAGATAGGAAGCCGCTTTGAGGAGACTCACGCCGGGTCCCTGGGCGGCGCACCATTTTAGAAACGGACTCTTGCCACCCGAGAGATCGGTCTTGAAGTAATACAAGGTTTGGGGATCGCCATCCCGGGTGAAAGTGATTTTCACGCCTGGTGCTGGGCTATTGACATAAGTGGTACTGAGCACGGTGCAGTTAAGGCGCGCAAGGAACACATAAAGAATGGGAAGGGTGCCGCCGAGGTTGGGACGCGTGAGCTCGGCCCGCATGTCTTTGGTGATGAAATAGTGGGTCTGCAGAACGGTGTGCATCGAGCCGCGTAAGCCATTGAGATCATCGTGGAGCGCCGCCGCGTCCATCCGATTGAGATCGGGCACCTGACCTACCGGCTCGAGGCCGGCGAGAATGTAGGTCTTCGCCTGGGGGAAAAACAGATTCGCGTAGAGAAAATCCGGCCCGCCAAACATGTAGTAAACGGTGTTCGAGCTGGTATAGGGCCCGGGCGCATTCGCCAGCATCCAGGCACGGATCGGGCGGACTTGGAAGTAGTCTTTCTTCATCCACGCGCTGTCCAACGCTCGAGCATGATCGATCCAGGCAGGATCGTGGGTCAAAGGTTCGAGCGGACCTTTAACCGGGATTCCAGCGAGGAAACGCGCGGTGTCATCGATGGTCGCTCCGGGCGCGAGCGTGCTGCCGGAAAGAAGTGCGATCAGGAAAATCAGGGCGAGGCGTTTCATGAACTTGCTAAGACGCTCGTGCCGCCACGGTTTTCGGAGAAAGAAAATAAACCGTAATACCGAGTGCCATGGTCGCGAGTCCCCAGAGTGAAGGGGCGCGCGTTGAGGTGTCGGCGAGCAAATGCGCGAGCATCCAGACGCTGATCGCCAGAAAGATAAACGGCGTGATCGGATAGCCCCACGTGCGGTAAGGACGCGGCAAATCCGGTTGCCGCCAGCGCAGGACGAACACACCCAGAACGGTGAGAGTAGAGCAAAGCGTCAGGCTGAACTGCACATAGTTAACGGCAGTTTGAAACGTCGCCGTCAAGAGCAGCACGACGACGATCGCGTATTGCGTGAGGATGGCGGCGACCGGGACGCCGTGCGGATTGCGCCGGGCGAGCCAGTTCAGAATACCCAGGTCCTCTCCCATGGCCGCGGTAATGCGCGGGCCGATCCACATCATGCCGCTGACCGTGGAAACCAACCCCAAACAAATGAACAATGCCATCACCTTCGCGCCAGAAGAGCCGAAGATATGCGCGCCCGCGATCACGGCCACCTGCTGCTTGTCGACCATCTCGGCGACCGGCGTTGTTCGAAGAAAGACCGCGTTCATCGCGAGGTAGAGCGCCATGACGAGGATCGTTCCGAGGCCGACCGAAAGCGGAATCGTGCGCGACGGATTTCGCAATTCGCCCACGATGTAAGTGGAGGCATTCCAACCCGAGTAAGCATACATGACCCAATAAAGGCTGACGGCAAATGGCGCGCTCAGGATCAAGGCGCCGTCTGTTTTGGTGGGGAGAAACGAGACGGGCTGGGTCGATTTCACGCAAAAGCCCGCGACGATGATGATGAGGATAAGTGCGATCTTCAAAATCGTTGAGCCATTTTGAAAGGCACTGCCCAGTTGGAGATCCTTTAGCAACACCAGGGTGCAGATCGTCACCACCGCCAGCGACAGGAAGAGCGGGTTCAAACCGGGAACCACTTCCGCGAAGTAGGCGCCGAATGCGATCGCCGCGATCGCCACCGGCGCCGCGAACCCAACCGTGGCCGAGATCCAGCCGGCGAGAAATCCCACGGCCGGATGATAGATCACCCCGAGAAAATGATATTCGCCGCCCGAGCGCGGGAGCGCCGCGCCGAGCTCCGCATAGGAGAGCGCGCCGCAGAGCGCACAAATACCGCCCGCGATCCAGATCGCCATGATCGCGAAACCGGTCGGCAATCCGGCCACTTGAAAACCGAGGCTCGTGAAAATCCCGGTGCCCACCATGTTGGCGACGACGATGCAGGTGGCCGTAAGTGGCGAGATGGTATGCGCGCCGGTTGGCCCTGACTTCATGCGGCGATGATGTAGTGGGTACCCGCAGCGGAGTCAATCGTCGCGCGCGATTTGGCTCCGGTACTTTCGCCACTAGCTGTACCGGGCGAACACGGACTTGACATTTAATCACTAATGCATAAAATCAGCGCTTTCCTCCTATGAAACCCCGATTCGTATTTTTACTCCGTTTCTTTCGAGCCATGAATTTTTCGCGGCGACAGTCGCGAGAGTTACTGCGATGCGCGAACATATCGCTGATGTCGAATTGTAGGCGCGCCCGACGCGCTCTGTTGCTATCCCTAATTTGCGTTAGCGCCGTGCCGGCTGAAGTGCGAGCGAGTGTCGCAGATCCCTCTCATTTCTTCTTTACTGGAAGTCTTACTACAGCGCGCTACGCGCATGCGGCGACGCTACTGCCGAATGGCAAGGTGTTGGTCGCAGGTGGCAGTGGTGGAAACGGCGGCCTTTTCAGTGCTGAACTCTACGATCCCGCCACTGCCAGTTGGACTTCGACTGGCAATGCAACGGCATCCTTTGTTTCGGCCACCGCTACGCTGTTGCAAAATGGCAAGGTGCTGGTTGTGGCGGCGGTAGATGGCGCCGTCCAGCTTTACGATCCGGCCACAGGGACTTGGAGCTTCACAGGCAGCCTCCGTCAGGCCCGACGTTTTCACAGCACGACGTTATTGCCCAATGGCAAAGTGCTGGTTGCAGGAGGTTCAGACACCAACGGAACCAGTCTGGCCACTGCCGAGCTCTACGATCCTGCCACTGGGAATTGGAGTCTGACCGGTAATCTTGCGAAACGGCGGGCCAGCCACACCGCGACCTTGCTGCCAAATGGTAAGGTACTTGTCGCGGCGGGCTATTTTTTTGTTCCTCCAGCGACGAGCGATGATGGGGTTATCGCAAGTGCCGAGCTTTATGATCCCTCCACCGGGAGCTGGAGCGCAACCGGCAGCCTCCAGACGGCCCGCGAATTTCACACGGCAACCTTACTCACCAATGGCGAGGTGCTGGTAGCGGGTGGCAACAACTTCAACAATCTCGGCACGGCCGAGCTTTACGATCCGACAACGGAGACGTGGAATCCTACTGGCAGTCTCGTAACAGCGCGGGTTTATCACACAGCGACCCTGCTGCCGAGCGGCTTAGTGCTGGTTATAGGAGGCTCGGCGAATAACCCAACTGGCTACGCCGCAGCGGCCGAGCTCTTCGATCCGGCCACAGGAAGTTGGACCGCGGCCGGCGATTTGCTGACGGGCCGGTCTTTGCACAGCGCTACATTATTGTCCAATGGCAAGGTGCTGGTGGCAGCGGGTTACAGGAACACCGCCCTTTCCAGTGCGGAACTGTACAATCCCGACGGGTTGAGCGTGACAGCGCAGTTCCAGAATATCGCGACGAGATCGAAAGTCCTCACTGGCGATAAGGTCTTGATTGGAGGTTTTATCATAACCGGCAACGCCCCTAAAAAAGTCCTGCTGCGTGCAATCGGGCCGTCGTTGCCATTAGCGGGTTTTCTCTCCAACCCAACGTTGGAATTGCATCAAGGCAGCGCGACAATAGCCATGAACGACGATTGGAAAGTCAAACCCGACGGAAGCAGCCAGCAGGCCGAGATCGAAGCCACTACAATTCCACCGACTAACGATCTGGAATCAGCCATCGTGATGACGCTTGATCCGGGTAACTACACAGCAGTCATAAACGGGAAAAATGGCGGCGAAGGAATTGGATTAATCGAAGCGTACGACTTGGACCAGGCGGCCCCATCCCAGCTCGCTAATATTAGCACCCGCGGATTTGTTGATAACGGGGACAACGTCATGATTGGCGGCATTATCCTTGGCCCTCGCGACTTTGGCGGCACGCGATTGATGGCGCGCGCACTCGGTCCTTCCCTGTTTATCGCCGGGATGTTGGCGGATCCGACGCTGGAATTGCACAATAGCAACGGTGACAAGATCGCTTCCAATAACAATTGGAAGGTCAGCGATTCAAGCGGTCAATCTCAAGAACTCGAGATCCGAGCGACAAGCCTCCCGCCTACAAACGATTTCGAATCAGCAATTGTTGTTGTGCTTTCCCCCGGCAGTTACACCGCCATCATGGCGGGAGTCGGGGGCGGCACCGGCATCGGACTGATTGAATTTTACAATTTACGCTAATTTCGCGGTCGGTTGGAATTGGGTTCCGAACCGATCATGCGATTGGCGACCGCCAAAAGGTATTTCTCCTAATTTGACTCCAGCGGCAGGATTCGAACCTACGATCCGCCTGATACGCATTAGCAGCCGAGAAGACTCTTGAGCCACACTCGCCCTTGCCCGGACTTCAGAGCCTTCTCTCGATCGAGAGCAGCCGATCGTGATGGAGCATCTCTAAATGCACAATCTCCCACGGACCGCGGAAGCGTTTTCGGGTCATTATGCTGGTGCAGGCGGAACGACACTACGATCCGACTGAGGCGGATTACAGCACGAAATGCGAATTTGGCTCCAGCGGTAGGACTCGAACCTACGACCAATCGGTTAACAGCCGACCGCTCTACCACTGAGCTACGCTGGAATGGTTGACGGCTCGTAGTTTGCCTGCGGGCTGGGGCGCGGCAACTGTTTTTCCGCTGGATCGCGCGAAAGGGGCGGAAAATTGGTTGCGGGGGCGGGATTTGAACCCGCGGTCCCGCAGTCGCGGGATTATGAGCGGGCCAAGCCGGTGATGTTGTAAAAGCCGGCGCCTCCTTTTTGGCGCTTGAGTGCATTCTCTAATCGCCGCGCATCAGACAGGGAAAGCTCGTCGCTTGTCCAACAAAGAGCCCACGGTCCCTTTCCCTTTGTCCAGCGCGATGTGCCGGAATTGTGCTGGTCGATTCTTCGCGAAACGTCATCGCTTATTCCAATATAAAATCTTTGCTCGCGGTTCTGTATAACGTAGACGCGATAAGCGGCCTGCATCCAGAAGGGGGATTTGGTTGCGGGGGCGGGATTTGAACCCGCGGCCTTCAGGTTATGAGCCTGACGAGCTACCAGGCTGCTCCACCCCGCGTCTGGAGGCGAGTATGCCGCATCGAAAGGCGAACGCAACCGCAAAAGCCCGCGCGCGTGATTTACTTTTCGCGCAAATAGGAATCGTATCGTTTCCCAAATGAAATCGGGAGCAAAAGTCCAGTCGGCAAAGATCCTCGTCGGCACCGCGAGCTGGTCCGACCCGGGATTTGTCGAGCATTGGTATCCGAAAAAAATGCCTGCGGGCGATCGGCTCGCTTGGTACGCGCAACATTTTGAGTTGGTCGAGGTGAACTCGACGTTTTATTCGGCGCCGGAAGCGCGGATGGTCGAGCGCTGGTGCCGAAGTACGCCAGACGGTTTCATTTTCGATGTGAAACTGCATCAATTGCTCTCGCGGCATTCCACCAATCTGAAATTGCTGCCGCCCGCGCTCCAGCGCCTGGCGGCGACCGATGCGAAGGGCAGGGTGAAACTCACGCCCGCGCTCGAGAAGGGGATGATCGCACAATTCCGCGCCTCGCTCGCGATCATGCAGGACGCCGGGAAATTAGGTGCGCTTCTCCTGCAATTGTCGCCGGGGTTCTCTCCAGGAAAGCACGAGCTCAACGAGCTGGAGGAATTGTTCGGGGCGCTGGAGGGATTTCGTCTCGCGATCGAGCTGCGAAATCGAAACTGGGTGGAAGGCGAACGTTTGCACGAGACGCTTGAGTTTCTGCGGGCGCACGCGGCTACGCTGGTGTCGGTGGACTCGCCGGCAGAAAAACATTTCACGATCATGCCGCCGGATTTGGATGCGATTACGCTTCCGGCGCTGGCCTACTTGCGTTTGCATGGTCGGGATGCGCGCGCTTACACCACTGGCAAGACGGTGGCCGCGCGTTTCAATTACAATTACAGCGATGACGAGATCGCCGAGGTCGCCGAACGCGCGCGCAAACTCAGCGGCGAGGCATCGGAAGTGCACGTGGTTTTCAATAACAACGCGCTGGATTACGCGCCGCATGCCGCGCTGCGGCTGCGCGCCGCGCTCGGCCAAATGATTCCACCCACGCCGCGCCAAACGGAGTTATTCTAGGACATGCCGGATCAGCGTCTCGACGACCGCCTAACGATTTGGATCCGGCTTAAATGCTGGCTGCGCGCGCATCACCTGACTTTGATGACGCTGCCGGACACGCCGCACTCGATCGCGCTCGGCGCGGCGATCGGAATGTTTTTCGGATTCAGTCCGCTGTTCGGTCTGAAAACAATCCTGGCTTTTCTCATTACGTGGATCTTCAAAGCAAACAAGACCGCTGCGGTTATCACAGTTCAATTGCACGACCTCCTCCTGCCACTCATGCCGGCGCTCTTCTTCTGGCAATACAAACTAGGCATGTGGGCAATGTATCATCGCGTCCCGCAACGCCCCGGATTCCGCCGAGTGGCACTCTCGGATTTCATGGAATGGACTACGTTCCTCACGGTTGGCCGCCCGATTCTGGTCGGCTCACTTTTCTTCGCGGTCCCCGCTGCGCTTCTCGTCTACTTTGGCCTGCGCGGGGTTCTCGTCCGGGCGCGCGCGAAATCAAGCGTCATTGAGAAGGACGCCCAGATGAAATAACGCCAGCTCCGGGTTCAAATCGCGAGGATTCTGCTGTTGTCCAACACGGCGCGCATGGTATGTGACGTTGATGAAATTCAAAATTACCGCGATCGTGGTGGCGCTCGGGTTCTCGCTGCCGCTCCTGGTTCAAGCAAAGACATTGAAGTTTCCAAAAGGGGACCCGGAGTTTTCTGTCACCTTCGACAACGATTGGAAAGCTGAGATCACTGATGCGGGGATCATCAGCGCGCAGCCGAAAGGCGGCGGCTATGCCATCAGTATTTTTCCTGTCGTGGCGAAGAACGCGAAAGGCGCGGTGCAGGAGACGCTGGATGAAGTGGAAAAGCGCTTCACGGATATCAAGCCAACCGACCCGGTGGAATTCAAGACGCCTAATGGCATTCCCTGTCTCGAGCGCGACTTCACCGCCAAAGACAAGGGCTCCGACCGCGCGCTGGCGATTGTCGCATTCACTCCTGGTGGAAAAACCTTTTACGCTCTCTTCCAGGCCGGCACGCCCGAGGCGGACAAGCAATACACTCCGGCCGTGGTCGCGATCGTAAAGTCGATCAAGTCGTTGAAGAAGAGCGACGATAACGACGATTAGAGCGGACGATTGTGCTGAAACCGCGTGGCGGAATTGGCAGCGCGTACGGGAATCGAACCCGTCTTTCGGCCTTGAGAGGGCCATGTCCTAACCGATAGACGAACGCGCCAGCGTGGTTCGGCGCATCCTAGCGGCAAATCGGCATTCGGCAAGCTGGCTCTCGCACGGCGAACAAGTCGTTAGGCGAAGAGCGCGCCCTCAAGGCGTGGGGGTGGGAGTCGCGCTCGGCTCGGGCCGGACTCGCGATTGGGCCAGGCTATCCAGCGCCCCCTTTTTTTTCGCCTCGAGGTAAGCTTTCAGCTCGGGCGTGGCAGCGAGCGCCAGCATGTGAGCGTAATAAATTTTGTAGTATTCACGCAGCCGGGCGCGCCGCTCCAGATCCGTTTTCGTTTTATTTGTCGCGGCTTTTGCAGCCACCACTTCAGGATCGTGCGCCGTCCGGTTTTGCAGCTCTCGCCATTCCAAGTGCAACCGATATTCCTCCGCCGCCTGGCCGAGCGGGGATTGTTTGAAAACAGCGTCGAGTTCCGAGATCGGTGGTGCGCTTTTCTTTGGGGCCGGCGAAGTGTTCGGCACAAGGGGCGTTGGCTCAATGGTCAGAGGAATTTCGGGAATATTTAGTTGTGGACGCGTGCCGGCCGGGCTCGGCGTTTCTGTTGCCACCGGGAGCGGTGGTTCCTGGGCGCAAAGCGGTGAGACGCAAAGCAGTATCGCCAGCAACGTGGTTAGAAGAATCTTGATCGTCTTCACAGGCCGCGCATCGGGATGAAACGAAACATACGAAAGTTCATCGGCATCGGCGAAGCAGGAGTCGGGGTGACAGGATTTGAACCTGCGACCTCCTGGTCCCAAACCAGGCGCTCTACCAAGCTAAGCTACACCCCGCCGATGCGCGTGACTTAACACGCTCCCGGCCAGGACGCATGCGGAATCTTGGATTGGCGCTGCCCCGGCCATTCCCGCGCGATTCTTGTTGGGCCAAACAAACCTCTTGCCACTCTGCCCATTCGGGCGGAACTTAACTGGTCGATTTCCTTCTCGAACGCGCGCCGCGTTCCGACCTTGCCTCGCCTCATGTTTAAACACAATAAACTCAATCTTTTTCTCTTCGTCATTCTGATCGGCCTTCAGGTCCTCGGCGTCGTCGCGGTCTGGACTCGCTTTGAATGGACCTTTCTTCCGATCATGCTGGCTGTTTACTTTTGGGGCGGAATCAGCACCACGCTTTATCTGCATCGCTATCTCACCCATCGCGGTTTCGAGATGCCGGGCTGGCTGAAATTTTTCTTTGCCACCGGCTCGGCCGTCGCGCTTTCCGGCGATCCGGTGACGTGGGTGGGGGACCATCGCTATCACCATTTGAAATCGGACACGGACGAAGACATTCACAGTCCGCTTCATGGATTTCCCTACGCCCACATGATGTGGCTGGTGCGCAAACCGCCAGGATTCCGCGATCGTTCGATGCGTTACGCCGCCGATGTCCGGAAATTCTGGTACTGCCGGCTGTGGGAGCGGCCTTATCTTTATGTGTTGCCGCATCTTGGCGTCGCGGCGCTTCTCTATTTTACCCTGGGCGGGGCCGGCCTCCTTTGGTGTCTCTACGTGCCGATGCTCGTGGTTTACAATTTTACCTGGGCGGTGAACTCGATCTGTCACATGCCTTCTCTCGGCTACCGGAATTTTGACACCACCGATCACAGCAAAAATAATTTCTGGATCGGGCTCGGCGCTTTCGGCGAAGGCTACCACAACAATCACCACGCGAAGCCGCGTTGCGCTGCTCACGGGCTGCGCTGGTGGGAATTTGATCTGACCCGTTACATCATCTGGTCGCTCGAGAAATGCGGGCTGGCCTGGAATGTGGTCTGGCCGCAACCGGAAGTCGCTCCCGATGCGGTCGACCCTGTCTCAGCGGATGAGGCCGGCGCCTTGCTCCTTTTCGGTGCGCAGATTCGCGATCCACGTCTCGACGCCGAGAAGAAAAAGAACGTCAATAATCGAGATTAGGCGCGAGCCACTTCTCGATGTAATCGATGCTCTCATTTTTCCGCGCGGCATAATCGCGCACCTGATCGTCGCCAATTTTCCCGACGCCGAAGTATTTCGAATCCGGGTGCGAAAAATAGAGGCCGCTCACGCTCGCTCCCGGGTGCATCGCAAACGATTCGGTCAGCGCGATGCTGGTGTTCTTCTCGGCATCGAGCAATCGGAATAGCGTGCTCTTCTCGGTGTGGTCGGGCGACGCCGGATAACCGGCAGCCGGCCGGATTCCGCGATATTTTTCCCGGAGCAATTCTTCCTGCGAAAGCTTTTCGTCCGCTCCAAAACCCCAGGCGATGCGGGCTTCGCGGTGGAGATATTCGGCAAACGCTTCCGCAAGCCGATCGGCCAGCGCTTTGGTCAGGATTGAGTTGTAGTCGTCATGATCGGCCGCGAATACTTTCGCCAGCTCATCCGCGCCGATTCCGCCCGTAACCGCAAACCCGCCCAGGTAATCGATTGACTCCGGCGCGATGAAATCCGCCAGGCAATGGTTGAATTGGCCCGATGGCTTTTTCATTTGCTGCCGCAGGAAGTGAAACGTCGCGACGCGTTCCGTGCGCGTTTCGTCGGTGTAAATTTCCACGTCATCGCCGATTGCCTTCGCTGGCCAGAACGCGAAAACGCCGCGAGCGGTGAGCAGCTTCTCGGTGCGAATTCGCTCGAGTAATTTCTGCGCATCATCGAAAAGCTCCCGCGCTTGTGTGCCGACAACCGGATCGTCGAAAATCGCCGGGTAACGACCGCGCAGTTCCCAGGTATGAAAAAACGGCGACCAATCGATGAAAGGGATGATGTCGTCGATGGAAATGGATTGGGGAGCGCACGCCTGTGGCGTGCAGTTCGCGGCATTTTGCCGCGACGAACTTTTCAAAGATTGTTTCGGCAGAATGCCGAAATCAGCACGCGGAACGCGTGCGCTCCCCAGATCAGAAGCATAGACACGCGTCCCCACAAATTCCGGCTTCGGCGGCGTGTAACCGGACCAATCAATCGGCGTCCGATTCGCTCGCGCCGCTTCCAGCGAAATCAATTTCTTCTCGCGCGATTTCAACGCGTGTTCTTCGCGCAGCCTGGCGTAATCAGCGCGCGTCTTCGTATCGAAATCGCCCTTCAATTCGTCGCTCAGCAGGCTGCTCACCACGCCGACCGCTCTCGACGCATCGAGCACGTGCACCGTACTCGCCCGATAATGCTGCGCGATTTTCACGGCGGTATGCGCGCGGCTCGTCGTCGCGCCGCCGATGAGCAACGGGAGCGAGAAACCTTCGCGTTCCATCTCCTGCGCCACGTGGACCATTTCGTCGAGCGACGGCGTAATCAGCCCGCTCAGACCGATTACGTCGGCTTTCCGTTCGCGCGCCGTCTCTAAAATCTTCGCGGCCGGGACCATCACCCCCAGATCGATGACTTCGTAATTATTACACTGGAGCACCACGCCCACGATGTTCTTGCCAATGTCATGCACATCGCCCTTCACGGTCGCCATGACGATGCGCGCCTGTGGTTTGGCGTTAGCATCTTTCTCCGCTTCCATGAAGGGCAGCAGATACGCGACCGCCTTCTTCATGACGCGCGCACTCTTCACCACCTGCGGCAGAAACATTTTGCCGGCGCCGAACAAATCGCCGACCACGCTCATGCCGGCCATGAGCGGGCCTTCAATCACATCGAGCGGCCGCGTACTTTTCTGCCGCGCTTCCTCGGTATCGGCCTCGATGAAATCGACAATCCCTTTCACCAGAGCGTGGGAGAGACGTTCGTCCACCGGCGCATGTCGCCACGCCTCTTTTTCAAGCGGCGTCTTCTCGGTGGCTTTGACGCTCTCCGCGAAATCGACCAGGCGTTCCGTCGCGTCCTCCCGGCGATTAAGGAGGACATCCTCCACGCGAGTTTTCAGCTCGGGCTCAATCTCTTCGTAAACGGCCAGCTGCCCGGCGTTGACGATCGCCATGTCGAGACCCGCCTGGATGGCGTGAAATAAAAACGCTGCATGCATCGCCTCGCGGACGGCGTTGTTGCCGCGGAAGGAAAACGAAACGTTGCTGAGGCCGCCGCTCGTCCGCGCGCCAGGAAGGTTCGCCTTGATCCAGCGAACGGCTTCGATGAAATCGACTGCGTAGTTCCGATGCTCTTCGAGACCGGTCGCGACCGTGAGGACGTTCGGGTCGAAAATGATGTCGTTAGGCGGAATGCCCGCGCGCTCGGTCAGAAGTTTATAAGCGCGCGCGCAAACATCGATCCGTCGCTGCAGACTGTCGGCCTGCCCGGTTTCGTCGAACGCCATCACGATCATCGCCGCGCCGTAGCGCCTGACCTGTGCAGCCTGCCGCAGAAATTCTTCCTCGCCGTTCTTCAGGCTGATTGAATTCACGACCGCTTTGCCCTGAACGCATTTCAAGCCGGCTTCGATCACGCTCCATTTCGAGCTGTCGATCATCATCGGGACGCGCGAGATCTCGGGTTCGCTGCCGATGAGATTGAGAAAGCGCGTCATGGACGCTTCGGAATCGATCATTCCTTCGTCCATGTTGACGTCGAGAATGTTGGCGCCGCCCTTCACCTGCTGACGGGCCACCGCGAGCGCCGCCTCGAAATCGCCGGCGAGGATCAGTTTCGAGAACTTCGGCGAGCCGGTGATGTTGGTTCGCTCGCCGACGATCACGAATCCCATTTCGGGAGTGATATTGAGCGGTTCGAGCCCGGATAATTGTAGTGGCGCTCTATGAGCGCCGACGTTTGGGTCTCTGCGGTCATAGACCGCCGCTACAGGTTTCCTTGGCGCAAGATCACGCACGCTCGCAGCGATCAAACGAATATGATCCGGCGTCGTCCCGCAGCAGCCGCCGACAATGTTGAGCCAGCCGTTCTGCGCCCACTTCTGAAGCTGCGGTGCCAGACTTTCCGGCGTCTCGGGAAAACCAGTCGGCGAAAGCGGATCGGGCAACCCCGCATTCGGATACGCGCTCGTGTAGCGAGAAGTGCCGTGCGCCAGCTCTTCGATGTAAGGCTCCATCTCGCCCGGCCCGAGCGCGCAGTTCAAGCCCACAACCAGCGGATTCGCGTGAGCGATTGAGGTGAGGAATGCTTCCACGGTCTGGCCGCTCAGGATTCTTCCGGAACGATCGGTCACGGTGCCGGAGATGATGAGCGGAACACTCCTGCCCGTTTTTTCGAAAAGTTCGGCAATTGCGGCGATGGCTGCCTTTGCGTTCAGGGTGTCGAAAATGGTTTCCACCATCAGGAGATCGACGCCGCCTTCCATCAGCGCGGCTGCCTGTTCGCCGTAGGCCTTTCGGATTTGATCGAACGTCACCGCGCGAAAAGCGGGATCGTTCACGTCGGGCGAAAGCGACGCGGTCACGGGCAACGGACCGAGCGATCCGGCCACGAAACGTCGCAAGCCTGTTGCGTTCGCCACGGTGTCGGCGGCGTGACGGGCGATCCGCGCGGCTGAGAGATTTATCTCGTGGACGAGTTCCCTGAAGTCGGCGTCGTCCACCACGCGTTGAAAAAACTCCGGATCTTTCCGGCCACTTTCGGATTCGCCTTGAAACAGGAAATCGTGCAGTCCGATGGTGGTCGCGCTAAAGGTGTTCGTCTCGATGATGTCGGCGCCGGCTTCGAGATAACGGCTGTGGATCTCGGCGATGACGGCGGGCTTGGTCAAAAGGAGGAGCTCGAGACCGCCCTTCAGGTCCTTTCCTTTCCAATCCCTGAACCGATCGCCGCGATAATCAGCCTCGGCCAGTTTATATTGCTGGACCATGGTGCCCATCGCGCCATCGAGCACGACAATGCGTTCGCGCATCAACGCTTCAAGAGGATGGAGATTTTCGACCGACATGGTGAAGAAGAACTAAACCGCAGTTCCCGTGCACGGCAAGGAACAAATTGACGCATCATGATGCGTAGATGTGTTGGCCTCGCGCTCGTGCTCCTGATCGGTTGCTCTTCTGTAGCCGCGTCCCTGTGGGACGCGTGAGCGCATACGTCGACGACAGGCCGACCCGTTAGCCGTAATGGAACGCAGTCCCGAGCGGCCCACAGGGCCGCTGCTACAAGGAATCGATCACAAAGCAGGAGCGCACGATTACGAGAAGGACGATCGCAACCTGGCTCGGAACGCCTCGCCCTCACCCTGCAGCTTCGCTTCGAGCTTCGCGGTGCAATCGCAATCACAGCACGCCCAAGTTTCGGTTCCGTTCTCATGCCGGCAATTGCGGCGGGAGTGCGCGTCCTTCACGGTCAGCAGTTCGAAGTATTTTTCCCAGTAGGGCCGCTCCTCTTCGAGCGGCGGGTCGCAGAAACAAGTTTCCACCCAGGTCGCGACGCCGGCTTGGTCGACCCGCGCCTGCTTCATATCGTGCTCGTATTCGGCGCCGGCGATCGAACCCTTGCCGAGGGTTTGTTGATCGATGGCACGGATCAGCGATTTTTCGTGGCCGGATTTGACCCGGGCTTTGACGAGATAGCGCACGACGAAGTGGAACTTACTGCGGCCAAAATGCGCTGTCATCCCGAGGCTGGCATAGCGCGCCGAGGGACCTCCCAACCGAAGATAACGCTACCGCGAAACTTCCCGCATTAGACGACGTATCGGGGGATTGGTTCGCGGAGCGATGAAGCGCTTGTGAGGTTCGTCGCCGTCTGCGCGGCTCGGGATGACACGCTTTTTTTAGATATTCGGACTTCCACCTTTCTCGCTGGGAAAGTTAGATTCGCGCGATGGAAGCGATCCGGCTTTTCAAGGCGCTGACCCGGGACCAGCGGAACACCTTCATCGCCTGCTTTCTTGGCTGGACGCTGGACGCGCTCGATTTTTTCCTGCTGACCTTCGTGCTGATCCCGGTCTCGCATGATTTCGGCCAGAGCATTCCCAAAGTCGCCTTCGCTATCACGTTGACCCTGCTCATGCGCCCCGTGGGCGCGTTAATCTTCGGTTGGCTCGGCGACAAATTCGGCCGGCGCATTCCTCTGATGGCCGACATCATCTTTTATTCGGCCATGGAATTAGCCACGGCCTTCGCGCCGAACTTTACCGTTTTCCTGATCTTGCGCGCGCTTTTCGGAATTGGAATGGGCGGCGAATGGGGGTTGGGCGCATCCCTCACGATGGAATCGCTTCCGGCAAAAGCGCGCGGTTTATTCTCCGGAATCCTGCAGCAAGGCTACGCCTTCGGCTATCTTCTGGCCGCCCTGCTCTATTGGATTATCTTTCCCATCTTTGGCTGGCGCGGTCTTTTCGTGGCCGGGTCGCTGCCGGCCGCGTTGGTCATTTACATTCGCGCCCGCGTGCCGGAATCGCCGGTTTGGGAACGCCAGCGGCGCGAGCGAAAACGGACGCCCGTGAATCTGGGGCGACTCGTCAAGGAGCACGGCGCGTTGTTCCTCTACGCCGTTCTTCTCATGACGGCCTTTAATTACATGTCACACGGGACGCAGGATCTCTACCCGACGTTCCTCGAAAAACAGCGCGGTTTCGGTGTCAGCCAGAAATCGATGATGACCATCATTTACGCCCTGGGCGCAATCTGTGGAGGGACCGTGATCGGTTTCATGTCGCAACGGTGGGGGAGGAGACGCAGCATTATCATATCGGCCTCCTGCGGAATGCTTTTGATTCCGATTTGGATTTTCGCTCCGGGAACCGCTCTGCTCATCGTCGGCGGATTCCTTATGCAATTCATGGTGCAAGGCGCCTGGGGAGTGATTCCGGCGCATCTGAATGAACTCTCGCCGCCAGAGGTCCGCGGGACATTTCCGGGTCTGGCTTATCAGCTTGGAAATTGTGCCGCCGCTTATGCCGCCCAACAGCAAGCGTGGCTCGCAGAACGTTTTCGCAGCGCCGATGGAAATCCGAATTACGCCCTGACGATGGCGTCGGTGGAAGGGATTGTTTTTCTCGCGATCATTATTCTGGCCGCCGTTGGCCGTGAGAAACGCGGCATTGAATTTTAATGTAGAGGCGCTTGGCACAAGCGCCTCTACATCCTTACTGCCCGTGCTCGGACGACGTCGCCGCCGCGTCAGACGTGCTTGCCGGCGCGTGATAAGTTCCCTTGCCGTAACGTTGATCGACGATCGCCTCCGCGATTTTATCCGCGAGGTCATCGCGACGGCTGGCGCTCCGGGCCGCAGCGCCTTCCTTGCGGTTGCTCAAGAACCCGCACTCCACGAGGACGGCGGGATACGCCGCTTTGCGGAGGACCCGAAAATTCGCGGTCTTCACGCCACGGTTCACCGCGCCGGGCAGCGTCATGATTTGCTGTTGAATGCGATAGGCCAGAGGTCTTGCCGCCGACGAGTGGTAGTAGGTTTCAAATCCACGGATGCCGCGCCGGCCGGAATCGTTGAAATGGACACTGACGAAAATCGCGTTCTTCTGCCGATTCGAGATGGCAGCGCGTTCGTCGAGCGGAATGAAAACATCATTCGACCGAGTCATGACGACGCGAAACTGTGATTCGCGGAGTTTGGCGGCAAGCCGCGTCGCCACGTCGAGCGTCGCATTTTTCTCCGCGCCGCCGTAGCGGCGAAACGCGCCGTTGTCCTTACCGCCATGGCCGGCATCGACTACCACAGTGGTGAATGTCCGGGTCGTGTCCTTGACGCGTGTTTCCGAAACCGAGCCGCAACTCGTGAGAAAAACGCAGCCAACCACAAAGACCACGAACGGAAAAAATCGCATCATGCGCACTCCATACCGCAAAGGCGACCACGTGCCAGAGATTTCTGCTGTGGCGCACTGTAGCCGCGGCCCTGTGGGCGCGAGCGTAGCGAAATCTCGCCTGCGCTTCGCACAGCGAAGCGGCTACAGGAGCGGCGACGGTTGGCAAAAACCGCTTGTTTTTTCTACGCGCCAAACTAAAGGCCCTTTATCTGATTTTATGCGCACTCGATTAGCACTTCTTCCGCTTTTTTTGGCCCTCACATTATCCGCCTGCAAGAAGCCGGCGGTTGCCGCCAGCAACTCCACGCCAAGCCAATCCGCCGGCGCGGCTCCGGCCACGCCCGGACCGTCCAGCTCGGCCGCCGCGGCAGCAACACCATCGGCGGCTCCGGTTATTACGAAACCGGCAGTCGATCAGAACGCGCAGGTGGTCATCTTCGGCTACCACCGTTTCGTCAAGAACGTGAAACGGCCCGATACCGAGATCACGCCCGAAGCATTCGAAGCTCAAATGCAGGAGCTGAAAAACAAGAACATCGCCGTCATCCCAATGCAGGATTTTCTCGCGTGGCGTCGCGGAGAAAAGGCGATCCCGTCGAAGAGCGCGGTCCTCACCTTCGATGACGGCTGGAAATCGCAACACGAAGTTGCCTGGCCGATCCTGAAAAAATTCAATTATCCAGTCACGCTCTTCATTTACACCGAAGGCATCAAGCCGGGACATTTCAGCGGCGGTGAATCGATGAGCTGGGACCAGCTCGCGGAAATGCGCGACGCAGGAATCGATATTCAAGGGCACACCGCGACGCATTCGGATTTGCGGAAGCCTTACGACAAGGTGGCCAAGAAGAAATTGAACCCGCAGGAGTATGAGGAGTGGCTGCAAAAAGAGGTCGTCGGTTCCAAGGAGATGATCGAGCAGAAACTTGGCGTGAAAGTGAATTGCTTCGCCGTTCCCTACGGATTCCACAACGATCACATCAGAGACGTCGCGATGAAGGCCGGCTACGAGGCGCTGTTTACGGTTTACGGCCAACCCATCACGATGCGAACTCCGCTGAGTTCTGTCGGCCGTTATTTGATGGAGGCGAACAAACCGAAGACATTCACCGACGCCGTCGCGGCAATCGCCACCACCGCGGCCGGTCCATCGGTAGCGGAAGTGTCGGCATCGGGTTTGCAAACCCAGCCGGCCGATGGCGAAACGATCAAAACCTCGCTGCCGCTCATCAAAGCGAACATCGCTTCGCTGGGAGCGATTGATCCCGGCACGGCGCCGGAGATGCGGGTGAGCGGCCTGGGAAAAGTCGATTCCAGTTTCGATCCGAAGAGCTCGACTGTCGCTTATCAGGTCACGCAGAAACTGCGCGACAAAACCTGCACGGTGATCGTGAGCGCAAAATCCGGCGGGAAAAAAGTCGAAACGCATTGGACGTTTAAGATCGATGAGTCCGGCGCGGGCGCGGCTCCGGCAACGCCGGCTCCAGCGGCTTCGTCAGCTCCAACGGTCAGTCCCACCGCTGCTCCGAAGAAGAAGAAATAGCGCCGAACTCCGCGGCGCAGTTCCATCATGTTTTCGCAACTCGGCGATAAGCTTCAGGACATTTTTAAGGATCTTCGTGGTCACGGAACGATCAGCGAGACGAACATCAACGACGCGATGCGTCAGGTGCGCCTCGCCTTGCTGGAAGCGGATGTCGATTTCCAGGTCGCGAAGAATTTCATAGCGCGGGTCAGGGAAAAGGCGCTCGGGGAAGAAGTGCTGCGGAGCGTCACGCCCGGCCAGCAGATCGTTAAGATTTTTCACGATGAACTGACGGCCTTGCTCGGCAGCGATGCTGCGCCGCTGAATTTAGAAAAACCGGCGCGCATTCTGATGGTGGGCCTCAATGGAGCGGGTAAAACGACTTCGTCGGCGAAGCTGGCCCGCTATTTGAAAAAGCAGGGCCGGGCGCCGTTGTTGATTGCGTGCGATTTGCAGCGGCCGGCGGCGATCGAGCAGCTCGCCACGCTCGGCCGGCAGGTCGACGTGCCGGTTTACATTCCAAGCCCCGAGGAAAAAAATGTGCGGCGCTCAGCCGCTGCCAGTCTGGAATGGGCCGCGCAACAAACCGGCAACGTGCAGATCTTCGACACCGCGGGACGTCAGGAGATCGACGCGGCGCTCATCGATGAAATCAAAGAGCTGAAGGAATTTCTCAAGCCGCAGGAGATCCTGCTTGTGGCGGACGCGGCCACCGGACAACAAGCGGTCAGCGTTGCCACTCATTTTCATGAAGCGCTCGGCATCACGGGCATCATCTTGACGAAGCTCGATGGCGATGCGCGCGGCGGCGCGGCGCTCTCAATGCGCGAGGTCACGCAACGCCCGATCAAATTCGCCGGCGTTGGCGAGAAGCTCGATCAATTCGAACTGTTCGTACCCGATCGGCTCGCCGGCCGGATTCTCGGAATGGGCGACATCGTCGGGCTGGTGGAGAAAGCAGCGGAGGCCGTGGATGAGGAGGAAGCTCTCCGGCTCCAGCGGAAACTGAAGACCGCGTCGTTCGATTTCAACGACTTCCTCGCGCAATTCAAAATGATGAAGAAAATGGGGCCGCTGGAGAATATCCTTGGCATGATCCCGGGGATGAGTAACGTGCAGGGCCTCTCCGTGGACGAGAAGCAGCTCAAGCGGACGGAAGCCATTGTGCTTTCCATGACGCACGAGGAGAGAACGCGGCCCGACATTCTAAATGCGCGGCGGCGTCAACGGATCGCCCGCGGGAGCGGCAGCAGCGTCACCGAAGTGAACGACTTGCTCCAGCGTTTCAATCAGATGCGAAAGATGATGAAGAACGCCGGGAAAATGAAAAAGATGATGGCGCAAATGGCGCGGATGAAAAATTAACGATATGGCAGTCTCAATCAGATTACGCAGAGAAGGCGCGAAGAATCGCCCGTACTACAAGGTGGTGGTGGCCGATAGCCGCAGCCCGCGCGATGGGAAATTCATCGAGCTGATCGGGACCTACGATCCCAAGAAGCCCGATCATAACAGCACGCTGAAGCTGGACCGGATCGAGCACTGGATTTCGAAAGGTGCACAGCCATCGGACACGGTGCGCAGTCTCATTAAGAAGAATAAGAAGAACGCCACGGGCGCGCCGCCCAAAGTCGCTGCGCCAGAACCCACAACTGAAGCCGCTGCTCCGGCTGAACCTACCGCAGCAGCGGAACCGACGGCCGTCGTGGAACCGCCCGCGGCCGAGTAATATTGTAGCGGCGGTCTATGACCGCCGAACGATTTCACCGAACGCACGAACGGCGGTCATAGACCGCCGCTACAGGGATAAAGCGAAAAAGATCTTCAATTCGGTGCGGGTAGTCCGTCGCTACAGGCAAATGAAGAAATTCTTCCTGGTATTTTTCTCCGCTGCTCTTGCTCTTCCGGTTCTCGGACAGAGCGTTTCGGTTAAGGACGGCAACGTTCAGTTCTCCAGCAAAACGGGGCAAACCACGGCGCTTACTTCGAGCGGGCGCGATTCCGGGCCGGTTCTGGCTCCCGACAGCAAATGGGTGGTCTTTGTTCGCAAAGTGGACGGCAAGAAAATCGCCACGGGTTCAGATGAAGTGGAGCCAACTGAGCTCTGGCAGGTACGCACTGACGGGAAAGAGGCGACTCTGCTCCTCAAGTGCCGCGAATCCTCAAAACCCGAGTCCGTCATCGCTGCGTTCGAGAACCTGCAATTTTCTACGAATGGGAAGCTGGTTTATTTTGTTACTCCAGCCTGGGCCACTTCGGGCGCGGTACACGTCGTGGACACCACGAACCGAAAAGAACACTACCTGTTCCCAGGCAATGACGTGAAGGTCATTCCTTCCGGCGAATACAAGGATTGCCTGCTCGTGCAGCAGCATCGGTACTTTGTCGGCGGCGGATCATACGATTGGTTTTGGCTTCTTCGCCCCGACGGCAAGGAAGTCGGCCCGATCGGAGACGACACCTCGAATTTCGAGGCGACCTACGAGAAAGAGTAGGTGGATCGAGCGCTCCGCCGCTCGATGCGCTGCCGATACTAATATCGAGCGATCCCGCGGTGGCGGGACTCGATCCACCGGCGTGACAAGATCGAAAGCTTCGGGTAGCTTCGGGTTCGTGAAGGAGTTCCTCGAATTCGTCATCCGGCAGCTTGTCGAGTTTCCCGATGAAATGATGCTGTCCGAGATTCCGTCTGGAAAGACGACAATCTTTCGCGTCCAACTGCGCCAGACCGACGTGGGCCGAGTTATCGGACGCAACGGCCAGACGATTCAGGCCATTCGCGCGTTGCTCGCGAGCTCTGCCGCGCGCCACGGCCAGCGCGCCACGCTCGAGATCGTGGAGTAGTGCTATTCGGGATTGGACGTTCGGCGTTTGGCGTTCGACGTTTTCTCCCTTCCGATGACGATCGATATCCTGACGCTGTTTCCCGAGGTCTGCCGGGCGCCCCTTAACCAAAGCATGATGAAGCGCGCGCAGGAAAGCGGCGCTATCGATTTGCGCGTCCATAATCTGCGCGAATGGACGACGGACAAACATCACGTCGTGGATGACGCCCCTTTCGGCGGCGGCCAGGGGATGGTGATGAAGCCGGAACCGATTTTCGCCGCGGTGGAATCTTTGCGAACGGAGAACAGTTGCGTCGTCTTGATGTCGCCGCAGGGCCGGCGCTTCACGCAAGCTGTCGCCAGTGAATTCTCAGCGCGTCAGCACCTCATCATCATCTGCGGGCATTACGAAGGAATCGATCATCGCGTGATCCAGCATCTGGTCGATGCAGAGATTTCCATCGGGGACTATGTCCTAACCAATGGAGCAATCGCGGCGGTGATTTTCGTGGATGCAGTGGTGCGTTTGCTCCCGGGAGTCCTCGGCCACGATCAATCGGCCGCGGACGACAGTTTCAGCGGCGGATTGCTGGAAGGACCGCAGTACACGCGTCCGTCGGAATTCCGCGGATGGAAAGTTCCGGATGTGTTGTTGTCCGGAAATCACGCGGCGATTGCAGCGTGGCGGAAAAAGCAGGCGCTGCAACGAACACGCAAGGACCGGCCGGATCTGCTCGGCGGCGCGACAAACGTGTCATCCTGAGCCGCGCTAGACGGCGAAGGACCTCACAACTGCAAGTTGCGCTACCGCAAAAGCGAACGCGTTGCCTAACAGAGTGCGCCTGTTGTAACGCGAAACCGCACGAGCGCCCGCGAGGTCCCTCGTCGTCTGCGCGACTCGGGATGACGGCGCAGGGTTACGCCGGTAATCACAGCCGCCCCAAGATGACACACGAGTTAATCCCGCCGAAACCGAACGAATTGCTTAGCACGTAGTTTAACTCGGCGGCTCGACCGTGAAGCGGGACGACATCGAGATCACAAGCCGGGTCGGGATCGTTGCGGTTCAAAGTCGGTGGCACCCATTTTTGTTCGATGGCGAGCGCGCAGATCGCCGCTTCGATTGCGCCGGTCGCGCCGAGAGGATGTCCGGTATAAGCCTTCGTCCCGCTCACGGGTAGCGTGCGAGCGTGTTCGCCGAATACCTCTTTGATCGCCATCGTCTCCGTGCTGTCGTTGAGCTGGGTCGAACTCGCGTGCGCATTGATGTAATTGATCTGTTCCGGCGCCAGTCGCGCGTCAGCGAGCGCGTCCCGGATCGCGCGGATGCACGATTCGCCGCTCGGCAAGGGCGAGGTCATATGAAAGGCGTCGTTGTTCAAACTGTAGCCGAGCACTTCCGCGAAAATGTGAGCGCCGCGATTTCGCGCATGCTCCAGCTCTTCGATTATGAGTGACGTGGCGCCTTCGCCGATGACAAAACCGTCGCGCCGCAAATCGAATGGTTTGCAGGCCAGGGCCGGATCGCCGGTCCACTGGCTCATCGTTCTGATAATGGCGAACGCGCCGAAGGTGAGGGGACTCAGCGGCGCTTCGGCCCCGCCCGCCACCATCACATCCGCGAAATCGTCTCGAATGTAACGGAGCGCTTCGCCCACCGCGACCGTGCCGCTCGCGCAACTGTTCGAGTTCGTTGTGCCGACGCCACGAAAACCGAATTCAATCGCGATGTTCGAATGGGCCGAGCCGCCAAAAACCTGCAGCGCCAGAGTTTGGTTTACTCCGCGCGTTCCCTTCTTCAGAAAATGCGCGTGCTGATATTCCGCGTTCGCGACGCCGCCGAGCGCAGTGCCGAAACTCACGCCGACGCGATGTTGCGGGGTCTGCTGCGAGTAGGGAAGACCCGCATCATCGAGCGCCATTTTTGCCGAGGCGACGGCAAACTGCGCGTAGCGATCGAGCCGTTTCAGCCGATGCGGCGGGAAATAATTCTCCGGAATCCAATCCGGAATTTCGCCACCGCAATGGGCGTTGAATTCCGACGTATCGAAACTCGAGATGCGTCGAATCCCACTTTTTTCCGCCTGCAACCCGCGCCAGAAATTGTCCCGGCCGGTTCCGATACACGTGATCGGGCCAATTCCGGTAATGACTGCGCGACGTCTGGCCATGTTAGATTTCCGGATTCTTTTCGAGATAGGCCTTCATGCAACGCAGGGTCTTGCTCGCGACCGGATGGATGAAGCCGTTGCCGATGATCGGCTCTGCGATTGGGGCGAAAAATGGAATTCGGAATCGCAGGTCATGCACAATCTCCACCAGGACGCCGGCCGGGGTTTCCCTGAAGGACCAAACCACATGCATCCCTTTCGTCCACGCTTTCAGGTGATGGAAATGAATTTCCAGCTTTTCCCGGTCGATGATCTGCTCCGATGTCCACGAAATGGGAATCCCGGATCGGACGGCTGCCATCACCACGAGATTGCGCTCCGGCCCGCGCTCGAGATAACGGATGTAACGGTAGTGCGGCAGAATTTTTGGCCACAGTTCCAGATTCGCCGCCGTCTCGAAGATCGTCATTCGGGGGGCGTGCATGATGATCGAATTGCCGGTATGCATTGGAGCGGAAACGCTCGCGCCAGTCCGCTATGCACGATAAACTTCCGGGCGCTCTTCGCAATGGAGGGAAAGTAACAATGGCGTTGGAAATGAAAGCAGCTTGCGAGAAATGCGGACGAACACTCGCCGCGAGCGATCCCGCTTACATCTGCGTTTACGAATGCACTTTTTGCGAGGAGTGCACGGAATCGATGACGGCAATCTGTCCGAATTGCGGCGGCGAGCTGGTCCGGCGTCCAAAGCCGGGAAAAAATCCGCCTTTACTGTAGCTTCAAGGAACGGCGCTTTCCAAGCCACCCGCTTCAATGCCACGGTCGAAGGCCGCCACAAAAAGCGATTGAGACAATCGCTCGGCGATTTGGAAATCGCCGCTCCTTGGGGCGCTAGATGCGCCGATGCTTGATCCGGTAAGTAAGGAAACATTCCTCGCCCACCGTTCGCATTTCCGTCAGGGAACAGCGGACGGTGCGTGGCAGGAAATCCTTGCTCAGGCCGGTTAGCGTCGGTGCGTTCGCGCCGCCAAACAGGTACGGCGCGATCGTCAGATTGAGCTGATCGACCAAGTCTTTCTCGAGTAAGGCCCGGAAAAGCGTCGCGCCGCCTTCACAAGCGACCCACCTGACACCGTACTCGCTGCGCAACTGTTGCAGCATCCAGGCGAGATCGACCGTGGGCGCGTCGCTCAGGTGCAGCGTCGCTTTTTCGCGCAACGCCTTTTGATAACGCGACGGCATCTGGACGGTGGAAAAGATTACGATCGGTGAAATGTCCGTCTGAAAAAGTTTGAGCGATGAATCGATGCGTCCTTCGTTTGAAACAATCACCCGCAGCGGATACGGCGCCTGGCCGAGAGCTGTCCGCGCTTCCCGCATTTTGGGATCGGGCAAACCGAGCCGGACGTTGTCGTGCTTGAGGGTGCTGTGCCCAATCAGGACAGCGTCGCCGAGCGCACGCTGGCGAAACAGGTGCGCCTTGTCTTCCCGCGAAGTGAAATCGACCGGCGAAAAATTCCGCGTGGTGATTTTTCCATCCACAGTCATCGCGAACGTGACGGCGACGAACGGGCGCTTGGAACTATTCTTCTTTCTCGGTGATTTCATGCTCGAGCGTGGCGAATTCTTCCTTCATCTCGCGCATCTTCACGTGACAGGTCGCGCCGCTGGGCCGGTAAAAGAAATAGACGATTCCGCCGGGCAGCGAGCAGACAAGAATGACCGCGAAACCCGTCAGTCCGATCAAGCGCGCGGCCGCAAACCAGTAATCGGCCGGAGCTCCGGGCGGGACCGCGCACAGATTGGACAACATGATTTGCAGGATGAATTCGCGGGTTCCTACGCCGGCGAAACTAATCGGAAGCGATGAGATCGTGCGCTCGATCGGCATGATGGCAAAGAAATCGATGGGCGCGACATTCGCCTGGAAGGCGTAGGCCACGCAGAGAAAAGTGGCGAATGTTCCCAGATGACAGACCAGCGACGCGCCGAAAGCCCCGCTCGTGGCGCGCCAATGCCGCGCATAGAGATGATACGCGGCGGAAATTTCGATCAACTTGTCGCGACCGGGAAACCGATGGGGGAGTTTGTGCATGAGATTGAAGCCACTGATGATGAACGTCGTGCCGACAAACAAAACGGACGAGCCGAAGACCACGAGCACCAGCCAGACGTAAGGGTACGTCGCGGCCTTGCTCGTCAGCCATCCGTAACGCAGGAAAATCAGGACGCCCGTGATTATGATCAGCGCGATGAGGCCGATCATCCGATCGAACATGACCGCGAGGAGAGCGCCCGGTTTTTTTCCCGGAGTCTCTTTCCAGAGCAGATAGGTCTTAACGATATCGCCACCGGTTCCGCCAGGAAGAAACTGGTTGTAAAACATGCCGATAAAAAAAAGACCGACGATCCGCGCGTTGCTCAGGTCGATCCCCTGAACTTTTAAGAGAATCTTCCAGCGCACCACCGCGGCGAACTCCACGATAATGTAGGCGAGGATCGCGGCGGCGATCCAGCGGTAGTCCGCATCCCGCATCGCCAGACCCATCGCTGCGCGCACGGCCGGATCGTGGAAAACCCAGTAAAGCAATCCGCCGGTGACGGCGAGTTGAAGAATCGTGAGGAGAATTTTTTTCATTCGCCGAATCGTTCTTTCCAAAGCGTCACGGAGCGGCGGATTTCTTCCTGGGTTTTGCGCGGGCTCATTTCCCAGACAAATAAACAGTTCGGGGGAAGGAGCGGAACAAGATTCTCCAGGTCGACCATGCCGGCAAAAGGCGGCTGATGATCCTGGGCCGGCCAAATGCAATCCTGCAGGTGGCAGCCAATCGCGCGCGGCCCGATCGCGCGGAGCCATTCGGCGTGATTCACGAAGCCGAGGTTCTCCTTGATCTGGATATGCCCCATGTCGTGCCAGTAACCGAGCTGCGGTGAATTCAGTTCGTCGAGCAAGACAGGCAGCTCGCGCTCGGTCGGGATTTCTTCGTAGCCGCGGCGCCCTTCCACGCCGAGCCGGATATTTTTCGTTGCGGCATATTCCGCGATGCGTTTCAGCGAATCTTTCACGCGTTCGAGATAGGGCGGCGCGGCAGCTTCGCGGGTCTGGACTGCTTTCACTTTCTTGCGCACGTATTCTCGCGAAAGGATTTCGCCCTTTTTCGCCAGCGCAACGAGTTCGTCGGTGATCGGGTTCATCTCCACTTCGCCGCAATGGAGAACGACGAAGGGCGCGCCGAGCCGTTCCGCGAAATCGATGGTCTGGAAAGTTTGTTTGATCGCGCGCTCGCGTTCCTTCGAGTAGGCCGCGGAAATTTTGTAGCAATCGGGCGACGCCTGCATGATCTCGACCGGGAGCGGACAGAAGTTGTGGAGGCTGGTGAATTCCACTTCGCCGGCATCGAACATTTTCTGGATGCCCGGGATGAGAGAAAGGCGGATGCCGTGGCCGAGCTCGATGCGGTTAAAGCCGAGATCCTTGATCTCGCGCAGCATCTCATCGCCGGCGGTGTGGCGGCCCGAGTTCCAGCAGGTGGAGAAGGAGATCATCGATCGATCAGTAAGCGCGTTAACCGGCTGTCATCCCGAGCCGCGCAGACGGCGAGGGACCTCACAACTGCAGTGCGGATTCGCTTGCGCCCTGCAGCACCGCACTCAAAGGCGCTGTGGCTTTTGCGCAAGCTAGCGAGTGGCCAGTTGTGAGGTCCCTCGCCGTCTGCGCGGCTCGGGATGACACGCTTGAGAAAAAACATCGCTTATACGATCGCCGCCGTTGCGGGCGCCGCCTCCGTCTCGGGCACGGGGGCGTCGGGACATTCGCATACCGTTCGCCCTGCCGCCGTCAACACCGCCACGGCGCCAATCCCGTAAAGAATTGCCGCTACGGTGAGGGCCGGCCGCATTCCAATCCAGTCCGAAAGCCCGGTAATCATCAGGCCGGCAATCGGCATTAACCCGAAAAAGCTCAGGCCAAAAATTGCCGAGACCCGTCCCCGCAACGGGCCGGGCGAACGTTCCTGGACGATCGTGCCGGCCAGACCGAAATTAAGCGACAGCGCGACCGCGAGCGTTCCCATGCAGCAGGCGACGAGAAGAAAACTATTCGAACGCGAAAGAAAAAAGAGAGCGATCGCCACAATTAACGAAGCGCCGGTCATGAATTTTAGCCGCAACGGGCGGGCGACGCTGAGCAAACCGACCGAACCCAGAAGCGATCCCGTTCCGGAGATCGCCATGAGCCAGCCCATGCGGTCGGGCCCGAGATGCAATTCATTCCGCACGTAAAGGGGCAGCATTACGGAGAGGACCGGGAACACAAATATCGTGGTGAGCGCAATCAACATAATCATCGACAAAATCGTGCGATCGCCACGCACGAAACGGAGCCCTTCCTTGAATCCGCTGCGGCGTTGCTCCTCCTCTTCCGCCGTTCCCTTAACGCGCGCCGGCAGTCCCATCATCGCAATGATGAGCGCGATGAAGGAAACTGCGTTGCAGAAAAACGCCGATGCCGCTCCCCACCAGGCCACAAACAATCCCGCCAGCGACGGCCCAACCAAACGCGAGCCGTGAAAAACCGAACGGTCCAGCGCGATAGCCGTCGCGATCTCTTCCTTTTTCACCAGCTCGGGAACGAGCGCGTTGATCGCCGGCATTTCAAACGCGATGCAAACGCCGAGCACAGCCGCGAGCACGACCACATGCCAGATCTGAATGCGGCCAGCCATCACCAGCGTTCCGAGGATGAGCGCACAGATGATTTGCACGACCTGGGTCGCGATCAGGATCATTCGTTTGTCGTAACGATCGGCGGCGGAACCGCCAATCATGGTGAGCGCGAGCGTCGGAATACCAGCCGCGAAATTCACCATGCCGAGCATGAGCGCCTGGTTGGTGAGCGAGCTCATCACCCAGCCTTGCGCCATGACCTGCATCCAGGTGCCGGTATCGGAGATGGCCGAGCCGATGATGTAACGGCGGAACGGCCCCTGCCGCAGCAGCGCCAGCGCATTTCCCCAAAATGATTTCGCTCCCGCCTTCATCGGACAGACTGATACGCGGGGAAGGTGAGGCTCGCAATGCGCTGCGACGCGAAAAAACGCGTCAGTAATCCCAGCTAATGTGCTCGATTTTCCAGTCTGGCTCGCGTCCCGAAATCTCAATAGACACCCATCTCCCGCCTGAGCCGAACATCGCCCGTGTCTTGGCGGTGCCTCGAAGTTCGAGATGGTATGGAACAAACTTCGTTTTGAATACTGCGCCGAATGGACCAACGCTTTGGACCTCGCCCAACTCGGAATGCATCATGTTAATGAATGCTCGGGGCGACAAGAACTTGGGGGTAGATGTGGAATGCTCTGTAAGATATTCCGGATCGCGATTCTCAAAGACACGGTGGAATGCCATCCGCGCGAAATCCATCGCCTCGGCCTTCAGAGTATTTTGATAGGTGTAGAAGGCGAAGACCCCGCTTCCCATGGTAAGAAGAATCAAAAAGAAAATTCCCGTAATGGCGATGACTTCCCAACGTCTTACGCGCTCCCGTTGATGCCGGGCGAAGGCATAGACTGCCGGCGCGATGGCCAGGTAGCTAAAGATGATCAGGTCCGCGATTCCAATTACTATCGTTAGGCCGTCGCTGCCGATGATTCCCCAGACGATATCCCAGCAACCGTACCCGCAAAAGATCGGCGCCACCAGCCAGCGCGCCCAATTTTGTCCGATCCAGACAAAATAAAGTAACAACGCAGCCAGCCAGCCGGTGATAAGCCTGACGAAAAAGGTTTCGATATCGCCGCCCATCATCGTTGCCACGATCAAAACGCATTCTCCGAGGAGGACGACCATCGAGATGAGGATGATTGCCTCGCGACCTCGGCGCCACGACTCGCGGTCCGGGATTGCCTGACGCCAGAGGGGTTCGATTTCCATGCGGATGCCTTATCGCAGTGGTCAGGTGGGCTTCACGTATGAGAGGTTGGTTTCAAACTTGCGTCAAAGACGTCAAGACGTCTAAGTTGGGGCGTTGAAATATTCCGACACGAAATTGAATGCGAAGCGTAAGCCCGGAGCAGTGCGGGATGCAATCCTGGAGACGCTGGCGTACCGAACACGTGGGGCGACGGTGGCGGAAATCGCTGAGGGAGTGAGTCAGCGGATCGGGCCAACACCGCCATCTTCGGTGCGATCTTATCTGCGGCTCAATACGCCGAGACTTTTCACGAAGATCGATCGCGGTCACTACGTCGTACGCGAGGAGGCGCAAGCGACGCTGGCATTCGCGAACGGTGCGCAGGCGGATTCGGTTCGGCGGTCCCAGACTGGGCCGACACTTCTGGAACGTGAGGCGTTTCGGTTTGGGAACGCGACGCTCATTCATGGCGATTGTTTCGACTGGCTGGCGAAAGCGCCGACGAACAGCGTGGAAGCGGTCGTGACCGATCCCCCGTACGGGCTGGTCGAGTATAGCGAGCAGGAACAGGACAAACTGCGCAAGGGGCGCGGCGGTGTGTGGCGCATTCCGCCCTCATTCGACGGGAACAAGCGTGCGCCGCTACCGCGTTTCACGGTGCTCTCGCGAGAGGATATCGGCGCACTCGAGCGGTTCTTCTTCGCCTGGTCACGGCTGCTTCTTCCCGTGGTCGTTCCAGGTGGACATGTTCTGGTCGCATCGAATCCGCTTCTTTCTTTTGTGGTCGCGAATGCAATCACGCGCGCGGGATTCGAGAGGCGAGGCGAGGTTATTCGTTTGACGATGACAATGCGTGGCGGAGACCGACCGAAAGCGGCGCACACCGAGTTTACGGATGTGAGCGTGATGCCGCGCTCGATGTGGGAGCCGTGGCTGATCTTCCGCAAGCCGATTGAGGGCCGCGTCCAGGACAACCTGCGCCGGTGGAAAACAGGCGGTTTTCGCCGGCCATCGAAGGATCAACCTTTCGGCGACGTGATCGCGTCAGCGCCAACACGCAAACAGGAACGTGCGCTCGCGCCGCACCCGAGTCTCAAGCCACAGGCGTTCATGCGAAAGATTGTTCGCGCGGTATTGCCACTTGGCGAGGGAACAGTGCTCGACCCATTCGCCGGCGCGGGATCCACGCTCGCTGCGGCGGAAGCGCTCGGTTACGCAAGCATCGGGATCGAGAAGGACCAGCGCTATTTCGATACGGCGCGAACGGCCATTCCGAAACTGCGCGCGATGAAAGTCAGCTGACTTTCTCTTTGTAAATCCAGTTCTCGCGCAGTTTGATAACACCTTCGCGGTGTAGAGTAGCGGTGCGCGTTCCGAGTTCGCCGCGCGCATTCTTGCGGAAATCGGCGATCACTACCTGCGCCAGATAGATTTCGGTAAAAGTCATTGGAGCGCGTTCGCGCGCCGGTTCGGTGGCGTTGTCGGCATTGTAAACAAACACCGCCATCCATTGATCGCGAGCTCCGTGTGTATCGACCGCGCCGCCACTCTTGCGCGTCGTTTTGATTTCAACGCCTTCCGTACCGGCTTTGACCGA
This sequence comes from Verrucomicrobiota bacterium, assembly GCA_041167265.1. Lineage (GTDB taxonomy): Bacteria > Verrucomicrobiota > Verrucomicrobiia > Chthoniobacterales > UBA10450 > AV80. Next base: position 74,687 of record JBEEHG010000054.1, on the reverse strand, counting down.
GTCATTCGGATAGGCGCCCTTTACGACCAAATCGGGATGCCCATTGAAGTAATTGTTCTGGGTCAGCGCGCGCGAATGCTTCGACAGGCTGGCAGTGAGCAGATCGGAAAGTAAGCCGGACATGATCGCCGGGCGGAGGAAGTCATCGAGGCGCTCTAATCCTTTCTCGAGCAGGCCCGTATTGACGTCGTAGAAGAGGTCGTAAACGTCCTGCATCGCGATTTCGAAGTCTTCCAGCCGAAGCTGAAACGGAAGCGACGCGGCGTTGTTGAAATTGTCGCGCCTTGGCCGATTACGCTGGGCGGGCATGGGACAAGACAGCCTAACGAAGTGCCTTCGGCAAGCCGAAAGGGTGCTGCATGACCCATTGCAATCGTGAGGACAGAGGGGATCCGGCGACCAGACTCAAGTCTGGTTGTCGCTTCCGATGCGAGTTGTAGGGTGAAGCATGCGACCGGATAAATTTACGCAGAAGATGCAGGAGGCGTTGCAGGCATCGCAGGATGTCGCTTCGCAGTTCAATCAGCAGGAAATTACGAATGAGCATTTCCTGCTCGCGCTCCTTGACCAAAGCGAAGGCGTGACGCGGCCGCTGCTGGAGAAGATGGGGGTGGCGGTTCCGCAGCTAAGGGATCGGCTGAACCAGGAGCTGGACCGGCGTCCGAAAATCCAGGGCGGAAATTTTGATGTTCGCGTCGGCAACGAACTGCGGGCGACGATTGATGCCGCGGAAAAGGAGATGGCGAAGCTGAAGGATGAATTCCTCAGTGCCGAACATTACTTGCTCGCGCTGGCGGATTCGAAAGGCGCAGCAGGGAAGTTGTTGAAGGAAGTGGGCGTTACGCGCGACAAGCTGATGCAGGCATTGCAGCAGGTGCGCGGGTCGCAACGAGTCACCGACCAGAATCCGGAAGGGAAGTATCAGACGCTGGAGAAGTATGGCCGCGATCTGACCGAGCTGGCGAGGAAGGGAAAGATCGATCCTGTCATTGGGCGCGATAACGAAATCCGGCGGATAATGCAGGTGCTGTCGCGACGAACGAAGAATAATCCGGTGTTGATCGGCGAACCAGGCGTGGGGAAGACGGCGATCGTGGAAGGGCTGGCGCGGCGCATCATTAGCGGCGACGTGCCCGAGTCGCTGAAACAGAAGCGGATCATCGCGATGGATATCGGCTCGATGGTTGCGGGCGCGAAATTCCGGGGAGAATTCGAGGACCGGTTGAAAGCATTCTTGAAGGAGGTGACCGATTCGCAGGGTGAAATCATTTTGTTCATCGACGAGCTGCACACCATCGTGGGCGCGGGCGCGGCGGAGGGATCGGTCGACGCTTCGAATTTGTTGAAGCCGCAACTGGCGCGCGGTGAACTGCGCACCGTCGGCGCGACCACGCTCGATGAGTATCGGAAATACATCGAGAAGGACGCGGCGCTCGAACGGCGGTTCCAGCCGGTGATGGTGGATGAGCCGAGTGTGGAGGATACGATCGCGATCCTGCGCGGATTGAAAGAGCGCTACGAAGTTCATCACGGCGTTCGCATTCAGGACGCGGCCCTGGTGGCGGCGGCGGTGTTATCGCATCGCTATATCAGCGACCGGTTCCTGCCGGACAAGGCCGTCGATCTAATCGATGAAGCGGCGTCGCGGTTGAAGATCGAACTCGATTCGATGCCGACGGAGATCGACGTGATCGAGCGCGAGATCATGCAGCGAGAGATGGAAAGACAGGCGCTGAAGAAGGAGAAAGATCCGGCGAGCAAGGAGCGGCTGAAGAAACTTGAAAAGGAACTCGCCAGTTTGAAGGAGAAATCCTCCGGGCTGAAAGCGGAGTGGCAAAAGGAAAAAGGGGTGATCGATACTCAGCGGAAATTCAAGGAGCAGCTCGATGAGGCGCGGACGGAATTGGAGCGGGCGCAACGGCGCGGCGAATTAGCGAAAGCGAGCGAGCTCCAATATGGCCGCATCCCGGAGCTCGAGAAAAAGTTGCGCGAGGTGGAGGAGCAGATCAAAGAGGGCGGCAATCGTTTGTTGCGCGAAGAAGTAACAGAAGAAGACATCGCCGAAGTCGTCTCGAGCTGGACGCACATTCCGGTCTCGCGTTTACAGGAGGGCGAACGGCAAAAGCTCGTCCGGCTGGAAGAACATCTTCATCAGCGCGTGATCGGACAGGAGACCGCCGTCAAATCCGTGGCGAGCGCGATTCGCCGTGCGCGCGCTGGTTTGCAGGACGAAAATAAACCGACCGGTTCCTTCATTTTTCTCGGACCGACCGGCGTCGGAAAAACGGAGCTGTCGCGCGCGCTGGCGGAATTTTTGTTCGATGACGAACAGGCCATGATCCGGATCGACATGAGCGAATACATGGAGAAGCACACGGTCTCGCGGCTGATCGGGGCGCCGCCCGGTTATGTGGGCTACGAGGAAGGCGGGCAGCTTAGCGAGGCGGTGCGGCGCAAGCCGTATTCGGTCATCCTTTTCGATGAGATCGAGAAGGCGCATCAGGATGTCTTTAACGTGTTGCTGCAAGTGCTCGACGACGGGCGCATCACCGACGGTCAGGGGAGAACGGTCGATTTCAAGAACACGGTGATCATCATGACGTCGAACATCGGCTCGCAATACATCATGGAGGAATCGTCGCACGAAGCGCGCGAACGCCTGGTGATGGACACGTTGCGGCAGCATTTCCGGCCGGAGTTTCTGAACCGGATCGACGACATCATTATTTTCGATCGACTGACCGAAGACGAGCTGAAGAAGATCGTGGAGATCCAACTGAAGCGGCTCGTTAGGCGATTGGAGAACCAGAAGATCACGCTCGAGTTATCTGACGCGGCCAAAGCGCTCGTGGCCAGCCACGGCTATGACCCCGTGTATGGAGCGCGTCCGTTGAAACGGGCGATCCAGAAATACATTCTCGATCCGTTGAGCATGGATATCCTCGAAGGAAAATTCCACGAAGGCCAGACGATCAAGGTTGACGTGGAAACCGGTAACCTCAAATTTAGCACGAAGAGCGGGTAGAATTTGAACGACATGACGGCCCGCATGTCTTACAGTCCACTATGACCAAAATTACAGGACTGGCGGTGTTGGCGGCGGCAGCTTTGGCGGTGACCTCCGCTTATGCCGGAGACAAGGACAAGGGTTGCTGCACGACCCAGGCGAAGAACGACGCCAAGATGGATTGCTCGCAAACCTACGCGAAACTGAATCTCTCAGCCGAGCAGAAGACCAGGATGGATGCGATCACGGCCAAGTGTAACAAGGACGGATGCACCAAGGAGAGCATGGAGGCATTCCTGAAATCCGCGAACGGCATCCTGAACAAGGAGCAGATGGCGACCCTCAAGGCCGAGTGCAACAAAATGCACGACAAAGGCGCGAAGGCGTAAGCGGCTTTTCAGCTTAGAATTTGAGACGGCGATCCGGGGAACTGGATCGCCGTTTTGCATTGGATCTCCAAGGAGCGGCGGTTTTCAACCGCCGTTTGGGGGCGGTGTTACTGCCGCGCGACGTTCGTTAATTAATCGATTTCTCGAGGAGATCAGCCAGACGCCATCCGGCTTTCTGAAGCTGGCCACGCACGGTGCGGGCGGACCAATCATAGTAGGAGACGCCGTCGGCTGATTTTTTTTCATCGGCGAATCCGATCGCGATAACGGAACCGTCCTCGTTCGTCTTCGGCACGACGTCCCTATACTGGAGGCGCCCGTGCGCTTCCCGCGCGATGGGCATGATTTCGTTCGCCCATGCTTCTGCGTAATCCTTCAAGGCGATGCTCGCTGGCAACCGCCAGTTCTTCGGTTCGTGCTCCAAAAGTTCGCGAATCAAATCTTTCTTGGCGGCTTCGGTCTTCGCGTGTTTTTCCTCTTTCGACAGCGTCTCGGACATCGGCGGCAGATTTGCCATCACCGTCTCGCTATCCCAAAAGCTGTGAAATTTTGAATGGCGCGCGAGCTCGCTTCCTCCGCTTGTGAGATTCAACGTCAAGCTGTTGCCACCTTGGTCTTCGAGACTGGCGGCGACCTTGTCCGGATTTATGGGATGGCCTTCCTTGTCGAAGAATTCCGCGCCGACATGGAGGGGCTGATGGATATCGCCGACAAAATGCGTCAACAGAATCAGGGCAATCGGTTTCGTGATCTTCCGGTCGTTGTCTTCCGGCACCTCGCCTTTGAGGACGCCGATGCAGTAGGGAATCATGTGAACTATGTCCCATTTCGAGCGGCCCACTTTGCCATCGGCGTACTTCTCCGTGCCGGCCACTGGCACATCCGTGTAATGATACCAGTGATGGGAGGGCGCATTGACGTCTTTGGTGTGCGGGTTTGCCTTCCAGTAATCGCGGAGTTGGGCGTCGATTTTCGGATAGGCGGGATAATGAGTGGCCGCGGGATCATCCGGGCCGTTCTTATCCCAGCCCCGGATTTCGTCCGGAATCGTGGAAGCTCTTTCCAACGTCATTCCATCGAGGAGTGCGGCCGCCTTGGGGCCCGCGGGGGTATGGGAGAGCTGTTCGTCGGCAATGGCGCCGATAATTTCGTGGCCGACCGGCCCATATGCGTTCGCGTTCTGGAGAACGAAAATGGCGAAGAATGCGATTGCGATTTTAAGATAAGAAGTCATGCAAGCCTTTAATTGTAAACGTATAGAAGCCTAAGCCACTTTGACAGACGAGGAATTATTTTTGTTCGAAAAGTTCGCTGCGGACAACGCGCTCGCCCTTCAGGAACACCGTGGAGATTGAGGACAGGGCGCGAACATCCTGGAGCGGATTGCCATCCACGATCAGCAGCGTCGCCTCCTTGCCTTTTTCCACTGTGCCGATCCGCGAATCGGCGCGAAGGAGTTTGGCCGCATTTGCGGTGGCTGCCTGGAGGGCCACCTCGGCCGGAATGCCGGCCGCGACCCAAAGCTCGATCTCGTGCTGCACCGTCGGACCATGCAGGACGAGGAAATTTCCGGCGTCGGAGCCGGTGACAAGCGGCACACCGGCGCGCCACGCCTTGAGGAGATTCTTGCCGCCCTGATCGACCGACATCGGGTAATGCGAGATTCCTTCGCGCACCTTTGCCGTGTCGGCACCCGTCACCGCGCGCTCCGTTCCTGATAGGAGATCTTTTGGAGAGACCTGTTGCACAAGCGAGCGCTTCAGCAGCGAAGTATCTCCCCGCCCGAAATTGGTGAAAGCTTCCGCCACGCTCAAAGTGGGATCGAGTGCGATCCCCTTCGCTTTCATCTCGGCGATGGTCTCGTCGGAAATTTCGTCCAAAAACGAGCCGTGTTCGATGGAGTTCGCGCCCGCTTTGGTGGCGTCTGCAACATCCGCGGCATTCCCGGTGTGAACGGCAACCGGCAGATTCTTCGCGCGCGCTTCGCTGGCGATCACAAGGAGTAAGTTCATGTCCAGGCGGACGAAAGGATAAGCAGGCACGCCGCTTTCCAGGATGATCTTGATGGCGTCGATCCGTTTCAACGCCAGGTCGTCCACTTGCTTGCGCGCTTCCTCCGGCGTTTTTGGTGTGCGCACAAATCCGGCGAGGAAGTCGGCTCGCATGCCTTCCGGCATGAACTTGGCGTATTCAGTTCCATGCCCTCCTTCTGCGGTAAAAAGAGGGCCGCACAGAAACAGCTCGGTCCCAAGTTTTTCGCCGCTCCCGTAGAGGCGGCGCAAGTTGAGCATGGTGTCGACGGAATCCCCAGCGCTACGGACCGCTGTTACCCCACTATAGAGGTAGGCCTGTAGCGCGCGCTCGGCGTTCTTCGGATCGAATCCCTTGCTCTGGTCGTCGTAAAAGCCGCCGGTTGCGCCGAGATGGACATGGACATCGATCAATCCCGGAAGAATCGTCTTGCCCGCCGCTTCGATCGCCTCCGCCTTCAAGCTCTTGGCCTCAGGCGCCGCGCCTTCGTAAATCTCGGCGATCTTGCCCCCGCGAATCAGGACAGAGCCTGACTCGATCACTTTTCCGTTGCCGACAAAGATGCGCGCGTTCTGAATGAGCCACGTCCGGCCGCGGCTCATATCGCGCGCGAGGATCTTTGCCTTCGAAAGATCCTCCCGGCTCCATGTTTGATAGACGCCAAGGATCAGAAAGGGGGCCAGCGCGGCGAGCACCCACAGCTTTGCCGTATTGCGGAGCTTCTCTTCCTTTTCCCAACGAAAAAGTTTCGTGGCGATAAACATGGCGACGCCCGCCGTGACCAGCAGAGCCACCACGGAAAGCCAATTCTGCAGGACCGACTCGCCATGTTGGAGAATGCCGGCCGTACCCGTCATCAGGTAAGTAGCGGGAATGAATTGGGTCACGACCTGCAACCAGTTTGGAAAGAAACTGATCGGGAACGTCGCGCCGCTCAGGAAAAGCATCCCCATGTAAAGCGGCTGAATGAGGATCAAACTCTCCTGCGAGGAGTTGACGACGGAAGCGATGATGAGCCCGATGGATCGAAACGCGAGGCAGGCTATGATCGCGAAAAGAAAGAGAGAGATCAGATTGGCCGGGACGGACATCCCGAAGAGCCGGTTCGCGAGGATGAGGAGGACGATGAGGCTCGGAAGATAAAGAATGACGCCGGTGACCATGGAGGCGAGCAAGAGCGGGACAGGCGTGATGGGCGTGACCTTGTAGCGGCGCAGAACATTGGTCTCGCGATCTTCCACCGCACGCATGCCGGCGCCGAAGAGGCCGTTGCCCAGGATGCCGATGGCGAAGACCATCGTGATCACTTGAACGATGCGTGAGCCTTGCTCGGCGTGCATGGAGTAGCCGAAAACGAAAAAGAAAATGAGGGGGAAAAAGTAGTTAAAGAACAAGACCGAGCGGTTCCGAAGCGCGAGCTTCAGATCGATTTGCATGAGGGCGAGAAACGCTTTCATCGGATCACTCGCGTAGTTTCTTGCCCGTCAGTTCGATGAAGACATCTTCGAGCGTCGGGCGCGTCAAATGCACATCCTCCAGCTCGATTCCCTGCGCATCAATCCACTTCACCATTTCCACCAGTGTCCGCGCTGGATGTTCCGAGGTGACTTTGATCTGCCGGCCATCTTCACTCAGCGTGCTTTGAATGGCATGAGGCCAGGCCGGGAACTCGCCGCCGCGCCACGGCTGGGTGAAGGCAATCTCAATCGCGGCCCGGTTCGCGCTCTTCGCCTGCAATTCACGCGGTGACCCGCTCGCGATGATCTGGCCGGCGTCGATGATCGCCACGCGATCGCAGAGCCGTTCCGCTTCTTCGATGTAGTGCGTCGTCATCACGATCGTGCGCTTTTCCGCGCGAAGTTCCTCGATCAGGTCGCGGATCTCGAGCCGCACCTGCGGATCGAGGCCGCTGGTCGGCTCGTCCAGGAAAAGCATTTGCGGATCGTTGATTAGTGCGAGCGCGATCGCGAGCCGTTGCTTTTGCCCGCCTGAAAGGGTGGCATAGCCGGCATCCTTTTTTTCCCAAAGCTGCAAACGCTTGAGCAACGCGTCGCCATCGACATTGCGGGTATAGAACGCTCCGAAAAGTTTCAGCGCTTCGTGGACCGTAATTTTGTCCGGGAGATTCGTCGCTTGCAGACAGACGCCGATGCGGTCCTTCAGTTTTTGCTTTTGCCGATCGGGATCGAAGTCGAGCACGGTGACTTCGCCGGCAGAGCGTGGCCGCAACCCTTCCAGGATTTCGACCGTGCTCGTTTTGCCCGCGCCATTCGGCCCGAGCAAGCCGAAGACTTCGCCCGGGCGTACCTCGAAATCGATGCCCTTCACCGCTTCGAAACTTCCGTAGGATTTTCGAAGCCCGCGGACGTAGATGGCAAATTCGCTGGGCATCCGGATTGGAAAGACGAATAGCTTCAGGTGCGTCGATGCGCACGAAAAATCGAAGTTCGTCGCAACCCGAGAACAATGAGCACAATCCCCGTGATCCCCAGGCACGCCTCCGCGAAGACTTCGCCATGGCGCACGTAGAAGGTGGGCTCGCCCCCGATCGGGACCTCGACTTCACCAGTCAGCACGCCCTCGGTGAACTGACTCTGTTTCTCGTCGAGTAATGTTTGCGTGATGTGCCCAAACTGATTGATGAAACAGGTCACGCCGGTATTGGCGGCGCGCACCATCGGAAGCCGCGTCTCCACGCAGCGAAAAACCGCGTTGGCGACATGCTGCTGCGACCCGGCGGAGCGCAGAAACCAACCGTCGTTCGTGACATTCACGAGCAAATTCGCGCCGCCGAGCACGAACTGACGCGCCAGATCGCCGATCGTATCTTCGAAACAAATCAACGGCGCGACCTTCGCCTTATCATTCGTTAGGTGAAAAACAGTGTACTCCTTGCCGAAAGTGAAATCGTCCGGGACCTGGTCGCCCACCACCCGCGCGAGCAATGGAATCGTGTGACGCCCCGGCACGTATTCGCCGAACGGCACCAGGTGAACCTTCCGATAAATCTGCACGTGCTTGCCGCCTTCCGAAACAAGCAGGGCCGCGTTGTAGGCGTGTGTCTCGTCCTGGTCGATTGAGCCGAGCAACAGATCCGTTTTTGCCGACGCCGAAAAATCCATGACGAAGCGATAACTCAATTCATCCTGCAGAACCGGACCGGGCATCGAGCTTTCCGGCCAGACCACCAGGTCGGCTCGGGGATTGGTTTCCAGCGCGGGTCTGCTGAGCCGGCGGAATTGATCGAAGGTGGCCTGGGCAAATTCCCTCGTAAATTTCTGTTCGCGCGGAACATTCGGTTGCACGAGCGCCACGTTCAACGTCTTCGACGGCCGATGGGTTCGGAGGCAATGAATGCCGAATCCCATCACACCAACGATCGCGGCCATCGTCAGCGTCAGGTCGTAATGCGGCCGCATCGGCCGCACCTGGGCTTCGAGAATGAACCGGCGAACGATGGTCAGCAGGATCACGTTGGTGAACGCGACCAGGAAGGAAAGGCCAGCGACTCCGGTAAATTCCGCGATTTGAATCAGCGCGAGCTGCGCATGCAAAGCGCTGCCCAGGCTGTTCCAGCTCCAGCCGGAGAAAACAAGACCACGAAACCATTCATGCGCGACCCAGGCGGCGGAGAGAAGAAACGCCAGTCGGAGATTGTTTGTCGAACGCAGCCAGGGCGATCCGCTGTCCGTTGACTCAGCAGGCCGAAGCCGGCCGCAAAACCAACTCCAGAAGGCGAGATAGAACGCCATGTAAAAACCGACCAGAATCATGCCCGGCACAGTGACCGTGTACAGCCAGGAAAAGACGGTCCAAAAAAACGCGAGTCCGGCAACGTAGCCTAACGACAAATCGCGGAGCCATCGCCGCCTCGAATTCGCCCCGGAAAACCAGACCGCGGCGAGCAGTGGAATCAACGCGACCCAGCAAAGCCAGTCGTAATTAAAAGGTGCAAAGCATCCGGCATAGAGGAACCCGCTTATAATGGCGGCCAGCCACGGCCAGAGCCGGAGCGCTTTTGGTAACGCGGCCACTTCTGTCTAGCGGCGGCGCAGCCGGTCCGAGCGTTCGCGCTCCCGCCGCCGGCTCGGATTGACGGCGTCCTGCAGATCTTTCGAATACGTGGGGTTTACCCGGAAGAATGCCTTCTCCACATCCGCCATCAACCGGATGTTTACTTTGTTCGAGACGACGTAGCCTAGATCGATCAACCCGCAAAGCGTGTCGAGGAATTCGCCCGTTTCCATTTCCTCGATGCGGTCGAGCAGCAACTTGCCCATAAGCGGTGAGCCCGAGAGGCCGATCTTTTTCAAGAGGCTGATCTCGCCGCCATCGAGTTTGATTTCGCGACCCATGGAAAAACTCTGCGCTTCCTGACGGCGTTGTCGAGTGCGTTATGCTGCCGCCCGCACCGAAGCGTCTTCGCGCAGCCAATCCCAGACGCGGGTCAAATGCGCGCCAACCTCGTGCTTTTTGGCGTCCAGCTCCGCCGGCGTAAACTTTGCGCTGTCAGGACGCCGCTGCGCAAACAGGTAATACTTGATTTTTGGCTCGGTGCCGGAGGCGCGAACGGCAATTCGGGTGTGGTCGCCGAACTCGAACATGAGCATTTTCTCTTTCGGGATTTCGTCGCCTTCCACGTCGCGATAAGTGTCCGTCTCGAAATTTTTCACCTGAACAATTTGCGCTCCGAGCATTTCGGTCGGCGGCCTGGTCACGTATGAAGCGAGCAAACGCTTGATCGTCTCCGCCCCCTCTGCCCCTTCAAAAGTCAGCGAACCGGTGTATTCCTGAAAATAGCCGAACTCCGAGAAAATCTCGTCGAGGAACGCATCCACCGTGAGGCCGCGCGATTTCGCGTAGGCCGCTACTTCGCAGAACATGATGGTGGCGCCGTTGCCATCCTTGTCCCGCACGAAATCGCCGCCGCTGTAGCCATAGCTTTCTTCGCCGCCAAAGACGTAGTAGGACGAGTGCTCCAGCCGGAGCCGTCGCGTCTCTTGCTCCGGCAGATCGCGATATTTTTTCTGCACATCCGGCGGCAGGGCCCTCTCGTATTTTCCCAGCTTGGCGCCGATGTATTTGAAGCCGGTCAACGTCTCGACGCAGCGTAGTCCGAAATGTTCCGCGATCGCTTTTTGCAGATCGGTCGTGACGAATGTTTTGATAATGACAGCGCGCGAAACATTTTCCTTATTGAGCACGCCCAGATCCAGCAGCGTTTTGGTCCGGTAATAAGCGAGGAGCGAACCGATCTGATTGCCGGTGATCAATTCCATAGTCCCTTCGGCACTCCGCACCGCGACGCCCATTCGGTCGCAATCCGGATCGGTGGCGACGACCAGGTCGGCGCCTTCCTTTTCCGCCAGCTCGATCCCGAGTTGGAGCGCGGCGGCGTTTTCCGGATTCGGAGATTGCACCGTGGGGAAATTTCCGTCGAACCTGTCCTGCTTTTTCACGACGCTAAACTTGAAGCCGAGTCGCTTGAGCATCGGCTTAATGATCACGCCGCCGGTTCCGTGCAGTGGCGTGAAGACGACGCGGAGCGAATCGGCGGAGCGAACAAGCTCCTTGTTCAAGATCAAACTTTCGACGCGGTCCATGTAGGCCTCGTCAATTTCACGACCGAGAGTGATCACTTCACCACGACGCTTCGCGGGAATCTTCGCCGAGGTCTCGCTCGTGATGCCGTTGACCTTCGCGATGATGCCGCTCGCATGCGGCTCGATGACCTGCGCGCCATCATTGAAATAAACTTTGTAGCCGTTGTCGTGCGGCGGGTTGTGGCTGGCCGTGATGACGATGCCCGCGCTCGCGCGCAGATAACGGACCGCGAAAGAAAGTTCCGGCGTCGATCGCGGACCTTCAAAGATGCAGGCATCGCAGCCATTTTCCGCCGCGGTTTTGGCGGCGAGCGCGGTAAACTCTTTCGAGAAATGCCGCGAGTCGTATGCGATCATGATCTTTGGTTTTCCCTCGATCTTTTCCTGCGCGCGCCATTCCTGCAGATAGGCGACGAGTCCTTGGGTCGCGCGACTGACGTTGAAAAAGTTCATCGCGTTCGTTCCGACGCAGGGGAACTGCGGCGGATCTTTTTCGTCCGTGTCGCCGCGCTCAGCCCGGGTCACGATTTTTCCGATCGTCCGCCCGCGCAGACCGCCGGTCCCGAAAGCGAGCGTCCGGTAAAAACGGTCGTTGAGCTCCGCCCATTCACCCGCGCGCGCGAGCTCGGAAATGGCCGCGGGATAAACAGGCGACTTCGATGCCGCGAGCAGGGCGCGGATGTTTTCGGCGGCCGAGTCCCGGAGCTCGCCTGCGCGCGTTGCCTCTTCCAAGAGAGATTCAAGATCGGCCCTGGCCATGGCAGGCGAAGTTTGCGGCGCGGTTCTGCCATTGCAATCGTTCTTTTCGATTGCCGCCCGCGTTGTTCGACGGCTTAGTGATCGTCTAGCCGCGCGCATGAACATTCACGAATATCAGGCGAAAGAGTTGCTTCAGAAATTCGGGGTGGCGACGCCGCCCGGCAAAGCGGCGGGAAGCCCCGCCGAGGCGGAACGCGCGGCGAAAGATCTGGGTGGCGGCGAGCTGGTCGTGAAAGCCCAGATCCACGCCGGCGGGAGAGGGAAAGGAACTTTCACCAATGGTTTCAAGGGCGGCGTGCAGCTCTGCAAATCGCCGGAGGAAGTGCGCGACGTCGCGGCCAAGATGCTCGGGCAGACTCTGGTCACACATCAGACCGGCCCGAGCGGCAAGGTAGTGAACACCGTGCTGGTCGCGAAATCGGTCAACATAGCGCGCGAGATTTATTTCGCGATCCTGGTCGACCGCGGCACCGCCGGCCCGCTGATTGTCGCGAGCACCGAAGGCGGAGTGGAGATTGAAACGGTCGCCGCCAAAACGCCCGAGAAGATCATTCGCGAGTCGGTTCATCCGCTGGCCGGTTTGCAGCCTTTTCAAGCGCGCAAGCTGGCCAAGCAACTCGGCTTCGAGTCGTCGCAGATCAAGGCGGCTGCCCAATTGTTCGACGGGGTGTATCGCACCTTCATCGGGCTCGATTGCTCGATGGTGGAAGTGAATCCGCTGGTCGTGACCAATACGGGCGAGGTGGTCGCGCTCGACGCGAAGTTCAACTTTGACGACAACGCCCTTTACCGTCACCCGGAGGTCGCGGCTTTGCGCGACATAAGCGAGGAAGATCCGCGTGAGGTGGAAGCTTCGAAGCACGACCTCAACTACATCGGGCTCGACGGCAACATCGCCTGCCTCGTGAACGGCGCCGGCCTCGCCATGGCGACGATGGACATCATCAAGTTTTACGGCGGCAGCCCGGCGAACTTTCTCGATGTCGGCGGCAGCGCGACTGAAGAGCAGGTCACAGAAGCGTTCAAGATTCTCGTCGGCGACAAGCGGGTGCAGGCGATCCTTGTGAATATTTTCGGCGGGATCGCGAAATGCGACGTGATCGCGCAGGGGATCATCGCCGCGGCGAAAGCCGTGGGCCTGAATGTTCCGCTCGTCGTCCGTCTCGAAGGAACGAACGTCGAGAAAGGCAAGCAATTGCTCAAAGAAAGCGGCCTTACTCTGATCGCGGCCGATGACCTGGCCGACGCAGCGGAAAAAGCCGTCGCGGCCGCGACGGCAAATCCCAAATGAGAAAATGAAAGCAACCAACATCGCATTTACCGGTATTCCGGTTACCGACATGAAACGAGCGCGCGCTTTTTACGAGGGGGCGCTCGGGCTTAAACCTTCAGCGAACTTTAGCGAAGGGGTTTGGATCGAGTACGAGCTCGGCGATGATACGCTCGCGATTGGAAGCGTAGGCGATCAATGGAAGCCGTCGCCTGACGGGACGAGCGTCGCGATCGAAGTGGACGACTTCGAAGCGGCTATCAAGGATTTGAAAGCGGCCAACGTCACGTTTGCCGCGGAGGGAATCGATAGTCCTGTTTGCCGCATGGCGGTAGTGCAGGACCCCGACGGCAACAAAATCATCATCCACAAGTTGAAATAGTCATGATCAAGGAAGTCGCCTTCATCGCCATTGCCGTTTCCGACGCGGAGCGCGCGCGGAAATTTTATCAGGAGACGCTCGAGCTGAAGCCAGCCACAACGGCAATGGGTGGCGCGTGGGTCGAATACGAGCTTGGGGCGACGACGATCGGCGTCGGTTGTCATCCGGCCTGGCAGCCGTCGCGGGACGGAACGACGGTGGCATTCGAAGTCGACGACATCGACGCAACGATCAGCAAACTGAAGGAGCGCGGCGTCGCATTTGATTTGGACAAGACGGAAACGCCGGTTTGTTGGATGGCGCAATTTCGCGATCCTGATGGGAACAAACTCGTCCTGCACAAGAGAAAGGTCACGTAGCTCATGGCCGTGCTCGTCGATAAAAACACGCGGCTCGTCGTGCAGGGAATCACCGGCAGCGCCGGCGGGTTTCATGCGCGGCAATGCATGGAGTACGGGACGAATGTCGTCGCCGGCGTGACGCCCGGAAAGGGTGGCCAAATGTTCGATGGCAAGGTACCCGTCTTCGATACGGTCTGGGAAGCGCGACAGCAAACCGGGTGCAATGTCTCCGTGATTTTCGTGCCGGCCGCAGGTGCGGCGGATGGAATTCTCGAAGCGGTCGATGCTGGCGTCGAGCTAGTGATTTGCATCACGGAAGGAATCCCGGTGATGGATATGATGCGCGTGAAAGCGCAAATGGCCGGAAAGCGAAGCCGCCTCATCGGGCCCAATTGCCCGGGCATCATTACGCCGGACGCCTGCAAAATCGGCATCATGCCGGGATACATTCACAAGGCGGGAAGCGTCGGCGTGATCTCGCGATCGGGGACGCTCACTTACGAAGCGGTGTGGCAATTGACCTCGCGCGGCTACGGCCAATCCACCTGCATCGGCATCGGTGGCGATCCGATCAACGGAATGTCGCATCTCGATGCGGTGAAACTTTTCAATGACGATCCCGAGACCGATTCGATGATTTTGATTGGCGAGATTGGCGGGACTGCGGAAGAAGAAGCGGCGGAATGGATCAAGACGAACTGCAAGAAGCCGGTGGCCGCGTTTATCGCGGGAGCAACGGCGCCGCCCGGTCGCCGCATGGGGCACGCGGGCGCGATCGTCTCCGGCGGAAAAGGAACGGCCGCGGGAAAAATTGAAGCGCTCAAGGCCGCGGGCATTGCGGTAGCCGAAACACCTGCGACGATGGCGGAGACGCTGATCACACGGATGAAAGGGAAATCATGACATTTTCGCCCGGGCTCGAGGGCGTCATCGCGAACTCGACACGGCTGAGTGACGTCATTGGCGATAAGGGCCAGCTCATTTATTGCGGCTACGACATCAATGAGCTGGTCGGCAAGGTCAGCTACAAGGAAGTCGTCTATCTGCTTTTTCACCGGAAGCTGCCGAACCGGAGCGAACTGGAAGCATTTGTGCGTGAGCTGCGCAGCCGGCGGCGGCTGCCTGAACCGGTGATCGATTTTCTGAAATCAGTTCCGAAAAATGCGGAGCCGATGGATGTGATGCGCACCGCGATCTCGATGCTGGGCCTTTACGATCCAGACATTGGCCAGGAAGCCACGCCGGAGATGAACCGGCACCGGGTCATCTCCATCACGGCGAAGATCGGGGTGATCGCGGCCTATTTTCATCGCGCCCGGAATGGGAAATCGCTTCCGCCCGTGCGCGATGATCTGACTGAAGCCGAGCATTTTCTTTATCTGATGTGCGGCGAGCCGCAGTCGAAAGAAGCCAGCGACACGCTCGATGTCGCGTTCATCCTCCATGCCGATCACGGCATGAACGCCTCCACCTTCAGCGCGCGTGTCACCATTTCGACGCTCTCGGATATTTATTCGGCGATCACGGCCGCGATCGGGACGCTGAAAGGGCCGTTACACGGCGGCGCGAATGAAGGCGTCATCCACATGCTGGAAGAAATCGGGAGCGAAGACAAAGTCGATGCTTACGTCGAAAAACAGCTTGCGGAAAAAAAGAAGATCATGGGGATCGGCCATCGCGTCTATAAGACGCTCGATCCGCGCGCGCCTCATCTGCAAAAGATGGCGATTAAGCTGAGCGAAAAACTGGGCGAACCGAAATGGATCAGGATGTCGGAACGGATCGCGCAGCTGATGAAAGAGAAAAAGAACCTGAACGCGAACGTCGATTTCTATTCCGCCACGGTTTATTATTCGTTAGGCATTCCGACCGATCTGTTCACGCCCATTTTCGCGATCGCGCGCTGCTCCGGCTGGTGCGCGCAGGTGCTCGAGCAACTCGAAGACAATCGACTTTACCGGCCCCTCAGCGAATACGTGGGCGAACCGGTCGGCAAGAAAGTGGTGCCGATCGACGAGCGGCCCTAGCGCGAAAGCAGCGATAGAGGCTGCTCGACATTCGAAATCGTCCTCGTTAGTTTCCAGGCCGATGAAAGCGATTGCGCTGCTGTTTCTGTTCTCCGTGGTCTGCCCCGCGCTGGTGCGCGCGGAGATTACCGAAGTCGAAGTCATCGCCGATCCTTTCGTTTACGGAGACTATCCGAAGAACTACCAGGAGATCGTCACCAACTGGCTGGCGACGAAACTAGTCGATGCGCCGAGCGCGCAGATTCAGTGGGTCAGTCCGCCGAAGCCGGCTGATCTGCCGGACAAGGGAGGCAAGCGGGTTTTCGGTTATCTGGTTGAGTTCAAAGTGAATTCCCGAAATCGATTCGGCGCCTTCACGGGAATGCAAAGGCACGGCGCGCTGATCCGTGATGGGAACGTGATCAAGGGGACCGGCTTCGGTTTCTAAGATGAGACTGGCTCGAAACGCGCGCACGAGGGCAGAGGGCGGTTTGGTTCTCTGGATCATCGTGGCCGCGCTGATCGGAGGCGCCCTCTGGTTTTTGTACTCGTCGCGCCGGGACGGCGAGAAGAACGCGCGCATTTTTGCGAACGAGGTCGTGCAACGCGTGGCAGTGAACTACGACGAAAAATATCTGCACGTGCATCTCAGCCCGGAGGCGCAGACCAAGTATTTGGCATCCTGGCGCGAGCGCATGCTGCAGACCTTGCGTCAGCTCGGCACCGTGAAGCAACCGATCGAAGTAAAAGGCGACGTGCAATTCAGCTCGGGCTTCTTCGACCCGCACGGCAACTTTCGCGCTGAGCTGATCTACCCAAACACCACCGCGGCCCTGGAACTGGTCATTACGCGCGGAATGACCGTGTGGCAGGTCGACGACATCAATCTCATCTGGACTCCAGCGCCGACGCCGACGCCCGCCGCGTCGCCCACGCCCGTCATACCGAGTCCGACTCCTTCCCCAACGCCGGCGCAAACGAAGCGCAAGCGCAAGGGCGGTTGAGCCGGCTAGTCGTTAGCTCAACAAGCGGTCCAATGAATCGACGCAGAGCTGCGACCACGTTTCCAGATTGTCGCGGCGCGCCAGCAGTTCGTCCTTCGTCAGAAACGCAACGTTGGTGATCATCGCTTCGCGTTTCTCGACCCGCGGCTCGGCCAGACGAAAAACATGGACGACGCCGAGATGGACCTGCCCGACTTCCGTGGTGTCGTCATTCAAAAGCGCTACGATCCGGTCTTCGAAAGGTGAGTCGATCCTGATTTCCTCATTCACTTCTCGCTCGACGCCGGCGCGATAGGCGGCTTCGTCCCAGGCAAAAAGCGATTCGTCGGAATCGTTCATGTGCCCGCCGATCCCGATCGAGCCTTTCGCCACGAGCCGTTGCTCGCCGGCTTTCTTCCCACGGACGTAATGCAGGACCGTCTCGCCATGCGCGATGAGCGCGTAGGGGATGATTTGTTTGTAACTGGGATCGTTTTCAGCCTGACCGCGGGCCAGAAAGAAATTGTTCCCGCGCGAGAGAAGCGCCGGCAGATATTTTTCCGGCTCGAAATTGAGGCCGTGAAAACTCCCCAGCTGATCGAAGAGACTTCGCCTAACGACCAAAACATTTTCATCCGGCTGGCTCATCGGGCGCAACCGCGGCTCAATACGAGTAGGTCATGCCGATCTGTGGCCCGAGCAGATTCAAACTTGGGTTCGGATCGGTCTGCGCGGCATTGGACAAATGCTGATAGAGAATCCCAGCGTTCCACTTCCAGTGATCGTTAATTTTGTAGGAGACGCCGACGGCGGTCAGGATGTTGAAAGTGAAATCCTGGCCTTGGGCCCCGAAGACGTTGGCGTGGCTGTCGATCCAGCCGAGGCCGACTCCGCCGGAAACGTAAGGAACGAAGCGCGCTCCCGGTTTCGCAAAATTGTAGCGAAAGCCGAGCGAGATTCCGTAATATAAATTCTCCGGCCCGCGCGTGATCGGTTCCACCATAAAAGTGGCGTAGATCTGATTGTAACCCTGCAGCCAACTGTCGCGTTCCTTGGTGCCCCAGCGCCAGCGCGCCGTAAAAAACTGGGCGGCCACATCGTAACTGTTTGGGTTGCCGATGATGCCTACCATGTAGGCGGTCTCGGTGGAGAGCTCGAAAGCCGGCGCATCGACGACGCTGTCCGGCGCGAAACGGGTCGAGAGACGATCACCCGCGGCGTGGGCGAGCGGGGCGCACCAGGCGGACAATGAAACCAGAACGATGATTGGCCAAAGCCTCATAAAAACGCGCTACGATATTGCGAGTCCCTTTAATTGCAATTTATCGCGTGCTCTGCCACGCTTGGCCTCATGAAATCCCATATCGCGGTTATTATTTCTTTGGCAATCATGGCGGGGCCGACGGCGCGCGCAGCCGATAAGGGAGAACAAATGGCTACTGATCTGTGGAAAGCGAGCGGGGGCGAGAATTGGTCCAAGGTCAAGGAGATCGATTTCACTTTCGCGGTGGAACAGGAAGGCAAGCAGCTTTTCAGCGCGCAACATCGTTGGAATGTCGCTGCCGGCACCGACGCGGTGAAATGGAAAGACAAGACGGGGAAGGATCACGATGTAACGGTGGAGCTCGCGACCCCGCCAAAGGAAGGCGAGGGGAAGGATGCTTTCGGGCGTTGGGTGAACGATTCCTACTGGCTCCTCGCGCCGCTAAAGATGCATGACCAGGGCGTGAAAGTGGAAGACGGCGGCCCCAAGGACCTCAATGGCGCGAGCTGCGAAACGCTGAAGCTGAGTTTCGAAAAAGTCGGCCTTACACCCACCGATCAATATGTTTTTTACCTCGACCCGCAGACGAAACTTCCAAAGGCCTGGGATTACATTCCGCAATCAGGACAGGGGATGCAGGCGACCTGGGAAAAATTCCAGACGTTCGGGGGGCTGAATCTCGCCACCGAACACAATTTCAACGGCAAGACGATCCGGCTCGCTGACATCAAAGTGGTGACGCAATAGCGGCCTCTTCTGTAGCCGCCGCCCTGTGGGCGGCGTGGGGTTAAGCCTCGCTGCATCTCGCGCGCCTCACAGAGGCGCGGCTACAGAAAACTCACGAGGTCAGCGGGGAGCGGGCTCTCCCATTCTTCGCCGCCATCGATTCGGATCATGGCGGAATGAAGCGCATGTCGGGGCAGGAGAAGCTTGCCCGCCAGCTCCGGCGTCCAACCTGTCTCGATGAACTCGAGATAAAGTTTTTCGTCGGGCCCATAAATCTTGTCGCCCACCACCGGATGGCCTAACGATGCCAGATGAACCCGGATCTGATGCGTGCGCCCGGTGCGAGGAATAGCGCGAATGACGCTGAACCGATCGCCGGCCATTCGGGTGAACCTTTCTTCGACTCGAAAATCCGTCTGCGCCGCCGCACCCGCCGGATGGATCGTTTGCTTCAGCCAAATGCGGGACGACTCGTGCGCACCCTGTCGCGCCAGCGGAGCGTCCACCGACTTCGACTCCCACTCCGGCCAGCCCCAAACGATCGCGACATATTCCTTCGCGATGCGTTGCTCCTGCATCAACAAGCCAAAGCGCCGCGCCGCCGCGGCGTTCTTCGCCACGAGCACGAGTCCGCTCGTTTCACGGTCGAGCCGGTTAACGATCGAAACCTGCCCGCCGTTCGCAATCTCGAACGCGAGCAGATGTTTGAGTTCACCCCAGAGGGTGCGGGCGCTGCTCGGTTTCGTGGGATGGACCAAGAGAAACGGCGGTTTCTCCACCACGAGGAAGTCGTCGCGTTCCGCCACGATCGCAAAATCGTGGCCGCGGTTTGCGCCGGTCACATCCGTGGCGGATAAAGCTTCCTTGATCTCGCTCCGGAATGTCACGCGGGAATATAAGACGGGCGAGCGGGCGGTGCACGCGCTCGACGGCGTCTCGCTGGAGATCGCGCGCAACGAATTCGTGGCGGTGAGCGGTCCCAGCGGTTGCGGCAAGAGCACACTCATTCATCTCCTGGCCGGGCTCGAGCGGCCCAGTGCCGGCGAAATTATTGTCGATGGCCTCGCGCTCCACAACGCCGATGACAACATTCTCACCCAATACCGGCGCCGCCAGATCGGGCTCGTCTTCCAATTCTTCAATCTTCTCCCGACCATGAACGTGCTGGAGAACGTCTCGTTCCCGCTCCTCCTCCAAGGCGCGCCGCTCCAGCAAAGCGAAGAGCGCGCGCGGGAGGTGATCGAGCTGGTTGGTTTGCGGGAGCGCGCCGATCATTTCATTCATCAACTCAGCGGCGGCGAACAACAGCGTACCGCGATCGCGCGCGCCTTGGTCCACCGTCCGTCGCTGCTCATCGCCGACGAGCCGACCGGCAATCTGGATTCCCATTCCGCCGCTGCCGTCATGCAGCTGATGGAAAAGATTGGCGCCAATGGTTCGACGACCTTGATCGTGGTCACGCACAGCGACGAAGTCGCCCGCGCCGCCTCGCGCCGTGTCGAAATGCGCGATGGAAAAATCGTGCGCGATTCCGGCTGCTAACGATGAACTTTAGACAGGATTCACGGGATTGGGCGGGGGCACAAATTTCTTCAATCCGGTTAATCCTGTAAATCCTGTCTATTCCCTCCGGTTCCACACTGATCTCAGACTTCCGTCTTCTGACCTCTGACTTTATTCTGGGTCCATGTTCCGTGAGGCGGGCCGAAGCTCGAACTGATCTATCACGTCCCGTATGCGCTCATCATCCCGGTCTGCATCGGTGGCGCGTTGATCGGGCACATTGCACTTACTCGCGCTCTGTTCCGGAAAGGGCAATGAGCCGGAGGAGGGATCACGGGCCTTTCAGTTGATTCACTGAGGAAGGCACAAGATTTGCAGCAGACGGCGGGGTTAGTTTCACCTCGCCTATGCTCGACCTTAAAGCCCCGCCCTCACTCGATTTCCCAGACGACCCGCTGAAATGGGATGGCTGGAGCAAATACAAGGCGGAAAATCCGTACGAACGCCTCTGCCTCGATCCGCGAGCGAAGCCGGGCGACGAAGAGATCCAGCGGCATTGCACGGCTCTTATGCAATGGTGGCAGAAGAAGCTCCGGCTCAAGAACCAGCCGAGCAATCCGCTGGCCCAGTTACTCGGGCGCGGCCTCGATGAAGCAGCGAGTTATCTCGTTCAAGCCCGGATGCAGCTGCTCGATCCGGAGCAGCGGCTTCAGATTGATGAGGAACTGGCGGCGCAGGTCCAGGAGGAGGCGCTGGCCGAATTCTCGAAGTACGTCGCCATCTCGATCGCGGGCAAAATTCTGACGCCCGAAGCCGAGGCAAATCTGTCGGAGTTCGGGCAGCGCAACGGATTGACGGAAGAGCAGACCCGCATCTGCATCGAAGAAGAGTTGCAGCGGAATAAGGCAAAGCGCGGGACGCGTGTCCCGCTGCCGGTTCCGCCTCCATCGCCGGTTGCCAGAACAGCGGGGACAGCGGAACAGGAATTCCATCGTATCCTGACCTTGAGCCATTTGGATTTGGGCGACGCCACGATGCTGGTCCGGCGGATTTTTGTGACGATCGCGGAGAACCTGGGCATCCCTCTCGAGCGCGCCGAACACCTCCTGGAGAATTACCTCGAGGAAGAGGAGCGCATTCCCGGCAAACCGCCCGCGGTGGGTCAACACATTCCCGTGCCAGTGCGAGCGGCCAATGGCACTTCGGCTGTACCGGCGAAAGAATCTCCGCCTGCTCCACGCATCGAGACGTTCGCCGCCAAACTAGCGCCGAGCCGCTCTCCCGCCGGATTCGTTAATCCCAGCGGCGCGCAAATGATGCTGATCCCCGGGGGCGAGTTCTTGATGGGAAGCGATGCGCCCGATGCCGGACCTGACGAACAGCCACTGACCCCGGTGACGCTGAGCGAGTTCTACATGTCACGCCATCCGGTAACCAATGCTGATTACGAACAGTTCGATCCCAGTCACAAACAGAAACGGATGACGGGCGCGGGCGACGATCATCCGGTTGTCTATGTAACCAGCCTCGAGGCGATCAAGTATTGTCAATGGCTCGGGCAGAAGGACGGGAAAAACTACCGGCTGCCCACGGAAGCGGAATGGGAATTTGCCGCGCGCGGGATTGACGGCCGGAAATATCCGTGGGGAAATCATGACCGACGCAGAGGATTCGCCAATTTTGCCGATGCGAGCACCACCTTCCCGTGGCGCGACCCGGAGGTGGAGGATGGATATCCGGAGACCTCGCCTGTGGGAGCCTTCCCGCGCGGCGCGAGTTTCTTCGGCGTGGAAGACATGGCGGGCAACGTTTGGGAGTGGTGCCTGGATTTCTACCAGCCACTGGCCGGCGCGCCGAAACGCAATCCGCGCGGCGTCGCGACAGGTAGCAAACGCGTTTATCGCGGCGGCAGTTGGAAATCGCGCTTCTCGAATCTGCGGGCCACAGCGCGCGGCTCGAATGCATCGAACTATTCCTGCAACGATGTCGGTTTCCGCATCGTCTGCGAATGCGCCGGCGGCAATTCACTTTAGAAAATCGAACCGGCGCTGTTCGGCCTTCCAGCGTCACCCACACCTTGCTGGGAATGACGAAGCTCCATAGCTTAGTGGAACATGGCGCACGACCACGATCTTTCCGAACACTCCTGCCAGCCGCCGAGCAATAATGCGGCGTTCGCCATCGGGGTAATTTTGAATTTGGGGTTCGTGGGAGCGGAGGTTTTTTATGGGCTCGCGGCGCATTCGCTGGCCTTGATCTCTGACGCGGGACATAACCTCAGCGATGTTTTTTGCCTGCTGCTCGCGTGGGGCGCGATGCATTTGACGAAATCGCCGCCGACCAGCCGGCGCACTTATGGATGGCGACGGTCGTCGATTCTCGCGGCGCTCATCAACGCAGTCGTTCTGCTGGTGGTGGTGGGAGGGATTACGGTCGAGGCAGTCCGAAGGTTCGCGCATCCGGAAACGGTGGCTGGTGGAACCGTGATGGCGGTAGCGGCGGTCGGGATCATGATAAACACGGCGTCGGCATTGCTCTTCATGTCGGGACGGAAACGCGATTTGAATTTGAAGGGCGCGTTTCTGCACATGGCGGGGGACGCGGCGGTTTCAGTGGGCGTCGTGATCGCGGCGTTCGCGATCCGGATGACGGGATGGCATTGGCTCGATCCGGCGGTGAGTCTGGCGATCGGCGCGGTGATTGTTTGGGGGACCTGGGGATTGCTGCGGGAATCGATCAATCTTTCGATGGATGCGGTGCCGGCCGGGATCGATCCGCTAGCGGTGGAAAATTATCTGGCGAATCTCGCGGGGGTGACGGCGGTGCACGATCTGCATATCTGGGCGATGAGCACGACCGAGGTGGCGCTCACGGTCCATCTCGTGATGGAGGAAGCGCCGCGGAACGATTTGTTCCTGCATGAGGTGGGCGATGTGTTGCGCGATCGATTCGGGATCGGACACGCGACGACGCAGATCGAATGCGGGAATTGCGATCGCGATTGCCGGCAGGCGCCGGTCCACGTGGTTTGAACTCCTGCTCGTGCTCGTGCTCGCGATCTTTTGCTTCCTGTAGCCGCGTCCCTGTGGGACGCGTGAGGTTGAGCGCAGACAAATAGATCGGCGTGTCGATTACGGTCGAAGTCAGGCCCGAGCGGCCCACAGGGCCGCTGCTACAGAAGAGAAGAGACCTCTCAACCTTCACGTTGATTTATCGATCATCTGTTTCATCTTTCGGACTTCCGATGAGGCGTTGCGTATTTTTGGTTTCAATTTTCTTGCTGATCGCGCTTGAAGCGCGGGCGCAGCAAAAAAACCCTCCGACGCCGGGACTCCCGGCCGATGTGACGCCCACGCCGTCGCCCCCCGCAGTGCCGGTGCCGAACGTGATCGTGGCCCCGCCCGCACGGTCGAACGGCAAGGTCCAGAAAAGCCTCGTTCGCATTACGGCGACAGAAGTGGAGCCGGACTACCGCGCGCCCTGGAATTCGGGCGGCGTGCAGCGTGGCATCGGCGCCGGGTTCGTCATCGAGGGCAATCGCATCATGACGAACGCGCACGTGGTGAGCAACAGCCGCTACCTCACCGTCGAGCGCGATGGTGACCCAAACAAGTATCCTGCCACGGTCTTGTTCGTGGCGCATGATTGCGACCTGGCGCTGCTCAAGGTCTCGTCGCCGGATTTTTTCAAGAACATGACCCCGCTGACCTTCGGCGGAATTCCGGAATTGGAATCGACCGTCTCAGCCTACGGCTATCCGCTCGGCGGCGAACGCATGTCGGTCACGACCGGCATCGTTTCGCGCATCGATTTCCAGCTCTACACCCATTCATCGATCGACTCGCATCTTGCAATCCAGATCAGCGCACAGATCAACCCTGGCAACAGCGGCGGCCCGGTAATGCAGGACGCGAAAGTGGTCGGCGTCGCGTTCCAGGGTTACAGCGGCGACGTGGCGCAAGGCGTCGCCTACATGATTCCGACGCCGGTCATCCGGCGCTTCCTCAAAGACATCGAGGACGGGCATTACGATCGATATGTCGATCTCGGCATTACGCCCATCAAATTACAAAATCCCGCCCAGCGGCATTCCCTGGGATTGAAGGATGACGATCGCGGCGTGCTCGTCGGCACGGTGATCGCGGCCGGGCCCGCGGCGAACAGCCTCCAGGCCGGCGACGTTCTGCTGACGATCGACGATCATCCAATCGCGAGCGACGGAACGGTGGAGCTCGAGGGTTCCCGCGTCGACATGCCGGAAGTGGTAGAGCGAAAATTCAAGGGCGACAAAGTGAAGCTCGATATTTGGCGAGATAAGAAACCGCTCACGGTGACCATCGAGCTCGGCACGGTCTGGCCGTATCTTTATCTCGCGCACGGCTACGACGTGCGGCCGCGCTTTGTCGTTTACGGCGGCCTTTTGTTCCAGCCGCTCTCGCTCGATTTGATCGATGCCTATCAGCCGACCGATGTCCGCATCCGGCATTACTTCGATTATTTCGTCATCGAACAAATCTATCTCGAGCATCCCGAAGTCGTCATTCTAACGAACATTCTGCCCGATCCGACGAACACCTATCTGGCGGCTTATCGCGCCAGTATCGTCGATGAGGTCAACGGGAAGAAAATCAGGAAACTCAATGATCTCGCCGCGGCTTTTGCGGAAAAGGCGGACCGCTTTGTTATTCGCATGATCGGTGACGGTCCGCCGCTCGTGCTCGATCCGAAGGAAGTGGAGTCCGCACGGGAGCGAATCAATAAGCGCTACAACGTGGTGGTGGAACAGAATCTGGAAGAACAGCCGTCGAAGCCGACGCCCGCTGATCAAACAAAAAACTGATGCGCGCAATTCATTTCCATCTCAGTCTTTTCGCGGCGGCGGCCCTGCCGCTCGCCGCCATGGCTGCGCCGCCCGCTCCGAAAGGCCCGGAAACTGTGGTGAAGCCGAAAGAGCTTTCCCTCGTGCGGGTGAACGTGACCGGGCAACCGTACGATTACGTGCGGCCATGGCAGAAGAAGGCGCCGTTCTCGAAACGCGCCCTCGGCGCTGTTCTTCCGCAAGGCCGCGTGCTCGTCACGGCTGATCTGGTCGCGAACCAGAATTATGTTGAGCTCGAGCGCGCGGAATCGGGCGAAAAAACCGCGGCCAACGTCGTGGTGGTCGATTACGAAGCGAACCTGGCGTTGCTCGAGCCCGTAGAGAAAAAATTTCTCGATGGCCTCACTCCACTCCAGCTCGCGCTCGATACCGTGGTCGGCGATCGGCTGGCGGCGTTGCAATTGGAATCGACCGGCGCGCTCGTCGTAACGGAAGGGTTAGTCACCACGATCCAGATGACGCGTTACCCCGCCGATATCGGGCAGTTCCTCACCTATCGCATCAGCATTTCGATGCAGTATCGCGACAACAGTTACACGGTGCCGCTGGTCAAGAACAACAAGCTCGCCGGTTTGCTTCTGCGTTTTGATTCCAGAACGCAAGTGGTCGACGCGATTCCCGCGCCGATTATTGCGCACTTCCTGAAAGACGCGGAGAAGGCGCAATACCGCGGATTTCCCTCAGCCGGTTTCGGCTTTTTCCCGACGCGTGATCCGCAACTGCGGAAGTTCGCCGAGCAAACGGGCAAGCCGGCCGGCGTTTATGTGACGAGCATCGAGCCGAATTCGCCCGCGGCGAAAGCGGGATTGCAGGTGGGAGACATCGTGGTGAGCATCGGAAATAACGAGATCGATCAAAATGGGAATTACGTCGATCCGCTCTACGGGAAAATCGAGTTCACGAACCTGATCACGGCGCGCGGATATGCGGGCGACAATTTGCCGGTCCAGATCCAGCGGGCGGGGAAACCGATGGAGTTGAAACTGGAACTCGATCACCGGAACGCGAATGACTACGTGATCCCGCCATACAATCTCGATCGCGCGCCGCTCTACTACGTTCTCGGCGGAATGATTTTTCAGGAATTGACTCGCCAATATCTTCGGGAATGGGGCGCGAACTGGCTGAAAGATGCGCCGCAGCGTTTCGTTTATAAGGACCGCTTTCAGTCCGAGCTTTATCCGGAAGGAAATCGACGGGTGGTGGTCCTGACCCAGGTCCTTCCCGCGAACACGACGATCGGGTACGACGACATCGCTTACCTCACCGTGAGGAAAGTCAATGGACGGGAAGTGAAGTCGTTAGCGGATTTGGCGGAGGCGGTGAAGCAACCGCTGGACGGTTTCATTAAGATCGAGACCGAAGAGGATCCGAAGCAGATCGCGCTCGAAGCCAGGCAGGTCGAAGCGGAGTCGGAAGCGTTGAAGCAAAATTACGGGCTACCGTCGTTGCAACGATTAGAGTAGCGGCGGGTATCGGATTTCAAGGAGCGGCGATTTCCAAATCGCCGTCTTTTCTTCTTTCGTTCGGCGATTTGGAAATCGCCGCTCCTTGGGGGCTCAATCTTCGATCTTCGCTGGGCGAGAAGCGCGAGGCTGCGCCAGGAATTTCGCGACCTCATCGCTGTAAACTTCAAACGGATTCCCCATCACCAAGAAATCCCGGTTATCGCAGGCGATGGAATCCCAATTGATCACGTAGGGCTGGTCGTGTTTCTGAAACCAGGCGACGGCTTGGGCGCGGCCACAGGCGCGCGTGTTCGCCGGCGGATGAAAGCTGGCACTCGGATGCCGCACGCTGTTGTTCCATTCACCGATCCGTTTCGCCGCGTTCACGCCGAAGAAGAGTCCTCTCTCCGGATCGATGTTGTGGTATTCGAGATCCAGGCTCTGGAGCCACGGATCGTCCCAGCCAATCCCTTCCGATTGCATGAACGTTTCCAGCAGCCACTTCTTCGTGATCCAATCCACGCCGCCGATAAGCGACTCGGGTTTGTTGCCCAGCGCTTCGAGGGTGAAACTCCAACTCTCGAGCAGCCAGTCGGTCTCTTCATTCGCCCCACTCAGTTGCGCGTGAGCGAGCTCGTAAAACTGCCATTGAATGTCGAGCGCCCCCATGGTTTTTCCATTTTCGAGCCGCACGATCCAGGCGCCGGTTGCATCGCGGGAGACATCGCGTGTGCTTTGGACCGCGTCAGCCAGAATAAGATTTTTCGGCAGCCGGCCTTCTTCGAGCAGCGACAACACGCAGGCGGTCGTTCCGATTTTTAGCGCCGTCGCGAACGGGCTCATGTTCGAATCGCCGATGAGCAAATGGAGCCGGCGGTACTTGCGGTAGTCGGCGAGCGGCTCGTCACGCGCGTTGATGATGGCGCGATTGAATTGCACCCACTGGTAAATGTCGTTCACGATGTGGTCGGCCCGCTGGCTCAACTGAAAATCGACGTGGATTTCGGGCTGGGGTAGTTGGAAATCGAAGGCGAGGGGATTTGCCTGCCCGACCCGGCCCGCGCCGGTGAAAATCTGGCGGGTGGCCAGGAAGGCGAGGAGCGTGCCGAGAACCAGCGGGGTGAATTGCGCTTCGCGTTTCATCAGATAATTTTCGTGGCAACCGAAGGTCGCGCCGGTGTTGTGATCGACGTTGTTCTTGATGAAGGAGACGCGGTCCGTCGCCTGCAATTCCACGAGCGCGGATTGCAGAAGCTGATCGCCGGCGATGTCGTAGGTCACGACGTCGCGCAGATGCAGGCACTCGGGCGACGCGTATTCGATGTGGCCCATGTCGAGATAGAGGCGGCCGCCGTTGAGGAGGAAACCGCCGTTGCCGGGCGGCTCTTCGTAATCGCGATAATGGAGATCGATCGCGCCGGCCCGCGTCTTTTGAAAAAGGAAATTTTTTACGCGCACCGGCCAGGCGTCGGTATGAGCGCGGCCGTCTTCGCCGCTGACCAGGCAGCCATACTCGGTTTCGATGCCGGCGACGCGATCCATCAACTGCAATGGTGTCGCGCGCTTGAAAAAGCGCAAGGCAATCAGAGATTCGAAAGCAAATGAAAGAATTTCCTGTGCGCAGTCCGGCGGCCAAGGTTGGCGAGTTGGTTTATTTCGGACGGATGCTCGACAAGATTCGCGTGCATGCGAAAGGCGAGCTGCCGGACGAGTATCAGGCGAATCTCGGGAAAGGGTTCGATGCGAAATGCTGCGCCTTTCTGCATGTCGATTACGCGGAGTTGGCGGAACGAGTGAGACAGGGCGCGAGCGACGCGGAGTTGCTGGAGTGGTCCCTCACGGCCGGACGACGGCCGAACGAAATGGAGATCGAGATGTGGAACGAGTTCATGCGCAAATTCGGCTGGCGCGATAAAGCCGGTGAGACTCTCGAGCGCCGGAAACGCGAAGCTGGAATGACAGACCGTGCCGAAATCGAAACGATGTTTCAGTTCCTCGACGCGGACGAAGGCAGACCTGTAGCGGCCGCTCTGTGAGCGGCGTCTTCGATCGCAGATAACGCTCCACTCACGCGCCTCACAGAGGCGCGGCGACGACGGGCGGAGCCGGCGGTTTGGTCCGGTAATCGATGAACTTCCAGACGCCGAGCAACGTCACCACGACGACCAAAGACGCGACCAGCTTTCTGCCGCGCATGGATCCGCTATTCCGAGAGCGTGTCGATCCGCTCGGCGAGACCGAAGTCCAGCTCGGTCAATCCGCCTTTACTGTGCGTGGAAAGAACCAGGCGCACTTTATTGTAACGGATATCGATGTCGGGATGATGTTCCTCATCCTCGGCCACTTCGGCCACCCCATTCACGAAATCGATTGATTCAGTAAAGTCGTCGAACTCGAACGTGCGCTCGATGTGCTTCTTTTCGAGCTCCCATTCCGGGATCTTTTTCAGACGGGCTTTCGCCTCGTCAGCTTTCAACAGATCAGCCATAACCGGGAACGAGTAACACCCTCAAACCGTTTTGCAATGAGGAATCGCGCAGCTTTTTTCGCTGCGGGGTGCAGCTACAACGCCAGGATTTTCCGGAGATTTTTTGCCGAATCGAAGGTCTCCACGGCGCAATTACGGGCCTGCCTGGAAACGCGCGGCCAATCCGTGAGCACTTCGTTCACCGCCGCTTTCGCTTCCTCCAGGCCGCTCACAAATCTGATGCCACTCTCCCGCGGCAGATATTCGGCCGCGCCGGTGTCTTCCGTGATGACGGGACGGCCCAAGGCCAGGAACGCCGCGGCGCGATCGCTGAGCCAGCCTGTGCGCCAGGCCACGTCCACACCTTTGATCGCGGTGAATTCGCCGGCCGCGCTCGCGATATAGTGGCGGTACGCGCGCGGAGTTCGCGCCACGCGATGCGGTGCAACGACCCGCCAGCCCCGCTCGCGCAGCCGGGCGATCTCCGGATCGTCATGGCTAAGATTCATCGCCAGCTCGAAACGCGCGGCCGGCACCTGACGCGGCAAGTCGAGATAAGGTTCGAACGCGAACTTCTTCGAGAGATCGGGAAACCCGCCCTCCACTTCCACGCTACCGCCCCAATACCATTGCCCGATCGTGGAGAATTTGTCTGAGCGTGGTCGAGGTTGCGGCTGGAGAAGTTCCGTATCGACCAGCGGAAAAAAAGTCTTCCACTGTAGCCGCCGCCCTTTGGGCGGCGTGCGCTTCGGTTGGGCATCGGGAGCCGATCCCCGCGCTTCGCACAGCGAAGCGGCTACCGGAGAAGCCGCTACAACCGCGGGCAGCTGGCAATCCGGTGCGCCCGCATTCAAGCCTATGGTCCAGAAATCATGGTGATGCGACTGGCCCATCTCCATTTTCGTCATCCAATAAAAAATCTCGCTCGGATCGAGGTCGCAAAAAATCCGGCGGTCGAATTCCAGCAGAAACGGCGGGTGCAGCGAGTAGCTGAGGTTGAGCAGCGTATTCGGACCCGCCAGACGATCGAGAAGTTCGCGTTTCGACATCCCGATGCAGCGCATTCGAGCGAGATCGTGGGCGTCATCGGCCGGCTTTTGATGCAGGAGGCAATAGGAAAGCTCCTGTTCGCCCAGCAGGCGCTGGAATTTGCGGATGCGCGATTGGTCTTCACGTTCATCGGCCGTCGCGGGCAGCAGCTCCAACCAGACCGCATCGAGACCGAGCCGCCGCAATCCGAGCATCCATTGGAGCGGCACGGAAAAATTCCCGCCGCCTTCCGGATATTTCGCGGCGAACCCGCAGCCGAGGAAAACAGTCACAATGCAGACAACAGAAAACGCCGAACGCCCAACGTCCAACGCCGAATATCGAATAGAGATGACGCATCCCTGAATTCAGGATTCAGCGTTCGGCGTTGGACGTTCGGAGTTTTCCCCATTGCTCTCGGTTGACGCTCTCAGGTTCCTCCGCAAATTACCTGCTCTTTCCGCACCCGTAGCTCAACTGGATAGAGCATCTGACTACGGATCAGAAGGTTTGAAGTTCGAATCTTCACGGGTGCGTAGAGTGCGCGGCTGGTCGCGTTTACGCGCGCGACGGAAAGGTAGCGGCGGAGTTAAATGCAAGTAGCTTGAACCGATGAAACCCGTTTTCGCATTCATTCTCGTGTGTCTGCTCTCGGCTTGCGCAAGCAAACCTAACGACGCCATGCAGGACCCGAGTCAGGTGAAGGCCGACATCAAGGCGCGCGAAGAATTCGCCAAGAGCCTGCCGAAACCACCGGAACGCTGACCCAATCCTATGAAAGTTGCACTCATTGTTACCGCGATCGCCTGGGCCGTGCTGCTCGGCGGCTGCGCCGACCAGTCGCTGATGACCGACGAGGAGTACGTCAAAAGTAAAGGGCCCGCCCCGTACTCGCCCGATTTCTCGAACGTCCTGCCGACGACCTCGTCGACCTACAACCCCGGATATTGATCGGCCGCGCCCGGCCGGTTCAAGCGCCTTCGTCAAACGCGGTCATGGCGCGGAAAATCCCGTAGCGCGCCGTGATCTCCTCCATCGTGAGAGTGCGGAGGCGCTCGAGACTGAACGCTTCGACGTTAAAGCTGGCCAAAACGCTTCCGTAAATGATGGCGCGACGAAGACTCGCAAAGTCCGGCGTCCCGGGTCTGCTGGCCAGGTAGCCGGCCATCCCGCCCGCGAACGTATCCCCCGCCCCGGTCGGATCGTGGATGTCTTCCAACGGGTACGCGCCGCAACTGAAAAACTGGTCCTCGCCAAAAAGGAGCGCGCCGTGTTCGCCCTTCTTGATCGCGACATACTTCGGACCAGCCGCGCGGATCTTTCTCCCGGCCTTGATGAGGCTGGTTTCCTTGGTCAGCTCGCGCGCTTCGCTGTCGTTGAGAATAAGCAAATCAACCCGCGGCAGGAGCGCGTCGAGGTCGGCCCTCGTGGTCTCGATCCACAGATCCATGGTATCGGCTACGACGAAACGCGGGCGCTTCATCTGATCGAGCACGTGGGATTGGAGCGCCGGCGCGATGTTCGCCAGTAACACGAAATCGGTCTCCCGGTAATTTTCGGGCAGGTCCGGCCGGAATTGCTCGAAGACATTGAGCGCGACCGAGCGGGTCTCGCGGGTGTTCATGTCCCACGCGTACTCGCCCGACCAGCGAAACGTCTTGCCGGCCACTCGCTGGACGCCGCTGGCATCGATCTGGCGCGATTTCCAAAAGGCGAACTCCGATTCCGGAAAATCGTCACCGACGATGCCGACGAGTTTGACCGGCGAAAAATAACTGGCGCTGAGCGCGGCATATGAGGCCGAGCCACCGAGCAAATCGGCGTGTTCCTCAACAGGAGTTTTGACGGTGTCGAGTGCGATGGAGCCAACGATGAGGACGGACATGACAAATTTTCGATTTTAGATTTTCGATTTTCGATTGAGCAGATTCTTAACGGAGCGCGCATACTCTGCCGGATCATTCGCCTGGAGCAAGCCGGAGACAATCACGACGCGGTGCGCCCCTGCTTCGAGTACTTTCTCCAGGTTGTCCAGCTTGATGCCGCCGATGCAAAAAATGGGAATCCGGACGGCGTCGTGCAGCTTTTGGATTTCGTCCAGACCGACGGGCGGATAATCGGGCTTTGTCGGCGTGGCGAAGAGAGGCCCGAAACCGATGTAGTCGGCCCCTTCGTAAAATGCGCGGACCGCCTGGTCGAGGCTGTGGGTTGATTTACCCAGCGCGCAGCCGGCGCCGACGATAGCCCGCGCGGCTGCGATGGGCATGTCGTCCTGGCCAAGATGAAGTCCTTCCGCTCCGAGATCGCGCGCGACCGCCGCGTGGTCGTTCACGATCAGCGGCACGCCATGCCGCTCCATGAGCGGACGCAGTTCCTCGCCCAGCTTCCTGATTTCGTTCGCCGGATAATCCTTGGCCCGCAATTGGAGAAGGTCGACCCCGCCGGCGAGGAGCGCTTCGGTTACTTCCCTGGCGCGATGGAGCTCGACATAACCGAGATCGAGAATCCCGTAGAGGCGGCTCCGGCTCAGGTGCTCGGCGGTCAAGCGAACGATTTTTATTCGTGGAGCCGCGCCGGCATCGGCTTGATCTCGAATTCGTCCGATTTCATGAGGCGTTCGACGAAGCCGGTGTCGTATTTGCCGTTGCGGAAATCGGCGTTGCGAATGATGGCGCTGTGAAACGGAACCGTGGTCTTGATTCCGGTGATGTAATATTCGTCGAGCGCGCGGCGCATGCGGGCAATGGCTGACGCCCGCGTCGCGCCGATGGTGATCAGCTTGGCGATCATCGAATCGTAATAAGGCGGCACGACGTAACCGGTGTAAGCATGCGAATCGACCCGCACCCCGCGGCCCCCGGGCGCATAATAAAACGCGATCCGCCCGGGCGACGGCTGGAAATTACGCTCCGGATCTTCCGCGTTGATCCGGCATTGAATGGCGTGGAGGCGCGGTTCAGCATGGGCCACGTGCGGGGAAAGCCGCTCGCCGGCGGCAATCAGGATTTGTTCCTTGACCAGATCGCACCCGTAAACCTCCTCGGTGATTGTGTGCTCGACCTGGATGCGAGTGTTCATCTCGATGAAGTAATAGTGACCGTCGTCGTCCACCAGAAACTCCATCGTGCCGGCGTTCACGTAACCGACTGATTGCGCGAGCTTGATCGCAGCGTGGCCCATCTTCTTGCGGAGCGCGGGCGAGATCAGCGGCGACGGGCATTCTTCGATCACCTTCTGGTTGCGGCGCTGGATCGAGCAATCGCGTTCGCCCAGATGGACCGTGTGGCCATGGCGGTCGGCGATAATTTGAAATTCAATGTGGTGCGGATTGATGAGGAGCTTCTCGATATAAAGCGCGCCGTTGCCGAACGCTTTTTCCGCCTCATTCCCAGCCGCATGAAACGCCGGGCCGAGGCTGGCCTCGTTGTGGGCCATGCGCATTCCCCGGCCGCCGCCGCCTGCGACCGCCTTGATCATTACCGGAAAACCGATCCGCCGGGCGACCTTCAACGCGTCCTGTTCGTTCTCGACGATGCCGTCGCTCCCCGGCGTAACTGAGACGCCGGCTTTTCGCGCGCAAGCCCGCGCGGAATTCTTGTCGCCCATCAGGTGCATGGCGCTCGCCGGCGGCCCGATGAACTTGATCTTGCAGCTTTCGCACACCTCCGCGAAATGGGCGTTCTCGGCCAGAAATCCATAGCCGGGATGGATCGCGTCCACGTCGCCGACTTCCGCCGCGCTCATGATCCGGTCGATTTTCAAATAGCTTTCCGAACTGGGAGGCGCGCCGATGCAAATCGCTTCGTCGGCCAGCTGGACATGGAGCGAATCCACATCCGCTTCCGAATAGACAGCGAGGGTGCGGATGCCGAGTTCCTTGCACGCGCGGATGATGCGCAACGCAATCTCGCCCCGGTTCGCGATTAAGACTTTCTCGAACATTAGTTGAGAGTCTGTAGTTGAGAGTTGAGAGACTGCCCGTTTCGGACGGAATTAATGGCGCTTGCGATCACTCAACTCACAACTCTCAGCTCTCAACTACTTCACCCGGAACAGCACCTGCCCGAACTGGACCGGCTTGCCGTTCTCCGCCACGATCTCGGCGATGACGCCCTTGGTTTCGGCTTTGATCTCGTTCATGACTTTCATCGCTTCGATGATGCAGACGACGGTTTCCTCGGACACTTCCTTGCCGACATCGACGAACGCCGGCGTCTCGGGAGAGCCGGCCCGGTAAAAAGTGCCGACCATCGGCGACACGATGTCCTTCAGCGTGCTGGTTTTTTCCGGAGCCGCGGAAGCGGGCGTCTCGGAAGTCGCGGCCGCGGCTGGAGGCGCCGCTGCAGCTGGGGCCGGCTGGCTGAAGACGGTTTGTTCGCCCGCGCCCTTTTGCAATTTTAGGCGGAAGCCGTCCTTCTCCATTTCGAAGACCGAAAGGTCGTTCTTTCGCATCAGATCGATGACGGCTTTGATGTCTTTGAGGTCCAAGTGCGTGGGTCCGTGGTCGAGGCTGGGCGTTTAGGTAACGCGGTTTTCCCGGGAAGGTCAAGTAGCCGAATCGCCGGCGATCCTGCCGTCCCGCATCTCGATTCGCCGGGAAGCCGCCCGCGCGACTTCGCTGCTGTGGGTGACGACGATCAGAGTCGTTAACGCTTCCCCGCCAATCTTCTCGAGCAGTTCCATAATCGAGGCGGCGGAATGCGAGTCGAGGTTCCCTGTCGGCTCGTCCGCGATGAGCAGTGAAGGCCGATGGACCAGGGCGCGGGCGATCGCCGTCCGCTGCTGCTCGCCGCCGCTGAGTTGATGCACGAAGTGGTCCGCGCGTTCCTGCAGTCCGACGAGGGCAATGAGCGCGTCCGCGCGCTGGTCGCATTCGGCCGGCGCGACGCCCTGGAGGAGCAAAGGCAGCGATACGTTTTCCCGCACGTTCATGGTCGGCAGCAGATTAAAAAACTGGAACACGAGACCGACCTGCCGCCGCCGGAATTCCGTCAGCGCCGCGTCGTTCGCCGAGTGCAACGCGATTTGGTCGACAAAAATTTCACCGCTCGTCGGCCGGTCGAGTCCCGCCAGAAGATGGATCAGGGTGCTCTTGCCGCAGCCGCTTGGACCGCTGATGGCCACGAATTCATTCCGGGCGATCGCCAGCGAAACGCCGTCCAGCGCGTGCACGGTGCGTTCGCCGCTCGTATATTCGCGCGTCAAATCTCTCAGCGTGATCAAGCCAGTTTTATCCGCCAGCGAGCCCCGGCGCGCAAACCCCGCCGACTTCAGGGTCGTCGCGGAAGGCGACGACTTCATCGTCGTCGACAAACCGCCGTTTCTTCTCGTTCATCCGACGAAACCGTCGGACGCGCGCACGCTCTGGGGCGAGCTGAAGCAACTGCTCGCGTTCGAGATCGCGAATGGCGGTCAGGTCTCCATCGTCAACCGGCTCGACCGTGAAACGAGCGGCCTGGTTCTGGTCGCGAAGAATTCGGCGGCGGCGCGGCGATTTGGTTTGCTCATGCAGCGGCAGCAGATCGCGAAGGAATATCTCGCCATCGTCTGGGGTTGGCCGGATTGGGAAACGACCTCCGTCGACGCTCCCCTCACGCGCCAGGGAGCGCATCTCCCCTCGCCGATCTGGCTCAAGCAGATGATTCATCCCGCGGGGGCATCGGCCCGGACCGATTTTCGCGTAGAGAAACGCTTCACCCGCGCGGACCGCCAGCCCTTCGCCGTGGTCCGCGCCTCTCCGCGGACCGGCCGCACCCACCAGATACGGGTCCACCTCGCTTCGTTAGGCCACCCGATTGTCGGCGATAAAATCTACGGCCCCGATGAGACGCTCTACCTGGAATTTATCCGAACCGGCTGGACCGAGAATTTGCAGCGCCAGCTTCTCCTGCCGCGTCACGCCCTTCATTCAGCCCTGCTCGAAATCGAGGGAGGCGATCGGTGGCTCAGCGCGTTGCCCGGCGATCTCGCGGCCTTTGTCGAAGAGGCGTCCCCTCTTAACCTGTCATCCTGATCCCGCAACGCGGGAGAAGGATCTCTGACTATTTCTGCCCGCCCAGCGCCCGGAAATGATCAGAGATTCTTCTCCCGCTTCGCGTGATCAGAATGACAACAAAAGGAGAGGCCCGCACCGCTCACGGCGCCGCCGTCACCTTGATATCCGTCAGCTTGATCGTCTTGCCGTTGAAATTGTGTTCGGTCGCCAGCATTAGCCCGCTGAAATTCTGAAACTTTTCCCAGGTCGCCTGCATTCCTTTTCCGTCCGCGGGAATGTAGTCCCAAGCCTTCGGCAACTTCGTCTGCGGATCGAGATACAGGACATAGCGATCGGTTGGCGTTAACCCGACACTGTCGAAACTCAGGTTGATCGTCTCCATGCTGGTGCCGCCCATGTCCTTCGGCCCGCCGCCTTCCACCTTCACGCCTTTGTCGCGGATTTTGAGCGGGGCCAGGAGCCAATACGAATCGTTCACCCAGCGCGCATACGCGGTTTTCTCGTCGCCCTCCTTCGCCGGGGTTGTGAGGTTTGCGGTCGCGTCGTGGTCCTTCCCCTCCTTGTCCTTCCATTTCACGTTGTCGGTGCCGGCGGCCAGGTTCCACCGGTGAGCGGCGCTGAAGAGCTGCTTGCCATCTCCTTCGACGACGAAATTAAAATCGATCTCTCTAACTTTCGACCAGTTATCGCCGCCGCACGCCTTCCACATTTCGACGGCGGCCGGCGGCAGATTGGCGGCTGAATCTTCCGCGCCGGTCGCCCCCATGGTTACGGCCAGCAGACAAATCACCAACGCGATGAGACTTTTCATAAGGCCGAGCCTGACAGGCCGTCCGATAAATTGCAATTGAACACACCCGCAATATCGTTGCGCTCTTTCCATGAAGTTTTTCCGGCTCGCCCTCGTCGTCACGCTCCTTCTCCCCCTCGCTCCGTTGGCGCGCGGGTCGACTGACCGCATCTCGACCCATTTTTCCTCGGACACCGTGACCGCGCCGAACTTCGAGGTCGCCGCCGAGACTGCTTACCTGGTGGGAATCATCGGCAATCCCAACAGTTACGAGGTGCCCGCCCAGTTTTTCACTGCGCGCTGGCGCTGGGGCGGAGTCGAGCGCGACAGCTGGCTCCAGGGCTATAACCAGATCTATGCGACCTTCATGGCCGAGCCGTTCGTCCGCGGCCCTGAAGATTATTATTACGGCATCTCGCTCGGGTTCCGTTACAACTTCGCCAAGCCGGGCGCGCGCTTTGTCCCTTACGTTTCGGGCGGCGTCGGACTGGGATGGCTCGACAGCCATGCGAACATTTACGGCGCGCAGGGACAGGACTTCACCTTCAATATTCTCACCGCCACCGGCGTTTCCTACCAAGTCAACGACCATTTGAAGATCAACGCCGGCGTTCTTTACCAGCACCTCTCCAACGGCGGACAGACCGATCCGAACCCGAGCGTGAACCTTCTCGGGCCGCAGATCGGCGTGACCTATTCCTTCTAGTGGCGGCTCCCGACGAGAACGTCCTGGTCGTCCGGCGCAGTCTATTCGACGAGCTCGGCAGTTTCCACGGCCTGAATTTCGAGCCGGAAAAATACCTGGGCGCGTTGCTCTCGCGCGGAAACAATTTTTTCCTGCCCCGGGCCCAGGCCGAGAACGATCCGGCCTACAAGCAGATCATCCCATACGCGTTGATCGCGCACGAGGACACCGTCCTGCATTACGTCCGCGGAAAGAAAGCGGGCGAACAACGCCTGGTGGCGAAAGGATCGATCGGCATTGGCGGCCACATGAACGACACTGACGAATCGCTCTTTGCCTGGGACGAGCAGGCCTACCGCGCCGGGGTGGAGCGAGAAGTGAACGAGGAAATCAAAATCGATTCGCCCTTCGACGACAGGATCGTGGCGCTCTTGAACGACGACACCACGGAAGTGGGCCGCGTCCATCTTGGCATCGTCCACGTCTTTCGGCTGGCGGAGCCCAAGGTGCAGAAACGCGAAGCGATGATCACGAATCTCTCGTTCCTTAACCGCGACCAGATGACGGCAATTCGCGACAACCTCGAGACCTGGTCCCAGCTCTGCGTCGACTCGTTAGGCCGGTTGCTGCAATAACGTGTTGGGCTCGACTGAGTCTCGCCCTACCATCCACTGTCCACTATCCTCTATCCTCCCTTTTTTCGCTTCTGCGGCTTCGGTTCGGGCGTCGGTGACGGAGTCGGGCTCGGCGAAGCGGCCACGGCGGGCGTCGGTGTAGGCGTCGGAGGCGGCGGCCACGTCAGCTCCATTTCGTCCACCTGCCACGCATTCATCCCCCGCGTTACGGTCAGGTTGAGCTTTGCCGTCTGGTTCGCGTAGGTCAGGTCGCTCTGAAACGTTCCGCGCGGATCGAAGAACAGGTTGTTGAACGTGACGGTGCCCTTGGTCTCGATCGGCTTGGTCATGGGACCGAATCCTTTCAGGAACCCGACCATTCGATCCCGCCACGACGGGATGTAATTCACCTGGGCCTGCGGGGACATGTGCGTGTTCAGAAATCGCACGTCGTAATTGACCGCCAGGGTCTTCACGACCTGGTCGTCGAATTCTCTCATCTTGCGTTCCGCTTCGGCCCGCGACGAATAGAGAAACCAGACCGCTCCCGCCAGCAATGCCAGGAGGATGATCCCGATTGCCAGTCCGCCTTCGCCTTTCCGATGAGAATCCCGCGCTCGTTTCATTTCAAAGTCCGAAACCGGTAGCTTTGATCACCTGGCCGTCGTGGATCAATACCGTTTTCTTCTGCATGCCGGTGTAGGCGCCGAACCGATTTCGGGAATTCAACTTGAACTCGACCAGATAACCGAAGAGCGCCTTCCCGTGCTTCTTCTCCGGCATCGTCCCCGGCTTGGGTGCCGTCACCCACTCGATCTGCGCGCTGGGGGCATCGATCAGGACCGTTTGGAGCCAGCTCGTAACGATTTCCTGGTAATTCGTCGGATAAGCACCGTGGAGAGCGGGGTCCGCGCCGACCTCCATCACCCCGGTCTGCGCGCATGCAATCGGGGCGATGGCGAACGCCAGCGCGACCAGAAAGGGGACCGTTTTCATTTGGCGCCGAGATTAACGGCCGCGCCAAAAATGTCGAGTGTGGTGTAACGCGCCACCCCACGTCCGCTACGGACGCTCGTCGATCGGCACGACCTTTTTGCCGACCGGTTCGCCCACGTATTCGCTCAGGGGACGATAAAGGCGGTTGTCCTCGAGCTGCTCCAGGACCTGGGCGCACCAGCCCGAGCAACGGGCAATCGCAAAAATAGGCGTGAACAAATCGGTCGGGATGCCTAACGAGTAGTAAACCGTCGCGGAATAAAAATCGACGTTCGCGTTCAGGTTTTTCTTTTCCTTCATCAGCTCGGCGATCCGCTCCGACATTTTGATCCACTTCGGTTCACCGAGTTTCTCGCTCAACTTGATCGCCATCGCCCGCAAGTGCGGCGCGCGCGGGTCGAGCGTTTTGTAAACTCGATGCCCGATCCCCATGATTTTCTTTTTCTCCGCGAGCTGTTTCTCGACGTAGGCGTCCACCTTGTCTTCGGTCCCGATTTCCTCGAGCATGTGGATCACGCCCTCGTTCGCCCCACCATGCAGCGGCCCTTTTAACGTCCCGATGGCCGCGGTGATCGCGGAATAAAAATCCGACAGGGTCGAGATCGTCACCCGGGCGCTGAAGGTCGACGCGTTCATGCCGTGGTCCGCGTGGAGGATGAACGCTACGTCCAGCGTGTCGCTCGCTTCCTTCGACTGCGGCTCGCCGCACATCAGATAGAGGAAATGCTCCGCTTCGGTCAGGTCGTCGCGCACCGGCGGAAGCGATTTTCCCTGGCGGGCACGATGAAAGTAAGCCGCGATCACGCCGATCTTCGCCGTGATCCGAATGGCGCGGCGTCGATTAATTTCGGGCGTG
Source organism: Verrucomicrobiota bacterium (assembly GCA_041167265.1). Taxonomy (GTDB): domain Bacteria; phylum Verrucomicrobiota; class Verrucomicrobiia; order Chthoniobacterales; family UBA10450; genus AV80. Next base: position 34,664 of record JBEEHG010000054.1, on the reverse strand, counting down.
GCTTCGCTGCCGTTGTCGGGATCGTAGAGACCGAGCATCGACACCGCGGTCCGAATGACGTCCATCGGATTGGCGTCCTTCGGCGAGGACTTGAGGAAATCGACGACCTGCCCCGGCAGCTCCCGCTGCGTGCGCAGCTCGCGCATGAACGCCTCCAGTTCGCCTCGGTTTGGCAGCTTCTTGTGCCAGAGGAGATAGATGACCTCCTTGTAGGTCACCTTGCCGACCAGCTCGTTTATATCGTACCCGCAATAAATGAGCTGGCCCTTGTCGCCGAGCACATCGCTCAGCGCGGTCGAGTTCGCGACGACGCCTTCAAGTCCGCGTGAAACCATTAGCGCCAAATTACTCCGAGCCGTTTGGCTTGAGGCCGTGAACTTCCAGCTCGGTGATGAGAGGCACGTCGACAATCGAGTACGAAGGCGTTTTCTCCATGGGCGACGTGATGACGATGGAGCGGCCGCTCCCCATTATCGCAATGAAATCCGGATGAGGGACAGGTAAAGAACGGCCATCAGCGACGTGAATCGTGAATGGTTGAAAGGGAGCGGCATGCATGACTTCGCGTAATCTTTGCACCTTCATAATCTGTGGGGATACAGCGGAAGCTAATTGCTTCCTTTCATCCGCGCAATCAGCGTATCAGCCATTGTCGCCGGTGTTTCGGCAACCGCAATCCCAGCGGCCTTCAGCGCGTCGATTTTTCCGGCCGCGGTTCCCTTCCCTCCGGACACGATGGCTCCCGCATGGCCCATCCTTCGGCCGGGCGGCGCGGTGGCGCCGGCGATGAACGCGGCCACCGACTTTTTGCAGTTCGCCTTGATCCAGTCAGCTGCCTCTTCCTCCGCGGATCCGCCGATCTCGCCGATCAGGATCATCGCTTCCGTCTCGGGATCGTCGTTAAAAAGCTTCACCGCGTCGAGGTGCGACATGCCGTTGATGGGATCGCCGCCGATCCCGATGCAGGTCGATTGCCCGTAGCCGCGCGAGGTCAATTGCCAGACCGCTTCGTAGGTCAGCGTCCCGGACCGCGAGATCACGCCCACTTTTCCTTCCTTGTGAATGTAGCCCGGCATGATCCCGATCTTGCATGCGCCCGGGGTGATAATGCCGGGGCAATTCGGTCCGATCAGCCGGCTTTTCTTTCCCGCCATCTGGGCTTTCACCCGCATCATGTCCATGACCGGAATGCCTTCCGTGATGCAAATGACGAGCTCAACGCCGGCGTCGACTGCTTCGAGAATTCCATCCGCCGCGCCCGCTGCCGGCACGAAGATGACCGAGACATTGCAGCCCGTTTCCTGGCGCGCTTCCCAGACGGTGTCGAAGACCGGCACCTTGCCGTCGAACATCTGTCCACCTTTCCCCGGGGTAACACCCGCCACGACGTTCGTGCCGTATTCCATGCATTGCCGCGCATGGAAACCGCCGGCGCTGCCGGTTATTCCCTGGACAACCAGGCGAGTGTTTTTATCGACGAGGACCGACATGTTAATTTTGGATCATCTGCTCGTTAGGCAGGATTACGCCTGTGCAGCATTAAACTGTTTCCATCCGGATCGAGCACGATCCCAAAGCGGCAGACCGGCGAGTCCATCAAGTCCATCGCGACGGTGGCTCCGCTCTCTTTGACTCGCCCCATCATTGCGTCGACGTCGTCGCATTCGAACGCAGCCATCGTCCCGCCCTTGGCCGCTTTCCACTGATCGCCGTAGGCGCCAATGCCGAAGGTCCCCCCGCCCACGTCATACTCGACCCACTTCGCGTCCGGGTCCTCTGTGGTCGCTTTGAGGCCGAGAACTCCCTCGTAAAATTTCCGGGCCCGTTTCATGTCGGTGACGGGCGATCCGACAAATGCGATTTCCTTGATCATGGCTGTTTCAACTTGTGGATGATGATTTTGTTGCCGTCGGGGTCCTGCACAACCGCCATCCGACAAACAGGACTTTCAATATTCTCCGCGGCGAACGTCACGTTGGCCGCTTTTAGATCCTTGATGGCTGCTTCGAAGTCTTCAATCTCAATCGCCACGCTCGTCCCGTCCGGTGACGGCTTCCATTGATCCCCCACGCTCCCAATTGCGACGGTCGCCCCGCCGATCTCGTATTCAATCCAAACCCCGTCGGCGAACTCTCCGGCCGGCTTTAGCCCGAGCGCGCCTTCGTAAAAAGCGCGCGCGCGTTTCATGTCCGTAACTGGAATGCCAATGAAGGCGATGTTGGTGGCGTTCATTCTATCCCCCTACTGGTCGCTAAATCCCAATGCCCAAATCCCAAGTAAAATTTCAATATTCAATATCCAAAACGAACTCATGGTCCGCCGCTTTTCGAGATGATGGTCGAGAAAATCAGCGTCAGCTCGTAAGCCTCCACGGCCAGCGCATCACGGTTATTCATGTTCGAGGTTCCAGCTTCAATCAACCGCAGGAAGAGGCGACTCTCCTTGGCTTCTTTGCGGCAGATTTTTGCGCGCATTAAAAAATCTTTTTTGCTGAGCGCTTCATCCGCTTCGATCCAATTCGCCGCGACCGATCCAGACGCACGCACTAATTGTCGGACATCCTCAGTATTGCTCACCGTTCGGGGCAACGTCTTAACGAACGCCCGAACGGTTTGCGCGAAGAGGAACGTTCGCTCTTCAAGACTACGCGGTTTGGGGGAACCATCGCTCACAGTAAGTTTGGTTATTTGAGTTTGGATATTACCTGGGATTTGGTTTTGGGGATTTGGGATTTGCCGTCGCGGCCGCGACTGCTTTCTCGGCTGCGTCAGCCAGATCATCGGCGGTGATCAAAGTGAGTCCGCTCTCTTTCAACAGCTGCTTGCCTTTCTCCACATTCGTTCCTTCCAGCCTAACGACCAGAGGAACCCTGAGGCCGACGGCTTTGGCCGCGGCGATGATTCCCTGCGCGATCACGTCGCATTTCGCGATTCCGCCGAAAATATTGACCAGGATCGCTTCCACTCGTTTGTCGCCGACGAGAATCTTGAAGGCTTCCGTGACCTGCTCTTCGGTCGCGCTGCCGCCAACATCGAGAAAGTTGGCCGGGCTGCCGCCGTAGAACTTGATGATATCCATCGTCGCCATGGCGAGCCCGGCGCCGTTCACCAGGCAGGCGATATTGCCGTCGAGCCCGATGTAATTGAGATCGTGCTTCGAAGCTTCGACCTCGCGCGGATCTTCTTCGCTGATGTCGCGCAAGGCCGCGACCTCCGGATGACGGTAAAGGGCGTTGTCGTCGAAATTGAATTTTGCGTCGAGCGCGAGGACCTCGCCTTTATCGGTCACGACCAGCGGATTTACTTCTACCATCGAGCAATCAAGCCCGACGAAGGTTCGATAAAGGCCGTCGAACAACTGCGAAGCGGCCTTGATCTGCGACGACTCGAAGCCGAGCTGCTTCGCCAATTTCCGGGCCTGGAAAGGTTGGAGCCCGGCCAGCGGATGGACCCGTTCGCGAATAATTTTCTCGGGCGTTTTCTCGGCAACCGTTTCAATCTCGACGCCCCCTTCGGTGCTCGCGACCACCAGCGGCCCGCCGGTGGCGCGGTCGAGCAGGATCGCGAAGTAAATCTCGCGCGCGATGTTGACCGACTTCGCAACCAGGACGGTGTTGACGACCTTGCCGCTCGGCCCGGTCTGATGGGTTACGAGCGTTTGCCCGAGCATCTTCCAGGCAAAGTCACGCGCCTCCTCGGCGGATTTGCAGAGATGAACGCCGCCCTTGAAACCGTTCGTGAAAGTTCCCTTCCCTCGCCCGCCCGCGTGGATCTGCGCTTTGACGACGAGCTCGCCGCCGCCCAAATCCTTTGCCGCGCGTTCCGCCTCGGCGGGGCTTCCGGCCGCTTTTCCCGGCGGCGTGGCCACCCCAAATTTCTGGAGCAGTTCCTTCGCTTGGTACTCGTGAATATTCATGCGCGCGGCTAGACGACCACTAAGCCGTTGAACGACTCAACCGGCAATCGTTTTTGTTTGTCGCTGGGTTGCAATGACCGAAGGCATCGCGAAGTTCGCGGCGATGGCCGTCCAGGACAAAGACCTCGAATCTCTCCTCAGCCAGGCTGCGACAGCCGGCGACCTCATCGGTTCGGCGCATGAAAACATTCGACAATTGTTGAGCACGTCCGGGTCTCCGCTTTACCTCGCCGCTATTTTCGAACTGGCACAGACAAAGAAATGGGCGGAGCTGAACGACCGTTTCTTCAAAACCCTCGCGTTCGGCACCGGTGGTTTGCGCGGGCGGACCATCGGCAAAGTCGTGACCAAAGCCGAGCGCGGCAATGCGCCAGACGATCAGCCTCCGGAGTTCCCGTGCGTTGGGACAAACGCGATGAATTTATACAACGTCAGTCGCGCGACCCAGGGACTTGTGGCGTACCTCCAGGAATGGCGCGCCAAACGCAACGTCGACGGCCGGCCGAAAATCGTGATCGCGTACGATACCCGCCATTACTCGAAACAGTTCGCCGAGCTCGCTGCCAAAACCGCGGCCGACAACGGCTGTGACGCCGCCCTTTTCGATGGCCCGCGCTCGACGCCGGAACTGTCGTTTGCCGTCCGGCATCTTCGCGCCAGCGCCGGCATCGTCATTACCGCGAGCCACAACCCGCCGCACGATAACGGATTCAAATGTTACTTCGACGACGGCGCGCAGGTGATCGAGCCGCACGCCAGCGCGATCATTGCGACAGTGAATGCAATCGCGAGCGAGACCTACACTGCGAAAGAAGTGCGCGGCGAAGTTCAGCTTCTCGGGCGCGAAATCGACGACGCCTACATGGAGCGGCTGGAAACCCTGGTTCTAAACAAAGAGCTGGTTCGCGCGACGAAAGATTTGCGCATCGTCTTCACGCCGCTCCACGGAACTGGCGGCGTGATCATCAAACCGATGCTCGAACGGCTCGGCTTTAATTTCACCGTCGTCAAGGAACAGGACCGGTTCGACGGAAACTTTCCGACGGTCGAGTCGCCCAACCCCGAGAACGCGCCGGCGCTTAGGCTCGGCGTGGAGCTCGCGGAAAAGACAGGCGCCGATCTCGTCGTGGCGACCGACCCTGACTGCGACCGGATGGGCGTTGCGGTCCGCACCGCCAGCGAGTCCGAGCCGGACGGGCAAATGAAACTTCTCACCGGCAATCAGATCGGCTCGTTAATGGCGTATTACCGGATCACCGCGCTTTTCGATCGTGGAATTTTGACAAAGGAAAACGCGTCCCGCGGCGTGATCATCAAGACGTTCGTCACGACTGATCTGCAAAAAGCGATCGCCGAGAAATACGGTCTGCGCTGCGTCGAGACGCTGACGGGCTTCAAGTACATCGGGGCGAAGCTGCGCAAATATGAAGAGGCGCTTGCAAGCGCGAAGGGCGCAGAACAGCGCGCGTACCACGAAATGTCGGAAGACGAAACGCGTGCGCTTCGGCTCGCGCACTCATCGCTCTACGTTTTTGGCGGCGAGGAAAGCTACGGTTATAGCGGCGGCGATTTCGTCCGCGACAAGGACGGGAACGGCGCGGCGATCATGTTTTGCGAAGTCGCCGCCTACGCGAAGTCGAAGGGATTCACCGTCGCCGCGCTTCTCGACGAGATTTTCTCGGAGTTCGGCTACTTCGAGGAATACACCGGCTCCCTCGTTTTCGAAGGCGCCGAAGGAGCGGAAACAATCAAACGCCTCCTGGCGTCCTACGTCACCGATCCGCCGTCCGAAATGCTGGGCTCAAGGGTCGCGCATATCAAAAACTTCGAGACCGAAAGTTTTCGCGACGTGGAAGGCGACGAAATTCCCAAGGAGAAAATGTTGGTCTTTGAGTTGGACGATCGCGCCCGGATCGCGGTGCGCGGTTCCGGCACCGAACCGAAGATCAAATATTACCTGTTTGCCCAGCAGCGCCCGGACGGCGCCCGATTCACCGCCGGGCAACTCGCCTCCATCAAGGAAAAAGTCGGGGCGCGCGTCCGAGACCTTTGGGACTGGTTGCGGGAAGACGCGAAGATCCGCGCGGGCCGATAAAGCCTCGACATCGAGCGGAAGCGAAGGGAAGGTTTTCGCATGGGCCGCGAAATAAGACTCGATGGCGGTGAGATCTCGATCCTGAAAAAGATCGGACTCTCCGGCACGCCTCTGCTTGGCAAACTGCTCATCGATCGGATCGAGGAAATGGAGACCGGCGAGTTCCTCGACACGCTCTGCGGGCTGATCGACCTCGGTTACGTGCTCTCTAACAAGGTCAACGTTCGGACGATGGAAGATGTGGGGAAAGCGTTCTTCCGGGTGAACCCGACCTACGCCAAAGATTTGCAGGACGCCGTCAATCCGAGCCGGAAGCGCGAGCGCGAACGGCAGGAGCGGTTGCGCCGCCGTTGACATCGCGTGGCGCGTTTGTTGAAACTGCTGCGGTTCGTCTGGCCATGGCTTGCCGCCGTCGCGAGCGGCCTCCTCTACGCGGCCTGTTTTCCACCGTTCAATTACGACTCGCTCTGCTGGATCGCGCTGATTCCGCTGCTCGCGGCCGTTTGGTTTTCGGGGGCGCAATCGAAGCGGCGCTGGGCCCGCGACATTCTTTTGGGTTATGTGGCCGGCCTTTCATTTTTCTGGTGTGTCTTTTCCTGGCTGCAGACCGTGACAGTCCCAGGGTGGTTTTTGGTCGGCGCCTACATGGGACTCTACCTCGCGTTTTGGAGCTGGCTCTGCGGTTTGCTCCGGCCGGGTTTACGGAAGTTGCGAGAGAGACCGGTCGAAGGACTCGAGGCGGTGAATCGCCGGTTGAACGAAAAATACGCTGCGAAAGATAGCGGCGCTATAGCCGCGGCGCTCAGTCGCCGCGAAGGCGGCTCGTCAGATGACGCGGCGACAGAGCGCCGCGACTACAGCGATGAATCGTTGCGCCGTTCGCCGTGGCTGAGCACGTTCAATAATCTGCGGCTCGCCTTTCTTCTCGCGACCGCGTGGGTCGCGCAGGAATGGTTGCGCAGCGTCGTGTTTTCCGGGTGGGGCTGGAACACGCTCGGCGCCGCCGTCCACGCCCAACTCGTTCTGATTCAAATCGCCGAGTACACCGGTGTCGCCGGTCTCTCGTTCATGATCGCCTTTACCAACGTGATCCTGCTCGCAACGGTCCGGCGGTTCATCCTCGAAACGCAGGTCAAACCGATGCGGCCGCATTTCGATCTCACCCTCACCATGGCGGCCATCGTCGGCGTCATGGCGTTCGGCATTCACGCCCTTCATGTCCGGCGCGAAACCAAACTGCTGAACGTCGCGCTCGTGCAGCCGAACATTCCGCGCGAAGAAAAATTCACGGTCGAATTTGCGAACAAGACTTTCGACCTGTTCACGCGCCTCAGCCAGCCGGCCCTGGAAGCGAATGCCCGGACCGATCTGCTGGTCTGGCCGGAGAGCTCGATGCCCGGCCCGGTCCTCGGCGATGAGATGAGTCATCAGTTCGTCATGAATTTCTCCGCGTCAGCAAAAACCGACCTGATGCTCGGCACGATCGACCAGGATGAAACGCGTGCGTTCAACGCGGCCATGCTCGTTTCCGATTCGGGCGCGCACCTGCAAATCTATCGCAAGGTCCACCTCGTTCCGTTCGGCGAATATGTTCCCGGCCGGCACACGATCCCGCTCCTGGCCCGCGTGGTTGGCGATCAGGTGCCAGACGATTTCGCGTTCGGCAAGGAATTCACGGTCTTCAAATTGAGCGGCGACAAGGCGAAGGTCGCTCCGCTGATTTGTTTCGAAGACACGATCGGCGATCTGGCCCGGCAATTTGTTTTGGCCGGCGCGAACCTTCTCGTGAACGTAACGAACGACGGCTGGTTCCTTCGTTCCGCCGGCTCCCGCCAGCATCTGGCGAACGCCGTCTTTCGCTCGGTGGAAACGCGCCTGCCGATGGTGCGCGCGGCCAACACAGGCGTGACCTGTTTCATCAACGAGTTCGGCAACATCACCCAGATGTTGCTCGACGAAAACGGCACGCCCTTTACGCAAGGCACGCTCACCGGCCAGGTCGCGGTGCCGCTGAATCAGGAGCCAACTTTCTACGTCCGGCACGGCGAGCTTTTCGCATACGCTTGTCTCGCGATCACAACCTTGACGCTGATTTTTCTCGTCGCCCGCTCGATGGTCCGGCGAAAGTTGTAGCGCAAGCCGGCGACGTTCGTTATTCACTCTTCACCAAATCCAATGGCTACGAACGGCGACTATGCGATCTATGTCCGCGGGCTGCGAAAGGCCTACGGAAACTTCGAAGCGGTCAAGGGAATCGACTTCGAAGTTCGGCCGGGCGAAGTGTTAGGGCTCCTCGGTCCGAACGGCGCCGGCAAGACGAGCACCGTTGAGATCCTGGAAGGATTGCGGCCCCGGACGGGCGGCGAGGTGAAGGTGCTCGACTTCGATCCGGATCGTCAAAAACAGCGGCTGAAAGACCGGATCGGCGTTTGCCTGCAGGCGACAAATTTGCCGGACAAAATCACGGTCAGCGAAGCGCTCCAGCTTTTCGGCGCGTTTTACACTCGCAACGTTGATGGCGCGGCTTTGCTGCGACGATTGCAGTTGGACAAAAAAAAAGACGCCGCCTACGCCACGCTTTCCGGCGGACAGAAACAGCGACTGGCCATCGCGCTCGCGCTCATCAACGAACCGCAGCTTTTATTTCTCGACGAGCCGACGACCGGCCTCGACCCGCAGGTGCGCCTCGAGATTCGCGATTTGATCGAAGAACTGAAGGCGGAAAAACGAACGATCGTGATGACGACGCATTACATCGAGGAAGCCGAGCGGCTCTGCGATCGCGTCGCGATCATCGATTCCGGCCAGATCATCGCGAGCGGTTCGCCGCGCGAGCTTCAGGCGAAAAGCGCGAACCAGGCTGCAATCGAGATTGTGCTGGTCCGTCCGTGGAGCGGTCAGCTGCCGGCATGGCCGAACGCGATTCGCAGCACCCTGACCCACGAAGGAAGACACCTCAACGTGACTTCGGAAAAACCGGCGCAGACACTGGTTGAGATGGTGAAATGGATCGATGCCCAGCGGCTCGAACTGGAGGACGTCCATCTCAAGCGCCCGACTCTCGAAGATGTCTTCATCGAATTAACGGGAAAGAAACTGCGCGATTGATCGAATGAAAGCTTTCTTCGCTCTTCTTCGCATCGACCTGAAGCTCGCGCTTCGGAATCGATCGGTCCTCTTCTTTAATTACTTCTTCCCGCTCATCTTCTTTTTCGTCTTCGGCTTCTCGATGGATGCCCAGCAGGGCTCGCGGATCATTTACATAATGACGATGTGTTTCGCCATCGGCATCCTGGGCAACGGCTTGTTCGGCGCCGGGATGCGCGCCGTGGAGGATCGCGAAACCAATGTCCTGCGCCGTTACAAGGTCACCCCGATAACGCCCGTCCCGGTGTTGCTCGCGTCGATGACCACCGGGGTAATTCTTTATCTCCCAAGTCTCGTCGTCCTGCTCGTCCTCGCGAACCGCCTCTTCGGGATGGCGGTCCCTGCCAATCTCGTTTCCCTTTTCCTTTTCGCGATCATCGGCTGCCTCGCGTTTCGATCCATCGGGCTTATCATCGCGTCGGTCGTCAATTCGTCGCAGGAGAGTTTGATCCTGATTCAGCCCCTCTACATGGCAATGCTGTTCCTGAGCGGCGCCACATTTCCGATTACTTTCTTTCCCAACTGGCTGCAGATCGTGACCCAGTTTATCCCGGCGACGTATTTGATCACGGGAACTGCCGGCATTCTTCAAAAGGGCGAATCGATTCTCCAGAACTGGCTGTCCGTCGTTGCCTTGCTTGTAACGTCCGGAGTCGCTCTCTTTATCGCGACGAAGCTTTTTCGCTGGGAGAAAGAGGAGAAATTGCGCAACGCAGCGAAGCTTTGGGTGCTGGCCGCGCTGGCTCCATTCCTGATCCTTGGTGTCTATCAATCTTGGAGCCGGGAGGACCTGTCGAAAGCGAAAATCCTCGCGCGCGATATCAGCCGCGGCCGAACCTGGCTCATCCTGAATGCGCGCATCTTTGTTGGCGACGGCAGGGTGATCGAGTCCGGCTCGATCCTGATTCGCCAAGGTAAGATTGCCGAGATTTACGAAGGCTCCGCGCCGGACGCGAAGACGTTGAAGGCGGAGCCGATCGAGGCGGCGGGCAAAACTGTGATGCCGGGCCTAATCGATGTCCACGTGCACCTCGGGGCCAGCGGAGGCTTTTACGACGACCAGAACAAGTCGTACGATCCCGCGAATGCCGAGCATGAACTGCAGGCTTATCTATATAGCGGGGTAACCGCAGTTCGGAGCGCCGGCGATTCGGTCGACAACATGCTGAAATTGCGCCGTCTCTATGGCAGTGGCGAAAAACTGGGTGCCGAACTATTCCTCTGCGGCCCTCTTTTCACCGCCGAAGGCGGACACGGAACGCAGTTCGCCAAGTTTGTTCCTGAGGCGCAGCGTGCCTCGTTCCTGGCCGGGTTCGTTCGCACGCCAAAAACGCCGGAAGAAGCGCGTCAGCAAGTGGACGCGCTGGCCCTGCAGCGCATTGATGCCATCAAAGCGGTGCTGGAAAGCGGAGTGCCCCTTAATCCATTTCACCGCCTCGATCTGGGCCTTCTTGCCGCAATCGCGAACGAAGCCAGGGCGAAATATCTTCCGATCTCTATTCACACGGGCAATGCGGCCGATGTCGCCGACGCGACCCGGGTGGGAGCGAACTCCGTGGAGCATGGCTCTTTCCTTGATGAGATTTCCGACGAGACGATCGGCGAGATGAAGGCGAAAGGCGTTGCCCTTGATCCCACTCTCAGCGTTGCCGAGGGCTTCACGAATTTCGCCCGCGGCGACACGTCGCTGCTCAAGCGTTCCCTGGTCCAGCAGGTTGGTCCGAAAGAGCTCCTGGAAGGGACCGAGCGCGCGGCAACGGCCGACCAGTGGAAAGATTTGCGGGAAGGCATCTCGCATTGGCCGATGTCCGTCGACCAGGGTGGCCGCAATCTCCTCAAGGCCTGGCGCGCAGGCGTGATGCTCGTGACCGGTTCCGATGCGGGCAATTTCCTGGTGCTTCACGGACCAACGGTGCAACACGAGATCGAGCTTTGGGTTGCCGCAGGCATCCCAATCGAAGTGGCATTGCAGGCGGCGACATCGAATGCCGCAAAGCTGCTTCGAGCCGATTCGCGTATGGGAACAATTGAAAAGGGAAAAGAGGCGACACTGCTCGTCGTGGACGGCAATCCGCTTCAGGATGTGAAGGCCCTTTCGGCGATCTCCACTGTTTTCATGAAAGGTGAGCGGGTAACACGCACCGAGCTCTTCAAACAGAAATGATCGGCCTGAAAATAAGCGCTTAGGAGCTCCTGTCTAATGTCTTATCTGTCTTTTTTTGCTCGAACCGCATTTTCATTTGTGCTGGTGTCTTGGGTCGAAACGGCTTCGGCTTACGGGCCTGTCGGCCACGAGATTGTCGGCGCCATCGCTGACGAGAAGCTGGCTCGTTCGGCCGTCGGCGAAAAGGTCAACGCCCTCCTCGATGGGTTGCCTCTGGAAAAAGTGGCCACCTATCCAGACGAAATCCGGGGCTGGGACAAGAACGGGCCGGACGACCCGAACGCGTTTCATTTCTCGAACCATCCGAAAATCGACGCCCAGCTGCGCGATTACTGGCACGCGAACCCGCCGACGAAGGACCTCAAATCGCCCGCCCCGTCGCATCACTGGTTTCATTACACGGACGTGCCGATCTTCGGCGGCGAGAAATACGGGGACGGCCAGGCCGGCCGCTCAAAATGGGACATCGTCCATATGATTCCCTATTGCATCGGTGTCCTGAAGGGCGAGGTGCCGGAGGATAATCCCCGCAAGATCACGAAACCGATGGCGGTCATTTTGCTGGCCCATTTTGTCGGCGACATTCACCAGCCGCTCCACGTCGGCGCGGAGTTCTTCGACAAGGAAGGTCATCCAGCCAATCCCGGCAAGACTGGCGACACGATTGAAGATCAGGGTGGGAACACCTTGACCTTGAACCTTAAGAGCGGCGGAACCGAAGCCACCCGCCACGCAAAATTTCACTATTTCTGGGACAGCGAATCGGTGATGGCGAACCTGCCGCCCATGCCGGAACCGATCTCGAAAGAGGAGAAGCACGCGAAAATCGAAGCCGCCAAGAAAGACCTGGTTAAGGAATTCGTCACGAACGAACCGAAAGATTGGCGGCTGCCGTCAAACATCGCCTTGAAAGATTACGCCGAAGCATGGGCGAACGAGATCATCCCGATGGCGCGGGAAGCGCACGAACGCCTTCAATTCAGGGACGTGGCCGCGAAGCAAATGGAGGACGGCAGCGTCGCCGCAGCCGGTTTTCTCGAGGAGACGAAATCGGTCGACGGCGTTTCCTATTATGATTGGGCGGCGCGCTCGGCCCGGGAGCAATTGCGAAAGGCCGGGTGGCGTCTGGCGGATTTGCTGGACCAAGCATTGCGTTAAAAGCAAAACGGCGATCCAACTTTCGCCGCATCGCCGTTTCGAAATTACGTTGCCTCAGAGTTACGCCTTTGCGTCCTTCTTCTCGTGCATCTTGCTGCACTCAGCCTTCAAAGTCGCCAATTGCTCCTTCGAGAGGATGCCTTCGGCCGACTTCATGAATGCGTCCATGCTCTCCTTGGTGCAGCCGTCTTTGTTACACTTCGTGACGATCGCATCCATCTTCGTCTTTTGCTCGGACGAGAGGTTCAGCTTCGCGTAAGTCTGCGAGCAATCCATTTTGTTGTTCGCGTGGGTCGCGCAGCAACCGCCGTCCTTCTCCTTGTCGCCGGCATACGCGGAAGTCACGGCCAAAGCCACCGCCGCCATCAGAGCCAATCCAGTAAATTTTCTCATAGTGGCAAGCTAAGACACTGCGCCGCTTTTGTCGTTCAGATTTTGACATTCGATCAGTTCCAACCACTTTCAGGCCGAACCTTGTTCTCGACTTATTGGATGGACTGTGAAGGATTTCGAGCGTGAAAAAGCAAATCTGTGGAGCGGCGCTCATACTGAGCGGAGGGGTCATGATGATGTTCGCGGCGGCGAAGGCCGATCCTTGCACCGAAAAACATAAGAGCTGCACTGATTCGTGCGCTATCACCCAGTCACAAAGTCTGCGCCGGGGGGTCGACCGCCTCGAGGCCGAAAATGCCTTCAATCGGTGCGTAAAAGCTTGCGATAAGGCCAAGGCCGATTGTGACCCCGCGGCAAAGAAACCTTAAGTAATTGTTCCGGTTCGGGAGTGCGCTTGAGGCCGTCTCCGGATGTCGACGCCTTACGCGGCGCTGAAGATTAACCTTTCGCCCTGGGTTTCCACCTTGATGCGCTGGCCTTCAAGGAATTTGCCTTCGAGGATGTCCAGGCTCAGTGGATCGAGAATGTATTTCTGGATGGCCCGTTTCAACGGCCGCGCACCGTAAACCGGATCGTAACCATGGCGGGCAACGAATGCCTTCGCCGAGTCGGATAACTCGAGGGTGATCTTTTGATTCTCCAGCCGCCGTATCAAACGGCGCAGTTGGATCTCGACGATTTTCTTCAGCTCCTCCTCGCTGAGCCGGTCGAAGATGATGATATCGTCGACTCGATTCAGAAACTCCGGCCGGAAATGCTGCCGTAACGCGTCCATCACCAGCCGCTCGCGCGCTTCATGGGAAGATTCCTCCATGATGTATTGCGACCCGATGTTCGACGTCATGATGATCACGCTGTTTTTGAAATCGACCGTTCTCCCCTGCCCGTCCGTGATCCGCCCATCGTCGAGCACCTGAAGCAGGACGTTGAACACATCCTGGTGCGCCTTCTCGATTTCATCGAAGAGGATCACTGAATATGGCTTTCGCCGCACCGCCTCGCTGAGCTGGCCGCCTTCCTCGTAACCGACATAGCCGGGCGGCGCCCCGATCAGGCGCGAGACGGTGTGTTTCTCCATGTATTCGCTCATGTCGATCCGCACCATCGCCTGCTCGTCATCGAAGAGGAATTCCGCCAGCGCCCGCGACAGCTCGGTTTTCCCCACGCCGGTTGGTCCAAGAAAAATGAAAGAACCGATCGGCCGATTTTCATCCTGCAACCCGGCTCGCGCCCGGCGAATCGCGTTCGCCACCGCTTTGATCGCGGTGTCCTGGCCAACGACGCGTTCGTGCAAGTGTTCTTCGAGCCGCAGCAGTTTCTGGCGTTCGCCTTCCTGCAAACGCGAAACCGGAATGTGCGTCCAGCTCGAAACGACCTGGGCGATGTCTTCCTCCGTCACTTCCTCGCGCAGGAGACGATTCCCGCCCTCCTTGATCTTCTCCTCGACGTCCCGAAGTTTTTTCTCCAGCTCCGGGATCCGGCCATACTGCAGCTCGCTGGCTTTCGCTAATTCGCCGCGTCTCTGGGCGCGTTCCAATTCCGTCCGGGCCTGGTCGAGTTCTTCCTTCAGCTTCCGCTGATCGTCGATAACCGACTTTTCCTTCTGCCATTCAGCTTTGAGCGCGGACGACTTCTCCTTCAGCTCGGCGAGTTCTTTTTCGAGTTTCTGGAGGCGCTCCTTGCTGGCTGCATCCTTCTCTTTTTTCAGTGCCTGGCGCTCCATCTCGAGCTGCATGACCTCGCGTTCGATGACGTCGATTTCCGTCGGCATCGAATCGAGCTCGATCTTCAATCGCGAAGCCGCTTCATCGACCAGGTCGACCGCCTTGTCCGGGAGAAACCGGTCGCTGATGTAGCGATGCGATAAGACCGCCGCCGCCACCAGGGCCGCGTCCCGAATCCGGACGCCGTGATGCACTTCGTAGCGCTCCTTTAATCCGCGCAGGATCGCGATCGTGTCCTCGACCGTCGGCTCCTCCACCATCACGGGCTGGAACCGCCGCTCGAGGGCCGCGTCTTTCTCGATGTATTTCCGATACTCGTCGAGCGTGGTGGCGCCGATGGTGCGCAGCTCCCCGCGGGCGAGTTGCGGCTTCAACAAGTTCGACGCGTCCACCGATCCCTCGGCCGCGCCCGCGCCCACGATCGTGTGCAGCTCGTCGATGAACAAAATGATCTCGCCCTGTGAGTCGGTGACTTCTTTCAGGAACGCTTTCAGCCGGTCCTCGAATTCACCGCGGAACTTCGCGCCCGCCACCATCGATCCGATGTCCATCGCAATGATCCGCTTTTGTTTCAGCGACTCCGGGACGTCGCCACTGATAATTCTTCGGGCCAATCCTTCCACGATCGCCGTCTTTCCCACGCCCGGTTCGCCGATCAGCACCGGATTGTTTTTCGTCCGCCGGGACAGGACCTGCATCACCCGCCGGATTTCGTTGTCGCGCCCGATGACCGGATCGATTTTCCCGCGGCGCGCAATCTCCGTCAGGTCGCGTCCGTATTTTTCGAGGGTCTGATATTTCCCTTCCGGATTCTGGTCGGTCACGCGCTGCGAACCTCGCACCTGCTGCAACGCCTGCATCAGCTTGTCGCGCGTAACGCCCGAGTCCTTCAACAATTTCGCGGCGGGCGCCTTCGAGTCGGCCAGGGCCAGCAGATAATGTTCGGCGCTGAGGAACTCGTCCTTCAGTTTCGCCATTTCCTTTTCGGCCGCATCGATCGTCGCCCGCAATTCGTTCCCGACCCGCTGATCGACGTTGGTGCCCTGGATCTTCGGCCGCGTCGCCAGATCCTGAGTCAGGCGGGCGCGGAGATCGGCAACCTTAACGCCCATCTTCTCCAGCAACGGCCGGGTCACTCCATCCGTCTGATCGAGCAAGGCCGCGAGAAAATGTTCGCTGGTAATTTCCTGATGCCCGAGGTCCGAAGCCCCCTGTTGCGACGCCTGCAACGCCTCCTGCATCTTCTGGGTAAACTTATCTGGTCGCATGCCTCACCCTACTGTTCGCACCCGAGCCGACAACTAAACTTGAGTCTCGCATTCCATGCCGGTCTTAGCGCCGCCCACTCGCCGTGCCCAAGAGCGATCCTACTCGCCCGCGGAAAAACCGCGCAGTCGAGTGATTGGGGAGCGCACGCGTCTCGCGTGATGGCACTGGCGTCCCACCGGTGCGAACTTTGCAGAAAGCCTGTTTCGGCGAGACGCCGAAACCAACACGCGAGACGCGTGCGCTCCCCAGGCATTTGGCTCGCCATTCGCTGTTTGCGCAGTCATTCCTGTGCGATTGCGACTCGCTCCTTCTCCGCGTATGAGTCTCGGCGATGAGCGCGGAACCGAAACTGACGGCTCGCAGTGCCTTGGGCGTACTGCGCAATGCGCCGTATCGCCGTTACATCATCGGCAGCGCCATTTCGGACACCGGCACCTGGATGCAGGTGATGGCGCAGGGTTACGTGATGAGCACACTCACCACAAAGGCCGTCTGGCTCGGGATGGCGCAATTTTCGGCGGGATTGCCCATGCTTCTTCTCACCATGGTCGGGGGATCGGCGGCTGACCGGTACGATAAACGTCGCATCCTTCTCATCACACAGTTTGTCCAGATCGCTCTTGCGTTGGCGATCGGCTGGTTGGTCTGGACGGAGCAAATTGCGATCTGGCAGATTCTCGTTTTCGCCGCGATCCTCGGCGTCTCGAATTCATTTGAAATGCCGGCTCTTTCCGCGCTCGTGCCGGAGCTCGTGAAGCGCGAGCAAATTCAAAGTGGCATCGCGATAGATCGTTCCGTTTTCCATGGATCGCGCGTTTTCGGACCGACCATCGGCGGAATTCTCATCAGCGCCTGGGGCACGGCCTCCGCATTCTTCGCCAATGCGGTTTCGTTCTTCGCCTTGATCGTGGCCCTTCTTTCGCTGCCGCCTCGCCAGAAGGGCAGCGCGGAAGAAGAGGAAAAACGGGGGACCGGGATCAAGGATGGATTTCGCTTCGTGGCGAAAGACAAACCCAGTTTCGCGATGGTCTGTCTGATCGCGACCCAATCCGTCTGCATCTTTCCCATCATTACCGTGATGATGCCGCTCTACGTGCGAATGGTGCTCGGTCTCGGCCCCGACCGGCTTGGATTTCTGATGGGCGCGTCCGCCATCGGATCGCTGGTCGGTTCGATCTTTCTTATCGGGCTCGCCCGGGAAAAACGCGTGCCGCTCATGATCATGTGCACGCTGGGCGTGACCGGTGCGATTCTCGGTCTCTCGCTCGGTCCAAGCTTCAACGTCGCCACCGCGCTTCTGGTTGTGAACTCGCTCGGCCTCGCCACCAACTTCGGACTCGCCAGCACGATCGTGCAGGAACGCGCGCCGGATTATTTGCGCGGCCGGGTTTCTGCCGTGTTCATGCTGAGCTTTGTCGGGCTGATGCCCATCGCCGGACTCGGGGTTACCAGCTTGTCGGATTTCATCGGCATGAAGACGGCCCTGGCGATTGCGGCAATCCTTTACGGTGCGATCACGATTTTCGTTCTCCTGCGGGTGCGCAAGGAATGCTCGCAGGTCGGTGCGACAGAGGCCGAACTCGGCGCTCCGGCGACTCCAGTGGCAGTGACGATACGGTGAACAATGTTTGTTACTAAGCATGTCATCCCGAGCCGCGCAGACGGCGAGGGACCTCTCAGTCGCTCAATCGTCACCAAGGCGGAACGTCACGCGTTCGAAAGTGTGGACTTCGGGCCTCGCGCAAGCGGTTGCTCGGCGCGATTCCGTGCGACTGCGAGGTCCCTCGGCGCGCTTCGCCAGCCTCGGGATGACGACGCGGGAAGGCGGATTGCGCCATGATCTCATTCTCCACCTGCTGGAACTCTGGCCGCCACACGGCCGGGGACGAGATGCTCCGCGAGATCAAGGATCTCGGGTTCAATCGCGTCGAGCTGGGCCACGGAATTCGGATTTCGCTCATGCCGGGTATCCAGAAGATGTTCGAGGCGGGCGAAGTCGAGTTCACCAGCCTGCACAACTTCTGTCCGTTGCCGGTCGAGATCATGCAGGCCTCGCCCGATTGCTATAAAATTTCCGCCGCCTCCTCCCAGGAACGTGAGCGTGCGATCCGCCAGACGTTTCAAACCATCGATTTCGCACAGCGGCTCGGCGCGCCCTTTGTGGTCCTTCATTGCGGCGAGGTCGAAATGAATCCGATTACCGACCAGCTCATCTCCCTGGCCAAAAATGGCGAGCATCTTTCCCGAAAATATGTGGACCTGAAAGTTAAGGCCGTGCAGACGCGCGAGTCCGCCGCGCCGCCATACTTGGAACGGGTGAAGGATTCCCTCAAACGCATTGCTGAGTACGCGGCCAAAAAAAATATCCGGCTGGGCGTGGAGGGCCGGCGGGGTTACGAAGAGATCCCGAGCGAGCGCGAGTTACCCGCGCTCCTCGACGAATTGAATTCGCCGCAGCTCGGTTACTGGCACGACATGGGCCACATCCAGATCAAGGAGAACCTTGGGTTTTTGAACCACGCCGAATGGCTCCGGCAGATCGGGCCACGGGCATTCGGCTGCCACCTCCAGGATTGCAAGTGGCCCGGGCAGGACCACCAGGCGCCGTTCACCGGCATGGTCGATCTGGAGAATCTTGTTCCGCTGCTTCCGCCGACCTGTTTATTTGTCTGGGAAATGAGTCCCCGCCGAACCGCGGACGAAATCCGATTGTCGGTTACGCGTTGGAAAGAACGCTTCGGCGAATGAAAAAAACGCTCCTCACCATCCTTCAACTCCTGGTCACCGGAGCCTTGCTCTACTGGGTGTTTCACGACCCCAAAGTGCGCGAAGGGATGGCGGTCGCGATCCGCGAAGCCGATTATCGCTGGATTGGCGCAGCGATCATGGCTTACCTGTGTGTAGAGCTTGCGGCCGTCGTGCGCTGGCAAATACTCTTGAAGGTCCAGGGAATCAATCTGGGCAATGGGCGGGTCTTCGCGCTGTTTCTCATCGGGATGTTTTACAATCAGTTCCTGCCCGGTGGGACCGGCGGCGATATCGTCAAGACCTACCTCCTTTGGAAGGAAACGCCGGACAAAAAATCGGGCGGCCTGCTCGCCGTTCTGTTCGACCGGATGATCGGATTGATCGCGTTGATCGTTATCACCGCGGTGCTGGTTTTCCTTCGCTACCGCTGGCTCACGAGCACCCCGGCGACTTCGCCTTACGTCTGGGTGCTCCTCGCCGTCTTCGGCTCTTCGGTCCTGTTTGTGGGCACGACCTTCGTCATCAGCGGATTCGGTTTGATGCACAAACTTCCCCATCGTTTCCCCGGCCGGGACAAGCTCATCGAAATCACGGCCGCGTATCATCTCTATGCCCGGCATTGGCGAGCCACCGCTTCCGCGTTTGGCGCCTCTCTGGTCTGCCACCTGGGAACGTTCGCGACTTTTCTCTGCGTGGCTTACGCCTTTCGGGCCGTCATCTCGCCCGTCGATTTCTTCGCCATCATGCCGATAGAACGCACGATCTCGTCGTTGCCGATCAGTTTCGCCGGCGTCGGAACGCGCGAATACATCCTTCAAATCATGCTCTCGAATCTGTGTGCAGTCCCACCGGGCGCGGCGCCGGATTACTGGTTTGCTGTCGCCCGGCTCATCGGGCTAACGGGGTTCACGGTGATTTTGGTCTGCTGTTTGCCGGGAGGAATCGTCTATTTCTTTTATCGGCCCAGTGGTGCGACCGGCCATGTCAAGATGCGCGACATGCAAAAGGAATTTGCGACGCTCGAGCATGAGATCACCGAGCAGGAAGAGTAGAGCGTCGGACGGAGGTGCTTCGGCACGTCCCAAATCTGTTAGCCCGCTTCGCCACAAAAAGGACGTGCAGACGCACGTTTCTCCGAAGAAAAGCAACAGACCCTTTGTTGCGGTCACGTTCGCCATGACGGTGGACGGCAAAATCACCACCAGGAATTTTTCCCCGGTGGATTTCACCTCGCGCGAGGACAAGACCCACCTGCTCCGCCAGCGCGCTCTCGGCGATGCCGTCCTGATCGGCCACAGCACCCTCAGGCATGACAACGTCCGGCTCGGTGTTCCCGATCCAAAGATGCGCGAAGAACGCGTGGCCCGTGGACAGTCGCCCTATCCATTGCGTGTGATCGTTTCCAACGAGGGCCGCATCGATGTTTCCCTCAAGATTTTCCAGGCCGACATTTCCCGGATCGTGATTTTCTCAACGGTTCGAATGCCGCTCCGTTATCAAAAAGCGTTGCGCGAAAAGGCGACCCTGCATTTGAGCGACACTCGCGAAGTGGATCTCGCCTGGATGTTGCAACAACTGCGGCGGGACTACGGCGTGCGCATGGTGGCCTGCGAGGGTGGCGCCACTCTTTTCCGCTCACTCCTCGAACAGGGCCTGGTCGATCAGCTCAACCTGACGATCGCGCCCTACCTTTTCGGCGGCGCAGATGCGCCAACGTTGACCGGTCTGAGCAAGGAATTCCTGCCCCGCAGCGTTCGCTGTTCGCTTACCGATATGCGCGTCGTGGGCGAAGAATGTTTTCTGACTTACCGGATCAAGCACCAGCGCGGATAACCACAACTACTGCGCTTGCGCTTCGAGCATTCGCCCGCTTTTTCGCACTGGGATTTCATTTGTAACGCCATTGTTACTTTTCCTATCGTTGTCCGGATTTGCGCTGAGCTTAGCCTGAAGAGCGGTCATGCATACGGCAAACACGATTATCATTCGCGCCCCGAAGAACCTGATCTTCGAGACCGCCTCGAACCTTGAGTTGTGGCCGAAAATCCTGCCGCATTATCGTTACATTCGTTATCTGGAGCGCGGCCCCGATCGTAATCTCGTTGTCATGGCGGCTGTCCGTGCCGGGATTCCGATCTCGTGGACATCCGAGCAGATCATAGACCGCCGGAAAATGGAAATTCATTTCCATCATTTGAAAGCATGGACGAAAGGGATGCATGTCGTTTGGTCTTTCCGGCAAACGCCCGTTGGGGTCCTCGTCGAAATCGTGCATGACCTTCGATTTCGCATTCGTCTGCTCGGACCGATCCTGGAACCGATCATTGGCAATGGGTTTATCCATCCGGTGGCGAGCCGGACGTTGCGCTGGATGAAGATGCATCTGGAAAGTCAGGTGAACCCCAGCCCTCGATCGCAAGTCGAGCATGTCTAGACGCCGAGCAGTCATCACCGGCATCGGCCCGATCACCTGCATCGGGACCGGTCGCGAGAATTTCTGGCGCGGACTGCGCGCGGAAACAAGTGGGATCCGGACGATCGCGAGTTTCGACACTTCCGCCTTCAATGCTCATTGCGCCGGGCAGATTTTGGATTGGATCCCGGAAGAACATTTCCCTCCGCATCGGTTGAAACGCCTCGATCGCTACGCGCAGTTCGCGGTCGCGTCGGCGAAAATGGCGCTGGATGACGCCGGTCTGCCCTACTCGCGCGAGACCCCGCAGGATCGTGTCGGGGTAAGCTTCGGGACGGCCCTTGGTGGAATTTCGAATGCGGAGCTGGACCACGCGCGTTTCCTCAAGAAAGGAACGCGCGGCGTAAACCCGACCCTCGCGGTCCAGGTCTTCGGCGGCTCGGGCCATTCGAATATCGCCATCGAGTTCGGCTTTCGCGGCGTGGGCACGACCAATTCCAACAGTTGCGCGAGCGGAACGGTCTCGATCGGCGAAGCGCTCCGCTATATCCGCGACGACATGGCGGACGTTATCGTGGCGGGCGCCGCGGAAGCGCCGTTGAGCCCGCTGACTTTCGGCGCTTTCGCCATTATCAAATCGATGAGTCAATGGACCGGCGATCCCGCCCTGGCCTGTCGCCCCTTCGACCTGAAGCGCGACGGTTTCGTGATGGGCGAAGGCGCGGCGTCATTGATTATCGAGGAACTCGAACACGCCCGCCGGCGAGGCGCGCACATCTACGCGGAAGTGCTCGGCTACAGTTTGAACAACGACGCTTTCCACATGACTTCGCCGCTCCCGAGCGCCGAGTCGTCCATCCGCGCAATGCACGAATCGCTGGCTGGCGCCGGCATCGCGCCCGATGAAATCGATTACATCAACGCGCACGCCAGTTCCACCCCGCTCAATGACAGCAACGAGACGATGTCGATCAAGCAAGTGTTCGGCTCTCGCGCGAAACAAATCCCGGTGAGCGGCACGAAGGCTTACACAGCGCATGCGCTCGGCGCGACCGGCGCCATGGAAGGGGCGATCTGCGCGCTCGCCATCGATCGGAAGTGGATCCCCCCAACCTTAAACCGCACGAATCCCGATCCAGCCTGCGATCTCGACGTCGTTCCGGACCATGGCCGCGAAGCGGACCTGACTTACGTGATGAGTAATTCTTTTGGCTTCGGCGGCATCAACGCCTGCGTGATTTTCGGGCGCGTCTGAATTGTAGGGCGTTTCTGTGAAACGCCTTCGTAACGGGGGCGTCTGACACAGACGCCCTACAAATTTTCGCCGAGTAAATCCGGCCGATTCTGTTGTGTGCGTTGCCTCGCCTGTTCCTTTCGCCACTTCGCGATTTCGCCGTGATTGCCGGAGAGAAGAACGTCCGGAACTTTCCATCCACGGAATTCCGCTGGCCTGGTGTATTGCGGCCCTTCCAGCAAACCCGTGCTGAAACTGTCATCGGCCGCTGACTGCTCGTCGCCAAGCACACCGGCGAGCAAACGTGCGACTGCGTCCACCAGCACCACCGCCGCGATCGCTCCATTCGTCAGGACGTAATCCCCAATCGAAATTTCCTCATCGACCAGGTGCTCGACCACGCGATGATCCACACCTTCGTAATGCCCGCAGATTATGATCAGACGCGGTTCCTTCGAAAACTGCGTCGCCATTCCCTGGTCAAACTTTCGCCCCGCCGGCGACATAAGAACCACCTTCGGCCTCTGTAATTCGACATTGGACGTTGGACGTTGGGCGTTGGGCGTTTTCCCCTCTTCGCCTCGCAGTTCCTCCACCGCCGCGAAAATCGGTTCGGGTTTCATCACCATCCCCTGCCCGCCGCCGAAGGGCGCGTCGTCGACGACGTGGTGTTTGTCGGTGGTCCAATCGCGCAGATTATGGATGTGTAACTCGAGGGCGCCGCTTTCCTGGGCGCGCTTCATCATGCTGGCGTTGAGCGGCGCCCGGCAGATTTCCGGGAAGAGCGTGAAGATATCGATCCGCATCGGAGAAGTTAAAAAGTTACAACGTTACAAAGGTTACAAAAGGCCACCGACCGAACCATGTAACTTTGTAACAATTGCAACCTTGTAACGTTACTCCACGATCTCGAGCGTGGCCCTTTGCCCGTGCCGTGCAGCGGAGCTGGCCAGCAAGGCGCGGATGGCATTGATCGTCTGGCCGTTGCGGCCAATGATTCGCCCAACGTCGCTCTGCCGCAGCTGCACCCGGAAGATCGTGGTTTTACCGGAAGGGATCTCCGAAAGCATCATCTCATCGGGAAACTCGACCAGCTGGCGAATGACGAACTCGAGGAACTCTTTCACGAGGTCGAGTGTATTCGGCCTTCGCGGTTTGTCACTATTCGTTGAGGTAGGTTGCCTCGAACGTGGAGGTGTCTTCGCCCACCGGCCCAACTTCTTTTCCGTCCATCCGCAGAAGCCAGAACCAATCGTACGCGCCGCCGCCGACAAAGTAGCGGTGCTGCTGCACGAGCAGCCAATCCTTGTATTCGCCGGCGACCACCACCTTGATGTCGTTGCCCGGAAAAAGGTACCGCTCCTTTCGATTTGTCGTGTCGACCACGTGGACAGCGCCGGATGTGGCCCAGGCCGGGCTGACAAAGTAGAGCAACTTCCCGTTCGTTGAGAATTGCAGATTGCTGAATCCGCCGATAATCGACTCGGGTTTCTCCGCGTCGCGGCATCGCAGGAGGAGCGACGGTTCCTTGCCGTCTACGCGGACCTGCCAGAGCTCCGTCGGATCGACTTCGTCGGATCCGGTCGCGATTTTCTTGCCGTCGATCTTCCGGACGAACGCGACCCATTTGCCGTCCGGGGCGAGGATCGGATCCGAGTCGCGGCCGCTTGAAGTAAGCGTACTCGTCTTACCGGACTTGTCGGTGAACTGGATATTGCCGTCCTTAACCGAAACGGTTTGGGCGAATGCGTGGGTCGCCAGAGTTGAGCAGAGAATCAACAAAAGTCGTTTCATTGCCGATAACGACGCTCTGATCGCCGCGAATTGAAAAGCTTTTGTTGTAGCGACGCCGCTCTGTCGGCGTAACAAGCGCCGCGTACGAGCGAAGCGTTCTTACGGCGACAGAGCGCCGTCGCTACAACTGTTATTCCGCAGGTGCGGCCGCTGGTTCCTCAGCGGGAGCGGCGGCCGGCGCAGCGGTCTCTTCTGGCGGCGCACTCGCGCTCTGCTTCCGGTTTTTCTTGATCAAACTGCGAACCGTGTCCGAGGGTTGGGCGCCTTTCGAAATCCAATGATCGATCCGGTCCAGCTTGAGGGTGCTGTTGTGCCCGGTCTTCTTCGGATCGTAGGTCCCAATGATCTCGATGAATTTGCCATCGCGCGGGCTGCGGCTATCGGCCACCACCACCTTGTAGTAAGGGCGGTTGAGAGCGCCTTCTCTGCGTAATCTGATTGAAACTGCCATATCTCTTAATTTTTCATCCGCGCCATTTGCGCCATCATTCGTTTCATTTTCCCGGCGTTCTTCATCATCTTTCGCATCTGATTAAAACGCTGGAGCAGGTCGTTCACTTCCGTGACGGTGCTGCCACTGCCGCGGGCGATTCGTTGACGGCGGCGCGCGTTTAGAATGTCGGGCCGCGATCTCTCCTCGTGCGTCATGGAAAGCACAATGGCTTCCGTCCGCTTGAGCTGCTTCTCGTCCACGGAGAGGCCCTGCACGTTACTCATCCCGGGGATCATGCCAAGAATATTCTCCAGCGGCCCCATTTTCTTCATCATCTTGAACTGGGCCAGGAAATCGTTGAAATCGAAGGACGCCGTCCGCAGTTTGCGCTCCATCCGGGCCGCTTCTTCTTCGTCGATCGCTTCCGCCGCCTTTTCGACGAGGCCAACGATGTCGCCCATTCCGAGGATTCGCCCGGCGAGACGGTCGGGCACGAACACTTCGAATTGATCGAGCTTCTCGCCCACCCCAGCGAACTTGATCGGCCGCTGAGTGACTTCGCGCATCGAGAGCGCGGCCCCGCCCCGCGCGTCGCCGTCCAGTTTGGTCAGCACAATCCCGGTGATGCCGAGCGCTTCGTGGAAATGGGTAGCCACACTCACCGCCTGCTGCCCGGTCGCTGCGTCCGCGACCAGCAACACCTCCTGCGGCTTCAGGAATTCCTTGAGCTCCTTGATTTCCTCGATGAGCGCCGTGTCGATTTCCTGGCGCCCCGCGGTGTCGAAGATTTGGACGTCGCCGTTCTGCTGCGCGGCCCATTCGAGACTGGCGGCCGCTGAGCGGCGGACGTTCTTCTCCTGCGCGTCCGGAGTGTAGACCGGCACTTCCACCTGCCGGCCAAGCGTGGCCAGTTGCTCGATCGCCGCCGGCCGGGCCAAATCGCAAGCGATCAGCAGCGGAGCCCGTCCTTGCTTTTTCAGGAACGCGGCCAGCTTGGCAGAAGAAGTCGTCTTCCCGGCCCCGTTCAAGCCGACCATCAAAATGCGCGCCGGCTTTTCCAGGTTCAACGGCGCGGCATCGCCGCCGAGAAGCGCGGTCAGTTCGTCGTGAAAAATCTTAACGATCTGTTGACCGGGCGTAACGCTGCGGAGGACCTCTTCGCCCAGCGCCTTTTCTTTGATCCGGGCGATGAAACCCTTCGCCACCTGGAAGTCGACATCGGCCTCGAGCAACGCGAGCCGCACCTGCCGGAGCGCGTCGTTGATGTTCGCCTCGCTGATCGTCCCATGACCGCGAAGATCCTTGAAGATGTCCTGAAGCTTGTCGCCGAGCTGGGAAAACATAACGAACTGAGAGCGGAACCTGCCGGCCGCTTATTTTTTCTTCTTCTTCGGCTTCTCCGCTGGCTGGGCGGCGGGCGGCGGCGTGGAGGGCGCGACCGATGGAGCCGGGGCCGGCGGCGCGGCGTTCGTGCCACCCTCATTGATGTTAAACGTCCAATGCGTTTCCACCTTCTTGCCGCCTGATTTCGCGCTGACGATGACGGTGCAGGTTTTGTCCTTCAGCCGCTGCGTGACCTGGTAGGCGACCGTCGTGCTTTTCGGATCGAAACTCGCGTCCACCTTCCCGAGGCCGCTGACGCGCATCTCCACCGAGCCCGGATCGATCGTCCCCAACGAAGCAATGTTCGCCTTGATCAGCGGGAGCGCGTTCTTGATCGTCTCGCCGTCTGCCGGCTGCGTCTGCATGTTTGACGGCGCCACTTCGGCGACCGACGGGCCGACAGCCGTTGTCGCGATCGCGGCGACTGCGTCGGTGAAAGTCTTCGGCTTGTTCGCCTCCATCAAATAACGGCCGACGGAATTCAACGGCGTATGCATCGAGATCGGCTGCCCATAAACGGTGAAGAGCGCTTCGTACCCCGCCTTCATCGCCACGTCCCGGATGTGATCGTTGTGAAAGCCATACGGAACGGCGAAGCAATTCACTTTCACGCCGAGCTTCTGCTCGATCATCTGCTTGGACCCGGCGACTTCCTTGTCCAGCCACTGTTCGTATTCTTCCGGGCTCAATTTTTTCTTGGCCACTTTGTCGTAGGGCTTGCGCAAATCGGAATGAGTCGCGGTGTGTCCCTGGATGTCCACGCCGGCGTCGCGCATCTCGGCCAGCTGTTCCCAGCTCATCGATTCGCCGCCGCTGAAATGCCCGGGCTTTATTCCCTCCGTGTAAATGAACAGCGTGACCGGATAATTAAATTTCTTCAGGATCGGCCACGCGACGTCATACTGCGACTTCCAGCCGTCGTCGAAGGTGATGATCGCGCTTTTGGTCGGGATCGCTTTCTCGCCCCGGCGCCAGGCCAGGAAATCCTGCATCGGAATCACGCTGATGTTTTTGTTTTTCAATTCCTGCATTTGGGCTTCGAACGCCGCCGGAGTGATTTCCGTGTCCGGCCGCCGGACGTTGTTCACGAAACGGTGGTAACCAAAAATGACGACCTGCGCGTTCTGGTCGACTGCTGGTTTTGTGATGACCGGCGCGGTTGAGGGCGATGCCGAGGTGGACCCGGACGGACTGGGCGTCGCGGAAGCCGCGGGCGTCGTCTGGTCGGTTAGCTTTTTGGCGACGCTCTCGGCCTTTTTGCACGCGGACAAAGTGAGAGCCAAAAGGAGCGGAAGAATTGCGAATCTGGTGAGCATAAATGCGGTAAGGGGCTTTAGTTGGGGCCGTAAAAATTACAAGCGGTTTTTGGATTTCCTCTCCTGCAGCCCTTTCGCGGGGCGAAGCCTGAGTGGCGGTCAGAGAAATCTGTGGCGCGCCTTCCCCTTTGGGCTACGAGTGCCCATGCGCAGCTTTTTATCGATCCTGTTGGTCGCCGCAGCCTGCCTGTTGCTCTCCAGCTGCGGCACCGGGCCCGAGCTCCGGATCAAAGACACTACCCGGACGTTCACGACCGTCGTCGTCGACGCCGGTCACGGCGGAAAGGACAACGGCGCCTTTCGCCGTTTCGGCGGGGCGGAGAAGAATGCCACCCTCGATGTCGCGACCCGGCTCGCCGCGAAATTGCGCGAATCGCAGTTCCGCGTCGTCATGACTCGCTCGGACGACGTTTTCATTCCGCTCGACGAGCGTGCCGCCATTTCCAATCGCCAGCGCAACGCGATCTTTGTCAGCATCCATTTCAACGATTCCGGCCGGCGCGGCATCCGCGGGTTTGAGACCTATTATCGATCCCCCGAGGCGCGCCCCCTCGCCTATCGCATCCAGGAACGGATCATGACGTTGCCGGGCGCGGTCAACCGCGGAGTGAAGACGGCGAACTTTCGCGTTCTGCGAAAAGCGGCCTACCCCGCGGTCTTGGTCGAGTGCGGATTCCTGAGCAATCGCAAGGAAGGGGCCGCTGCCCGCACCGCCAGCCGGCGCGATGGTCTTGCCGACAAAATCGCGGAGGCGATCGTCGACCAGCGTTACGGGAAAGGAACCTACCGCGCGCCAGCGACGAGCGACGCCGCCGCCACCAGTTCCGAGCACGGGGATTAATTCTTCCCGTCCGCTGTCATCCTGAGCGCAGCGAAGCGGAGGCGAAGGATCTCTGACTATTTCCGCGCTGTCAGAGCGTCGATCCAAGAAAATGGTCAGAGATCCTTCTCCCGCTTGCGGGATCAGGATGACAACTAAAGAAGGGAGCCTAAAATTCGATCCCCCGCTTTTCCTTCCCCACGGCCGCCAGAACGATGACGGCGATAAACACGGCGCATTGGATCACGGCCATGGTGAGCGCGTAGTTCGGCTCGCCGTTGGGTAGCCGGAATTTCTCGGCGAGCCAGGCTTGCTGTTGGGCCGCGTAAGCCGCGGCGAAATTTCCCAGTTGGTAGGCCAGACCTGGAAACGTTCCGCGGAATTCCGGCGGCGAAAGTTCATTCAGATGGACCGGCACCACGCCCCACGCTCCCTGCACCATGAATTGGATCGAGAACCCTCCTATCATCAGCAGCGCGGTGTTCGGCGCGAAAATCCACACCGGGATCAAAAGCATTCCGGCGATCGCACACAGAATGATGACCCGGCGCCGTCCCCACGTCTGCGAGAGGGAGCCCATAATGGCGCCGCCGCAAATCGCGCCCATCGCGTAGACAATGCTAATGATCGACTTGGCGCTGACGCCGAAGCCGCGCTGTTTCTCGAGGTAGGTCGGATAAAGGTCCTGGGTGCCATGCGACATGTAATTGAAGGCCGTCATGAGCAGCGCCGCGTAAAGGAACAGCGCCCCTTGTTGCCGGACGAAAACGGAGAGACGCGGCCTGGGCCGGCGCGCTTCCCGATGCTTTTGCCAGACCGGCGACTCTGGAACCGTGGCCCGAATGTAAATGACCAGGAACGCCGGCACCGCGCCGGCAATGAAAAGACCGCGCCATCCAAAGAGCGGGAAAACGATCCAGTAAACCAGCGCCGCGAGGAGATAACCGACTGCATATCCCTGCTGCAAAATGCCGGAAAACAATCCGCGGGCCCGGGTCGGCAGCGATTCCATGGCGAGCGACGCCCCCAGCCCCCATTCCCCACCCATCCCGATCCCGAAGAGTGCGCGCAGGATCAGGAACACGGTAAAATTCGGGGCGAACGCCGTCAGCAATTCCATGACGGAATAGAAAACGATGTCGATCATCAGCGGGATTCGGCGGCCAAATCTGTCGCCTAACAAACCAAAGATGAAGGCGCCGAGCGGGCGCATCATGAGCGTCAGCGTGATGGAGAAGGCGACCTGCGGAATGCTCTTCCCAAAATCCTGGGAGATTTGGGCGAGCACGAAAGTGACCAGAAAGAAATCGAGCGCGTCGAGGGCCCAGCCGAGGAAACAGGCGATGAATGTGTTCCGCTGCTCACGCGTCAGCGATTTGAAGAGGCGCAGCGTTTCCATCCCCCCTGAATTTAGCCGGGGGTCTCACGGCATGAATATCAAAAAAGCGCGTTGTCATCCCGAGGCCGGCGTAGCACGCCGAGGGACCTCACTACTGCCCGGACGCTTTCGCGATACCCCAGGCGGCCGCTGTCACGAGCCGTCCTGTTTTTCGCGACAGCGAAATTTGCCGTTGAGAGGTCCCTCGGCGTCTGCGCGGCTCGGGATGACAACGCCGTCTGGTGCGATAACTTTTCGCATGCGCTACCTCGTCAAAGCCCGCGTGAAATCCGGCCAGCAACAGGCGCTCCTCGACGCAATCGATAACGGCACGCTCGGGAAAGGTTCCATCGCCGGAGACGAATATCAGCACGACATGGAGCAGGCCCGCCTCGATCCGACCGGCACGGCTACCTGGGTGGAAACGTGTTTCTGCGATCCGCCCCTGGAGGAGGAACGGCCGTATTGGGAGAAATATTTCGAGCTGCTCAGCGTCAAGGACGCGCATTCTCGCGGCAATTGCCGGCACGAGAATCGGACGGAACCGTGGGCCTGCTGCGATTGCGATTGCACGGCGAAGCTCGAGGGGAAGCTCGCGGGTCAGGGCGATGCATTCCTCGCCACCCTGCGCCGCAACCATTCTCCGTCGTAATCGTGCTCCTGCTCGTGATCGATCTCTGACTCCGTCGATTACGATTACGACCATGAGCAGGAGCACGAGTAAGACACACATCTACGCATCATGATGCGTCAATTTGTTCCTTGCCGTGCCGCCGATCTGCGGCTTAGTTGTCGGCCATGACAGGCAACGGTCTTCATCCTCTCGAAACGTTGATGCGCGAGCGCATCGTCGTCCTGGATGGGGCCATGGGCACGATGGTCCAGCAATACCGATTATCGGAAGCCGAATACCGGGGCGGCCGTTTCCAGGACTGGAAAGGCAAGGACCTGAAAGGTTGCCTCGAGATTCTGCTCCTCACCAAACCGGACGTCATCGGGGAAATCCACCGCCGTTACCTCGAAGCCGGCGCCGACATCATCGAGACGAACACCTTCAGCGGCACGACCATTGGCCTCCACGATTTCCTTTTCCAAGAGGAACCGGAGAGCGGCCGAAAAGATGCCGAGTTCTTTCAGCGCGTTGTCGACGATAGGGAATTCTGCGAGCTCGTCACCGAGATCAACCTGAACGCGGCGCGGCTGGCTCGCCGTGCCGCCGACGCCGTTTCAGATCGATCGGGCCGGCGCCGTTTCGTGGGCGGCTCGCTTGGTCCCCTTCCGGTGACCGCTTCGCTTTCCCCGGATGTGAACGATCCCAGTTTTCGCGCGGTCACCTTCGATCAGATCCGGAAGGCGTACAGCGAGCAAGCGGCGGCTCTTCTCGAGGGAGGCGTCGACCTGCTCATGGTCGAGACGATCTTCGACACCCTGAATGCAAAGGCCGCGATCGCAGCCATCACCGAGCTGTTCGAGAAAATCGGCAGGACGGTTCCGCTAATTATATCGGGAACCGTAACCGATCGTTCCGGGCGAATTCTGAGCGGCCAGACCGTGGAAGCGTTTCTGACCTCGATCGCGCACGCGGACCCGCTGGTGGTGGGATTGAACTGCGCCCTCGGTCCCGGGGAGATGGAACCATACATAGAAGAGCTCGCGCACGGGACGAACCGTTACGTGAGCGCTTATCCAAACGCCGGTCTTCCCGACCCGCTATCCCCAACTGGTTTTCCGGAGACCGCTGAAACGCTCGCGCCCCAGCTTGAAAAATGGGCGCGCAACGGCTGGCTCAACATCGTCGGTGGCTGCTGCGGCACGACCCCAGATCACATCCGATTGATCGCCGAACGCGTGCGCAATCTGCCACCGCGCCGCGTCACATTCCCCACTCCGGGGAGCGCACGCGCCTCGCGTGCCGATTTTGGCGCCCCCGCCGAAATCTCTTCTGGTGCTTCGTACTCCAAGCGTCGCCTCCCTCACTTCGAACGCCCGTGGGCGAAATACGCGGTGAGCTTTTCGACCCGTGACCGCGAACCCCTGTCTCCTGCCGAACGGAACATCGTCCTGACGAGCATCCTCTACGGTTATGAACACGGCCAATACGACCTCTATGTCGCTGCGGTCATGCCCGACCACGTGCACTTGTTGTTCGAACCACAAGTCAAAGAACAGGGTGAAAAGGGCGAGACGGTTTTTTGGTCGTTGACCGAGATCTTACATGGGATCAAGTCGTCGACCGCCCACCGCATCAACAAAGCAAAGGCGACTAATGGACCTGTTTGGGAGAAGGAATCTTTCGATCGGCTAATCCGATCCGAGTCGGATCTGCAGGAAAAGTTTGAATACATCTGCCGGAATCCGTGGGACGCGGGCGTCGCTGGCCGGAACGAAGACTATCCGTGGTTGTGGACGCCGGACGGGTCTTCGGCGGCGGCGCCGAAGAGGGCACGCGAGGCGCGTGCGCTCCCCGGAGACAGCGGCGCCGCCACAAAGCCATTACAGCTTTCCGGGCTGGAGCCACTCAATATCACGCCGGAAATGGGGTTCGTGGTTGTCGGCGAGCGGACGAACATCACCGGTTCGCCGAAGTTTTCGAAGCTGATTCTGGCGGGCGATTTCGAGGCGGCGCTCGCTGTAGCCCGGCAACAGGTCGCCGGTGGCGCCAACATTCTCGACGTCAACATGGACGAAGGAATGATCGATTCCGAGGCGTCGATGACGAAGTTTCTCCACCTGATCGGGAGCGAACCGGAAATCTCACGGGTCCCGATGATGATCGACAGCTCGAAGTGGAGCGTGATCGAAGCGGGCCTCAAATGCGTGCAGGGCAAGCCGGTCGTGAATTCGATCAGCATGAAGAACGGCGAAGAGGAATTCCTGCGGCAGGCCGCGCTGGTGAAGCGTTACGGCGCGGCCGTTATCGTGATGGCGTTCGACGAAACCGGCCAGGCCGACAACTTCCAACGGCGGATCGAGGTCTGCGAACGCGCCTATCGGCTCCTGACCGAGCGCGCGGGCT
The DNA here is from genome assembly GCA_041167265.1 of Verrucomicrobiota bacterium. Taxonomy (GTDB): domain Bacteria; phylum Verrucomicrobiota; class Verrucomicrobiia; order Chthoniobacterales; family UBA10450; genus AV80. The sequence continues at coordinate 2,264 of JBEEHG010000054.1, read as the reverse complement.
TTGCGCCTAACGACATCATTTTCGACCCGAACATCCTGACGGTCGCCACCGGGTTGGAAGAGCATCGCAATTACGCCGTCGACTTCATCGACGCGGTCCGCTGGATCAAAGCGAACCTGCCAGGAGCGCGGACCAGCGGCGGGGTGAGCAACATTTCGTTTTCGTTTCGCGGCAACAACACCGTGCGCGAGGCCATGCACGCGGCCTTCCTCTATCACGCCATCCAGGCCGGGCTCGACATGGCGATCGTCAATGCGGGGCAGCTCGCTGTGTATGAAGAGATCGAGCCCGAATTGAAAAGGCGGGTCGAAGACGTCCTTCTAAATCGGCGGGACGACGCGACGGAACGGCTGGTGGAATTCGCCGAAGGCGTCAAAGCGATCGGCAAGACGGCCGCGGAAAAGGAAGCATGGCGCGAGGCGCCCGTCGAAGAGCGGCTCTCACACGCGCTCGTCAAAGGCATCGTCGATTTCATCGAAGCGGACACCGAGGAAGCGCGCCAGAAATTCAGCCGGCCGCTCCAGGTGATCGAAGGACCGCTCATGGCCGGGATGAGCGTGGTGGGCGATTTATTCGGCGCCGGAAAAATGTTTTTGCCGCAGGTAGTGAAAAGCGCGCGGGTGATGAAGAAGGCGGTCGCTTACCTGCTGCCGTTCATGGAGGCGGAGAAAAGCGCGGACGCAAAGCCGCAGGCGCGGATCGTGATGGCCACGGTGAAAGGCGACGTGCACGACATTGGGAAGAACATCGTCGGAGTTGTTCTTCAATGTAACAACTACGAGGTGATCGATCTGGGCGTGATGGTCCCGGCGCCCAAGATTCTGGAAAAAGCGCGGGAGTTGAAGGCCGACATCATTGGCCTGAGCGGACTGATCACGCCGTCGCTGGATGAAATGGTGCACGTGGCGCAGGAGATGGAGCGCGAAGGATTCACCCTGCCGTTGCTCATCGGCGGCGCCACGACGAGCCGGGCTCATACCGCGGTGAAGATCGCCCAGCATTATCGCGCCAGCACCGTCCATGTCCTCGATGCCTCCCGCGCGGTCGGCGTCGTGAATACTTTGCTCAGTGACGACTTGAAAGGCGCGTTCGACGAGAACACTCGCGCCGAATACGCCCGGCTCCGCGAGGAACACGCAGCGAAATCGCGGGACAAGAAATTGATCGCGCTGGACGCGGCGCGGGCCAACCGGACGCCGATCGATTGGAGTCGATACGTGCCACCGAAGCCCGAGTTTTTGGGAACGCGCGTCTATTCCACTGAGCCGGGGAGCGCAGGTGCACCCCACAAAGAGATCACGCTCGATGACCTCATCCCTTACATCGATTGGTCGCCGTTTTTCCACACCTGGGAATTGCGCGGACGTTACCCCGCGATCTTCGACGATCCGGTGGTCGGCAAACAGGCACGTGAGCTCTTCGACGACGCGCAGGGGTTACTGGACAAGATCCGCGCCGAGAAATTGCTTACGGCCCGCGGCGTTTTCGCCTTCTGGCCGGCCAAAGCTACCGGCGACGACGTTGAAATCTTCGCGGAGGTAATGCGCGCCGAACGACGGGCGACCTTCCACTTTCTTCGCCAGCAAATGCCGAAACCGGGCGGCCAATTCAATCACTGCCTGGCGGATTACATCGCGCCGGAGAAGAGCGATTATCTCGGCGGGTTCGCGGTCACGGCAGGTATCGGCGCGGACGAGCTCGCGGCGAAATTCGCCGCCGACCACGACGATTACAACGCGATCCTGACCAAAGCGCTGGCCGATCGCCTGGCGGAGGCTTTCGCCGAATTTCTTCACCGGGAAGCGCGGATTGCCTGGGGATTTGGAGAGGGTGAGAAGCTGTCGACGGATGAGCTGATTCGCGAAAAGTATCGCGGCATCCGGCCCGCGGCGGGCTACCCGGCATCGCCGGACCACACCGAGAAGCGGACCCTGTTCGATTTGCTGGAGGCGGAAAAGGCGACCGGCATTGCGCTGACGGAATCCTACGCGATGCATCCGGGCGCGAGCGTGAGCGGCCTTTATTTTTCGCATCCCGAGTCGAAGTATTTCGGCGTCGGAAAAATTGGCGACGACCAGGCGCGCGATTACGCGGCCCGAAAAGGCGTGACCCTGGAATACGTCCAGAAATGGCTGGGGCCGAATCTGGATCGCTGAAGCTGGTAGCGCGTACGGGAATCGAACCCGTCTTTCGGCCTTGAGAGGGCCATGTCCTAACCGATAGACGAACGCGCCGTTTAGCGGCGGCAATCCTAGCGGGCAAAT
>JBEEHG010000053.1:0-11830 GCA_041167265.1 Verrucomicrobiota bacterium | reverse complement strand
GCCGCCTGCGGATTCTGCGTGTAAGCGCGCGCGTAAATTTCGGTGGCTTTCGCGTCCGCCTCGCCGCGGATCTCCTGCACTTTGCGATAGGCGGTGGATTGAATCTCGTTCAGGTCGCGCTCCTTTTGTCCCGCGATTCGTGCGGCCTCGCCTTCACCTTCCGACCGGAAACGTTGCGCGATCTGGCGGCGCTCGCTGATCATGCGCTGATAGATCCGGTCGAGCACGTCGGGGTTGTAGTTCACCCGGCGCAAGCGGAGATCGAGTAACTCGACGCCGAATTCCGCCAGCTTCACGGCCGCGGCTTTCTTGATTTCGTCTTCCACTTTCCAACGTCCGAAAGCGATCGGCGGCAGGACACCTATCGTTCCCATTCCCACCGGACCGATCTTGAGAGTTTCGTCATGGATCGGTTTGCGATCCTTGTCCGTGCGCACGATCTCGATCAGGTCGTGCTTGGCAATGGCGTTCCGGGTTTCGCTGCCGAGAATATCTTCCAGGCGCGATTGCGCGCTCCGTTCGTCGCGAAGACGAACGAAGTAAACCATCGGATCGGCGATCCGCCAACGCGCATAGGTATCGACATGGATGTAGGTCTTGTCCCGGGTCGGAATCGCCACGGGCAGGCCGTCCCATTCCAGGAAGCGCTTGTCGATTCGGTTCACTTCCTGAATGAACGGCAGCTTAAGATGCAGCCCGGGCTCGGTGGTTGGTCCGCCGATCGGCTTCCCGAACTGGGTAACGATTACCTGCTCGGTTTGGTGGACCGTATAAAAGCAACCGAGGAGAAGGCGCAAGACGAGGAACGCGCCCGCGATCATCACCGCAATAAGACAGCCGCGCTTGTTCATCGGGCGGTCTCCGGTTTGACCGAGAGCGGGAGAATCGGGAGCAGCTGTTTCATCGAATCGTCGATGATGATTTTCGGTCCCATTGCCGGGAGAACGTCTCCCATGGTTTCGAGGTAAAGGCGGGTGCGGGTGATTTCCGGCGCCTTGATATATTGGCCAAGCATGGCGTTGAACGAAGCAATGTCGCCTTCCGCTTCGTTGACCCGCTTGAAGCGATACCCTTCCGCGCCGCGAATCATCTGGTCGGCCTGGCCGCGGGCGCGGGGCACCGCTTCGTTGTAATCGCCGTTCGCGATGTTGATCGCATTCTCCCGGTCCTGCTGCGCCTTGTTTACTTCGTTAAAGGAAGCCTGGACTTCGCGCGGCGGATTCACGTTCTTCAACTGCACCTGGTCGACCTTGACCCCGAGTTTGTAACGGCTCGCCAGATCCTGCATCCGGGCCAATGCCGAGATCTCGATGTCCTGCCGGCCGATCGTGATGACTTCATCGACCGTGCGATCGCCGATGACTTCGCGCATCGCTGCTTCGGACAAATCGCGGAGCGTCTGGCCAGGATTGCGAACGTCGAACAGGTATTCCCTCGGGTCCGAGATGCGATATTGGACGACCCATTCGACCAGGGCCGCATTCAGGTCGCCGGTCACCATCGATTTTTCCTCGAGCTGCTGGCGCGGAGGCTGGTCGATGTTCGTGTAACCGCTGGTGAAAAATCCGAACTCCAATTTCAACTGCCGCCGGGTTTGCACCTCGGTGTATTCGTCAATGCCGAGCGGGATCTTAAAATGCAGCCCCGGCTCGACGATCTTCAAAAATTTCCCGAACCGCAGAACGACCGCTTCGGATTCCGCCGGCACCGTGTAATACGAAGTCCAGAGGATAACGAGGGCGAGGACGACGAACGCGGCCAGCCCAATCAAGCGCCATGGGGGCCTGGGCAGATTAAGGGTAACGACGGCGGGTGGCTGGTTGTTCATGGAGCGTTGCGGCGCAGGCTAGTGCAAGATGCGAAACTAAGCGAAGCGAAGTTGCGGCCGCGACCTCGACCTGCGCTTTGCCTTTCACCTTGCCGCACGAGCGAGCGCGGGATATTTTTGTTTCTATGAAACGGACACCCGAACAAGTGGCCAGCACGATCGATGGTTTCGCCAGCGGGGCTGCAAACCAATGGGATTGGGATGGCTTTATCTCCATTCGGATCGATGATCCCGAGCTGGAAAAAATCCGGCAACGCTGTATCGCGATCCGGGACGAGTTCCCGCCGGAAAAAGTGACGGATTATTGCAGCCCGGCCGGGATGGAAGAGATGCGGAAGCTCGCGGAAAGCCTGCGGGCCCGCGCCGTCTGACGGCCTAACGAGTTCATCAGCTTTAGGCGTGTAGTCGTGGAATTTCTCGACGAAGCGCATGTCCGCCGCCTCTTAAACGTCGAGGATTTGATCGCGGCGATGCGCAGAGTACTGGCGGAATTCTCTGCCGGTAAATGGCAACAGCCGGTGCGCGGTGTTCTTGCCCAGCATGAAGGATTTTTCGGCGTCATGCCGGCGTCGGGCGAGTCGATGGGAATAAAAATGGTGACGTTCTATCCGAACAACGCCGGCACAGCGCTCCCGACTCACATGGCGGTGATCGCGCTCTTCGATCCGCGAACGGGCGAGCCGCTCGCGCTCATGGACGGACGCTACATCACGGAGATGCGGACTGCGGCGGTTTCGGCCGCAGCCACCGATGTCTTGGCGGCGAAAGACGCGAAAGTGTTGACGCTGCTCGGCGCGGGCGTCCAGGCCCAGGCGCACCTGGAAGTGTTACCGCACGTTCGCAAATTCGAAGAAGTCCGCGTTTGGAACCATCGTCCGGAAAATGGGGCGCGTTTCGCGGAGGAACATGGCGCCAAAGCGATGGAGCTGGAAGCAGCGGTGCGCGGCGCTGATGTGGTCGTGACCGCGACGAGCTCGCGCGAACCGATCCTGAAAGGCGACTGGCTAAAGCCCGGCTCGCACGTGAACGCGGTTGGAGCCTCACGCCCTGATTGGCGGGAGCTGGATGATGCCGCGATGCGCAACCTGGTCATCGTCGATTCTTACGAGGGAGCGCGGAAGGAAGCGGGCGATGTGATCCTTTCGCATGCGACTCCGTTTGCCGAGCTAGGCGAAATTCTAAACGGCACGAAGCGGGTTGAGCCGGGCGCGACCACGATCTTCAAGTCGCTGGGCATGGCGGTCGAGGATGTCGCGGCCGCGAAATTGATCTACGACGCGTCAAGGAACGGCGATTTAAAATCGCCGTCTTAACTCGTCGGCGATTTTTAAACCGCCGCTCCTTGATGCCGCTCGACTTTGCGGCGTAAACTGTAAGTGAAATGGCCATCCGACGAATCGAGCTTTCGGAAATTCGGGAAGCGCAAAAACGCATTGCCGGCACGATCGTTCGCACTCCCCTCGTTCGTCTCGAGCTCGGCCCTGGCTTTCCGGACATCCGGCTGAAGCTGGAAAATCTCCAGCCGATCAACGCCTACAAACTTCGCGGCGCCGCCAACGCCGTCGCGATGTTGTCCGACTCCGAGCGCAAACGGGGCGTCTGGACGATTAGCGCCGGCAACGCCGGGCAGGGCGTGGCCTATGCCGCCAGAAAAGCAGGAGTCCCCAGCACCGTCGTAGCGATCGAGACCGCGCCAAAAGCGAAGCTGGAACGAATGCGCGCGCTAGGCGCGAAACTGATCACGGTGCCGTACGAAGTCGCCTGGCAGGCGCTCGAAGATCGCGCTTATCCGGGAGCCGACGGAACCTTCATCCATCCCTTCGACGACGACAATTTCATTGCCGGTCACGCGACCATGGGACTCGAAATTCTGGAGGACGCTCCGGACACGACTGCGGTCATCTGCGCGATCGGCGGCGGCGGATTGATCACGGGAGTTGGCAGCGCGATCAAGGCGCTGAAGCCCGGAATCAAGATCTGGGGCGCGGAACCGGAAACGGCGGCACCGGCGGCGCTCTCCTTCGAGAAAGGTTCGCCCCAGGTTTTCGACAAATGGCAGTCCTCCTTTGTCGATGGCGCCGGAGGCCAGAGCATGTTTCCGCGGATGTGGGAAAGAATGAAACCAGTCGTGGATGGTTACATCGTCGTGAGCCTCGAAGAAACGAAAGCGGCGATGCGGCTGATGGCGGAGAAAGCACGCGTTATCGCGGAAGGCGCGGGCGCATTGCCGCTGGCCGCCGCGCTCACCGGCAAAGCGGGCGACGGCCCGATCGTCGCGATCGTTTCCGGGGGCAACATTGACCTGCAGAAGTTCTCTGAGCTCATCGCGTCCGCCACATGAAGGCTCTGCTCTTGCTCACCGCCGCCTTGATGATTGCGCTCGGGCTCACCGGCGTGTTTTGGCCGGAAGGCTTGATCGAACTCGCGAAATACTCGTTTACGGATCGCGGCGCCTACGTCGTCGCAGCGGTCCGCATCCTCTTCGGAACTTTCCTTTTCATTTGTGCGGGCGCGGCGAGAACGCCGAAGACGATCCGGGTAATCGGCGGAGTAATTTTCACAGCGGGCATCGTGGGCGTGTTGATCGGTCACGAGCCGGCGCAACGCTTGGGCGAGTGGTGGGTCGCGAAAGGACCGGATGCGTTTCGCATCGCGGCGTGTCTTCCGCTGATCGTTGGAATTTTTGTCGGTGTTTCGGCATTAACGAAGGAACGACCGGCGTGAGCGGCATGAAAGACATGACGGAGGGATCGGTGACGCGGCACCTGCTCCACATGGCGTCGTTCATGGCGGTCAGCATGGTCGTGCAAACCCTGTATCTCCTCGCAGATCTTTACTGGGTCGGGTCGCTCGGGAAAGAGGCGATCGCCGCCGTCGGGTTGTCCGGCAACCTGATGATGCTGGTGATGGCGCTGTCGCAGATGCTCGGCGTCGGGACCACCACGGTGATTTCGCAGGCCGCCGGCCGCAAAGACCAGCCGACCGCGGAGAAAGCGTTCAATCAATCCATTGTCCTCTGCCTCATCGTCGCGCTGCTTGTTGGGATCTGCTCTTTCCCGTTTCGCCGCCAATACAGCGTCGCCCTCAGCGCCGATGCGCCCACCGCGGCGCTGGCCGTTAGTTATCTCCTTTGGTTTATCCCGGCTCTGATGCTGCAGTTTCCGCTGGTCTCGTTAGGCGCGGCGCTCCGGGCGACCGGCATCATCAAACCCGCCGTGGGCCTCCAGGTCCTGAGTGTCGTTCTGAACATGATCTTCGCGCCGCTCTTCATTTTCGGTGTCGGACCTTTTCCAAAGATGGGCGTGGCCGGGGCCGCGCTGGCGACATTCATTTCCATCTTGATTGCGAACATCCTGACGATCGTCTATTTCGAGCGGAGCTATCGTTATCTGCGGTTCCGTCTGTCGCAGTGGCGGCCGCAACTCAGGATTTGGTGGTCGATGTTGCGGATCGGCATTCCGGCCGGCGCTGAGTTCGCGCTGATGGCGGTCTACATCGTCGTCGTTTACGCAATCATTCGCAATTTCGGGGCGGCTGCCCAGGCCGGGTTCGGCGTGGGCGCGCGCGTCATGCAGGCGATGTTTCTGCCGGTGATCGCAGTGGCGTTCTCGGTCGCGCCCGTGGTCGGCCAAAACTTCGGCGGCCGGCGGGCCGAGCGCGTCCGGCAAACCTTCTATTCCGCGCTCGGGATCACATCGGTCCTCATGTTGTTGCTGACCCTACTCGCCCAATTTTGCGCGAGCCTGTTCATCCGCGGGTTCACCAAAGATCCTGAAGTGATCGCGTTCGGCAGTGAATATCTCCAGATCATTTCGTTGAATTTCATCGCGATGGGAATCGTGTTTACTTCCTCGAGCGTTTTCCAGGGGATTGGCAACACCTGGCCGCCATTGATCAGCTCGGCCACGCGGTTGCTGGTCTTCGCCTTGCCGGCGGTCCTGCTGTCGTTGCGGCCTGGCTTTCACATCAGGGAAATCTGGTATTTGTCGGTCGTCTCCATTCTCTTCCAGGCGGCGACCAACCTCCTGCTTCTCCGGCGAGAGTTTCGGCGGAAGCTGGTGTTTCCCGACACCGATCAGGTGGCGCCTGCCGGAGCAGCGAGCCCGGCCTGAGCGGCAATGAGCTTCCAAAGCCGGCTCGGCTGTCGGTGGGTTCGGTTTTATGTAAAACGAAAACCGCCCGGCGAAGCGGCGCTGGTCGAGTTTACCCGCCGGCGCTTTCGGACGCCGGGCTGGCTCGTCTGGCTCCACTCGTTAGGCGCGACGATCGAGCGGATCGAATCGCCGGTGAAAGGCGAATGGGTTTCATCGCGCCGCAGTTCGCAGACTGACGGCGTCATCTATTATTTGCATGGCGGCGGCTGCATCTCAGGCTCGGCGAAGTCATGCCGGCCGATCACGGTAACGCTGGCGCGGCATTCCCGTGCGCGGGTGTTCGCCCTGGATTACCGGCTTGCGCCTGAACACCATTTCCCGGCCGGACTCGACGATGCCGTCGCCGGTTACCGCTGGTTGCTCGCGAACGGAATCGATCCGCAGTCGATCGCTGTGGCCGGTGATTCCGCGGGCGGTGGAATGACGCTGGCGCTCGCCCTTCAACTTCGGGAAGCAAACGAACCGTTGCCGGGCTGTCTGGTTTGTCTCTCACCCTGGACCGATATGACCAGCGGAAGCGATTCCCTCAGGGAAAATTCGGCGCGCGATTCAATGTTCGTCGCTGAAGACATCGAGCGCTACGCCAGCGCGTATCTCGGCGATCACTCCCGTCGCGATCCCCTCGCCTCTCCGCTCCTCGCCAATCTCCAGGGGCTGCCGCCGATTTTGATCCAGGTCGGGCGCGAGGAAGTGTTGCTCGATGATGCGCGCAACCTGCATGCGAACGTCCAGGCCGCCGACAGTTCGAGCGTGCTTCACATTTACGAAGACGTGCCCCACGGCTGGCATTACGGCGCGCCGTTCGTTCCGGAGACGGGAGAAGCGCTTCGGGAAGCCGCGAATTTTATCCGGACAAAAATACGAATGTGAAAAGCTATTCGGACACGATGACGCTCGATAAAGCGCGCTCGTTATTTTTCGCGCGCTCCGGTCTGGGCGAAGACGGCGGCTACAACGCGCGCTGGGTCCGGGTCGAAACAAAGCCGTTCCCGATTTATTTCCCGAACACAGCTTGTCGAGTCGAAGCCGCCAGGCTCCACGATCTCCATCACATCGCGAACGAGTACGCCACCGACTGGCCGGGCGAAGCGGAGATCGCGGCGTGGGAAATCGCGAGCGGCTGCGGGCGCCATGGTTGGGCGTGGCTCTTGAATCTCGGCGCGTTCACCGTTGGAATGGTCCTGTTTCCGCGCCGGCTCTATCGCGCTTTCGTTCGCGGCCGGCATTGCGCGAATTTGTACCGGGACGGTTTTCCGGAAGCCGAGCTGCCAAACAAAACGCTCGATTGGTTACGCGGCCGGCTGGGTTTGAAGACGGACACCGCTTCCGCCACCGGGCGCGACCGAATCGCGTTCGCGTTCTGGTGTGTCGTCGGCATCGTCTATCACGGCGCCTGGTTTGCCGGGGGCGCCGCGATTCTCTGGTGGCTCGTCGCTCCAATGTTGTAGCGCAGCTCCACCGTGCCGGTCTTGTAGGCTTTCACCTCTACCAGATGAAGGGCGACGTCCCGGTCGAGGCTTTCGAAAAACCGGATCCCGCCGCCAATCACGATCGGCAGGACGGAATAACGCACTTCGTCGGCTAGCCCGAGCCGAAGGCATTCGCCGCAAACGAGACCGCCTCCGACAAACCAGATGTTTCGGAACGCGGGCCGCAGCGTCCCGTTCATGAACTGCGTGAGATCGCCGGAATAGAATTCAACGGTATCCCGGGTCCGCGGGAGGTCGCGACTGGTCAGGATGAATGTCGGTTTGTCGCCATACGCCCATCCCAATCCTTTGGCCTCGAAACCAATCGCGGTCTCGTAGGTCCGCGATCCCATCACGTAGCAATCGATCGTCTTCAGGAACGCCTCGACGAATTCTGGCTCCAGGGTCTCGCCGCCTGGGAATTCATCCGCGGTTTCAAGCCAATCTACGCTCCCATCCTTCCGAGCGATGAACCCATCGAGGCTCGCCGCCATGTGAATCGTTACGCGAGGTTCCATCAATCTCACCCCCATACTTCACCCATCACCCGGGCAAAATTCCCGCCCAAAATTTTTTCGATCCGGGTATCGGAATGACCACGCTTCGAAAGCCGCGCCGCCAAAAGCTCGAACCGGTTGGCGGCGTTGAGATCGGGAATAAACGTGCACAAATCGTCCGGCCGCGTTTTCTCGAAAATGCCGTCCTTCTTCGAGCCGCGCACCCACTCGCGATTCTCGCGGTCCCATTCCGGGGAACGTTTGACCGGCGCAACGTCTCCGTCGGTGCCGATTCCGACATGATCTTCGCCGCAAATTTTAATGGCGTGTTCTAGGTGACGAATCACATCGATCGCCATCGGTTGGGTATCAACCCGCAGATACGGCCAGAAGATAATCCCCACCACACCCCCTTTGCCGGCCAGCGCCCGCAACTCCGCGTCGCCCACGTTCCGCGGCAGATCCGCCAGCGCCCGGCATCCGGTATGACCGATCAACACCGGCGCCGCCGAAGCCTGGATCGCGTCCTTCGTCGTGCGCTCGGAGGCATGGGACAGATCGATCACCAGCTTCTCGGCATTCAAACGTTCCACCACCTGACGACCGTAATTGCTCAGCCCGGCATTGCCCGGTTCCATGCAACCATCGCCGACCAGGTTGCGGCGATTGTGCGTCAATTGCATGACCCGCAAACCCATTTCCCGGAACATGGGAATGCGGTCGATCTCCTCGCCCAGCGGCTCGGTGCCCTGGAAGGTAAAGATAATGCCGAGCCGATGTTCCGTGCGCGCGCGCTCGAGGTCCGCCGCCGTTTGCACGTGCAGAAACAGATCCGGGTGCGCCTCGACTCGCGACTTCCAATCGGCCAGCGCCTGTCTGCTCCGCTCGAACGCGGCATCATTCAGCCAGAACCGACCCTGCGGCCCGGGGCTAACGACGAGTCCGGTGAGCCCGGAATCTCGGACAGCTTGCAGCTCCCCGGGCAGCGCGGGGTCATCGTCTTTCAGAAAGAAAATGGCGCTGCCGCCTTGACCATCTATCGCAAGGCTGCGGCGATAGGACGGCCATTGTTCGGCGGAAGTCTCTGCGAAGAGTCCCGGCGAGATCCTGGCGGCGGCCGCGACGAGGCTGCCGTTGATCAAAAACTGGCGCCGGGTGAGCATGAGAACCTTTTTGTAACTGAGACATCGCGAAAAGCGATGTCAGACTGCCTGCGGCCGTTGCCGATTAAATTTCCCTAAGGTTGTGCCGCGTCTTCGAACGGTTCATCCACTCTGGGGCACACGTCTTCAACCCCCACTCGCGGCCTTACCACCAAGCCTTCAACACGGCCGTCGTGCCCTCGCCTGAACCGGAAACGAATACCGAAGTCCTTTAAGATGAATTCATTTTCAGCAATTGGCACCAGCCCGGGAGACTTCGGGCCACCGGTGCGCTGAACAAATAATTTGCCGTCAGCCATCGTCACCGCGCGCTTTCCAATGCCTTTAAGGCGATAGACCCCGACGAAATCTTTCAAACTACCAGGTCCCGGAGTGAGAGACTTCGCGCCACTCTCATCTCCGAGAACGGCGTCAGCGATTCGGAAAGCCAGAGTACCGGTTCCGACCAGAGACCCAGCCGCTTCGTTATTAGAAAGAATGGCGATGTATAATCCTGCGTCTGGGACTTTCATTTCGTAGGCGGTAAAGCCGTTGATGCCGCCACCATGTTCGATCGTCTTGAAGCGACCTAAGGTGCCGATGCCCCAGCCGTATCCATAACCGGTGGATCGGCCGTCGGGCAGCACCGTATCGGTCCAGGCTTGAGCCAGCAGTTTCCCGTCGACGACGCTCCCGGACGACAGTGCCTTGTCCCATCTCCACAAATCATCAACCGTGCTAACCAGAGCGCCGGCCGAGTACGGATGAGTCATGCTCAGATAGGCGGCGTTTCTCCATTTTTTCGGACCGGCGGCCGCATAACCCGAAGCACGATTGGGTATCACCTCCTCCGGCTCATCATACTGGGTGCGCTCCAGTCCTGCCGGAGCAAGGACCTTCCTTTGCAGATAACTGGCGTAGCTTTCTCCGGAAACCTTCGCGATGATCTCGCCGAGAAGAATGTAGTTTGTGTTCGAGTAGGCCCAGTCGGTTCCCGGAGGGAAGAGTGGCGGCTTGCCTTTCGTGAAAGCTAACAGTTCGTTCGGCGTCAGGTCCTGTCGCCAGGTCGTCAACCAGGTCTTTTCATCCGTGTAACTGGGTAGCCCGGAAGTCTGGTTGAGTAACTGCGCAATGGTTACCTTATGGCCGACGGCCGGAAAATCAGGAACATAAGTGGAGACATCGTCATCCAGCTTTATCCTGCCCGCTGCTACCAATTGAAGGATCGCGACGGCGGTAAACTGTTTGGTGATAGATCCGACCCGGAAGACCTGCTGCGGATCGATCGGCACCTTGAGTTCGAGATTGGCCATGCCAAAGCCTTTCCGCAAAAGGACGACATCGTTCCGGACGACCAGCACGGCCGCGCCCGGCGCATCGGCCGGGAAAGTTTCGGTTAACAGCTTCTCAAAAGCCGGGGAGTCTGGGCTCGGCGAAGTTTGAGACGAGGCCGAGGTTACAATCAGCAGCGACAGGAATGCCGTTAACAAGGCTCGATGGAGGCGGGCATTCCTCATCACGTGGTCATTGTTGGACTCTGCGCCTGCGAATCCGTTCGATCTCGGGAAGCAGCCAGTCCTGATTACGGCGACAGAGCGCCGTCGCTACGGCGACTTACTTCGGCGCGGGCGGTGCGGGAGCTTCCGCGGGCGCGGTCTTCGTCAGGCCGCGGCGTTTGAGGAGCGGAGTGACATCGGGGTCGGCGCCGGTGAAATCGTGGAACAACTTCATCGCGTCGTTGCTGCCTCCGCGGGAAAGAAGCGTCTCGCGGAAGTGGTCGCCATTCTCGCGCTTCAAGCCGCCGTGCGCTTTCATCCAGTCGACGCTCTGGGCATCGAGGACCTCGCTCCAAAGATACGAATAATAACCGGCCGAATATCCGCCGGCGAAGGCATGGGAGAAATAGGTGGAGCGATAGCGCGGCGGGACCGGCGGATAATCGACACCGGCCTTCTTCAGCGCGTCCGCTTCAAAGGCGAGCGTGTCCGTCGGCACCTGGTCCGCCGTCAATTGATGCCAGGCCTGGTCGAGCAACGACGCCGCCAAATACTCGGTCGTCTTGAAACCCTGGTTGAATTGTTCGGCGGCGAGCACCTTGTCGAGCAACTCCTGCGGCATGGGCGCGCCCGTCTTATAATGCTTCGCGTAATTCTTGAGGATCTCCGGCCAGGTCGCCCACATCTCGTTGACCTGCGACGGATACTCGACGAAATCGCGCGGCACACTCGTCCCGCTAAATCGCGGATACTTCACATTCGAAAACATTCCGTGGAGCGCGTGACCGAATTCGTGGAAAGCGGTGCGGACTTCGTCGTAGGTCAGCAAGGTCGGCTCGCCGGCGGGCGGCTTGGGAATGTTGAGATGATTGGCCACCACCGGTTTCGTCCCAAGCAATCCGCTTTGGCCGACGTACTGGTTCATCCAGGCGCCGCCCCGCTTGGACGGGCGCGCATAATAATCGGCGATGAAAAGCGCGAGCGGTTTGCCGTCCTTATCGGTGACTTCGAAGATGCGGACTTCCGGCAGGTAAACGGGGAGATCTTTGCGTTCCTTGAAGGTGATTCCGTAAAGCTTGGTCGCGGCGAAGAAAACGCCGTCGATTAAAACGTGGTTCAGCTCGTAGTAAGGCTTCAGTTGTGACTCATCAAAAGCGTAACGCGCCTTGCGCACCTTCTCGGAATAGAAGTCCCAGTCCCAGGCGGCGAGCTGGAAGCCGCCTTTCTCCTGGTCGATGATCGCC
>JBEEHG010000052.1:0-18954 GCA_041167265.1 Verrucomicrobiota bacterium | reverse complement strand
ATCGCGTCGAACCGGTCAACAATTCCGGTCCCGTCGCGAGATCGATCTCCAGGTCGCACCCTTGCGATCGCGGGCGGGCCGGGTTGCAGCTGAGCAGGATCGTTTTCGCCCCGCGCTTTTTGGCTTCATCCAACGCTCCCAAGACAAATGGCGCCCGGCCGCTCGCGGTAATGCCGCACACGACATCGGTCCCGGTCACGCCCCGTTCCTCGACGGCGAGCGCGCCGCTGCCGCGGTCGTCTTCCGCGCCTTCGACGCTGCGCGATAACGCCGTGACGCCCCCGGCGATGATCCCCTGCACCAGTTCGGGCGACGCGCCAAACGTCGGCGGAATCTCACTGGCGTCGAGGACCCCGAGCCGGCCGCTCGTTCCCGCACCGACATAAAAAAGCCGGCCTTTCCCCCGAAGACATTTGGTTGCCATCTCGACAGCGCGCGCCAGCGACGCCGCCTCCTTGCGCAACGCATCCTGGACCACGCCTTCTTCCTCGACGAATAAGTCGACCAACTCCCGCGCGCTCAGCTTCTCCAAATTTTCCGAGCGCGGATTACGTTGTTCGGTCAGCGCGCCGGCCAGACTTTCTGAAGGCGCCTGGCGCGCGCTTACCGTCACCGGGGCATGCTCGTCGGGATGGGCGGCCAGCCAGGCAGCGCCGACCTCGGGCGATTGCTCGCTCATCGCGACACGCGCGTCCAACAGGTTCCTCTTCAATTTTCGTTTGAAGGCGTGAACGTAAACGCCGTCGCGCTGAAACAAACCGCCGAGCAAGATCACCTTTGGCGCCAGCAAACCGAGCCGGGTCGCGACCGCGGCTGTGTATTCGCTCAAGACGCCGGCGCCCTCCTCGACGATTCGCAACGCGATTTCGTCACCTTTCATCGCGCACTCCATCACCACCGGGGCCAGCCCAGCGACCTCGTTCTTGTCCGCGACCTGCGCCCAGCGGACCAGTTCATCCCGGCTGTTCAGGCTCAAGGTCCTCAGGATCGTGGCCGTGAATTGCGCTTCACCGCGGTGCAGATCGTATTCCCGCAAAATCAGACGAAGCGCCTGGAGCGCGAGTGAATACCCGCCCCCCGCATCTCCCAGGATATGACCCCAACCTCCGGCCTTCTCGACGCGCGCGCCGCGCCGGCCGGTCACCGATGCGCCAGTTCCGGCATTGACCGCGATGCCGTCACCGCGGCCCAATGCCGCGGCGAGGCCCGAGTCCCGATCGCTGCCAGCGACGATGTTCGATTTCGGCCAAACTTCGGCGCACAACTTCTCCAGAACGTTCCGGTCATCTTCAGTCGCGCATCCTGCCAGAAACATTCCGACGCGCTCTGCTTCCCGCGGCATCTGCTGAAAGATTTCCCGGAGACGGTCCGGCGAGACGAGCCGAAAATTCGAGGGCGGCAATCTGCCCTGGTCGAGAATGGCGAGGGAGCCGCCCTCCGATTCGACGAGGACCCAGGACGTTTTCGTCCCGCCGCCTTCCACGCCGAGGATGCGTTCGCTCACCGTGCCTAACCGTTAAACCGCATATCGCCGACGATTGCAAGGTGCGCATCGAGAAACGGTCCCGCCGTCGCGGGACCGAGCGAATTGAAAAACGGCGGTTTCAAACCGCCGCTCCTTGATGGTTATTATCGCGCGATGGCTTTAGACGAAAAGGAAGCTAGGAAGCGGATCGCGCAATTGCGGCGCGAGATCGAAGAGCATAACCGCCGCTATTACGAGGAGGCGGCGCCGACGATCAGCGATCGCGAATACGATGCGCTTTATCGCGAGCTGGGCGACTTGGAAACGCAGTTCCCGAACCTGGCGGCCCCGGATTCGCCAACGCGGCGAGTCGGCGGCAAACCGCTAAAAGCTTTTGGTCAGATCGCCCATCGCGTGCCGATGCTGAGCCTCGACAACACGTATTCGGAAGAAGAGGTGAAGGATTTTTACCGCCGGCTCGAGCGCCTCTTGCCCAACAAAAAGATCCCGGTTGTGATCGAGCCAAAGGTCGACGGCGTGGCGGTCTCGCTCCTTTACGAGGAGGGGCAACTGCGTTACGCCGCGACTCGGGGCGATGGAACCGTCGGCGATGACATCACCCAAAATATCCTGACCATCCGGTCGGTCCCGAAGCAGTTGAAGGGCGACGTGCCGAAGGTCCTCGAAGTGCGGGGCGAAGCCTACCTGAACAAAGCCGGCTTCGCGAAATTGAACGCGGAACGCCGGGAAGCCGGCCTGCCGGAGTTCGCCAACCCGCGGAATGCCGCCGCCGGATCGTTGAAGCAACTCGACCCGGCCATGGCCGCGAAGCGTCCGCTGGACGTCGTCTGTTACGGCACGGGCCTGATCGACGGGCTTACGCTCGACAAACACTCGGAGCTTTTTGCGTTGCTGAAAAAACTCGGATTGCCCGGCAGCGAAAAATGGTGGGTCGCGGATTCCGTGGATGAAATTCTGCGCGGCATCCACGAGCTCGATCGCATTCGCCACGACTTCGCCTATCAAACCGATGGCGCCGTCGTGAAAGTGGATTCGTTCGCTCAGCGCGAGGTCCTCGGATTTACCGCGAAATCGCCTCGCTGGGCGATCGCCTTCAAGTACGAGGCCGAGCGCGTTGAAACGCGCGTGCTCGATATCCTCGTCCAGGTCGGGCGCACCGGGACGCTCACGCCGGTGGCCGCGCTCGAACCGGTTGTCGTCAGCGGCAGCACGGTCGCGCGCGCGACCTTGCATAACGAAGAAGAGATCGCGCGGAAGGACATCCGCATCGGCGACACCGTGCTGATCGAGAAAGCCGGCGAAGTGATTCCCGCCGTGGTCAGTGTCCGGACCGATTTGCGGACCGGCGCCGAGAAGAAATTCCGGATGCCAAAGCATTGCCCGGAATGCGGGAGCGCGGTCGTCAAAGACGAGGGCCAGGTCGCCGTCCGCTGCGTGAACAGCCAATGTCCGGCGCAGGTCCGGCGGCGGATCGAGCATTTCGCGTCGCGCGGCGCCATGGACATCGAGGGGCTGGGCGAAGCAGTCGTGAACCAGCTCGTCCAGCAGAAATTGCTGGCTGACGTCGGCGACATTTACTCACTCAAAGCCGACAGCTTGCTCGAGCTGGAGCGCATGGGCGAAAAAAGCGTCGCCAACCTGATGGACGCGATCGAACGAAGCAAGGCGCGGCCGCTTTGGCGGCTCTTGTTCGGGCTCGGAATTCTGCACGTTGGCGTCACTTCCTCCCGCGCGCTGGCGGATCATTTTCCGAACCTGGACGGCATTCGGGAAAGCTCCGTGGAAGAGCTGCAACAAATCCCCGACGTCGGGGAAGTCGTCGGCCCTAGCATTCACGAATTTTTTCGCGAACCGCACAACGTCGCGGTCATTGAGAAATTGAGGAAGGCCGGTTTGCGATTGGATGCGGAACCGAAAGTCGCCGGCGCCGCCCCGGGATTCAAGAATACGACCTGGGTCATCACCGGGACGCTCACGCAATCCCGCGATGAAATTGCCGAGCTGATCCGGGCGCGCGGCGGCAAAGTGAGTGGCAGCGTGAGCAAGAAAACCAGCTTCGTGCTTGCGGGTGAGGAAGCCGGGAGCAAGCTCGAGAAAGCCAAAAAACTCGGCGTCCGCGTCCTCGACGAACCCACATTCCGGAAGATGCTGGGCTAACGACCGGCAAAATTTTCCGCAAATTAGGATTGTCTTTGGCGACCGGGACAGGTAGCCACATCCTTCGTGCGCCAATCCATCCTATCCCGCGTCGTTCTCTGTCTCCTCATTGCAACCCTTCCGCTTACTGTTCGGGCCGGCAGTTTTCAGTTAAGCGAACAAAGCGTGAGCGGTCTCGGCACCGCCTTTGCCGGCGGCGCGGCGAGCGCTGAAGACGCCTCGACGTTGTTCTACAACCCGGCGGGTCTCGCCCGCCTCGACCAGGGCGAACTTCAGATGGGCCTCCACCTGATCATGCCGTCGGCCGAGTTCAGGAATGAAGGAACCCGTTACAATCTGCCGGGCACACCGTTCAATGGATTGGGGGTCGTCGGCGGTAATGGCGGCGACGCAGGCGTCAATCACATCATCGGAAACCTTTACCTCAGCCAGCCGGTCTTTCGCAATACGAGCTACGGCGATCTCACCGTCGGTGTCGGCATGACGACGCCATTCGGTTTGGAAACCGATTACAGCCCGGATTGGGTGGGGCGTTACGCCGCGCTTCGGACGAAACTCACGACGATCGATCTTCAGCCGACCGTTGCCTGGCGCTACGATCGGTTCTCGATCGGCGCTGGCCTGGATATCCAATACGCCTCCGCCCGGCTGACCCAGGCGATCGATTTCGGTCTCGCTGCACAAGCGCCGTTGGCTCAGTTCTACGCGGCGTTGCCGGCGATCCTGGCCGCCCGCGGCGTTCCGCCGGCCGCGATTGCGCCGACCATTGCGGCAACCCGCGCCGCTTATACCGCGGCTGGATTCGTTCCCGGGGGCCGTGATGGCGTAACGGAAATTTCGGGCGACGATTTGAACCTCGGCTTCACGGTGGGCGCCTTGTTCGAATATCGGAAAGCGGGCGAAGGCGAGGACGCGTTCCTCCAGGACGGCCGGATCGGATTTAGTTACCGCTCGAAGATCGATCATACCATCGAAGGCGACGCTGAGTTTCGCCGGGTGCCGCTGATCACCGCCGCGGGCGCGCCGGTGCAGTTCCCGTCGCCGACCGCATTTCAAGCGGTGTTCTTCGACCAGGGCGCAACCGCCGAGGTCGCGTTGCCGGACATCATGCACTTCAGTATTTACCAGCGATTCGCGCGGCGCTTCGCGGTCATGGGAGACGTGACCTGGACGCATTGGAGCCGGCTCCAACAGGTGCCGATCGTGTTCGAGAATGCCGGGACGCCGGCGACGATCCTCAACATTGGCTACGACGACGCGCGTCGTTATGCCCTTGGCTTCGAATGGTACGCCTGCAAGAGCCTCACCTTGCGCACCGGCTTCGCTTACGACGAGACACCGATCCCGAACCCGGACCTCCGCACGCCGCGCGTCCCGGATAACAACCGCTACTGGCTCTCGTTCGGCGCCAAATACTCGCCGAAAGACTGGCTCGATCTCGATATCGGTTACGCCCATCTCTTTGTGGACGATCCGTTCACGACCTTCACCGACAGCCAGGGACATCAGCTGATCGGAACCTATGACGCGCACGTCGACATCGTGAGCGCGTCGGTGACGATCAAATGGGGCGGCCCGCGCGAGAAGACGACCACCTACGCCAAAGATTCGAAGAGCGTCTACCGGAAGTAAGGCAGATCGCGACTACGGCGTGCGCCGGGTCGCATCCATCTGGAGAGGAATTCCCTCCTTCGGGTCGGGGACCCTCGCGTAATGGGCGCATGGGCTCAAAGGATGACAATCGGACTTGATTTCGAAAGTCATCTTGTCCTTCCCGCGCATAACCACAATCGGCACCGTGTCGCCGGCCGTGATGAAGAATGAGGCATCGATGATGTCCTCCGGCTGGCGGACTTTCGTGTTGCCGATCTGAAGCAAAACGTCGCCGGGCTTGATGCCGGAACCGTAGGCCGGCGTGTCTTTCAAAATCTCCGTGACTTCGGCGGTCGAACCGTCGACAGGTTTTTCCGCCTGGACCACGCTGGTGCCGATCCAACCGTGGCGGGCTTCTCCGAACCGGATGAAATCGTTCCGGATTTTTTCCGCGGCGTCGATCGGCAAAGCGTAGCAGGCGGAACCGTTCTCGATCTGCGCCACCAGAATGCCGACGACTTCGCCTTTGAAATTGAGGAGAGGCGCGCCCGCTTCACCACGCTGGGTGGGTAGATTCACCCGCACATGCGTCGTGGAAAAATAGCGGTCGAGAAATTTCCGGTCGAACCCGGCCACCATTCCGAAACTGGGCGTCGAGGGAAGATCCAGCGGATAGCCGATCGCCATGACCGGCGTGGCGACTTCCATGGTTTCGGATTTGCCGATCGGCAACGCCGGCGTGGCCATGTCTGCTTTAAGAATCGCGATCCCGCTCCGGAGATCGGCCATCATCAGCCGGGCCGGATAATTTTTGCCCTCGAACTCGACCGTCAGATTGTCCGTGTCGCCGCCAACGGAATACGCCGTGTAAATCGTGCCGGCTGGATCGATAAAAAATCCCGTCCCGGAAAGATCGCCGTGCTGGTCGGTGCCGCGGATTTTAACCACGGCTTTGCCGGACTTCTCGAAGATCTCTTTTACCTCGCGGCTAATGGACGCGGTCGAGGACTCCGGTGCCTGGACCGGCGAGGAAGGCGGGGTTGTTTCGTCGGCGCGTGCCAGGGCAACGCCGCCAAAGAGCGCTAACGCGACCGCTAGCTTAGAACCGGAAAGCTGCCTCATAACTCACTGGGGTACTATCCAGCACGTAACGCGGTGGCGCCGCGACCCGGTGAGTTTTGGAGCTGTCTTTGACAGTACGAACAAGCGATGGGCCAAGGTCGCGGGTCGTGACCGGATTGGAGAGGCTCCAGTTCGAATCCGAAAGCGTAGTCGTGGCTACGACCGGAGTCCGATTCTGGGCCGCCACATTCACGGCCTCGGGGGTCTGGTAGACCTTCAGGGAAATTACGGCCGCGCAAACCACCAGCGCGGTTGCTAAAGCGGGGTAGGAAGCGACTCCGGGAATATTGAGGCGGAAGAGGAAGTCCTGGGTCCGCTGCAAGGCGATCCGCCAGACTGGTTCGCGGAGGAGCTCGTCCCGTTGCCGGCGATGGAATTCGTGCAGAAAATTGTCGAAGTAAGCCGGCGGCGGCTGCTCATATTTTTTGAGCCGCAGAAGTTTGCCGATTTGTTCTTCGTTTAGTGGGTCCATGCTACGGGCGTCTAGGAAACTGGGTTCTTTCGAAATTCGTCGAGGTAATTCTGCAACTGACGGTTCGCGTAAAAGAGCCGGGAACGTACCGTGCCTTCCGAGACTTTCAAGATTTTACTGATCTCGGCATGGGGCATCCCCTGGATGTGAAACATGGTGACCACGGCTCTGTGTTCATCAGACAATTTCATCATGGCCTCGTTCAATCTTCGCTGGAGCTCGGCCAGGTCGGCTTCTCGGACGGGGCTGGTGGTCGCGGTGAGCTCCAGAAATTCCTTGTCGTTCTGAACCGTCCCATCCATGTCGTCGAGGCTGAGGTGAAAACCGCGGCCGCGCTTTTTCAGGAAGTTCAGCGTCATGTTGACTGCGATCGAGTGGATCCAGGTGTAAAACGACGATTTGCCTCTGAACCCGCCGATCGATTTGTAGGCCTTCGAAAAAATGTCCTGGAGCAAATCGTTCGTGTCCTCGTGGTTCGAGGTCATGTTGTAGACCAGGCCGTAAAGCCGGGGCGTGTATTTGACCACGAGCTCGTCGAACGCCACAGCCTCTCCCGCCTGGGTGCGCGCGACCAATTGCTGGTCTTCGTCCGATCTGGGCTGTTCCATCGCGTCCCGCTTAGGCTTAACACGCCGCCTGGTGGCCGACGACAGAAAATCCGCGAAGCGATTCCGGGGTGGCGACGGTAGGGCAATGGTGGGATTCATCTTTTTCGGAGTCGCCACGCGATTTAGCGGCGATCGCGGACGGAGAGCAGGTAAAGCAGGTTGCCCAGGGTCGCGATGAAGGCCGCGACATAAGTCAGCGCCGCGGCGTTGAGCACCTTGTTCACCCCAATGACTTCCTCGCCCGGCTGCACGATCCCCATCTGCTGCAGGATGATTTTCGCCCGGCGCGAGGCATCGAACTCCACCGGGAGGGTAATCAGCTGGAACGCCAGCAGAACCAGGTAACAATAAACCCCGAGCGTGATCAGCCCCGTCATGTGGAAAATGAAGCCGCCGATAATCACGAACGGGAGCATCTTGGACGCGATCTGGGTCACCGGCACAATCGCCATGCGCATCTTCAGCGGCGCGTAGGCCGCTGCGTGTTGAATCGCGTGCCCGGTTTCGTGCGCCGCTATGCCCAGCGCGGCCACCGAGGGCGTGTTGTAAACGTTCGTCGAAAGGCAGAGCCGTTTGCTGGTGGGATCGTAGTGGTCGCCGAGGAAATCGTTCGTTTCCACGACCTGAACGTCAGTGATCTTCGCGGCCGTCAGGATCTCCCGGGCGGCTTCGGCGCCGGTGATGTTCGAGCTTGCCCGAACTTCTCCCCATTTCTTGAAGGCGCTGCTGACCCGGAATTGCGCGATGAGCCCGATGACCAGCGGAATACCGACCAGCAGGAGCCAGTTGGATCCCATCCCGTATCCGTAACCGTAAATGTAAGCGAGCGTCATGTGTTTAGATGGAAAACGAAGTCGAAGAACCTCTTTGTCTGTCCCAGAGGCGCCGCGACTTCGCTCGAGATTACATCGTTGTCAGATTTAGACCGCGGACAACGTGGTTTGTTCATTCGCGCGCTCGTCAAATCTCAAGCCGCTTTTCGAAACGCGAGAGCAACCGGTTCCCGGATTTGGTTACCACCGCCACGTCCTCGATCCGAACGCCGCCCAGACCGGGATAATACAGGCCCGGCTCGACCGTCAGCACCTGACCGACCTTGAACACCGTTTTTTGGAAGCGCGGAATTTCGTGGATCTCCAACCCGAGCCCGTGACCGGTGCCGTGGAAAAATCCGACCTGCCGGCCCCCGCGAACTTCCGTCGGAAAACCGCGGTCGGTAAACAACTGCTTCACCTCGTTGTGCAGGCTCAACCCATCCACGCCCGGCTTCATTTTCTTTAACGCCATCTCCTGGCCTTCCCGCACCGTCTCCCAGAGGGTCCTTTGCTCTTCGCTCGCCCGTCCCCGCACTACCGTCCGCGTCATGTCGCCGAAGTAGCCGCTCTTCGCGTCGCGCGGGAAGATGTCGAGAATAATCAGCGAATTTGCCTTCAACGGGCCGAACCCGCGCTCGTGCGGATCGCACGCCTGATCGCCGCCGGCCACGATCGTGTTCGCCGGCAAGCCGCCCGCCCGCAAAATCGCCGAGTCAATTTCGGCGCGCAGAACTTCCGAAGTCAGCGGTTTGCCCGACCAGATCAGTTTTTTCCCCGGGCCCGGCTTCGACGCCCCCAACACTTCGATCGCGCGCGCCATTCCCGCTTCCGTGATCTGCAGCGCCCGGCGCATCAGTTTCAGCTCCTCCGCTGTTTTCGCTTCGCGCTCCGGCCAGAACAGTCCGTTCGTCGCTCGGAGTTTGATGCGGGACGCCTCCAGTTCCTGCGCAAACCCGAGCGGAAAATTCGACGGCACCACCGCCGAGCGGACCCCGCGCTTCCGCAAAAAATGGGCGAGCACCTTTTCATAGGCCGGTGCTTTCCGCTGGTTTCCCTGCACCTCGCGCTCAAGCTCGCTGTAGGAAACAAACTCGTCCGCCTTCGCCTGTTTGCGGGCCCGATCGATCTCGAGGTCGCTCAAGACCAGGGTCCGCTTCCCGCGTTCCTCGAGGAAAATAAAAGCGTCCGGCGCGAAAAACCGGGTCGCGTACAGCATGTCGGGATCGTGTTCGCTGGCCGCCACCATCAATCGGGTGACCTCCTTTCGCTTCGGGCGCGTGCTCATGAAAACATCCCTACGCGCGAACCGCCGGCTTGTCATCCGCCGCGATCAGCGCATCCTTTAACCGAACCGGATTGCTTCCGTTCTGCGAACCATTGTTAGCAACATGACACCGACTTCTCTGATCATCGTGACAGATCGCGGCACTCTCAAGGCCTACAAAGTGAACGACACCCCAACGCGCGGGCCCAGCCTCAAGCTCGTCCAGGCGTTCGACACCACGGATGCGCACGGCCGTTATCAGGACAAGCTCACGGACCAGGCGGGCGCTTTCCCCAGCGGCGCGGCGCCCGGCCAGGGAAACTCAATCGCGGAGCGGACCGGAATCGAAAATGAAAACGACCGCCGGATCGTGAAGCAGCTCGCGGATAGCATCACTGAGGTGGTGCAGCGTGAGGGTGACAACGGCTGGTCGTTCGCGGCGCCCGCGTCCATCCATAGCGCGGTTGTCGATCAGCTGCCGCCGGAAATCCGCGACCGGATTGTCGAGCACGTAAAATCCGATCTGGTCAAGATCAAGCCGGCGAAGCTACCCGGACATTTTCGGTCGTTACAAACGATGTAATTTCGAGCAAGCTTGCGCTTCCCGCCGATGCCTGCGGCGAACGCGCGCCCCAAATTTATGCAACTACCCATCAACATCACCTACCGCGGCGTCGCTAAGTCCGACGACATCGATCAGTTCGTCCTGGAGAAAGCGGCGCGCCTGGAAAAATTCTGCGATCACATCAACCGCTGCGACGTTGCCATCGAGCAGCCGAACCACGCTCATCAAAAAGGAAATCCCTTTCGGGTCCGGATCGATGTAACGGTGCCGCCCGGCCACGAATTGGTGTCCGACGAACAGGGCGTCGACAACGGCTCCCACGCGCCGCTCACCAAAGTGATCCACGACGCGTTCAAGACGATGGAGCGCGAGCTGCGTCGCGTCGTCGAGAAACAGCGCCACGAAGTGAAAACGCACGCCAACGAGCGTTCGCCGAAGTAAGCCCGAGGCCTGTCGAGCCAGGTTTTCAGACTCGACAACCGCCCCTCAATTGCGGCTTAATGGCTGACGAAAGCCATGAGCACCCGCTTGGAAAGTTGTCCAATCGGAACGAATGCCGCCCTGCGCATTTCCGCTCTTGCCTTACTCGCGCTCCTTTCCTCGATGGCCCAAACCCAGGCCGAAGTCCGAACGGATTCGGTGATCGGCAGCGAAACCGGCCGTGCGAGCGTAGCCTACACAACGGGCGCCGGTGTCAGCGTCAGCCAGGGCGAGGAGGGATGGTACTCCTACGACCCGGACGGGCTTGCAGGTCACCAGTTTTTCAATCAAAAGCTCGGCATATACGGGACCCCCGTCTTCACCAACGGGACGGCAGACCTGACTCACGGCGTTGTCCACGCTGACGCGGCCGTCGGCATCAACACGATGAACATCGGCATCGGCGTCGCGAGCAGCAAGAGCCAGTTCCTGGACACAGTTACCTTCAGCAACTCAACTGGTCAGCCCGCTACGATCATAGTCAGCTGGAAGGTCGAAGGCTCGCTCACTGCCACCGCGGTCAACGGTGCCACCCAGGCTCGGCCTGGCTCCCACGCCGGTTACCAAACCGAATTGCGCCTCGATGGTCCGGGCCTCACCGCGATTTTTGGCGGCTCCGCGATTCTGGAGAAGGCTCCGATTTATTCCGCCACCAGCACAAGTGCCACGGGCTGGCAAACCTCATCGGTCCAGCCTCTCAGCCAGGGCTACGGCGGAGCTGCTTTTAGCGGCAGCCTTACAATCCCGCCCGGCGGTCTGACCGTCTCCCTGAGCGCGTATGTCCTGGCCGAGGCTCGGGGGGAGCGTGATTCTGCGTCCAACTTTGGGAACACCGCCGCGCTCACCTTCACCCTTCCGCAGGGCGTCTCCTTCACCTCCACCGACGGACTGCTCAGCACCGGCTCGCGCCTGGTAAATATTTCGACGCGCGCGCGCGTGCTCGGCGGAGACAACGTCTCGATCGCCGGATTCATCGTTATTGGCAACGTGCCGAAGAAGGTGATCATTCGCGGCGTCGGGCCGTCACTCACCGGCTTGGTGCCCAACCCGCTCCCTAACCCGACGCTCCGACTGAATCGTGACAACACGGCGCTGACGACCAACGACGATTGGAGAGACACCCAGCAAACCGAAATTCAAAACAGCGGACTCGCGCCCACGCATAATCTTGAGTCCGCCATTATCCGCACGCTCGACCCGGGCAATTACACCGCCGTTCTTCGGGACAAGAATAACAGCTCCGGAATCGGCGTCATCCAGGTTTACGATTTGGAAACGGGCGCTGACGCGAAACTGGCCAACATCAGTACCCGCGCCTTTATCGAGCCGGGGGACAATGTTCTCTTCGCGGGAATCATCGGCAGTGGGAACGGACAGCCCAGGGTCCTCATCACCGGGCGCGGCCCGAGCCTCGTGCCGTTCGGCGTTTCGAATGCCATTTCCGATCCGTTCCTGGAGCTGCACGATAAGAATGGCGCCTTGATTGCCTCCAACAATGACTGGCAAAGCGATCAGAAAGACGCCATCGCCGCGACCGGCGTGGCGCCACCGCATTCCAAGGAATCGGCGCTGCTGGTGACGTTACTGCCGGCCGAGAACTACAGCGCGATCGTCAAGGACGCGAACGGTGCTGCCGGCGTGGCGTTAGTGGAAGTTTACCACCTGCAGTAATACGCGGCGATCCGCCCCTTTACGATCTTCCGCCCAACTGACGGGACCAGCGCGTGCCCGCCGCGTTCACGCTTTTTGGTCTTCATCCGGCTCCACGTATCCGTGGTCGCGGAAAAATTCCGAGTCGTAGTTCGGTAGACAGTCTCCGAAAAGATCTGTGTGGATTTTCCGGACGATCTCTTTCTCGTTGGGGGCGATCCGCACCGTTCCGCGCGCGCCCTGACCGAACGCTCCGCCCATTCCCGCGACAAACGGAGTGATCTCCTTAACACCGTCGCGAAGCTCGACTCGATAATTCACCTCCGCCGCATCGAGCGCCGGCAACAACCGCTCGAGATCCATGACAGAATACGTCCCGAGCTCCACAAATTCCGTCAGCTCCGGGTCCGATTCCATTATCAGATCAGTTTCGCCGCGTACGGCCAAAAGATCAGCGCGCCGATGACTGCCGCCGCGAGCGCGGTGACCAGGACCGCGCTGGCGGCGATATCTTTTGCGTCGCGAACGGTGGGATGAAATTGCGGGGACGCCGCGTCGGCCAGAAACTCGAAGGCAGTGTTGAGCGCTTCGGCCGTCCAGACCATCGAGATCGCCAGAACGATCCAGCACCAATCGGCGACCGAAACTCGAAACGCGAAAGCCGCCGCCAAAACAGCGACGGTCGCCGCCGCATGGATCCACGCATTGTGCTGGCACCGGATCATCCGCACAGCACCAGCAATCGCATGGCGGACGCTGCGGACCCGGCCGGAGAATTGAAATGGCCGGGCTTCGATTTCCATAACGATGTATCGCGCCAAAGGTGGGCCCACAGGCCCTGTCGCTTTCCCTCGTTACGCCGGAGCGCCGCCGAGCGCGCCGGGCAACGGCGGCGTCACGTCGGGAGCTATCACCACTTGTTTGGGCGGTTTTTCGGGCGGCATCTTCTGGGTCGGCGGCGGGGCGCCGGGAGGCGGGTTGATCAGGCGGCCGTGCTCCAGGATTTCTTTGATCTGCGCGCCATCGAGAGTCTCATACTCGAGGAGCGCCTTCGCGATCGCTTCGAGGTGAGCGCGATGCTGGGTCAAAAACTGCATCGCGGTCTGGTAGGCGTTGTCGATCAGCTTGCGCACTTCGCCGTCGATCTGCTCGGCGGTGGCTTCCGAATAATCGCGGGCGCGCGAGATATCGCGACCGAGGAACACGTAATCTTCGTGCTCGCCGTACTCGACCATCCCCATCTTCTCGCTCATGCCCCATTCGCAAACCATTCGGCGCGCGACCGCAGTCGCCTGCTTGATGTCGCCCCGGGCGCCGTTGGTGACGTCGCCAAAAACAATTTCTTCCGCCACGCGCCCGCCCATGCCGACGGCGAGGCCGGCGATCAACTCGTTCTTGCGGTTGGTGTACTTGTCTTCCTCGGGCAACCACATCGTCGAACCGAGCGACGGGCCGCGCGGGATGATTGTGACCTTGTGGAGCGGCTCGGTGTGCGGCAGCAATTCGAGGAGCAACGCATGCCCGGCTTCGTGATAGGCGGTGTTGGTTTTTTCCTTTTCGCTCAGCGCCATCGACCGGCGTTCCTTGCCCCAGCGCACCTTGTCGCGCGCTTCTTCGAGCTCGGAGAGCGTGATGCCTTTCAATCCACGGCGCGCCGCGAGCAGCGCTGCTTCGTTGATCACGTTCGCCAGCTCCGCGCCTGAATATCCGGGCGTGCCGCGCGCGACCACCTGAAGATCGACGCCTTCCGCGAGCTTCACTTTCTTGGAATGAACGCGCAGGATTTCTTCACGGCCTTTCACGTCCGGCAAATTCACGGTGATCTGGCGATCGAAACGGCCCGGACGCAACAGCGCCGGATCGAGAACGTCGGGCCGGTTTGTGGCCGCGATAATGATGACGCCTTCCTGGGTATCGAAGCCGTCCATTTCCACCAGCAGAGCGTTCAGGGTTTGCTCGCGCTCGTCGTGACCGCCGCCGACGCCGTGGCCGCGATGCCGGCCGACCGCGTCGATTTCGTCGATGAAAATAATGCAGGGCGCTGACTTCTTCCCCTGCTCGAACATGTCGCGAACGCGGGAGGCGCCGACGCCGACAAACATTTCCACGAAATCGGAGCCGCTAATCGAGAAGAAGGGCACATCGGCTTCGCCGGCAATGGCGCGCGCGAGCAGAGTCTTACCCGTTCCCGGAGGTCCCACGAGCAACACGCCTTTCGGAATGCGGCCCCCGAGCTTCTGGAACTTCTTCGGGTCCCGCAAAAATTCGACCAGCTCCTGGACTTCATCCTTCGCTTCCTCGACGCCGGCTACGTCCTTGAACGTGATCTTGTTTTTGTCGCGGGCGAGCATGCGCGCTTTCGATTTCCCGAAATTGAGCGCGCCTTTGCCGGCCATCCGAATCTGCTGGCGAAACAGGAAGTAGAGAACGAGCAGGAAGAGGGCGATCGGAAGAAAACCGACGAGGGTCTGCGCCATCAGGTTCGAGTCGGTCCGGATCGCCGGCTGGATCCCGGCGGCGTTCAGTTTCTCCTGCAGATTCGTCGCGTAATTCAGCGCGACGGTCGTGCGAAAAGGCACCTGCTGGGCCTGGTTCGGGCCGATCGCCTGCTTGATGTAAGCGCCGCGCAAAGTCTGGGTCGGCTGTCCTTCCTGGTAGACCAGCTGGAGCGGATAATTTTTGTCGACGACGATTTGTTTGTTCTCGAGCAACTCGAGGAAACGCGGATACGGGACCTCCTCGAAGTTCGCGTAGGCGCCGCCCCGGAAGAGGACAGCGAGCCCGATGAGGGCAAACGCGATGGCGATGAGGATAACGCCGCGCCAGTTAAAGCTCGGTTCGTTTCCGCGAGGTGGTTTCTCTTTTTGAGAATTGCGATCAGGCTGGGCCATGGAGATTGAGAGCCCGTTTTTGTCAGGCGCAAAAACGCTAACATGATCTTCTGGCAATGCAATGTGCGGAGGCGGCCGCTGGCTCGAAATAGGTCGTATGGGTCCTATACGACCTATAGGCACCGCATTGCGATAAGCCCGCGCCTGCGGTAATTTCGCGCGCCCCTTGCCATGACCGCCCTAACCAAAGTCGCAGACAGAATCGATCGCGCGGTCCAAAAGGTAACGCCGTTCGCTTACCGCATTCAACGCCGGAGCCGGCGGTGGATGCGCCGCGCCTTGCGCAAGCCGCGGAGCGTTTCGGAAGGCCCGAACCTGTTGCCGCTCCTCATCCAGGTGCTGGCGAGCTTTTCCAAAGCGGACGGCGTTTTGCTCGAGGAAGAAATCGATTCGAGCCTCGGGTTTCTTCGTTACGATTATCCGGAAGCGGTCTACTCGGAGCTGCGCCAGTTATTTCGGCAGGCGCTTTACGAACAGCAGGACCTCGGAGCGATGGCGCAGAAACTTTCCGCGCAACTCAGCACGGACCGAAAGATCATGCTCGGGGTGCAGCTCTACGACCTGATTTCGCAGGCCGGGCTGAAACAGGAACAAGTCGTCGCGTTTTACTCGTTCATGTCGCAGCTCGGGATGGCGGCGCAGGCCATCGATATCGTTTATCAACTCAACGCCTCGGAAGATGCGGACGCATCGATCTACCAGCGGGGCGCGTCGCCTCTCGAATCGGTGTCGTTCGGGACCAATGGCGCGGCGGACGTCGTCCTCAAAAGCCTGATCGGAAACGATCGCCTGCTGGCGTTTCGTTATCACGAGCTGATCCTGCTCAAGAATTACACCGGGCAGCCGATCTCAGTCCGCGGCCGGCCCCTGGTGCGGGGCGGGTTCTGCCGGATTTACCCGGGCCAACGCATCCTGGTCGGCGACCAGTTCCTCACCTACCAGGAGCTGGCCGCCTATTTCAACGCCAAGAAAAACGTCTCGCTCCCGCAGATCTTTGTTCGCGTTCACAAGGACGCCGATGAAGTGCAGCTCGAGCGCTCGCGTTCGCGGGAAAGCGCGCTCGAAGTCACGTTCGGGTTGAAGGTCCGGGTGAAAGCACTCCGCGACGTGAACGCGGTTCTCAACGGCACGAAGTTGAAAACCGGCACGACCGTCGATGCCATGCTGGAAGACAAGATCGTTTTCCACAACGACAGCGAAATGGATTTGATCGACCTCCGACGGCGCGCTCGCGCGATGGGCGGCCGGTTCCAACTGAAGGCGTCGAAATCCGAATACCTGGTCTCGAACAACCCGAGCATGCTCGAGGAAGACGACATCCTGCTCTCGCCCGGGACCAGCGGTGACGTGCTCCTCAAGATTCTTTGCGACTACGATAAACGCGTCGGCACGCTGGAAGTGATCGACGCCGACCGGCCGATTCTCGTCGGCGAAACGCCGGTCCGCACGACCGCGCCCCTCCAGGATGGCGACACCATCCGGATCGACGTCGGCCAGTTCCTGCGCTGCAATTTCTCCGAGCGAATCATCGAAGAAGAGCGCAACATCATTCGCTCGCTCGAAGTCGTCGACCTGACCCACCGTTTCGGCAACAACGAGATCGGCCTGGAAGGCGTCTCGTTTTCGGTCAATCGCGGCGAGCTGGTTTGCGTGATGGGCGCGAGCGGCTCCGGGAAAAGTACGCTCATGAAAGTGCTCGGCGGCCAGCTCCAGGCGACCCAGGGCCAGGTGCTGCTGAACGATCGCCCGCTCTACGAGAACCTCGATCAGCTCAAGGGCTACATCAGTTACATCCCGCAGGAAGACGCGTTCGACGAACACCTCACCATCGGCGAGAACCTCGAGTTCGCCGCCGCCATCCGCGCGCCCCATCTTTCCGGGCGCGATCTCAGCCGGCGGCTCGAAGGAAAACTGATCGAGCTCGGATTAAACGAGAGACGCGACAGCATCGTCGGCAGCCCGGTCAAAAAGACGCTGAGCGGCGGCGAACGAAAACGGCTCAACATCGGCCTCGACATGATCGGTTCGGCCGACGTCTACCTCTTCGACGAGCCGACCTCCGGATTGTCGTCGAAGGATTCCGAGCACGTCATCGAGATCATCCGCGCCCTCGCCCATAACAAAATCATCATCGTCACGATCCACCAGCCGAGCTCGAAGCTGTTCCAGATGTTTCACAAGGCGATCCTGTTCGACAAGGGCGGTCGCCTCGTCTTTTTCGGAACGCCGACCGACATGCTCCGCTATTTCGCGGAAGCGGAACATCAGCATCAGTTCGGCGCCGACATGGGCGCGTGCCCATCCTGCGGAACGACCCGGCCGGAATTCATTTTCGACGTCCTGGAAACGCCGCTCCGCGACATCAGCGGCGATATCATTTACGAGGAGAACACCCGCGGGCAACTGGTCGCGGCGCGCCGTTATTCCCCCGAATTCTGGCGCGATAAATACGAAGCGTTCCGGTTGATCCAGGACGTGAAACAGGTCTCGCTCCGCCGCGGGCCGGCCCCGGCGCTGCCGCCCGCGCCGTCCGTAAAACGCCGGTTTTTCATGCGCTGGCGCGACGAGTGGACGCAACTCCGAACGCTGATGCGCCGCTCGTTCATGAGCAAGCTCCGGAACCGGGCGAATCTCGTCATCACCATCGGCGTGGCCCCCGTCCTCGCCCTCCTCATCGCGACGCTCCTCCGTTATTCCGAGCGCGGCGATTACGATTACGCGTCCGCCTATCACATCCCGACGTTCCTCTTCCTCAGCCTGATCGTGGCCATGTTCCTCGGCCTGACGAACAGCGCGGACGACATCATTCGCGATCGCGCGGTGCTTCAGCGCGAGCGGAACCTCAATGTCCGCCTGCCCTATTACGTTTTCTCAAAGTTCATGTCGCTCGGCTTCTTCGCGCTGTTCCAGTGCGTTCTCTTTGTCCTGATCGGCAATTACATCCTCGAGATCCGCGGCATGTTTTGGATCGATCTCGGCATCATGCTCATGACCGCCATGGGCGGCGTCGCCCTCGGCCTCGTCGTCTCCTCCCTCGTGGCCGATCCGAAGACCGCGGCGAACATCGTCCCGCTCGTCCTCATTCCGCAGATCATCATGGGCGGCGCGCTCATCAAATACGAGGACATGAACCGGAACCTCGCCCTGGTTTATACATTCACCCGCTGGTTCTCCGAGCATCCGAGTAGCGAGCAGGGCAAGAAAATGAGCAGCCGTTTGCAGGTGCCCTTCGTCTGCCAGTTCATCGCCATGCGCTGGTCCTACGAAGAGATGGTCGTCGCCCAGGCGAAATTGAATCCGCTGACCTCCCGGCAGGAGCGGGTGAACGACGAGATGCAACGGATCGTCGAGCAGAAAAACCAGAACCCGGAAAACACGAGGCGGCTGAACGATCTCAAGGAAATCCTGGCGATGTTGTCCGGCCTGGAAGCGAAGAGCGCGAACGAGCTCGATCGTTACCTTGGATTGATCGACGAATTCCTGAAGGGCAAACGTCCCTTCGACCGCGAGCTGTTCAAGGACGCGGCCGGCCCGGTCACCGCCGAGCAGTTGTACGTGAACCAGAAAATCTCCGACCTGATTTCCAACGCGGAGATGGAGCAAAGCGATTACCGCCGCGGCGGGAAGCTGAACGTGTTCTTCGGCGAAGAGAAACGCTACTTCGGCGTCAGGGTCGACCTGTTCGTGTTCAACACGATCGTGTTGATCGCATCGACCCTGGGGTTGCTCGGGATCCTCCACTGGATCCTGCGGCGGCAGCTCGAAGTCCGGCGAAACTAATTAAGCAATCAAGGAGCGGCGATTTGCAATCGCCGACGAACCAAGAACGGCGATTGCAAATCGCCGCTCCT
>JBEEHG010000051.1:0-29183 GCA_041167265.1 Verrucomicrobiota bacterium | reverse complement strand
GCGACCGTCGCCCCGCGATGAACGAGAACAACGCGCCCTTGATCCCCGTCCAGGGTTGGCATTGCCTTCATCTCTTTTACCGGATCGAGCATGGCCAATGGCAATTGCTCAGCGCCGACGAACAGCGTGAAGCGAAGGTCGCGCTCTCGTCGCTCGTCCAGGAGATCCGGGCCCTGAACGCGACCCAGCTGCTCACCTTGAGCGTCGTCACGCCGAAAGCCGATCTCGGTTTCATGCTCGTCACGCCGGACCTCCACGACGCGAATCGGATCGAGAAACAGCTCAGCCTCGCGCTCGGCGCCGATGTGCTGGCGCCGGTTTACAGCTATTTATCGCTCACCGAGGAGAGCGAATACAAAACCACGGCGGAAGATTACGCGGCCGTCCTCGAGAATGAGCAGAAGATCAAGCGCGGCTCGCCCGAGTTCGAGAAGGCGATGGCCGCGTTCGAGGAACGGATGAAGCATTACCGCCAGGAACGGATGTATCCCACGTTGCCCGATTGGCCCGTCGTTTGTTTCTACAACATGAACAAGCGTCGCGGCGAACAACGCAACTGGTACGCGTTGCCATTCGAGGATCGCCGCAAGCTCATGCTCGGCCACGGCGCGGTCGGCCGGCAATACGCCGGCAAAGTCAAACAACTCATCACCGGTTCGACCGGCCTCGACGATGCCGAGTGGGGCGTCACCCTGTTTGCCCAGGACACTTTTCAGATCAAATCGATCGTTTACGAAATGCGCTTCGATCCGGTCAGCGCCGACTACGGCGAGTTCGGCGAGTTCTACATCGGCCTGCAACTCCCGCTCGACGAACTGTTCCGAAGATTGCAGCTTTGATATTCCTGCTCCTGATCATGATCGTGCTCATGATCTAATCTGCTTGAGCAAGAGCAAGATCAGGAGCAAGAGCAAGAGACCAAAGGATGGGTGGCAGAGTGGTCTAATGCGCACGCCTGGAAAGCGTGTTTGCCGAAAGGCAACCAGGGTTCGAATCCCTGCCCATCCGTACTCCTCCTCTCCCCTTGCTCGTGCTCGTGCTCTTCCTCTACCCATCCCCCACCGTCCGCCGCGTCAATACCTGCAAAGTTTGCCGCACTTTCACCACGCTCGCGCCCGGCAGCACCCCGCGGAAATTCGCTCCTGGATAAATAATGCAATCCCTTCCCAGGATCGATCCCGGATTGATCACCGCGTTGCATCCGATCTCCGTTCGATCGCCGATCACGGCCCCGAATTTCCTTAAGCCCGTTGCGATCTCGCCGTCCGGCGCGCTGACATGGATCTCGCCATGATCCAGCTTCACGTTCGATAGAATCACGCCCGCGCCCAGATGCGCGCGATGGCCCAGAATCGAGTCGCCGACGTAGTTGAAATGCGGCACCTGCGCTTCGTCGAACAGGATGCAGTTCTTGAATTCGCACGAGTTCCCCATCACCACGCCATTCCCCGCAATGACGTTCTCGCGGACGTAACAACCGCTGCGGATATGGCAGTTCTCGCCGATCCAGGCCGGCCCCTTCAACACCGCGCCCTGTTCGACGATCGTTCCCGCGCCGATGAAAACCGCGTTGCTGATGAACGGCTTTCCGACGAGCTCGCCCAGCACCGCCGGCTTCAACCGAAACTGCAGATAGCTCGCGATCTGGCGCAGCGCGTCCCAGACATACTTCTGGGATTCAAACAGCTTCGGGTGCGCCGTGTGTTCGAGACTGAGGAATTCCGCCGGCGAAAACATGAAAGTTACGCGCCGCCGCGCCGCGTGATCTTCTGCCCGTCTTTGGTGTCCCGGGCTTCCCAACCGCGCGCGGCCAGTTCGTCGCGCAATTCATCACTTTTTCTCCAATCCTTTGCAAGCCTCGCCTGCACTCGCGCCTCCGCCAGCTGCGCGATCTCCGCCGGCAATGCCATTTCTTCCTCGCTCACGGCCAGCACCTGATCGACTCGCCCCCACCATTCCAGCCAGGCCTTCGCTTCGCTCGAATCCATCTCCCTGCCGTCCATCCGCCGGTTCGTCTCCCGAATCGTCTCGAACAAAACGCCGAGCGCTGCCGAAATATTCAAGTCGTCATCCAGCGCGTCATGGAATCCCGAGCCCTCTGCCATTCGAGATTCGGCGTTCGGCGTTGGGCGTTCGGCGTTTTCTTGCAGCCTTCTTTTCCAATCATCAATCCTCCCCAGCGCCTGCCGCGCCTCCTCCATTCCTTCCCAGGTAAAATTCAACAGCGCCCGATAATGCACCCGCATCAGCGCATAACGCACCTCGCGTCCGCTGTATCCCTTCGCGATGACGTCGCGCAGCGTATAAAAATTGCCGAGCGACTTCGCCATTTTCTGGCCTTCGACCATGAGGTGGGCGCAATGCAGCCAGTAGCGCACGAACGTTTTCCCGGTGCATCCTTCCGTCTGCGCGATCTCTGCCTCGTGATGCGGGAAAATATTGTCGACGCCACCGCAATGAATATCGAGCTGTTCTCCCAGGAGCTGCGTCGCCATCGCACTGCACTCGATATGCCAGCCCGGCCGGCCTTCGCCCCACGGGCTGCTCCATTTCACCGGCCCATCGGCTTCATCCCACGCTTTCCAGAGCGCAAAATCGCCGATGTGTTCCTTGTCGTACTCGTCGCTCTTCACCCGACCTGTTGAACGCAACTCCTCGAGATTGAAATGCGCGAGCTTCCCGTAGTTAGGAAAGTTTTTGATCCGGAAATAAACCGATTTGTCTTCGGCCTGATACGCCAGACCCCGCTCCATCAGCGTCCCGATCATTTCGATCATCTTCGCGATCTCGCGCGGGTCGGTCGCTTCCGGAAACGAATCGGCCCGCTTGATTCGCAACGCATCGAGATCTTCGAAGAACGCCTTCTTGAATGTCGCCGTGAACTCGGCGAGCGGCACGCCCGCTTCCCGCGAACCGCGGATCGTCTTGTCATCGACGTCGGTCAGGTTCATGACCCGGCGGACCTCGAATCCGCGCGCTTCGAGATGCCGCTGGAGGAGATCTTCGAACAAATAGGCGCGAAAGTTTCCGATGTGGGCGTGGCTGTACACCGTCGGCCCGCACGTGTACATCTTTACATCGCGCCCCGCGGGATCGAGGGGCTGAAATTCTTCGAGCGAGCGCGAGTAAGTATTGAAGAGGCGGATCGCCATTACTCCATTTCAACCGTCGCCACGGCCATCGCAGCCATCCCTTCTCCGCGGCCGATGGCGCCCAGTCCTTCGTTCGTCGTAGCCTTGATGCTGACGCGCGCCGGCTCGAGTCGCAGCGCGGATGCAATCTTCTCGCGCATCGCCGAAAGGTGCGGCGCGATCTTGGGCGCTTCCGCGATCAGAGTTGCATCGACGTTCAACGGACGCGCGTGAATTTCCGCCAGCAGCGCCGTGACCCGTTGCAGAATCTCGATGCTGCTGATGCCGCGAATGGTTTCGTCGGTATTCGGAAAATGATGGCCGATGTCATTTTCACCCACCGCCCCAAGCAATGCATCGGCGATCGCATGGCAGATCACGTCCGCGTCCGAATGCCCGTCCAGTCCGCGATCGTGCGGGATCTCGACGCCGCCGAGAATCAATTTCCGCCCGGCCGCCAGGCGATGCGCATCGTAACCGTTTCCGCAGCGGATCGTGCTCACAGTTTCAAATCCACCACGCCATTCGAGGCGACGATGCTGTATTTGTCTTTCATGTCCGTCCGCGGTTTCATGTCCACGATGCCGCCGGCCGTTTCCACAAGGATCCATCCCGCGGCGATGTCCCACAGACTGATGCCCTGTTCGATGTAGGCGTCAAAGCGCCCGCACGCCACGTAGGCCATGTCGAGCGCGGCGCTTCCCATCAACCGGCATTTGCGGGCGCGATGCACCATGTCCTGCAACAGCGGCAAACCGGCCGCGATCGTCACGCCCGTCTTGGACAGCCCGACCGAGACGACGCACTCACGCAAATCCGCGCGCTCGCTCACTCGAAACGCCTTCCCGTTCAGCGTCGGCTGCTCGCCCTTCTGCGCCTTCCAAAGTTCGTCCCGAATCGGATCGTAAATCACACCGACAATGATTTCGCCCAGGTAACGGAGCGCGATCGAAACGCAAAAATGCGGGATGCCGTAGAAAAAATTCACCGTGCCGTCGAGCGGATCGACCACCCATTGATGGTCGCTTCCCTGGTCGCCGACGATGCCCTCTTCTCCGTAGAGCGCGTGCTCCGGAAATTTTTTCAGGAGCAACTCGGTGATGAGTGTCTGGGCGCGGACATCGATCTCGAGCTTGATGTCGTGCGCTTCGGAAGAATTGACCCGGAGCGGCCGCTGGAACGAATGACGGAGCATGTCGCCCGCGGCCCGGGCTGCTTCCACCGCTGCGTCGAGATAATGGGTCATGAAGAAGGTTGAGAGGTTTAGGAGTTGAGAAGTTGAGAGGATCCGGCGCCACGTCGAACCAGAATCCTCTCAACCCCTCAACGGTTCTGCCCACAAAAAAACCGGGAGGAGAAAATTGAATTCTCCCCCCGGGTTGAAGTTATTGATTTGGAACTACGAAATAGCTCCGTAGCTCGTTACGCGAATGAACTAATGTTTCTTTTTCTTCGCGGCCGCCTTTTTCTTGGCGGGAGCTTTCTTTGCTTTTTTCTTAGCTGCCATGGTGACTAATCCCCCCTTTCGGTCCGCTTTCGCGGTGGGTTGGTGAAGGATTTTTTTAACTTCACTTACTGTTGTCAGTAGTCACCACGATTTTTTTGTCAAACTTTTTTCCCACATCTTTGAAAATATTTTCACGAGCTCGCGCCCGATATTTTTTTTTGGAGCACGCGAAATTCTTTTTATTTCGCCGTCTGGAAAAAAAATCGTGACTTCGTTTTCGTCGCTTTCCATTCCGGTTTCGGTCCCGCTTACGTCGTTCGCCACAATCGCGTCGCAATTTTTTGCGCGCAGTTTTTTGCGCGCGTTCATTTTCAAAGCATGCGTCTCGGCCGCGAACCCGATCACAAGATAGCGCCGGCGTTTTGGCAGCGAAGCGAGGATGTCGCGGGTCGGAACCAGCCGGAGCGCGAAGGCGGATTTTCGTTTCTTGATTTTCCGCGCGGCGACCGACGCGGGTTTGTAGTCCGAGACCGCGGCGCACATCACCAGCACATCGCAATCGCGAAGCGAACGATGGACCGCGCCATACAATTCGTCGGCCGTCGTGATCGAAATGATTTCCGCGCCGCGCGGCGGCGGAACCGTGGCCGGGCCGGAGATCAGCGTGACCTGATGCTTCTTCGCCAGGGCCGCTTCCGCGATCGCGTAACCCATCTTGCCGGATGACCGGTTACTGATGAAGCGGACCGGATCGATCGCTTCGCGCGTCGGGCCGGCAGTGACGACGAACCTCACGCGATCAGATTATCCTGGCGGGCGAGAAGGAACTCGGCCCGAAAAGCGATCTCGTCCACTTTCCACAAGCGGCCGACGCCTTCGTAACCGCAAGCCAGCATACCTTCTTCGGGGCCGATGAATTCCGCGCCGCGCGATTTCAGCGTGGCGACGTTTTCCTGTGTCGCAGGATGCTCCCACATTTTCCCGTTCATGGCCGGCGCGATCAGAATCTGCGCGCGCGTGGCCAGGGCAATCGCGGCGAGCGGATGACTAGCGAGCCCGTGCGTGAGTTCTGCGATGACGTTCGCGGTCGCTGGAGCGATCAACAGGAGATTGGCGCGGTCGGCCAGGTCGATGTGTCCCGGCCGCCAGCTTTCTTTTTCGTCGAAGAAACTGGTGGTGACGGGATTTTTTGAAAGTGTCTGGAGCGTCAACGGCGTGATGAACTCAGCGGCGTCCCGCGTCATGACGACGAAAACGTCGTGGCCCTGTTTTACGAGCAGGCTCGCCAGCTCCGCAGATTTGTAGGCCGCGATTGAGCCGGTCACGCCGAGGACGACGGTCTTTGTTTTTTTGTTTGTCATGTTGAGCGGATGACAGGCAAGAAGAACATTAGTTTAAAGCCAACCTGCGGCTCAGGTAGCGCTCGGCGCCCATGATGTTGCGGAACTTCAGGAGATCTTCTTCCATCGATTTGCTGATGATGGTGTAACGGTACTCGCGCCACAGCTCCATCTCACGGGCCGCCGTCACGATCCGCGTTTCGATTTGCTCCGGCGTTTCCGTTCCGCGTTTCGTCAGTCGTTTCCGCAATTCATCGAGGTCGGGCGGCATGATGAAAACATCGCAGAGTGCGCGCCGGATCGTTTCGTCGTCGAAGTTTCGAATGGCCGCCGCGCCTTGAATGTCGACGTCGATCAGGACGTCGACCCCGTTTTGCAAGTTGCTGATGAGCGGCTCGCGGGTGGTGCCGTAGTAACGGCCGTGCACGTTCGCGTATTCGAGAAACTCGCCGGCTTCGATGCGAGCGACGAAGTCTTTCTCGGTCAGGAAATGGTAGTCATCGCCTTCGATCTCTCCGGCGCGGGGCGCCCGGGTCGTGCACGAAACGGAGTAAACGAAATCCGGTGTCTGGCGGAGCGCGTCGCAAAGTGTTGTCTTGCCGGCACCGGAGGGCGCGGAAAGAACGAACAAGATTCCAGTGCGGGAGAATTGCCTACTCAAGGTTTTGGATTTGCTCGCGGATTTTCTCGAGTTCCGATTTGCAGGCAACGACATGTTGGGAGATCGCCGCGTCGTTGGATTTCGCGCCGAGGGTGTTCAGCTCCCGAAAAATTTCCTGGGTAATAAATTCAAGGGTCCGGCCGACCGGTTCGTTCTTGCGGAGGTGATGCGCGAACTGGGCGAGATGACTTTCGAGCCGCGTCAACTCCTCGGAGATGTCCGAGCGATCGGCGAAAATCGTGACTTCCTTCAGCAGGCGCTCATCTTCGAGGGGAAGGTCGAGGCCGGCCTTCTCGAGTCGCTCGCGTAATACGGTCCGATATTTTTTTACCACCTCCGGATAGAGGACGCGGATCTCCTTGGTTTCCTGGCGCAGGGTTTTGAGACGATGGATCAAATCCTTGGCGAGATGCTTTCCTTCGCGCTCGCGCATCCTGACCAAATCCGCGAGGGCCGTTGTCAGCGCGCGCTCGACCGCCGGCCAGGCGTCGTCGCCCTTGATGGTGTGCTCCGGCGAACGCATCACTCCCGGTGCCTGGAGGATCGTCCCAATCGTGATCTCGCCGGGGGCGCTCAATTCCTTTTGCAACGTCAGCATGGCCGCGTGGTAGGACCGGGCCAGCGCAGTATCGAGCGCGAGCGCGCTCGCCCCGTTCGCGCCTTCCTGAAGTCCGATCATCACGTTCATCCGGCCCCGGGAAATCTTTTCATTGATCGCCTGGCGGATTCGCGGTTCCAGCGCGGCCAGATCTCGCGGGAGATTAATGACGATGTCGCTCTGCTTCCGGTTCACGGAATTCAGCTCGACGCTGATTTTCGTTCCAGCGTGGTCCGCCTCGCCACGCCCATATCCAGTCATGCTGCGCATTTAGAATCCAAAATGCATCGCTGCCTGAGAGACATCCTTGTCGCCTCGACCGGAACAATTCACGACCAGGATTGTATCGGCGGGAAGAGCAGGCGCGATCTTTATCGTGTGCGCGACAGCGTGCGCCGTCTCCAGAGCGGGAATGATTCCTTCCGTCTGGGCGAGGGTTTGGAACGCGGCCAGCGCCTCGTCGTCGGTCGCATAGACGTATTCGATCCGTTTCTGATCGCGCAGGTAACTGTGCTCGGGGCCAACCGCCGCGTAATCGAGTCCCGCGGAAACGGAATGCGTCAATTCGATCTGACCATCGTCATTCGCCAGGATGAAAGTTTTTGTGCCCTGGAGAACACCGAGCCGTCCGCCTTGGAAGCGGGCGGCATGTTTCCCGGCACGGATTCCTTCGCCCCCAGCTTCCACGCCGATCATGCTCACGGATTGATCGTCGAGAAAGGGATGGAACAATCCGATCGCGTTACTGCCTCCGCCGACGCAGGCGACGAGGAGGTCCGGCAAACGGCCTTCGCGTTCCAGGATTTGGCGGCGCGTTTCGACGCCGATCACGCGCTGAAAATCGCGGACCATCATCGGGTAGGGATGGGAGCCAAGCGCGGAGCCGAGGATGTAATGCGTGGTCCGCACGTTCGTCACCCAATCACGCATCGCTTCGTTGATCGCTTCCTTGAGCGTCGCCTGGCCGGCAGTCACGGCGACGACTTTCGCGCCCAGGAAACGCATGCGGGCGACGTTGAGCGCCTGGCGTTCCATGTCCACGCTGCCCATGTAAATTACGCACTCGTACCCGAAGCGGGCCGCGACTGTCGCCGTCGCGACACCATGCTGGCCGGCGCCGGTCTCCGCGATGATGCGGGTCTTGCCCATGCGCCGCGCGAGCAGAATCTGGCCGAGCGCGTTATTGATTTTATGTGCGCCGGTGTGAAGCAGGTCCTCGCGCTTCAAATAAATCTTCGCGCCGCCGAGATTTTCCGTGAGCCGATTTGCGAAATATAATGGCGTGGGACGGCCGGCGAAATCGCGCAGGAGATCGTCGAGGGCGCGGTGAAATCCCGGATCGGCTTTGGCGCGTTCGTACTCGGCGGTCAGATCGTTGAGGGCGGACATCAACGTTTCGGGGACGAACATTCCGCCGTACGGACCGAAATGACCGTGGGTATCGGGTAGCTGTTCGAGCGCGGGCATTGGAAAACGTCCAACGTCCAACGTCCAACGTCCAACATCGAATTAAGAGAAGGCGAGAATGTCGTCGAGCGCGCGACGATGGGGGGAAGGAACAGGAATTGAGGAAAGCTGCCGGATCGGAAACCAACGCATGGTTGCATCGCCAGATGCGCCGTTGTCGCGATAGACCGCGAGGGTGATGCGGTGGTGGGTGAAAGGAAATTCGGAACGATGCAGCGGCTGACGCGCTACAGGCGCGCTCGTTAATCGGGGAAGGATCCACATTCCCCGCCAGCGACCCTGAGATTGTTCGAGGAGGACGCGACGGCGGCGGAGCACGAAGCGGTGATGTTCGACGCGAAGTTCTATTGACGGCCGCGATTTTTTCCGGGGAAGAGCTAGGGGCTCGCTCGTGCTGCAGAAACCTTTCACCGGGCACGATTCACATCGAGGCTTGGCGCCGCACACGAGCGCGCCCAATTCCATCAGGGCG
This sequence comes from Verrucomicrobiota bacterium, assembly GCA_041167265.1. GTDB lineage: Bacteria > Verrucomicrobiota > Verrucomicrobiia > Chthoniobacterales > UBA10450 > AV80. The sequence continues at coordinate 20,067 of JBEEHG010000051.1, read as the reverse complement.
GAATTATGCTGGCCGGCATTGCGGGGCGGCAGAAGTTCTTGGGCCGCAGTCCAGAGCTGTTCGCGTCCGGCGCTGGTGTCGATCGGCGTCTGCAGATCGAAGAGGCGCGACAGAACGCGAGCGATGTTCGCTTCGACGATCGGCACCGCGGCGTCGAACGCGAACGTAGCGACGGCATTGGCAGTGTAACGGCCGATCCCCGGCAGCGCGGCGATCGCATCGAAGGAGCGGGGGAATTCGCCACCGTGTTTTTCGACGATCGCGATAGCCGTGGCGCGAAGGTTCCGGGCGCGCGCATAATAACCGAGGCCCTGCCAGGCGTGGAGAACCTCGCTTTCCGAAGCCGCGGCGAGCGAAGCGAAATCCGGAAAGCGCCGGAGCCATTCATTGTAATACGGAATGACGGTGGCGACCTGGGTCTGCTGGAGCATGAACTCGGAGACGAGGATGGCGTAGGGGTCGGTGGTGCGGCGCCAGGGGAGGTCGCGGGCATTTTTGCGATACCAGGCGAGGATAGAACGCCGGAATGCCGCCGCGCCCGGTTTAGTGTTCGCGTTGATGGAAGAAAACGTCGAACGCCCAACGCCGAACGTCCAACGCCGAATGCAGAGTTTTTCATTCGAGATTGGACGTTGGGCGTTGGGCGTTCGACGTTTGCCCTTCTTTAAGGAATGACTTCCTACACTCACCCGCTCACGACCGAACAGGCGGCGAAGCTCCGCGCCTTGCTCAAGGAGCTGAGCTTCGAATTTGCGGAGAGGCCGTACACGCTTTTTTTCGCGCAAAAAAACAAGCTCAGCGTCGCGGTTTACGAGAAAGGGCCGAAGATCCTGCTGCAAGGGAAGGGGATCGAAGAGTTCGTTCAGTTCGAGCTCGAGCCGAAGATTTTGGGCGAAGCCAAACTTGGTTACGAGGAGGTCCATTCGCCGGAAATGTTCGAGCCGCATTTCGGGATCGATGAAAGCGGCAAAGGCGATTTTTTTGGGCCGCTCGTCATTGCCGGCGTGTATGTCGATCGCGAGATCGCGCGCCAATTTCTCGACGCCGGAATCCAGGACAGCAAACGCATCGGGTCCGACAAGCGGATCCGGGATTTGGCGAAAATCATTCGGACCACACCGGGTGCGGTGGGCGACACAGTGTCGATCGGCCCGGAACGTTACAACGATCTCTACGAGAAATTCGGGAACCTCAACAGTTTGCTCGGCTGGGGGCACGCGCGGGTTATCGAGAATCTACTGGAGCGAAAGCCGGATTGCCCCCGGGCGTTGTCGGACAAATTTGCGGATGCGAGCGTGATCGAGAAGGCGCTGCTCGAACACGGGCAGAAGATCCGGCTCGAACAGCGGACGAAGGCCGAATCCGACCTCGCCGTGGCGGCGGCTTCGATCCTTGCCCGGGAGGCGTTTATCGATTGGCTCGAGGGGCGCGGAAAGACGTTTGGGGTAAAGCTCGGTCGTGGTGTTTCAGGCGAGGTAAAGGACGCGGCCAGGAAAGTCGTCGAGGCAGGTGGGCCAGGAGCGCTACGGAAAGTCGCAAAGTTGCATTTCAGGACTGCGCACGAGGTGGCCCCGGGCCATTTCCCGGCACCCCCGCCTCGTCGGCCGTGGCGATAGTTTCGGGCCGGGTTCGACCGATCCAGCCGGGCAAGGTTCCTGCTTAGTTTTTTTACCGCTCAGACGCCATTTGTGGAAACCAGGCTCCTCATATTGAATGCCGACCCAGTCTTTCAAGACCGGGCTCTTGCTATTCTCGACGAATTCGAGGGAATTGAAGCCCGGGTCGTCCGGACAATGTCGGAGGCGGTCTCCATTCTATTGTCCGAGAATTTTGACGGATTCGTGGTCGAGGGCGAGGACCCGATCGCGATGGACCAGGGAACCAGCGCCCGACAGCATTTCCCTTCGCTCAACATCGTTTGTCTTTCCCCGGGGGGCAAAGACGCCCGGACCGCGGAGGCGGCGCGCCAGCAAAAGATTACCCGAATCGCGAGCGACAGCAGCGACCGGAGCCTTCGCGCTCAACTGCGGACGTTCGTCGATTCGCTCGCTCAGGGCGGCACTCCTGCCGAAGGCATCGACCCATGTCACTCGCTCATCGGGAACCTGAACCAGTTTTCAGCAGCCGAGATTTTACAGATGAGCTGCCTCGGGCAGCGCAGCGGACGTTTCACTTTCAAATCGGGCCGCGGCAACAGCGAGATTTATCTCGCTCACGGCTCGGTCCGGCACGCCGTCTACGGATCGCTCGAGGGCGAGTCGGCGGTCGCCGAGATTTTTCGGTGGCGCCAGGGCCGGTTTTATTTTGAAGAAGGAATCATCAGCCAGGTCCAGACGGTCGATCGTCCATGGGCCCACCTCTTGATCGATAATCTGCAGAAACTCGACGAGACCTTGGAACTTTCTGCCACCGGCCCCGTATGAGAGACAAAAGCCTCGAAACTCAGCTCCGCCTGCTCACGCTCCAGTTGGATAACTGGAAGAAATTGCACGATCTGATCACCTACGGCCTGGACAAGGCCCGTCCCATCATCTCCGCCGAACAGGAACGGCAGTTCACCGAGATTCGCGCGAACCTCCTGCAGGAAACGGAGCACGTGTTCGGGGTGCTGGGTGTGCTGGGCGAACTCTCAGGCCGGGCGATGAATGTTCTCCAGCGCAGTGTCTCGGTCCGCGGCGTTCGGGAACTGTCGAACGAAGAAGTCCGGCGGCTAGAAACCGAGTGGAACGGCGTGTTCACCAAGCTCGGCGTGATCCAGGGCCAGCTGAAGTCGCGCCGAAAATCGCTCTCGGAACAGAATCCTCTCTCTTACTATTTGAGCCGGCTTTTCAGCCGTCCGGCACTCACCTAGGGCGTCGCTCCCCAGGGAAACGGGACCATCCCGGCCCGGCCAATTCACAGGGTCGAGTAAAAATATTGCAATTCGTGCCCACCGGCTTAGTGGCGGGACACGATTACTTTGTGTATGCCGAAGCTCACCAAGAGGGACATCGTTGTCGCGATCAGCAACCAGACGGGGATGGTGCAGCACGACGTTTTCGAGGTTGTGCAACGCACGCTCGATCACATTACCAACAGCCTGGCGAACAATGTCGCAGTGGAACTGCGTAATTTCGGGGTTTTTCAGCCGCGCCTGACGAAACCGCGCGTAGGCCGGAATCCCAACGAACCGGGCAGCAGTTTTGTGATTCCGTCGCGGGCGACCGTCAAATTCAAGGCTGGCAAAATCATGCGTCAGCGCGTGGAAAAACTTTCGCGCGAATTGAAGGAAGCGTCCGAGCGCAAAAACGCCGAGCAAACCGCGGCGACGGTCGACTCGACCCACTAATTGTCAGGAACGCACGGCTGCTTCCGGTTCAGCCAGAAGCATCCGGATCGCCTCGTCGAGCCGGTCAAAGTTGATCGGCTTGGTCAGGTGTTCGGAGAAGCCCGCGGCCCGGGCGCGGCTGACATCGTTCTCCATGCCGAAGCCGCTTAGCGCGATGCCGCGCAGACTCCGCGTCGTGCTCAATTCCTTCATCAATTCGTAACCGGACCGATCGGGCAACCCGATGTCGCTAATCACGAGATCGAATTCCTCTTGTTCGGTTTTTTCGACCGCTTCGTCGGCCGTGTGCGCGACCGCCACCCGATAGCCGCGGCGCTCGAGCATCATCTTCATTCCCGTACAGGTGTCGACGTGATCGTCCACGACCAGCACGCGCGGGCCGGCGCCTCTCGCCGGGGTCGCCGCCGCCGTGGCGGCCGCGTGAGGTTGCGTCGATTCGGGAAGCGCTGTGGTTTCCGCTGGTGCAGCTACGGTCGCCAGGGTCACGATAAAAGTGGCTCCCCGATTCTTCCCGCTGCTCTCGGCCTTGATCGTGCCGCCATGCGCCTGGACCATCGCCTTTGAAATAGCCAGGCCGAGACCGAGCCCGCCAAAGCGGCGGGTGATCGAACTTTGTCCCTGTTCGAACGCGTTGAAGATTCGACCCATTTGGTCGGGCTCGATGCCGATACCGGTGTCGGTCGTTCGGATTTCGATTTCGTTTGGCCTGGGATTCAGCGTCTCGATGACGATCCGGCCTTTGGCGGACGTGAACTTCACGCTGTTTTTAACGAGGTTCCAGAACACCTGCTGCAGACGCGCGGGATCGCCTTCGACGTAGGCCTGCTCGGCGCGGAGTCGGAACTCGATCTTGAGATCTTTCGCCACGATTTCTTCCCGGCAAATCTCGTAGGAGCGCTGCAGAATCTCATGGACGCTGGCTGTTTCCAGGCTCAGCTGAAGTTTGCCCTTCGAGATGCGGGTGACATCGAGCAAATCGTCAATGAGTCGCGCTTCGAGCTCGACGTTGCGGCGGATGACCTCAAGGGCGCGGCGGACTTCCGGTTTGTCACCCGCGCTGGCCTCGAGTTCGCCGACCATTGCAATTACGGGCGAGAGCGGGTTGCGCAATTCATGGGAGAGAAGCGCGAGGAACTGGTCTTTGGCTGCGTTCGCGCCGATCAGCTCCTGGCGCAGGGTCATGTCCCGCGTTTTGTCTTCCACCAGATACAAAACGCCCTGGACGGTTTGCTCCGAGGTTTGGAGACGCAACAGGTTAACGTTGACGAACCGCGTCATCCCATCCCGATCGACGAAAGCGTGTTCGACGAGCTGATACGGCGCGCCGAACGCCAGCACCCGCTCGATTGCTTCGCCCGGCACGATCTTGACCTCGTCGTAAATCGCTTCGTAAATGTCGCGCCCTTCCGGCAGCTCGCCGAAACGTCTCGCCATGTCGATGAACGCCTGGTTCGCCTGGAGGAAATGGCGTGACTCCGGATCCACCAAGGCGATGCCGCTCGGCATATTCGCCAGGATTTTCTCGTTGAAAATAACTTCCCGCTCGATCCGCCGGGTGGCTTCGGCCTGCCGGCGCGCGACTCTTGCCGCGTAAAACGCCATCGCCGCCGTCACCGCGATCAGCCACAGCGCCGGGATCGTGATTTTATCGAGGAGGTCCTGGACCGGTTTGTAAGCGACCGCTTTCGGCTGCTCGACGAAAGTGATCCAGCCGGTGTTGTCGACCGTCGTGAACGAATAAAGCTTTCCGTCCCGCTCGATTGAGCCGGTCTTTAGCGCGCGGATTTCGCCGATGATTTTAGAAAGATGCGACGGCGCCGGACCGGTGTTCGGCGCGAAGTTGGTGGTAAAAAGGGGAACGCCGGTCTGGTCCACGATCTGGCAGACAGACTGGTCGGCGAAATCAATCGTCGATAGCCGCCGCCCCATCCGTTCCACCAGCACCCAGACGCCGAGGTAGCCGGCCACGTTACCTTCCGGTGTTCGGACGGCGCCAACGATGGCCGTCGCCATGCGGCCATCGGGCGAGCGCGGGTGCACCGAAGACACAAAGACATCGGGCGACCCCATCGCCCCTTCCCGCCAAAGCGAGGCCGAAAAGTTTTGCGCCTCAGCCTCGCTGATCGCCGGGATGGACGCGATCAGATTGCCCTCGATCCCGGTGATGAACATGCCATCGATCCGCGGGTGCGAGTAAAACGTCTGGGTGAGCCATTGCTGCGCGCCGGTCGAAGCGGCGGGTCCGACCAGTAATTTGGCGACGTCGGGCTGGGTCTGGTAATACTCGATAACGCTGCCGGTGTGGCTGAGATCGTCGCCGACGAGGTGCGCGATCAACTGCACAAAGGTCTGGCGGTCGTGGAGGATTTTGGATTCGAGAGTGTTGGTCAGGATCGTGTAGGAAATGACCAGCATGAGGATGGAGGGGAACCAGCCGGCCAGGAGGATGGCGACGACGATGTTGTAACGGGCGAGCCGGTCGCGGTCCCGCCGCTTGAGATGGGCGAGGAATGGGATGGACTGAAGCCACGACATCGCGTGAAAAGTTCGGCTCTCTCTACCGTTGCGGCAAGGGCTGAAATACGCCGCTACTCGGCGGCCGCAATGATCCGGTTGAGTTCCTTCGCCTGCGCGTGCAGCGCCTTCACATCCTCCAGGGGGATTTTGTCGGGGACGCGATTGAGCAGGTCGCGAATGCCATTCACCCCGGTCCGGACCTTTTCGAACAGTGGCTTGTGGGCGACGGCGGGCGGCAGCGTCGTCAATTCCTCGGCGAAGTAATTAATCAGGTCGCGCTGCCAAAGAACGGCTGCGCGGTCGGTCGTGTAATTGCCTTCCACCGCTCCGGCGCAGATTTCCAAGCCGCGCAGCCACCCGCCGAGGCTGATCAAATGCGCCATCTTCTGGTCACGTAATTCCGTCATGGCCTGTTCGACGTCCTCCTGCGTCGCAAGCAGTTCGCTCCGGACCGCCGCCCAATCGCCCTTCTTTCCCAGGTCCGTCAGGCTCGCGCTGTGCCGCATGACGCGGTCGCCCACTCCGAGGCTGCGCGCCTGGCGCAGCAACACCCGGCCGAGATCCTCGACGAGATTCTGTCGTTTCGCCTCGACCACAAGGAACCCGTCGGCGACCAAACTGCCGAAGACCATTCCCATTTGTTCGCGACTGGCATGGGCGGCTTGGGGGAAATCACGTTTCAGCTCGTCGAAGGGCAGCGGCTTCAAGTCGTCGAGCTGCTGGAAAATCTCGGCGACCGAGGGGGCGGTGTAGGGATTGACGCCGAGCTCCTCTCGTTCGTGCTCGCGCGGCTCTTCGGCCGGCAAATGCGCTCCTCCATATATAATTAGAGCAAGGCCCAGCCGGACGAAGGCTTTCATTCCTAACTGAATCGGCTTATGACCGGCGCTTGCTTGCATGGCGGAACCCCCTCTGCCTAAACTCGCCTGCACCTGTTTCTTTGTCCCTCTAAAATGACTCCGCTTCTCACGGGCAAACCTCGGATTTTTGATTTGACGGATGCGGGGGAAGCGGCATCATGTCGCCCTGCTCCGAAGAAAGCGTCGGGGCAGTTTCTCTAATCCGTTATGCAAGGAAGCCTGGCCTCAATCATTTGGACGATTTGCTACATGAGCGTGCTAATCGGCCTCTCTGCATACGGGATTCATCGTTACGTCATCATCTACCTTTTTCTGAAGCACCGGAAACGGTCCACCATCCCGGCGGGCCACTTCGAGAAATTGCCCAAGGTCACGATGCAATTGCCGATCTTCAACGAAGTGTATGTGGTCGAGCGGCTGCTCAAATCAGTGAGCGAGATCGATTACCCGAAAGACCTGCTCCAGATCCAGGTGCTGGACGACTCGACCGACGATACCCGGGAGCTGACAGCCTCCTGCGTCGCGGATTTGCAGGGTCGCGGGTTCAACGTCGAGCTGATCCACCGGACGGACCGGACTGGTTTCAAGGCCGGCGCGCTCGAGACGGGTTTGGCTTCGGCGGAGAGCGAGTTCGTTTGCATTCTCGACGCTGATTTCGTTCCGCAACCAGACCTCCTCCAGCGCACCATTCATTTCTTCACCGACCCGAAGGTCGGCATGATCCAGACCCGCTGGGGACATTTGAATCGCGGCTATTCATTGCTGACTCGCGTTCAGGCAATGTTCCTCGACGGCCATTTACTTTTGGAACAAACCGCGCGCAGCCGCAGCGGACGCTTCTTTAATTTTAACGGCACCGCCGGGCTCTGGCGCCGGTCGTGCATCGATGAAGCGGGCGGCTGGCAGCACGACACCCTCACGGAAGATCTGGACCTCAGTTATCGCGCGCAGCTGGCCGGCTGGAAATTTATTTTCCTGCCGGACGTCATCACACCGGCCGAATTGCCGGTGGACATGAACGGCTTCAAATCCCAGCAGCATCGCTGGACCAAAGGCTCGATCCAGACCTGCAAGAAATTGTTGCCGACGATCTGGCGGAGCCCGTTGCCTCTCATGATAAAGATCGAAGCCACGGCGCACCTCACCTCGAACTTCGCCTATCTTCTCCTGGCCTGTTTGTGCGTGCTTCTTCATCCCTCGACCGGCGGTCCGGAAGCGACCTGGGTGCGCACGCTCCTCCTCGATGTCCCGATTTTCATGACCGCGTCTGTCTCCGTCGCGGTCTTTTATATTTGTGCGCAGCGCGAACTGCACCCGCGCACCTGGATGAAGGAGATTCTCCTTCTCCCGGCTTTGCTGGCCCTCGGCGTCGGCCTTTCCATCAACAACGCCCGTGCCGTTCTGGAAGCAGTCTTCAATCACAAATCCGATTTTGCACGCACCCCGAAGTACGGCATCGAACGCAAGTCCCAGCCGTGGCGTTCCTGCAAATACATGCCGCTCAAATCGCTCCTGCCTTTGGCCGAAATGGCGTTCGCGATTTATTTTTCCTACTTCCTCTGGTTCGCGATTGACCACAACCAATGGATCTCGGTTCCCTTCCTCGCGATGTTCCAGATCGGGTTCTTTTACGTGTCGGTTTCCTCCTTCAGCCAATGGATGCCGCGCCTGAGTTTGGGTGCGGCCGAGCGCGCAGCGGCCACAATTCCTGCGTGACAAAAGGCGAAATTCTAGTAAGAAGCGCTGCATGTTTCGGTTGGCCCTGGCCGCGCTAGCGCTCATTTCGCTCGCCCCCGGCCTCCGCGCGGATGGTCCCAGCCGCGTCATCATCAGCGTGAAAGAACAGAAGCTGATGCTGATGGGTAACGGCGCCCGTCTTGCCACCTATCCCATTTCCACTTCGAAGTTCGGCCTCGGCGACGACTGGGGCCACATGACGACGCCGCTCGGTTTTCTCCAGGTGGCGGAAAAGATTGGCGACCACGCGCCGGTCGGCGCGGTCTTTCGTAACCGCCGTTTTACGGGCGAGATTTTGAAACCGAACGCTCCCGGGCGCGACCCGGTGATCACCCGGATTATCTGGCTGAAAGGATTGCAGCCCGAGAACGCGCACGCTTTCAGCCGGTGCATTTACATTCACGGCACTCCAGAGGAACGAACGATCGGCCGCCCCGCGAGCTACGGTTGCATCCGGATGAAGTCGCGCGACGTGGCCGAGCTCTACGCTCAGCTGCCGATCGGCGCGCTCGTCGAGATCGTGAACGACAAATTGCCGAAGGTTCCGAAAGCGCCGAGCGGCGCGGTTTTCAGTCTCGAACAACCGAAGCCGCAACCAGAAGTGAAGCCGGAACCGAAGGCGGAGCCGGAACAAAAGGTCCAGTCGACCACGGTTGCGGCGATCGCGTCCGACGCCCCGGCAGAAAAGACGGCGGAAAAGCCGGTTGAAAAGCAGGCCGAGAAACGCGCGGAAAAACCGCGTCCGGTGCGGAAGGCAGTGAAAGAGCAGCCGCACTTCGGCCGGAGCGCGTAGTTTCGCTACGCCGCGGGTTGACAGGGGGATACGTCTCCGCGACCCTCCCGCTCACAATTTTCCAATCATGGCCAATACACGATCCGCTTCCAAACGCGCCCGCCAGACGACGAAGCGCTCTCTCCGCAACCGCACTGTCCTGACCCGCCTCCGCGGGATGCAAAAGGGAATCTCTGCCGGGGGCGGGAAACCCGAAGCGAAAGATGTCCACGCGATGATCTCGGCGATCGATAAGGCAGCCAAGCGCGGGATCATCCATAAGAACGCCGCGAAACGCCGGAAGGCGCGGCTCAACAAGTCGTTAGGCAGCGCTTCAGCCCCGGCCGCTTCCGCGAGCTAGGCTTGCGCTGCCCGTGAGGCGCCGTTAGGATTTACCCGATGATTCCCGCAATCCTTCTCATCGTCGCGGCGGTCGCTTATCGGATCGTGACCGGCCTCGCCATTACATCCGGAACCACCGCGCTCTCGAACTTCGCGCCCATGGCGGCGATCGCTCTGTGCGCGGCCGCTTATTTCCCGGCGAAATACCGGTTCACCGTGCCGATGATCGCGTTGCTCGTCTCCGACGTGGTGCTGAACACGTTCTACGGCTTTTCCTTGCTCAGCCCTTTCGTCCTTTCGCATTACGTTGCGTTCGCGCTCGTGGGAGTGCTTGGGTTGCTGTTGCGTGATCGCGCTTCCGTCAAGACCATCCTGCCTGCGTCAATTGCGGCCTCGGTTCTCTTTTACGTCGTCACCGGCACCGTCTCGTGGCTCTTCGATCCCGGCTATCCCAAGAATGTCGCTGGCTTGTTCCAGTCGTTGACGGTTGGTGTCTCGGCTTACAGCGCCACGCCGAGCTGGATGTTTTTCCGGAACTCGGTCGTAAGCGATCTGCTCTTCACCGGGCTCTTCATTGTTTGCTTCCATTTGGGTCGCGCTTCGCAGCCTGCCCGCGCCACCGCCGCCCAGCCGCGCACGACCTAGTCCGGCCTTATGTCGCAGCCGGAGCCACGCGACGAGGTGGAAATGCTCTCGTTGATGCTGCTGATTCGGCGTTTCGAGGAACGCGCGAGCCAGCAATATCAGGCCCAGAAAATCGGCGGCTTCTGTCATCTTTACATCGGGCAGGAAGCAGTCGTCTGCGGCGCGGTTGCGGCGGCACGGCCGGATGATTATTTGATTACGGCTTACCGCGACCATGCCCACGCCCTCGCCCGCGGGACCAGTGCGAACGCCTGCATGGCCGAGCTGTTCGGGAAGGCGACCGGTTGCTCGCGTGGGCTCGGTGGTTCGATGCATTACTTCGATCGCGAACGTCACATGTACGGCGGCCACGCTATCGTGGCGGCGCATGTGCCGCTGGCTGTCGGAATGGCGTTCGCCTCGAAATACCGGGAAGAAGACCGGGTCACGCTTTGCTTTTTTGGCGATGGCGCGATCAACCAGGGCTCATTCCACGAAGCGCTGAACCTCGCGGCGCTCTACAAGCTGCGGGTCGTTTTTGTCTGCGAAAATAACCTGTTCGCCATGGGAACCAGCGTCGAGAGATCCACCTCGCTCAAGGAAATCGTCGAGCGCGCCGAGGGTTACGACATTCCCGCAACGGTCATCGACGGGATGAATTTTCGGGAAGTGCGCGACAAACTCGGCGAGATCATCAGTTCGATGCGGGGCGATCCGCATCCGGCCTTCGCGGAAGTCCGGACCTATCGGTATCGCGGCCATTCCATGTCCGACCCGGCAAGTTATCGGACGAAAGAGCAGCTCGAAAAATACCGGCTGGACGATCCGATCACGCGACTGCGGGCGCAGCTTACCCGCGAGGAGAAATTGACGCACGAACAATTCGATCGGCTCGACAAAGAAGCGAAAGAAATCGCGCTCGCGAGCGTGAAGTTCGCGGAGGAAAGCCCGGAGCCGCCGCTCGAAAAGCTTTACGATTACACTTATAGCCAGCCGATTCCGGGATCGCCCAAATGAGAGAGATCACTTATCGCCAGGCCCTCAACGAAGCGCTCGCCGAGGAATTGGAGCGGGATCCGAACGTGTTCCTTATGGGGGAAGAGGTCGCGGAATACAACGGCGCCTACAAGGTAAGCCAGGGATTGCTGGAACGTTTCGGGCCGAAGCGGATTGTCGACACGCCGATCAGCGAAAATGGATTTGCCGGCCTGGGTGTCGGCGCGGCGATGGTCGGGCTCCGGCCGATCATCGAGTTCATGACGTTCAGTTTTTCGTTCGTCGCCTTTGACCAGGTGGTGAACAACGCGCCGAACATGCTCACGATGTCGGGCGGCCAGTTCAACATCCCGATTACGTTCCGCGGACCAAACGGCCCTGCCCATCAGCTCGGTGCGACCCACTCGCACGCCACCGAATGCCTTTACGCGAACGTGCCGGGCTTGAAGATCTGCACACCGGCGACGCCGCGCGACGCCAAGGGTTTGTTGAAAACGGCGATCCGCGACAACGATCCGGTTTTGGTGCTCGAGGTCGAGCTCCTTTACAGTTCGAAGGGAATGGTCGAGGACGAAAACGTCGAGCTGCTCATCCCGCTCGGCGAAGCGGAGGTGAAACGGGAAGGCAGCGACGTGACGATCATTTGTTATGCGCAGACGGTCCCGCTGGCGCTCGCGGCGGCGGAGACGCTGGAGAACGAAGAAGAGATCAGCGCCGAAGTGCTCGACCTGCGTTCCATCAAACCGCTCGATATGGAGGCGATCCTGAATTCCGTTTCGAAGACGCACCGGGTCGTGATCGTCGAGCAGGACCGGCCGTTTTGCGGTGTCGGCGCGGAAGTCACCTACCGGATACAGAAGGAGATGTTCGACGGCCTCGACGCGCCGATCCTGCGAGTGGCGCAGGAAGATGTGCCGATGCCGTACAACGAACGACTCGAGAAAGCGGTCCTCCCCAGCGTGGAGAAGTTGATCGCGGCCGTGAAGAAGGTTTGTTACGCCTAACGACGATTCGCCATGCCTGAAATCCAAATGCCCAAGTTGAGCGACACGATGACCGAGGGGACCCTCGTCGCGTGGAAGAAAAAGAAGGGCGACAAGGTTTCGACCGGCGACGTGATCGCGGAGATCGAAACGGACAAGGCGACGATGGAATGGGAGTCGCCAGAGGACGGGACGCTCACGGAAATTTACGTCGAGGAGGGCGGGAAGGTAGAGGTTGGCGAGAAGATCGCATTTATCGGCGGGGAAGGGGAGAGCGCGGCGCCGAAGGAAGAAAAGAAAAAGGAGCCGGAGCCGAAAGCGAAAGAAGAGACCAAGGCCCCCAAGAAGAAGGAGCAGGCGGAAACCGAGAAGCCCGCGCCCGCCGAAGAAGAGGAACCGGAGACGGCGCCGCCCCAGGAAAGCAAAGAATCCACAGAGAAGAAGGCCGCGCCTCCGCCGAAGAAATCTCCCGAGCCGAAAGCGGAAAGCAGCGGCGAGGCGCGCGTGAAAGCGTCCCCGCTGGCGCGACGAATCGCGGCGGAGCAGGGCGTCGATTTGTCGACGGTCAAGGGAACGGGGCCTGAGGGCCGCGTTACCGAGAGCGACGTGCGCGCGGCGGCGAAGTCGAAGGGCTCGACACCGGCGCCGGCCGCCGCGCCTCGGATTCCCGCGGGCCAGGGTTCGCGAATCAGCCTGAGCGGAATGCGCAAGGTGATCGCGGAGCGACTGGTCGCGAGCAAAGGCCCGGTTCCGCATTTCTATCTGAATATCGAGATCGACGCCGGGCCGCTGATGACTGCCCGCGCCGAATTGAAATCGGCGGGCGAAAATAGCGACAGCTCGAAGATCACCGTAAACGATTTCGTGTTAAAGGCGGCCGTCGACGCCGCGGTCAAAGTTCCGAAAGCGAACGCTTCCTTCGACGGCGACGCCATCGTCCAATACAACGACGTCAATCTCGGGATCGCGGTCGCGCTGGAAGAAGGACTGGTGACGCCGGTGATCCGCGCCGCCCAGGGCAAATCGCTCCGCGAGATCAGCGAAGCGGTGAAAGATCTTGCCGGGAGGGCGCGCCACAAACGGATGAAGCCGGAGGAATTTCAAGGCGGTACCTTCACCGTGTCGAATCTCGGCAGTTACGGCATCGACAGCTTTTCCGCCGTCATCAACCCACCCCAGGGATTCATTCTTTCCATCGGCGCGATTGTGAAAAAAGCGGTGATCGACGATTGCGACCAGATCGTTTCCGGGCAGCGGATGAGCATCGGAATGAGCTGCGACCACCGCGTCATCGACGGCGCCCTCGGCGCGGAATACCTGAAGGAACTCCGGCACCTGCTCGAGAACCCGACGCTGCTGCTGATCTAGTCGTTAGGCCATGAAACCCGGGCCACCCGAGAAGCGCCTGAGAGTGGCGCCGTTCGCGGTTCACGCGACCCGCGGCTTGCTTCGCGATCCAAAATCACGCCGTCGAACCATGGCCGTGACGGTCGTCGTCGCGCTCGTCCTGCTGGTCACGGGGCTGACCGTTCTCCGTCCGTGGCTCAATCCCCACGAGCATCCATTGCGCTTCATCCTCTTCTGGCTCGCCTGCGCCTGGGAAACAATGCTCGTGATCTTGCTCGCGCTCTACGATCTGCTTCTCATGCGTGCCCAGGAACGCGAGGCGCGAAACGCGTTACGGGAAGAAATGGCGAAGCGCGCGCGTCCGGATTCGGACGACGTTTAGATCGGGCTCGCCCTGCTATTCCGGCGGTGGCGCGAAGCGTTGATCGCGCAGCGGGCTGTTGGCTTGGTAGAGCTCCATCTGGACGCGAATAAATTCAGCGCGCTCGATATCGCCCGCGTCCGTCGCCAACTGCAGGGCGCGCTCGGCCGTTTTGAGCGCGTCGGAAAATCGCCCGGCCTCGGCATAAGCGGCCGCGAGAGTGGCGACGTGAACGGCACTGCGCTTGTCGGTTAACGCGTCCGCCTTTTCGGCCCATTCCACGGCCTTGGCGCCATCGCGGCCGGCCGGATCGGGCCACGTGGCCAGAACCCAGGCCAGATTATTGAGCGCCTCGACGTCCTTCGGGTTCATTTTAAAAGCGCGCTCGTACTCGGCGACCGCCTCCCTGGGCTTCAACAGGTAGAGAAGCGTGTTGCCGAGATTATAATGCGCGTCGCTGTCGCCAGGATCGAGCTCGATGGCGCGTTGCAGGTGCTTGAACGATTCGCTCGCGTCCTTCGTTTCGAGCAACGCAACCCCAAGCGTGGAATGGACCGCGGGCTGGTCCGGATAAAGTTCCAGCGATCGCTTCAGATGCGCGATGGCGTCCTTTTGCTGCTCGGGAACTCGCAGGAGAATTGCGCCGAGCGCGCCATGAGCGATCGCGTCGTTAGGCTCGATTCGGAGCGCCTTTTCCAAATGGAACAGCGCGTCGTTGATTTTGCCGTGTTGATAGAGCGCCTGCCCATAATTTTCCTCGGCAACGGTGTTATCGGTCGTGACCGCAAGCGCGCGAGACCAGAGCTGTTCGCTGTCCCGCCAATACGCAGTTTGGGCCCGGGCGAACCAGGCGAGGGGAAGCAACCCGAGGAAAGCCAAGGCCGCGACCGCGACCGCGAGCGGGCGCCAGCGGCGGATCAAATCGGTCACGCCCCAGGCCACCACGATAGCCAGTCCGATTAGAGGCACATAAGTGTAGCGATCGGCGTGGGCCTGGTTGCCGACCTGAATAATTCCGATCACCGGGCCGAGCATGATCAGGAACCAGAACCAGCCTGTGACCGGATAACCGCGTCGCCGCGCGAGCACGACTACGACAGTGATCGCCACAAGGATCAGCGCAGCGATCCCGACGCTGACAAGTTGGATGCGAGCCGCTTCCCAGGGATAAAAGATCGCGAGGTTAACCGGCCAGAATGTTTGGCGCAGGTAATCGACATACGCGACGGCGGCGTTTCCGAGCCGGAGCAGAAACGGGAATTTCTCGATCGGTTGGATCGCGGCCCGTTGCGCGAACAACGTTACCAGAGAGACAGCAACGCCGAGGACGATGAACGGCAACTTTTCGATAATCAGTTTGCCGAGCGTCGCGCCTTTCTGCTCGAAACAGCGCAACGGCCAGTAATCGAGGAGAAGGAGGACCAACGGGAGACTGACGAGCATCGGTTTGCAGAGCAGGCCCAGGGCGAAGCAGACCATCACAATCGCGTAACGTCCCAGCCCGCCGCGGCGCACATAGCGCGCATACGCGCCCACCGTCAGGACAAAGAACAGCCCGCTCAGCACGTCTTTCCGTTCCGCGACCCACGCCACCGATTCGACGTGGAGCGGGTGGATCGCGAACACCGCGGCCACCAAAGCGCTCCGCCAAAGCGCACCCGTCATTCGCCGCAGGACCAGGAAAAACAACGCCGCGGTGAGCGCATGCAACACGATATTGGTCAGGTGATGGCCACCGGGATAGAGCCCGAAGATCTGGCAATCGAGCATGTGCGACATCCAGGTGAGCGGATGCCAGTTTCCCGCATGGACGTGCGTGAACGCCCAGATGATCCCGTTCACGGTCAGGCCTCCGGCGACCTGCCGGTTCTTGAAGACGTAATCGCCATCATCGAAATTGATGAACTCGTGGCGGAGCGTCTGGCCGAAAACGAACCAGGTGATCGCGCCCAGAAAAACGACGACGGCCAGCGCGAGCCAGCCGTTCCTCGCGCCCACGTCCGGTTTTGTTTCTTCAAAGTCCATTTGGAACCCGAACTGTGGACTGGCAAATAATATCCGACAACCAATACTCAGGGCGTGACGATTGATTCGCCCGGCACCGCGCTTCCCGGGCAAAGTTGGAAAACGCGCGAGCAAATGGAGGCCGACGAGGTCCGCGTCCTGGCGCCTTACGCCCAAAAGTCAGGCGAATCCCGCGGCCGCGAATACCCGCAGCCGCGGCACGTTTACCGGACCGAATTCCAGCGCGACCGCGCCCGGATCATCCACTCCCGCGCGTTTCGGCGGCTCGAATACAAGACTCAGGTTTTCCTGAACGGCACCGGCGACCATTTGCGGACGCGGCTGACCCATTCGATCGAGGTGGCCTCGGTCAGCCGCACGATCGCCCGCGCTTTGGGATTGAACGAGGACCTCGCGGAGGCAATCGCGCTCGCCCACGATCTGGGGCATTCGCCCTTCGGCCATTCCGGCGAAGAGATGCTGGCCGAATGCATGCGCGATCACGGCGGGTTCGATCACAACAAGCAAAGCCAGCGGGTGGTGGAGCTGCTCGAGAATCCTTATCCGGCGTTCCCCGGCTTGAACCTGACGTTCGAAGTGCGCGAAGGTCTGCGAAAGCACGACGACTTTCACGAGCTCGCTCCGGGTGGCGAAAAATACCGGCGCCCCGCGCTCGAAGCCCAGATCGCGGATCTCGGCGACGAGATCACCTACTACAGCCACGATCTCGATGACGCGCTCGACTTCGAGATTCTCCAGCCCGCGCAATTGGAGGAGGTGACCATCTGGCGGCAGAGCCACGAAGCCGTCTCGGCCCGGTATCCCGACGTGCACGAGCCCGACCTGCACAAGCTGATCATCGGCACGATGATCGACGCCCAGGTGCGCGACGTCGTGATGACCAGCGCCGCCGCCATCGCGAGCGCCGGCGTTCAAAGCGCCGACCAAGTGCGGCGGCATCCGGCCGCACTCATTTGCTACAGCGCCGCGCGCCACCAGGCGAACCAGGAGCTGCGGCGCTTCTTATACAAGAACGTCTATTACCATCCACGCGTCGCCGAAGTGAACCGGATTGCCTGCGAGATGTTGAGGAAAGTGTTCGACGCCTACGTGGCCGCGCCCGACTTGTTAGGCGCCGCCGCCACCAAGCGGATCGAGACCGAAGGGTTGCACCGGACCGTGTGCGATTACATCGCCGGCATGACCGACCGCTATTTGTTAGAGGAACACGCGCGCCTCGCGCACCGGTAGCTCGTCGCCTGTAGCCGTTTCGCTATGCGAAACGTCAGAGCCACGACACGACCGGGCATTTCGACCTGGGCCGCCGCGGCACAGATATGGTTTTTAATGACCACGCTAAACGCGGTTTGGGACCGGAATGCGCTCCTTTCACTCATTGAAATCTTTGGCGACCAACGCCATACTCAAACCCCTCGTGCACCCCAAAGTTTCCTCTCGCGCACATCGAATGACGTCTACTTCTCGTTAGGCGCAGAACCCGCATTTCCAATTGAACGCCGAAGCCTTTCTCCCGCGCTCTGATTCGAAGGTCGTGACTGCGCTCGCCCTCGGAGCATACTCAATCGTTCTTGAGCGTCTGATCTTCTTGCTTGTTGGTGTCTTCATTTCGACGCGCCAGCCCAGAACCATGTTCGCTAGTTATGGTCGCTGGGCCGAAGCGCTGGACTTGGTGATTTTGTTTCCCCTCGTCGCCGGGATCGTGTTGGTCGCCACCATTGAGCTTCTTCGTTTGCTGCGTTTGCCGCCTGTTCTTCAGATATTGCTAGCCGCGGCGATATCTTGCGCGATCAACGGCATCATGTGGCGGCCATTAGCCATCATCGTTGTGCCGTTGTTTCTCCTGAGCGCCTTTGCGTATTTGCGCTGGCGGCGTGATTCGTGGTGGGTTGCTCTTGGTTACACCATCCTCATCATCTTCGTTTCGAGTCTTCCTTCTGGGATTAGCATTTTCCAGCATGTCACCCACCGCGCCTAACCAAGCGATGGAGCGAACGGCGGACCGCTCTGCGTCCACAACTGAGATGACTTCCACATTTCCACTCCGAGCGACGCGCGCTCCCATCCGCCGTCGCTCATCTTATTCTCGTTAGATCTCACCGTGCCTAGGGAGTCACTGGAAGCTTCGTTTCCTGCAGCGTGGCGCTGGCTTCGACGATGGAGCATCTTGCACTGTATCGGCCTCACTGCCGTGATCATGTTCGCGATCGTGTCCCCTACGTTCGGCCCGCATGTCCCATCGTGGCCATTTTTCGTTGCCTTTTTTCTCGTTTTCTCGCTCTACGCGCTGCCGAGCTCGCAGATTCGCGCTTTTCGTTGTCCTCGCTGTGGCGAGCGATTTGTTTGGGGATTGGGATTCGGGATTTTCTTCCAGAGCCACTGCAACCATTGTAAGCTACCCAAATACTCGAAAGATGCTGGCCACCCCCAAGAGATCTAACCAGGCGATGGAGCGAACGTCGGACCGCTGTGCGCTCTACTTTTGAGATGACTTCTACATTGCCACTCCGAGCGACGCGCGCCCTAGTCCGCCGTCGCTCATCTTGTTCTCGTTAGGCCTATGACAACGTCCGAAGAAAAACGTGAGCAATTCATCAGAATGGTCCAGACCGCTATCATCACGAGATACGTTTGTGATCCCGGCGATGGCACCTCACCTATGTCTCGGCCCATGTGGTCCCTGGAGCACATGAATGACGCCTACACGGTTGCATCGCACATCCCGCCCGATGTTACGGCGCTCGAAGCGGCCCAGGCATTTGTTCGCTGGCTCTTCGACGCACCCCGAGAGCCGGACGATGACGTGATTCTGCAAATTCTCATTCATGACCTGGAGTAGGCTACGTCAAATGCCTAACCAGGCGATGGAGCGAACGTCGGACCGCTCCGCGTCCACCTTTTAAGATGACTTCGACCCTTCCACTCCGAGCAACGCGCGCTCTCGTCCGCCGTCGCTCATCTTATTCTCGTTAGATCGCATGGCCACGCGGGTTAGCATCATCTTCGCTTTTGTCGCTCTCACTTCGCTGTGCGCGGCAGCTCGCGCCGATGTGGCACTTCGCTCGCAGCGTCGAAATGTGTTGGTTCGGGTCACTCCACCGTCCGGCTGGGCTGGTCCCGGTCACGATGTTCGACCGAGCTATGATTCCTTCGGCTGGAGCCATGGCCAGGATCCCACAGCATCCTACCTCTCGATTCGCTTCGACCCATACACAGATGAGCCGGGCGATCGTCATTCGGCCGATGATATCGTGATCCATTACAACAGCACCCCGCCCGCGAAGATTCGTGAGCAGCTGAAGAGGGAGTTTGCACATCCCGAGCTAGAGCGCATAGCTACCCTCAGAGTCGCCGGACAGTCAGTTCGCGTTTACGGCATTTACATCCCCGGTGGCGATCACTCCTACGTTGCCGAGGTGGTTCGCGCTGGCACAGTCATTTTCATCGAGTTACTGTCGCCGACGCGGCGTAAGCTTGAGCGTCATCGAGACATGTTTCTTTCTTTTGTGCGGTCACTCCACGTTGACACCTAATGCGATCTAACCATGCGATGGAGCGAACGCCGGACCGCTGTGCGCTCCACTTTTGATATGACTTCCAAAGTTTCACTCCGATCGACGCGCGCCCTCGTCCGCCGTCGCTCATCTTATTCTCGTTAGATGGTTGTGCGCTGACCGTGAATCTTGATCCTCCGCGAGACCGGTTCGAGTTTTGGGTTCGCTTCGTCTTTGGCGCCGTGTTCGGGCCGATTCTCGCTTTGATATTCGTTTGGTGGATTCTGCCGGACATTGCGATGGGTTGGCTCGTCGCATTGTGCGCTGCCGCGTTTTTTGGACTTGCCGCTGCATTCTGGGGGGATCGCTTTTGGCATTTCGTGCTCGGCCTGTTTCGGTGGCGGTGATATGATTGTTCCACCCTCACCTTGAAGCCACGTCCACCATCTAACCATGCGATGGAGCGAACGTCGGACCGCTGTACGCTCCACTTCTGAAATGATTTCCACATTTTCACTCCGAGCGACGCGCGCCCTCGTCCGCCGTCGCTCATCTTGTTCTCGTTAGGGCTAGATCGTTCGCCCATGCCCTCCGCGTTACTGAGATTCGCCCTGATTATCGCAGCAGTCGCTATTACCGCAGGTTCCGTGGAGGCGCAGAGCAAGGGCCCTTCACCGTCGCGGC
>JBEEHG010000050.1:0-4988 GCA_041167265.1 Verrucomicrobiota bacterium | reverse complement strand
GAAGCCAAAAAGCGCGGGGCGAAAACGATCCTGCTCAGCTGCAACCCGGCCCGCCCGCGATCGCAAGGGTGCGACCTGGAGATCGATCTCGCGACGGGACCGGAATTGTTGACCGGTTCGACGCGATTGAAGGCCGGCACTGCAACCAAGATCGCGCTGAACATCATCAGCACCGGCGCGATGGTTGGCCTGGGCAAAGTCCGCGGAAACCTGATGATCGACGTCAACGTATCGAACGCCAAGCTGCGCGATCGGGCCGTGCGCCTCGTCGCGGAATTGGCGAAATGCGATCAGGCCCAGGCGGCCGAGCGCCTGGAGACGCACGGCTGGAATGTGCGCGCCGCGCTGGGCGAATAGGACTGCGGCGTTATCGCGCCGCGAGCCGGGTCGCGCGATGCCGCCGATGATGCTTCGCCATCCGATGCGATGAATGCCGATGCATCGTCACCTGTGCGGTCCGGGTGCGACGATGCACGACCGGCTGGACCGATTTGTTGTCTTCGGTCACCCGCTCTGTCACGAGCTCGCCATCCCTGAAATCATCACCCACGCGGTAACGGGCGAACACTTCCGGTGTGACCAGCCGCGAGCAGACATTCCCGCTATGGTAGCGGAGGATGAATTTATAGAGGCCCGCCTCTCGCGCGGTCCAATATTCTTCCGGCGGAACGAGGATCGGTTTGCGCGAAGTCCCGGCCGGGCCGCGGAAGATAAAGGAGTGAATCCCGTTGCACTCGAACACCTCGACGTAGGGCATCTGCCGCGAACGTTTTTCCACGACGACCGCGGCGAAAGCGTTTCCGGCGAGACCCAGGGCGAGAAGAAGAACGATCAGAAGTTTGGCGCGCATAGAATTAAGGTTGGTTCGGTCACAGGCGTTGTAATGGTTTCGGCTCCGACCCGCCAGCAATTTTCCACCGTGCGAATTTGAAAAATCTTACGCGCACCCGCACCCGCGCATGCGAAGCAAAGTAAACCAACTCAAAGGAAAACATATGCTCTGGACTATCTTTGTTGTGCTGCTGATTCTCTGGCTCCTCGGATTCATTGGCCATTTCGGTGGCGCGCTCATTCACCTGTTGCTCGTCGTCGCCGTCGTTGTCCTGATCGTCAACCTGATCTCAGGCCGGCGATCGCTCTAGCGCCGCGGCCCTATGAAGCCCGCAGGAATCCTCGGGATCATTCTGATCGCGGTGGGAATCATCGCGCTCGCCTACGGCGGGTACACGAGTTACACCACGAAGGAAAATGTGGCCAAGCTCGGTCCCATCGAGATCAATAAACACGAGGAACATCCCGTGCCGCTGGGCCCAATCATCGGCGGCGTCTGCCTGGTCGGCGGGATTATCCTGGTGCTGACGGGTAATCGGAAGACCGCGTAGGCCGCACTGCTTTTCGGTCGGGCGAGACTAAGTCGAGCCGCGCCCGGACCGACCTTTAATCGCGGCGGCTCGACAGAGTCTCGCCCGGCCAATAGTCTTTCGCCGATGCGCTCGGCGGACCGCTCGGGAACTCGCTCGCTCCTGGCCGACCTTCCAGAGTTGGTAGCCACCGGCGTCCTCACCCCGGAAGCCGCCGACGCCCTGCGCCAACATTATTCCTCGCCGCCATCCGAAGCACCGCGCCGGCTCGGGTTCATCCTCTCAGCGATCCTTGGTTCGTTGCTGGTCGGCGCCGGCATTGTCCTGCTGGTCGCGCACAACTGGGATTTCCTCAGCCGGCCGATCCGTTGCGGGATCGCGTTTACGCCACTGGTCCTGAGCCAGGCGCTCGCGATTTTCGTCCTGTTGCGGCGCGGCGAATCCACTGCGTGGCGCGAAACTGCCGCCATTTTCAACGTCGCGGCCATCGGGACAGCGATGGCGCTTGTTGGCCAGACTTACCAGATCCAGGGCGATTTCGCCCGCTTCATCCTCGTCTGGATGTTCCTGGCGCTCCCGATTGTTTATCTGTTTCAAACCAGCGTCGGGCTCTCCGCTTATTTTGTCGGAGCGACGGTTTGGGTTGTTTCGTCGAAACACGGCGATTTTTTTGGCGCGCATCCGAACGATCTCTGGGCCTGGCCTCTTTTGTTCCTCGGCCTGCCGGCTTTCGTCATGCTGCTTCGGCAAAACCGGAACGGCTACGGAACGCTGCTGGCCACGACGGCTCTCGCGATCGCCTGCGCTTTCTCGTTAGGCCAGACCGATGATATCGGCGCCCAATCTTTCTGGCGCTGCTCGTTCGCCGCCTATTGGTCGCTCGTTTATCTGGTTGGCGTCGTTTCGTTCGACGCTTGGCGGCCGACCCGTTCCCATCCGTTCGTCGCCATCGGCTGGATCGGAATTTTATCAATGGCCGCATTCCTGAGTTTTCAGGATCAGTGGCGGAATCGTCAGTGGCAGAACGCGGTCGATTTCGTGCCGCGTCATTATCCGGACCTGCTCGCCGCGGGAATTCAGTTCGGCTGGATACTCGCTGCGCTCCTCTTGGCTGGTTACGCATTGTGGAAGAAAAGGGAATCGAATCTCGCGCCGGCCGCGCTCACGCCGATCGTGGTGATCGCATGGCTGATTGCCAGGCAAACCGGCGACGGACTCGTCCCATTCCTGTGCCTCAACTTCTTCCTGCTCGCGCTGGGCGTTTACACTTTGCTGCGCGGAATTCGCAGCGGACGCGTCTTTGAAGCGAACCTCGGGATGGTTGTCGTCGCCATTCTTGCGACTGCGCGATTTTTCGACACCGACCTCGAGTTCGTCGTCCGCGGGAGCGCCTTCATCGCGATCGGTATCGGTTTTCTGGTGACGAACCTGGTCGTTTTCAAACGGAAGGCGCGCGCATGAAATATTGGCGGGTCATCGTTTTCGTTCTTGTCGCGTTCGTCCAACTTGCGGTCCCGGGCTCGCTCATTTGGAAACGGGAACACACTCTGCGGCAGGGCAGCGTTTGGAAATTCCGGACCGCGCCCGTCGATCCAGTCGATGTCTTCCGCGGCCGTTACGTCGCCCTTCATTTCGACGTCGAAACCCAGGAGATTTCACCGCCACCGAACTCCAACTACAGCGATAAAGTTTTCGTCACCCTCAAAGCGAATGCCGAAGGGTTCGCGGAGATCGATCAGGTGTTCGCGACCAAACCGGCCGGCGAGAATTTCATCGAAGCGCAACTGTCCGGAAAAATGGTGTCGTTGCCCTTCGATAAATACTGGGTGACCGAGCGCGACGCGCCCGCGGCCGAAACCGCTTATCAAAAACTCAGTCGCCGCGGTAATCAGAATGCTTACGTCAGCGTCCGCGTTTTCCGCGGCGACGCCGCGCTCGAGCAGCTCTATCTCGACGGTCTGCCGCTTGGCGAATATTTGCGGCAAAGGGCTACGGCGAAATAAAGCGTGTCATCCCGAGGCTGGCGAAGCGCGCCGAGGGACCTCACAATTGCAAGATTCGCTATCGCGAGGCATAACGCGCACTCTGACGGAATAGGCTGATTCTTTCGCGGAAGCGATTGAGCGCCCGAGAGGTCCCTCGCCGTCTACGCGGCTCGGGATGACAGGCTTTTTTGTGGGGCGGAATTACCCGCCAGCCTTCAACACCGCGAACGTCTTGCTCCCTTTGCGATCGAGATAAAGGAGCACGCCTTTCCGCGGATCGGCCTTGTTCAGAGCGTCGCGGAACGTCGCCAGGTTCGTGATCTTCTTGCCGTCCACTTCCGTGATCACATCCTCCCGCTGGATGTCTTGCGCGGCCGCGAGGCTGTTCTCCGCCACGTCGGTCACGATCACTCCCTGCGTTACGCCCAGCTTCATTCGGTCCGCCATTTCCTTCGTCAACTCCTGCACCTGGAGACCGAACTTGTTGGTCGATTCCTCCGGCTTCGTCGTCGGCGCCGGCGGGCGGACCTCATTCGACGCCTGGGAAATCTCGTTGGGCAATTCGCCCGTCGTGACCGCGATCTTCATCGTCTGGCCCTTTCGCCAAACGGTTAGCTCCACGCTTTGGCCGATCTTTTTCTTGAGGATCTCCCGCTGCAACTGGGTGTCGGTCGCCACCGCCGCGCCATCCACCTGCGTGATCACGTCAAAGGGGCGAAGCTCGCTTTTGTAAGCGGGCGCGTCCGCCTCGATCGTCCGCACGACCACCCCTTTATCCAATCCCTTGAACAGATCGCGGATCGACGGGTCGTCGCCTAACGACTCGATCCGGATACCGAGCCACGGCCGCAGAATTTTGTGGCCGCCGATCAACTGCTGCCCGATTTCATTCGTCAGGTTGCTCGGGATCGCGAAACCGAGCCCGCGGTTCAATCCGTTGATGAGGGTGTTCATCCCCACCACTTTTCCGTCGATGTCGCAGAGCGGCCCGCCGCTGTTGCCGGGATTGATGGACGCATCGGTCTGCAAATAATCCGAGATCGAGTAGCCGCCCGTCGCGATCAATTTGCTCCGGCCTTTCCCGCTGATCACGCCGTAGGTGAACGTGTAATCGAGCTTGAACGGCGCCCCGATCGCGAACGCGAACTGCCCTACCCGGACCTCATCGCTATTGGCGAACTGCGCCACCGGCAGATTGGTCGCCTCGATCTTGATCACCGCGATGTCCGTCTTCTCATCGGTGCCGACAACCTTCGCCTTGAATTCGCGGCCGTCCTTCAACTTCACGTCCACCTGGTCCGCCCCTTCCACCACGTGGAAATTCGTGTAGATGAATCCATCCTGCCGCACGATGAACCCCGAGCCCTCACTCTGGGTCGGCTCCCGGTTGCGCGGGCCGCGGCGCGGCGCGGTTTCGTCCTGCGGCTGGTTGAAAAACAAATCGTCAAGCGTCGACGTGTCCGGCGCGTCGTTCTTTTTTGTGACTTCGATGATGACCACGGTGGGCGCGATAATCTCGAACACCTTCGTGAAAGCGCTGTTGAGCTGATGGACAACGTCCTTGCCCGCGTCGGCCGCAGCCGGCGGGACGGTGGACGTCGGTCCCGTCTCCGGTTGCGAGAGCGGGGGCGCAGCGGCCAAA
>JBEEHG010000049.1:0-11435 GCA_041167265.1 Verrucomicrobiota bacterium | reverse complement strand
ATTGACACGATCCTTAACCCCCTTAACGTTTGTGTTCACAATTCAAAAATGCTCACTCTTGCCCAGGGGAAAATGGATGGAAAAGAGTTCGTCTCGCACGCGCCCGGCTATTGGCCCGGGACCCCGCCGGAACTCTGGAACGATTGGAAATGGCAGCTCAAAAACCGGGTCACGTCGCTGTCCCAGCTCGAGCAGCACCTCGAACTTTCGAATGAAGAACGCAGCGGCGTATTGCTCTCCGGCGACAAGCTCGCCCTCGCTGTCACGCCGCATTTTTTCAACCTGATCCCACGCGATAATCCGGACGATCCGATCCGGCGCCAGGTCATTCCGCGGATCGAGGAAACGTGGGCCTCGCCTTACGACATGGCGGATCCGTGCGGAGAAGATTCGCACATGCCGGTGCCGGGATTGGTCCATCGTTACCCGGACCGCGTTCTGTTTCTCGTCACGGACCGCTGCGCCAGCTATTGCCGCTATTGCACTCGCAGCCGGGTCGTCAGCGGCGTGGGCGAACAGGAGCTGCACACCGATTTCGAGCAGGCATTTCGTTACCTCGAACAACACACCGAAGTCCGCGACGTCCTTCTTTCCGGCGGCGACGCCCTGATTTTCAGCGACGATAAGCTGGAGGGAATTCTGCGCCGGCTCCGCTCGATCCCGCACATCGAATTTGTCCGGATCGGAACCCGGGTCCCGATCTTCCTGCCGCAACGGATCACGCCCGAGCTGTGCGCGATGCTGGCCAAATATCATCCGCTTTGGATGAGCGTGCACGTCAACCACCCGCGCGAGCTGACCATTGAAGTGAAGCAAGCGCTGGAACGGCTCGCGAACGCCGGGATCCCGCTCGGCAACCAAAGCGTGTTGCTCGCCGGCGTGAACGACAACGTCGAGACGATGAAGACGCTCGTCCAAAAGCTCCTGCTTTGCCGGGTGCGCCCCTACTATCTATACCAGTGCGACCTGATCACCGGCTCCGCGCACCTGCGTTCATCCGTCGCGAAGGGGATCGAGATCATCGAAGCGTTGCGCGGCCACACGACGGGTTACGGCGTTCCTCAGTTCGTCATCGACGCCCCCGGCGGCGGCGGCAAAGTCCCGATAAATCCCGGCTACGTCCTCTATCACGACCAGGAAAAAATCGTGATCCGCAATTACGAAGGAAAGATCTTCGAGTACCCCGAGAGCGGCGGCGACCAGACCGTCCAGTTCGCTCCGCAACGCGAATATCACGACGAGTATTTGTACTCGTAACTCCCGTCGATCTTTGCTTTGTCAGCGTTTCGCTGTCGAGGTAGTCTGGCTTTAGAGTGAGCGGAATTACTGAAATTAGAGAAGCCATCCAAAAATTGCCGGCCAAGGAGGCGTGGCAACTGGCCGAGGAGCTGCGCGATCATCTGGACGCGCTCTGGGATGAGCAGTTCGAAAAAGATGTAGACGCGGGTCGGTTCGATGACTTGATCGCGCGAGCGCGCGAGGAACACACTAGCGGCAAGACTCGATCGATGGATGAAATCGTCGGGGACAAATGAGTTTTGGCAGCTCTATCCTGACCTACCGGAAGCGGTAAGAAAAGCGACGCGGCGAACCTATCGGGTTTGGCGGGATAATCCGCGACCTTCGTCGCTTCGGTTCAAGAAAGTTCGCAACGCGTATTCGATACGGATCGCGAAGACAGGTTATCGCGCTGTGGCCGTCGAAGTTTCCGATGGATTTTTGTGGATTTGGATTGGGCCACACGACGAATACGAGCGCTTGCTGAAGCGATAGACTTAGTGCGCTTCGTAAACAATCTCGCCGCCGATCACGGTCATGGCGCAGGTTGCCGTGAGGATTTCCGGATCGGGGATTTTCATGATGTCTTTTGTGAGAACGGTAAGATCGGCGAGCTTGCCGGGTTCGATCGAGCCTTTGCCGGCTTCTTCGAACGCAGCGTAGGCTGGAGCCACCGTGAACATCTTGAGCGCCTGCTCGCGCGACACTGCTTGTTCGGGATGCCAGTCATCGGCGGATTCGCCTTTGATGCTCTTGCGCGCGACGGCGGCGTAGAATTCGATCATCGGCTCGCCGCGTTCGACGGGAGCATCGGAGCCGCCGCAGATAATGGCGCCGGATTTCAGGAGAGTTTGCCAGGCGTAGGCGCCCCCGAGGCGTTCTTTGCCGAGCCGGCTCGGGGCGAAAAAGAGATCGCTGATCGCATGGGACGGTTGCATTGAGGCGATGATGCCGAGCCTGGAGAAGCGCGGGAGATCTCGCGCGCTCAGAATTTGCGCGTGCTCGATGCGCCAGCGTGGCTCGCTAATTTTTCGCTGTTCGGGGGGAACGGCTTTCATCGCGTTGTCGTAAAGATCGAGGATCACGCGGTTGGCGCGATCGCCGATGGCGTGGGTCTCGATTTGGATTCCTTTACGAAGTGCTTCCTCGAAAATGGGCTGAAGTTCGGATTCCTTTTGGGTGAGGTAACCGGAAGTTTCGGGCGCGTCCGAATAGGGCGCGAGCAACGCGGCGCCGCGGGAGCCAAGCGCCCCGTCGAACACAACCTTGATCGTGCGTTGAGTGAAATGGTGGTCGAAGGCATTCAACGTCGGGCCATCGCGCAACAACGCCGCGCCGGCCGGCCCCGGGGAATAGACGGCGTTGTAAACGCGAATTTTGCATTGCCCCGCCTCGAGCGCCTGCCGGATCGGTCCGAGATCGTCGAGATTGCTGCCGGCGTTCTGGATTTCACACCAGCCTAACGACAGCTCGCGCTTGACGCCGACGACGAACGCTTCCCGTCGCTCCGTTTCGGTTGGCTGCGGAATATTTTTGTGGACGAGTTCCTGGGCGTGATCGAGCAGCATCCCGGTCGGTTCGCCGGTTTGTTTGTCGCGCAGGATCTCGCCGCCGAACGGATTCTTCGTTTCCTTGTCGAGCCCAGCGATCCGCAACGCGGCGCTGTTTGCGATCGCCGCGTGGCCATCCGCGCGGGTCAGGAAAACCGGATTGTCCGGCGCAATTTTGTCGAGATCGGCGCGGGTCGGGAACTGCGGAGGTTTCCAGAACGTCTCGATCCATCCGCGTCCGGTGACCCATTTGCCGGGTTCCGTTTTGGCGACGCGCTCTTTTACTTTCGCGAGGAAGGCTTCGAGCGTGTTGGTGTTCTCCAGGTTCAAAGTCAGCTCGCGCTCGCCAATCCCGAAAATATGGCAATGCGAATCCGTCAGGCCCGGGACAACAGTTTTGCCGGCGAGATCGACGGTGCGCGCACCGTCCGCCTGATATTTTTTCGCGTCCGCGTTCGATCCCACGAACACGATCCGGTCGCCTTTCACCGCGATCGCTTCCGCGCGCGGCTGGCGTTCGTTCATCGTGTAGATGTTGCCGTTAACAAAAACGGTTTGGTTTTCCGCCGCCGCGATTGCGGTCCAACAGAGCGCCGCGAACAAGGAAGTCCCGAGAATTTTCATCGCGCCGCGATCATTCCGGTTTCCGCGGACGGCGTCGAGCCCGGCGCGTTGCAACGCGAATCGTGTGAAAACAAAATTCTTCTCTTTTGCTTCTTGGAAGCTTTTCCGTAATGAAGAATTGTTTTCCTCGCTGCCACCACGAATGGAAAAACAATTTTCTTTTGCCAATCCAATCTCGATTTATAGAGTTGGCGCTCCACTCCGGGCGGCTGATATAAATTTTTGAATCCAACGACCTTGAGCGCCGCACATCCTAACCGTAAGTCCGCGCCGTTTCTAAAGTGGCGGCTGTCCCTTTGCCGAAGCGCAGTTCGCTAAGCGTTTTATGGCGAATTTTTTTCCACGCTGGACGAACTGGCTGCCGCTCAAGATTGCCATCTGCGGCATCGTCATCGTCTGCGGGCTGACCGGTGCGACCTGGTATTACATCACGCCGAAATATACCCGCGTCGGTTATCAGCCGGTCCAGCCGGTGCCCTTTCCGCACGACATCCACGTCGCGCAACTCGGGATGGATTGCCGGTATTGCCACAGCTTTGTCGACGTGGCCGCGCACTCGAATTTGCCAAACACCCAGACCTGCATGGCCTGCCATCAACAGGTCCAGAAGGACAACCCGAAGCTGGAGCCGATCCGCGCCAGTTGGAAAACCGGTCAGCCGGTCGAGTGGGTGCAGATCCATCGCACGCCCGATTACGTCTTTTACAATCACGCCGCGCACGTGAATCGCGGGATCAGTTGCGCTGTGTGCCACGGCCAGATCAATCACATGGCGGTGGTGCGGCACGCGAAACCGCACAGCATGGCGTGGTGCCTCGAATGCCATCGCCATCCGGAAAAGTTCCTGCGCCCGGAGACCCAAATCACGAACATGGATTGGAAACCGGACTGGGAAAAACCGGCCGATTTCGTGGCGAAATATGGCCAGCCAAAAGACGTGACGGATGACTGGTCGAAGAAGGAAAAGCTGACGCAGGTCGAGATCGGCCAGACGCTGAAAGAACGTTGGAACATTCAGCCACCGCTGAATTGCCAGGGGTGCCACCGATGAGGAGGAGCCGGAACATAGGCTTTCAGCCTGTGCGCCCAGCGGCCTTTCAGTCCGCTGATTTGTGGCGCGTGGCAACGGGCAGAATGCCCGTTGGGCGCACAGACCGGAGGTCTATGTTCCGATGAAACGCGTCCTGGAACATCCGCCGGAAAGGCTGACGGGGAAACGCTATTGGCGGAGCCTCGATGAATTCAGCGACACGCCGGAATTTCGCGGCTGGCTCGAGCGCGAATTTCCTTCGGGCGCCGCCCAATTGAACGGCGACGAATGGTCGCGGCGCGGGTTCCTGAAACTGATGGGCGCTTCGATGGCACTGGCGGGATTTGGCCTGACGAGCTGTCGCCGGCCCGAATCGCACCTGGTCCCGTTCACGAAGAGCGTCGAATGGACCATCCCGGGGAAAGCTTTGTATTACGCGACCGCGATGCCGCGCCGGACCGGGGCGCTCCCGCTGATCGCAGCGACGGTCGACGGACGTCCGATCAAACTGGAAGGCAATCCGCTTCATCCCGCGAGCGGCGGCGCGACCGACGCCTTCGCCCAGGCGTCGCTCCTCGATCTTTACGATCCGGCGCGCGCCAAGCGTTTCGCCGAGGTCAAAGAGAAGGAAGAAAAAGGCAAGAAATCGAGGCTCTTCGAGACCCGCGACCGCGCCGCTTTCGAAAAATATCTGGCGGATCTTCGGACAAAGATTGCCGCGGACGGCGGCGCCGGCCTCGCATTTCTGGCCGAGGAAGTTCATTCGCCGACGCGTGAGCGCATGCGGGCCGAGCTCCAGAAGCTCTACCCGAAAATGCGCTGGTGCGTTTACGATCCGTTGCTGACCGAGGCGCAAAGTTTCGCGACCCAGCTCAGCTTTGGCGACAACGCGCGCCTGGTCCCGCGCTTCGAGCGCGCCGACGTCGTGCTGGCGTTGGACAGCGATTTCCTCGATTGCGGCGAGGGCGATATCGCGGCAAGTCGCGCGTTCAGTTCGCGCCGCCGGGTCGGCACGGCGAAAGAGACGATGAATCGCCTCTATGTCGTCGAGAACCGGTTCACGCTGACGGGAGCGATGGCCGATCACCGGATGCGTTGCCCGGCCAGCCAGATCCCGGCCTTCACCCGCGCGCTCGCCGGAAAGATCGCGTTGGCCACCAAAGACCAGGGGCTCGCATCCACGATTGCGACCCTGACCGAGCCAGTGAACGCGATGGCGTTCGACGACGCGTGGCTCACCGAATGCGCGAACGACCTGATGGCAAAGCCGGGCGCGAGCGTGGTGTTGGCGGGCCCGCACCAGCCGGTCGTGGTGCAGCTCATGGTTTACGCGATCAATTCCGCGCTGAAGAATGTCGGCGCCACGATCGTTGTCCGTGAATTCGTCCGGACGCCCAAGACCAACAGCATTCTCCAGCTGGCCGGCGAAATAAACGGCGGCCGAATCAAACAGCTTTTCATTCTCGGCGGCGACCCGGTTTACAACGCGCCGAAAGGAATCACGATCGACAAGGACACGAAGGCGCCGGTCGATTGGCCCGAGCTGCAAAGAAAAGTGCCGGACGTGGTGCGCCTCGGTTACTACGAAGACGCGACTTCGGAGTTGAGCGGGTGGCATGTGCCGGCCGCGCATTATCTCGAATCGTGGGGAGACGCGCTCACGACCGATGGCGCGTATCTCGCCATCCAGCCGATGATTTTGCCGCTCTTCGGCGGAATGTCGGAGCTCGATTTGATGAACGCCCTCCTGGGCAAGCCGGCTGTCGAAGGGCCGCAATTGGTGCAGGACACCTTTCGCGCCAGCGCGCCGCCGGGAGATTTCGAAACGGCCTGGACGCAACTGTTGCGGGATGGTTTTGCGACCCACGTCACCCCCAAGGAAAAACCGCCGACGTTCAACTCGAACAACGCCGGCGGCGTCGCCCACACCCTTTGGTCCACCGCGCCGAACCCGACCCTCGATGCGCCGGAGATCGTGTTGACGCGCAGTTACAACATCGATGACGGCCGTTACATCAACAATGGCTGGCTCCAGGAATTGCCCGACCCAATCACGAAATTGACCTGGGACAATGCGGCTTTGATGAGCCCGGCGATGGCGAAGCATCTCGGCGTCAACAGCGGCGACCTGATCAACATCGCGGTCACGGAGACAACCAAGGACGCGCAGCAGAAAAATATCCGGCGCGAGCTGGTGATCGCGGCCCTGATTTCCCCCGGCCACGCGGACAACTCGATTTCGATCGCGCTCGGTTACGGCCGCAAGATGACGGGCCCAGTCGGCGAAGAAGCGGGCTTCAACGGTTTCCTTTTGCGCAACAGTTCCAACCCGCATTTCATCGCGGTCGACAGCAAGACCGTCGAATCAATTTCCGTCACGACCGCGCCGACGGAAGCTCAGCCGGCGAGCCCGACAGCGTCGCCCACCGCGACCGCGACGCCGAAAGTGCGGGCCCATACACTGGGCACCTACGCCCTTTCGATCACCCAGGACCATTGGAGCATTGAAGGCCGCGGCCTGGTGCGCGAAGCGACCCTCGAGAAGTACCGGGAAGATCCGGAGTTCGTGAAGAAGATCGCGGGCGACGAGGAATTGCCGGCGAAGTTGCCCTCGATGTACAGCCATCCGCCGCTCAATGCCGAGCAGCAATGGGGAATGGCGGTCGACCTGAATGTCTGCACCGGTTGCAGCGCGTGCGTGATTGCCTGCCAGGCCGAAAATAATATTCCGATCGTCGGCAAACTCCAGGTGAGCCATGGGCGCGCCATGCATTGGCTGAGGCTCGATCGTTATTACGCGAGCGAGAAACCGTTCAACCAGGACCTCGGCGAGTACCCGGAAAATCCCGAGATCGTGCACGAACCGATGATGTGCCAGCACTGCGAGAACGCGCCGTGCGAAACGGTTTGCCCGGTGAACGCCACCGTCCACAGCGAAGACGGTCTCAACGTAATGGCTTACAACCGCTGCATCGGCACCCGATATTGCGCGAACAACTGCCCGTTCAAGGTCCGCCGCTTCAATTTCTTCGATTACAACCAGCGCCCGATCGGCAAGAAGGAGGTCGGCCCGCTCTCGGTTTACCAGGAATACATCGCGCCGTTCACCGAGAAAGGCGCGCCGGACACGACCAAGCTCCAGAAGAATCCGAACGTGACCGTGCGGATGCGCGGAGTGATGGAGAAGTGCACCTACTGCGTCCAGCGAATCGAAGAAGCAAAGATCGCCGCCCATGTGAAAGCCGGGGCATCGGACAAGACGCGAATTCCGCGGGATTCGTTCACGAGCGCCTGCGCGCAGGCCTGCCCGACCGAAGCGATCGTGTTCGGCGACGTGAAGGATCCGGAAAGCAAGGTCTCGAAGATAAAAATGCAGGACCGCAATTACCGGCTGCTCGAATATTTGAATGTGAACACGCGCACGAGTTACCTGGCGCGCATCCGAAACCCGAACCCGAAGATGCCGGACGCCGGCCGTATCGCGGTGGCGAGCCTCGGTCACGAAGGCCCCGAGGGACCCGACAAGGCGAAACACGATTTCAACCAGCACGACAAAGGCGCGCTGAACCCGAAGGAGAAACCGTGAGGACGTCTACGACAAGACAGCGTGTCATCCCGCGCCGCGCAGACGGCGAGGGACCTCACGCCTGCAGTGCGCGGCACCGCGAAAGCATCACGCCTGCGATGACGAAGCGATGTTCAATTAGCGCGGAAGCGATTGACCGCTTGAGAGGTCCCTCGCCGTCTGCGCGGTTCGGGATGACGGCTGATTAGCATGGACGGCGCAACCACAGTTCCAGACGTGATCGAGGGCGAAGCATCCGCTTCAGTCCAGAAGCCGCTCGCGCGGGTGCCGCTGGTATTGAACCGCCGGAACTTCAGCTGGATCACGGAGCGGATCGCCGGTGCCGTGGAAGGCGGGGCGCCGCGCTGGTGGTGGGTGACCTTCGCGATCACCTCGATGGTCGCGATGTTTGGGTTGTTCTGTCTCGGCTACCAGATTTCTACCGGGGTCGGCACGTGGGGCTTGAACCATCCCGTCGGCTGGGCGTGGGATATCACCAACTTCGTTTTCTGGATCGGTATCGGACACGCCGGCACTCTGATTTCGGCGATTCTGTTCCTGCTCCGGCAAAAATGGCGCACCTCGATCAACCGCGCGGCCGAGGCGATGACCCTGTTCGCGGTCATTTGCGCGGCGATTTTCCCGGGCGTCCACGTCGGCCGCGTCTGGATGGCGTGGTTCCTCGCGCCGTTGCCGAACAACTACGGGATCTGGCCGAACTTCCGCAGCCCGCTCCTCTGGGACGTGTTCGCGGTCTCGACCTACTTCTCGGTCTCGGTTCTCTTTTGGTACACCGGTTTAATTCCGGATCTCGCGACCTTGCGCGATCGCGCGACGACGAAAGTGAAGAAGCTGCTCTACGGAATCTTCGCGTTCGGCTGGCGCGGTTCGAACCGGAACTGGCGCCATTACGAAATGGCCTACCTGTTGTTGGCCGGTCTTTCCACGCCACTCGTGCTCTCCGTGCACAGCGTCGTTTCCTTCGACTTCGCGACCTCGATCGTGCCGACGTGGCATACCACGATTTTCCCGCCTTACTTTGTGGCCGGCGCGATCTTCGGCGGGTTCGCGATGGTGCTCACCCTCCTGATTCCGGCGCGCGCGATCTACAAGCTGCAGGACATCATCACCATCCAGCACATCGACAAGATGGCGAAGGTGATCCTGCTTACCGGTTCCATCGTCAGCTACGCCTACGCGATGGAATTCTTCGTTGCCTGGTACAGCGGGAACCAGTACGAGAAGTACGCGTTCTTCAACCGCATCTTCGGTCCCTACTGGTGGTACTGGTGGGTCGGAATGCTTTTCTGCAACGCGCTTTCGCCGCAGCTCTTCTGGTTCCGCCGGTTCCGCCAGAACATCTACGTCGTTTATTTTGTCTGCATGTGCGTGAACGCCGGCATGTGGTTCGAGCGTTTCATTATCATCGTCGGCGGGCTGCATCGGGACTTTCTCCCGTCGTCCTGGGGCATGTTTTACCCGACGTGGGTGGACATCTGGACGTTCATCGGCACGTTTGGAATTTTCACCTCCCTTTTCCTTCTTTTCATTCGCTACCTCCCGATGATCGCGATGTCGGAGGTGAAGATCGTGCTGCCGGAGGCCAACCCTCATTATGCGTCGCCGGGTGAACATCACCCCGTTGCTGCGGGCGGACAGGAGCGCACATGAGAACCCCATCCGGAAACAAAGTCTACGGAATGGGCGCGGAATACCCCAGCGCCGCCGCGCTCTACGAAGCGGCGAAGCGCGTGCGCGATGCCGGCTTCAAGCGCTGGGACGTGCATTCACCATTTCCAATTCACGGAATGGATGAAGCGATGGGGCTAGGCAAGTCCTGGCTCAGCGCCGTGGTGCTCGGTGGCGGGATTACGGGATTGCTGACCGCGGCAATCCTGGAGTTCGGACCTTCCTGGTTCATTTACCCGCTGATTGTGCACGGAAAACCGACGAACTGGGCGACGGTACCGGCGTTTTTCCCGATCATGTTTGAGCTCACGGTTCTTTTCTCCGCCTTCACCGCGTTCTTCGCGATGCTCCTCATGAACGGGCTCCCGCGCTGGTATCATCCGATTTTCAATTGGCAACGGTTCAGCCGCGCGACCAACGATGGGTTTTTCCTGGTGATCGAAGCGCGCGATCCGCGATTTACCGAACTCGAGGCGCGCGAACTTCTGGAACAGAGCGGCGGCCAGCATGTGACGATAATCCACGAAGACTAAATTATGCTCCGCGGCTTCTTCTTTATTTTTCTGCTGACCGGCGTCGCCATCGTCGCCGTCTTCGGCTTTCGCGGGCAAAAGAGCACTGGCTCGCCCATTGAAGTTTTCCCCGACATGGTGCGCCAACCGAAAGTCCGTGCACAAGCGCCGCTCGGATTTTTTGCCGACGGGCGTGGCGCTCGCGTCCCCGTCGCCGGAACAGTTCCAATGGGTTACGAAATGCCGCAGGCATCGAGCGAACCCAATCCGGGAGCGGCGCCGGTCGCGGCCGAGATGAATTCGCAGCCCCGCCTCGGCTTTAGCGGAGGGACAGATTATTTCAACACGGGCAAAATGGGGACGAATTGGGGAACCGGTTTACCGATGACGGTGACGGGCGATCTGATGGAGCGGGGGAAACAGCGCTTCAATATCAATTGCGCCGTTTGTCACGGCATGACGGCGGCTGGGGACGGAATCACGAAACAATATGGCCTCGCGACCGTAGTTAGCTTGCAGGACGAGGGAAAGCGCAAGATGGCCGACGGCGAAATCTTCAACACGATCACCAACGGCAAGAATACAATGCTGGCCTACGGGCCGAACGTCACCGTGACCGACCGCTGGGCAATTATCGCTTATCTGCGCGCCTTGCAACGCAGCCAAAACGCCACGGAAGCGGATGTGCCTCCGGAACACCGGGCGGAATTGGATAAACCGGCGGAGACCAAAGCCGAACCGAAACCGGAGGCGCCAAAAAAATGAGCGAGCGTTCTGACGTCGTCCCGGTGCCCGAGGGCGAATATTTCGAAACGAACCGTTTTGGGGGTTTGTCGTTACTGCTGGCTTTGGTCGGTTTGGTCAGTCTCGGCCTCTGCGTCGTCGGAGCTTTCGTTAATCGGCACCAGTTCAGTTTCTCGTGGCTTTTTGCCTTTGCCTTTTTCTTCACGATCCTGGCCGGCTGCTTTTTCTGGATCATTGTGCATCATGTGACGGACGCGGAGTGGTCGGTTGTCGTACGGCGGCAGCTGGAAAATCTGGCCATGCTCATCCCGGTCATGGCGGTGTTCTTCATCCCGGTCTTGATTTTCCGCCATCACCTCTACGAGTGGATGAACGTCGCCCCCGGACATGATCCCCTTCTCGACAGCAAGCGCGCTTATCTGAATTGGCATTTCTTTCTCGTC
>JBEEHG010000048.1:0-34362 GCA_041167265.1 Verrucomicrobiota bacterium | reverse complement strand
CGCCGTCGACGGTCGCCGCCGAATCAGCGTTGACGGCGGTTTGTAAACCGCCGCTCCTTGGGCCCTCTACTTCGCGCCAGGCGGCGGGGCGTATTCGGTCGCCGGGATTTCGTCGAACGTCACCGTGTCAATCCGGATGACCTGCCGTTGGACGCTGCTCTCGATCGCGATCTCGGTGGCCGTGATGAAACCGCCAAAATACCGGTACTTTCTCAAATATGTTTTGGTCTCCACCATTCCAATGGGGGTCTCGACATTCATCTTTGTTCCAACCGCCAGATAGGTTTCGGCGTCGATGTAGAGAAACGAAATCGTCCCGCTGTGGCCGGCGAGGTTGAGCTCGACACATTGCCTGCCGTCGAAAACAGCGAGCCCGGAGACGGTGATTTCCCGGTAGGCCCGCACGAGATCGAGTGGCCCGTAAAATTGGGCCTGCTGCCGAATCAGGTCCGCGGCCGCCCCGGTCATGATTTGTTTTCCAGTCATCGGCGTGTCGCTCCACGCGACCTTTCCGTCGAAGCCCTGGCGGACGATCAGATCGCCGAGATGCATCACGACGGCCGAGCGATTCGGTGCGCTCGCTTTCTGGACGTAATCACCTTTCATCGGCAGACCAATCAACTCGGTGGTGCCGGTCAGGGTGCGATGCGAATGGGCCCGAATAACTTTCTCGCCGCCCAGCGCGTTCGTCATTTTCACGATCAAATCAGACAGCGCCGGAAGTTTTCCCGGCGCAGCCGACGGCGCGGAAGTCTGGACCGCAGATGGGGAAGGGCGCGCGGCCGGCGCAACTGTCGCGACTTCTTTTACGAGCCGCGCGATCTCCTGCTTGCCGCGCTCAAGAATCGGGTCGTTTCCTCCAGAATAAGGGCCGGCCCGCTCCACGAACACGTCCGGGGTTACGCCGCCCTTGAGCTCAAGTTTCCGCGTGTATTCGCCCAGCGTGAACGACGGGAACATCAGCACGGTGTTTTCGCCGACGGGCGCAAACGTGGCGGGTATGACGGCGCCCGCTGTCTTTTCCCCGACGAGAGTCGCGAGATGGCGCTCCTTGAATTCGTAGGCAAGCGCGTCCTTGGCGCTGCGGGACTGGCGATCGGTCAGGGCCACGATCGGCCGTTTCCAGTCGGCCAATATCTGGAGGATGTCGGGAACGACGACGCCGTTGCCGCCGCGACCGCGGAGATCGAGAATAAGTCCATCCGCCTCCGCAAATTCGCCGGCGAAAAGTTCGCGCAGCATTTCCGGCACGCCGGTGGAATGGATAAACCAGAAATGGACGTATCCGACTTTGCGTCCCTCGAGCTCCAGCAGCCGCGCGCTTTTCCTCGCCGCTTCCAAAGCCGAATAGGGCTGCGCTGTCAGCTTCACCGTGCGTTGTTCGCCGGGACGCCGCTCCAGCACGACCGCGACTTCGTCACCGGCGCGACAGAGAATCGAGTGGATCGGCGGATCGCGATCGACCGGGAGATAGGCGTCCTTTTGCGCCCAATCGAGTCGCACACTTTTCTCGACGGGCGCGCCACCGATCGAAACGACCCGCTCCCAAGGCTGAACCCCGGCGCGCGCGGCGGGTCCGTCTTCCAGAACGAAGGAGGTGAAATATGCGGCCTCGATGCGAACGAGCTGAAACCCCAGGCTGGGCTGGGGCTGGCCGGTCAGTTCCGCGATGAGATAGCGATAACTCGCGTCCGACAACAGACCGAGATGCGAGGCGGGCACGTGGGCGAGAAGATTTTCCGCGGCGGTGCGCTGCGCATTCAGGTCCGGAGGTGACCCGGCGGATGGCCGATATTTTTCGATCAACCCGGGGAGCTGCTCCTCACGAAATTTTTTGTCGTAGAAACGCTCGCGAAGAACGGCGGCGACGTTGGCGAAGATGGTGGGCGCGACAGCAGCAGAGGAAGAGAAGGGGGCAGGAGCGATGGTCATAAAGAGAATGGCAATGGCAATAGAGGTTGCGGTTTTGTTCATGGGACCGATAAGACAAATATGAATAATGTAAATCGACATTTACATTTACATTTGGGATGGTCAAGCACTACAATTGCGGGTCATGCCACGAAGAACGCGCGCGGCGCATCATCAGGAGCGGAGTCGGGAGACGGCCAGCCGTCTCCTTGAGGCGGCCGAGGGCGTCCTGGAAAAGCGCGGCCTCAAGGGCGCGTCGGTCCCGGAGATCGCCGGGCGGGCCGGCGTTTCCCCCGCTAGCATCTACCGCCGCTTTGTCGATAAGGACGGGCTCCTCCGCGAAGTCTTCGAACGGTTCTTCGAACGCGCCATCAAGGCGAACGACGAGGCCCTCCAGCCGTCACGCTGGCAGGGAACGTCGCTGGAGAAATCGGTTTGCGCCCTGGTTACCGGAATGGTCGCGGCCTACAGCCAGCGGCCCGGTCTGCTTCGAGCCGTCATTTCCTATTCCGAACAACATCCGGACGCCGCTTTCCGCCGGCGCGCCCTTGAGTTGCGGGAACGATCGCTGGGGGGCATTGAAAAAATCGTGCTGCTTCACACGAAAGAGATCAAGCACCCGCAGCCCAGGAAGGCGGTCCGTCTCGCCCTGCAATTGGTGTCGCTGGCGCTCAAGGAACGGATTAGTCCCTCCAAAAGACTGAGTGGTCCGGCCCTCCCCGCCAGCGAATTAGGTGTCGAGCTTTCGCGGATGTTCCTGGGGTATCTGCAATCAAAAGCTCGCCTGAAGTAAGTCGGCGTTAAACAAGCGCGCGGTTGAATGGCTGGTTGCCGCGGCGGTTTGCCGGCTGCGGCCCCTCCCTCCTGTCATGTTGATCCCGCAGCCGCGGGAGAAACATCTCTGATCATTTCTGTATCCGAACCGCCTTGCTCCAGAAAAAGTCAGAGATTCTTCGCTCCGCTCAGAATGACAGGAGGATTTATTAGGATTTTTTCCCTCACTCGCTCCCAAACTCTGTTCCTCCCCTCGTCCCAAACTCTGTTTGGGAACGCCAATTCGGTGTTCGCGGAGCGAAACGGCAGTGGCCGATTTGACAATGAATGAACGTTCATTCATTGTGCCAGCCAATGCCGCAAGTCCCACTAGAACCGTCCCTTGACCGTCGTGCCCAGATCCTCGAAGCGGCCATCGTTTGCTTCGCCAAGCGCGGGTTCCACCAGGCCAGCATGCACGATATTAGCGCCGAGGCCGGGATCAGCGTCGGGCTGATCTATCGCTATTTCGCCAATAAAGAGGCCGTCATCGCGGCCATGGCGGAGCGGCACAAGAGCGAGATCCAGGATTTGCTCGAACGCGCGCGGCAGGCGCCCTCCTTGTTAGAGTCCCTCGAGATTATTTTCACGGCGCACTGCTCGGAAAGCTCACCCAAGGTTCTTTCGGCGTTTGTCGTCGACCTTTACGCGGAAGCCTCGCGCAATCCCCAGATCGCCGATCTGGTCCGCGACGTTTTGGAAACGGCGATGGCGGGCGTGACGGATTTGATCGCGAAATCGCCGGAAGCGAAGGAGCACGCGGCCCACGGCCTGGAAGCCCACGAGCTGGCCGAACTCATTTTCGCGGTCGCGCGAGGCATGTTGATGCTCGACGTTCTCCAGCCCCAGGGAATGACGGCAGCGGAGCGGCGCACGCGCCAGCTCGAAGTCACGCGCCGGCTATGGCGTTTGTTGTTCCAACCGCGGGAAGCAGCCACCTATGCATGACGTTGCCAAACCCACTCGCCCCACAACCAAAATGAGGTCGCGCATCAAAACCGCCGTATTCACCGCGGGGCGGATTCTGCTGCTGATCGCCATCTTCGCCGTCCTTAAACTGATGGGCGTCGCGACAGCCACAATCATCGTTGCCCTGGCGACCGCCGCTGTGGTGATTTGTGCCATCGTGGCGATTCTCCGTTTCCGCTCAGGGCGAACAACTGCTGGCGCGGGATGGGCGGTCGCGGCCGTTCTTCTGGTTCTCGTCGATTTGAAGGCGTCGCAGATCCGCAAGATGACGGCGACGCCATTCGCGATGCCGCCGACAGCGGTCTCAAGCACGGTAGTGAAAGCGGAGGATTGGGCACCAATGCTGAGCGCGGTGGGATCGATCTCGGCGGTTCAGGGCGCCGTGGTCTCGGCTGAGCTAGGAGGTGTCGTTGCGGA
This sequence comes from Verrucomicrobiota bacterium, assembly GCA_041167265.1. GTDB lineage: Bacteria > Verrucomicrobiota > Verrucomicrobiia > Chthoniobacterales > UBA10450 > AV80. The sequence goes on along the minus strand of JBEEHG010000048.1, from coordinate 30,252 downwards.
CGTTAAATTCCAAAGCGGCGGGGTAGCTAAAAAGGGAGACATCCTGATGAAGCTTGATGCCTCGGCTGAAGAAGGCCTCTTGAAGAATGCCCAGGCCGACTTGGAATTGGCGCGGGCCAACCTGGATCGGGCCCGCGATCTGGCCACTCGAAAGGTCGTCTCGAAGCAGGAGCTCGACGCGGCCGAGGCGCAGTTTGGGCAAAAACAAGGGACGGTCGACAACATCCAGGCGCTTCTGCGCAAGAAGCAGATTCTCGCTCCCTTCGATGGCCAGTTGGGCATTCGACAGGTCAACGTTGGCCAGATGATCACCGCTGGTCAGCAGGTGGTCGCGTTGACCGCCCTGGATCCGGTTTATGTCGATTTCGCGCTGCCCCAGCAGGAGCTGTCACGACTTAGCGAGGGCTTGGAAGTCACCGTCCGGACGGACGCCGTCCCAGGAAAGGCGTTGAAGGGCAAGCTGACCGCAATCGACTCGATGGTGGATTCGGTCACTCGAAATGTGTCGATTCAGGCCACGCTCCCGAATCCCGATCACCTCCTTCGACCGGGAATGTTCGTTAAAGCCTGGGTGGACCTGCCCGATAAGCACCAAACCCTGGTGATCCCTGGCTCCGCTGTCTCATACGCCCCGTACGGTGATTCTGTTTTCGTGATTGAAAAGAAGAAGGATCCCAAGACCGGAAAAGAATCCGAGACGTTGCGCCAGCAGGTCGTGCGCGTTGGCCAGGCTCGGGGCGATTTCGTTGCGATCTTGCAGGGACTGAAAGAAGGCGAAACCGTCGTCAGCACGGGCGTGTTCAAGCTTCGCAACGGCATGGCAGTTTTCGTGAAGAACGATCTTGCGCCCAAACCCGAGTTGAATCCCAATCCTCCCGATTCCTAAATCTCGATGAAGGGGTTCACCGATTTATTCATCAAACGGCCGGTCCTCGCGCTGGTCATTAGCTTCGTCATCCTTATCGCCGGCCTGGCCGCGATGAAGACGTTGAACGTCCGGCAGTATCCGCGCAGCGACATCGCCGCAATTACCGTGACGACCGTTTACGTCGGAGCAGATGCTGAATTGGTAAGAGGATTTATCACTACTCCCGTCGAGCGCGCGATGGCAGCCGCCGACGGGATCGATTACATCCAGTCCACCAGCCAGCAAAGCGTGTCGACCGTTACCGCCCGGCTGAAGCTTAACTACGACGCGAACAAGGCTCTCTCCGATATCAGCTCGCGGGTGAACGCGATTCGCAACAATCTGCCTCCCGAATCGCAGATCCCGGTGATTGCCATTCAGCCCGCCGATTCGCAGATCGCTTCGGCTTACCTCAGTTTCACTTCGGATATTCTTCAGCCCAATGAAGTCACCGACTATCTCGTCCGGCTGGTTCAGCCACGATTGACCGCCGTCAGTGGCGTGCAAAAGGCGGACATTCTAGGCGGGCGCACCTTTGCCATGCGCATCTGGATGAAACCGGAGCGAATGGCCGCGCTCGGCATCAGCGCGAAGAACGTCCGTGATGCCTTAACCAAGAATAATTATCTCTCTGCGGTCGGCAGCACGAAGGGTTCGATGCTTCAGGTAAGCCTGACCGCGAACACGGATCTTCACACGGCCGACCAGTTCAAGCAGTTGGTAGTGAAGCAGGACAAAGGAACTCTCATCCGCCTCGGCGACATCGCTGATGTCGTCCTCGGCGCCGAGGACTACAACTCCGAAGTCCGCTTCACAGGCAAGAAGGCTGTTTTCATGGGCATCTTCGTTTTGCCGAATGCGAATTCGATCGAGGTCATCAAGCACGTTCGTGCTGAGGTAGAAGAGATTAAGAAGGAGCTGCCGAAGGGAATGGAGGTCGAGGTGGCTTATGACGCTACCGCCTACATCAATGACGCGATCCACGAAGTCGTCAAAACGCTGATCGACACCCTGATCATCGTCATGATCGTCATCTTCCTCTTCCTCGGTTCTGTTCGTTCCGTGGTCATCCCGATCGTGGCCATTCCGATTTCATTGATCGGCGCGCTCTTTATCATGCAGGTGTTCGGCTTCAGCCTGAACCTGTTGACGTTGCTCGCCATTGTCCTCTCCGTCGGTCTTGTGGTCGATGACGCCATCGTCGTGGTTGAAAACGTCGAGCGACATCTGCGTGACGGGATGAATCGGGTTAACGCGGCGCTCGTCGGCGCGCGCGAACTGATCGGACCCATTATCGCGATGACGATTACGCTCGCGGCCGTCTACACACCGATCGCGCTGCAGGGCGGACTAACCGGCGCGCTTTTCCGCGAGTTCGCTCTCACCCTCGTCGGCGCCGTCTTCATCTCCGGCATAGTGGCCCTCGTCCTTTCGCCGATGATGTGTGCCAATCTCCTTCGCGCCGAACACGGCGATCATGGGTTCAGCGGCTTCGTCAATCGCACCTTCGACCGGTTTCGCGACTGGTACGGCGCACATCTCGACCGCACGCTTAACGCGCGCCGGGCTGTTTATGTAGTCTGGATGGGCGTCACCCTCCTGGCTATTTTGATGTTTCTCACGATACCCAAAATGGCGACGAAGGAACTCGCGCCGAAGGAAGATCAGGGATTCATCATCGGCATCATCACAGCGCCGGCTAACGCAACTATTGACGATACGATCCGTTATGCCGACGCCGCCGGCCAAGTCTTCCAAGACATCCCGGATACCCGCTTCACTTTTCAAATTACGCAACCCAGCTTCGGCTTTGGCGGGCTCGTCTTGAGACCGTGGGGCGAGCGGAAAGTTCCTACGAAAGACTACCTTCCCGTGGTGCAGCAGAAGCTCGCGGCAATTCCAGGCATCCAGATGTTCGCCACCATGCCTGAAGCGCTGCCTGGCTCTGATAACTTTCCCGTCAGCTTCATCATCGCTTCGACCGCCAGCCACGACCGCATGCTCGACATCGCGAAAGACCTCTTTCAAAAGGCGATGGCGGCTCACATTTTCCAGTTCGGCGATATCGATACCAAGATCGATCAGCCCCAGGCCCAAATCGTTTTCGATCACGACAAGGTCTCGACCATGGGCCTTGATATGCAACAGGTGGGCGCGGATCTCTCCGCCAGCATCGGCGGTAATTTCGTGAACTGGTTCAACATGGAGGGCCTGAGCTACAAGGTCATCCCCCAGGTCAAACGGATCGACCGCCTGAATCCCGAGCAGTTATCCGATATTTATGTGACTGGCCCGGATAAAAAGCTCATTCCGCTGAGCACGATCGCCACCATCCAGCACAAGACCATCGCGCGTTCGTTGAATCGAATGCAGCAGCTCAATGCGGTCACCATTAGTGGCGTTCCGGCCGGCTCGGTCGACTCCGCGCTCAAGTTCCTCGAGGACGAAGCGCACAAGGTTCTGCCCTCCGGATATGTCATCGATTACACGGGCGGCTCGCGTCAGCTCCGCGGCGAAGGGGACAAGTTCAGCAGCATCTTCCTGCTTGCAGTCGTTCTAATCTTTCTAGTCCTGGCCGCGCAGTTTAACAGCTTCCGCGATCCCTTCATCATTCTGCTCGGCTCGGTGCCGCTGGCCTTGTTTGGCGCAGCCATTTTCATGTTCCTGAAGATGCCGTTCGGGACCTTCTTTACCGACGCATGGACAACCTCATTCAACATTTACTCCCAGGTCGGATTGGTCACTTTGGTGGGGCTCGTTTCGAAGAACGGAATCCTGATCGTCCAGTTCGCGAACGAAAGGCAGCGTGCCGGTCTAAGCAAATTAGACGCTGTTCGTGAGGCCGCGCGCACTCGTTTGCGACCGATCATGATGACCAGCGTCGCAACCGTAGCCGGTCACTTCCCGCTCACCCTGGTCACCGGCGCCGGTGCGGCGGCCCGGAATTCGATTGGTCTCGTCCTCGTCGGCGGTATGACAATTGGAACGATCTTCACCCTCTTCATCGTGCCATCGCTCTACATGTTGATCGCGAGAAAGCACAACGAAGGAAGCGAGGATACGATCGAGCCTGAGGCGGAAACCGAGCTCGCGCCCGAGTCCGCTCCAGCTCGTGAACTGCCCGAGCCCGCATTGGCGCAAGAAGGCGACCTCGATTGGCGCCCCGCGTGATTCTGTAGCAGTCGCCCTGTGGGCGACTTCTTCTTGCTCTTCTTCTTGCTCTTACTCCTCGACCGCCCCGAAGAGTAAGAGCAAGAGCAACAGTAAGAGTCAGAAATCGGATTCGGAACAATCCTTCAACGCTTGTCCGGATGCCGCTGCTCCACTTGCCTGGTGACGATCGGGACCGCGTGCTCGCTGGGCGCGACACGACGCCCGGCCCAGTTCGCATAAACCTGCGTGAACTCCGCGCCGAACAGCAAGATCTGCGACGAATAATAAATCCAGAGCAACAGCGTGATCAGCGAGCTGGCCGCGCCGTAGGCCGATGAGGCCGCGCCGCTCCCCAGATAAAGGCCGAGCGCCCATTTGCCGATCCCGAAGAAGATCGCCGTCATGACGGCGCCGATCCAGACGTCGCGCCATTGGATTTCGGCGTCCGGCAGGAACTTGAAGATCATCGCGAAGAGCACGGTCACGACCGCGAAATCGAAGAGAAGATAAACCGACACGGCGATCGTCAGGCCGCCGGGCAGAGCCGATTGGACGTAATGACTAAAACCCTTCAGGAGCGCTTCGATCGTTAGCGAGACGAGGAGCAGGAAAAAAACGCCGCCCAGCATCGCGAACGAAACGAACCGGGCCCGGACAAACGACATGATCCCCTCGCCCGGTTTCGCTTTCACGCCCCAGATCGTGTTCAACGCATCCTGGAGCTGACCGAACACGCCGCTCGCGCCGAAGAGCGCCAGCGCGATCCCGACGATCGTCGCCATGGTGCTCTTCCCCGGCTTTGAGGCTTCCGTCGCGATATCCGTCACCACCTGGACCGCGCTTTTATCGAGGAAATAACTCATCTGCTCCGTGACCCGGCCCCACGCGCCGGCGGGATCCTCGCGGAAGATCACCCCGATGATCGCCAGCAAAACCAGGACGAGCGGCGCGAGCGAGAAAACTGTGTAGTAAGCGAGCGCGGCGCCGAGCTGAGGCGCCTTGTCGTCGAGCCACTCAACGGCGGTTTGCTTCAGCAATCCGAATGCGTTGCCGAAAAATGATGGTCGTCGCCTTGCCACTACCAAGACAATCGCTTCGCAGAGCCCGAAAGGCCGTTGCATTTGCCAGGGCGCTCGGTGGTAGGGCGAGACTCAGTCGAGCCGCCGGATCAAGGAGCGGCGGTTTGCAACCGCCGGAAGAAAGCGGGCGGTTTGGAAAACGTCCCTCCTTGCCGGCGGCTCGACGGAGTCTCGCCCCTACCAATACGAAACAGCCGCGCCGTGCGCCGGAATCGTTTATTCCCTGTGGATTGGATGGAACACCTGCAATGGCCCGCGATGGCTGCGACGCTTATCTCCGCGTGGCTCGTCGCCGCGCAATCGAAACTGCAACGCCAATGGGGCTTCTGGATTTTCCTCCTCAGCAACGTCCTCTGGGTCGGCTGGGGCTGGCACGATCACGCGTGGGCGTTGATCGTCCTCCAGTTCGGCCTCGCCATCCTGAACATTCGTGGCGTCGCAAAAAACGAGCGCGCCTGACGCGCTGCGTCCGACCGCCGGGCTCTGACCTCTGTCTTCCGCTCGCCACGCCGTACCTTCAGTGAAGGCGGGACCTCCCTCTTTTCTTCGCGCCCCCTTTCTCGCTAAACTCTAAAGGATGGCAGAGAGTCCAGACGTGCGTTGGCGGCAACGCCTGCAGAGCTTTCGGAAAGCATTTCGCCGCCTTTCCGACGCGGCTGCGCTAGCCGCCGAGAGAAAACTAACCGATCTGGAGCAACAGGGCATTATTCAAGTATTCGAATTCACCCACGAACTGGCTTGGAACACTCTGAGAGACTTTCTCGAACCGACGGGCGCCACAAATCTCTTTGGTTCCGTAAACACGACGCGCGCGGCTTTTGCCGCCGGACTGATCGAGAACGGCGAGGCTTGGATGGAAATGATCAAAGATCGGAACCTGACGACGCACAGCTACGATGAGCGGACCGCGGACAAGATTAGTTCGGCAATTCTTTCAAGCTATGTGCCAGAGTTTGGGAAGTTCGCGCAAAGGTTTGCAGAATTGGAAAAGGAGGCCTCATAAAGGCATCGCACGGGCTGAGCGATCAAACCCTGGAGAAGATTCAGGCAGTGCTAGCCACCTTTCCGGAAGTGGAAAAAGTGGTGGTTTACGGCTCGAGAGCAAAAGGTAATTTCAAGCCGGGCTCCGACATCGACCTCACTTTTTTCGGAGACGGATTAACCGACAAGGTGATGTCGCGCATCTATTGGGCCCTCGACGATCTCTTGCTGCCTTATAAAATTGAGCTTTCCCTTTTCTCAGAACTAAAAGAGCCAGCTTTAATCGATCACATTCGTCGCGTCGGCATCCCCCTGTTCGAGAAACACGCCGCCGCATCCCGCCCGTAACCCGTCGCTCGGCGTAGTTCTGTGATGGCGGCTTGGAGAAGGCGGGAACCTCCGACGTCCGACCCTCCGACCTCCGACCTCCAGTTTCCGGCGTCCGGCCAACGGGTCGCGGCGCAAAGGCCGTTCCCACGTTGCTCTCCGTCACACTGCCTGGCGTTCGCCCTGCTTTTCCCATTCGGCAGTCAATCGTTCCAAGTCTGCGGTGACTGCCTGCATTTCGCGATTCAATTGGGTGGCGGCGCCGCCTTTCTCGTAGGTCTCGGGCTTTTCCAATTCTTCGGTTAGCTCTTTCTGGCGGCCTTCGAGTTTCAGGATTTGCATTTCGAGGTCGCGCACTTTTTTCTCGTGGTCGCGTTTCACTTTTGCTTCCGCTTTGCGTTCCTCGGCGGCGGCTCGGCGTTCCTGGCGAGATTCGCGCATGCCCGGTTTTTGCAGGGCAGGTGCATCGCCTGGCGCGACGACAGGTTGGGCATTGGAAAGCCTGTCGCCGCTCGTCAGCGCGGCGCGCGCGGAAGTCGCGCGAGACTTATCCAGGTAGTAATCGTAGTCACCGGCGTACGGCGTCAGTTTTCCGGCGTTGATGTGCAGGACCGTCTTCGCCACCGCCCGGATGAAGTAAACGTCGTGGCTGATGAAGATAAGCGTGCCTTCATACTGGGAGAGCGCGCCGATGAGAGCATCGATACTGCCGACGTCGAGGTGGGTCGTCGGCTCATCCATCAAGAGCAGGTTCGGCGGATCCAGAAGCAGCCGAACCAGAGCCAGCCGCGTCTTCTCTCCGCCGCTCAGCACGGCGGTGGTTTTGAAGACGTCGTCACCCCGAAAAAGAAAAGAGCCGAGAACGGTGCGAGCGACCTGTTCCGAAACCGGATTAGGCATATCGCGAGCAGTTTCCAGCACGGTCATTTTCGGATCGAGCATGTCCACCCGGTACTGGGAGAAATAGCCGATCTTCGCATTGTGCCCAGGCTCGCGCTCGCCGTGTTGCACCGGCAGGACCCCGGCGAGCAGTTTCAGCAGGGTCGATTTCCCGGCGCCGTTTGGCCCAACGAGCACCGTTCGTTGTCCCCTCTCCGCTTCAAAGTTCAGGCCGCGGTAAACGACGAGCTCGCCGTAAGCGTGATCGACTTCTTTTAACGTTATCACGCGATGGCCGCTCCGCGGTGGTTGCGGGAAACGGAAGTGCACCGTTTTCTCGCGGGCCACCGGGGCCTCGATCTTCTCCATGCGATCGATCTGCTTGAGCTTGCTCTGCGCTTGCGACGCCTTGCTCGCCTTGGCCCGGAACCGGTCGGCGAACAGCTGGAGCGATGCGATCTCTTTCTGCTGGTTCTTGTAAGCGGAAAGCTGCTGTTCTTCGCGGGCCGCCTTTTGTTCGACGTAGTTGTCCCAGTTTCCGCGGTAACGGTTCAAGCGGCGGTGCGCGATCTCGACGATGGAACCGACGAGCTGGTTCAGGAATTCACGATCGTGCGAGATCATGAGAATGGCGCCGGGATAACTGCCGAGATAATTCTGGAACCAGACGAGCGATTCGAGATCGAGATGGTTGGTCGGTTCGTCGAGCAGAAGAAGCTCCGGCTCCTGCACGAGGAGACGCGCCAGGTGCGCGCGCATCACCCAACCGCCGCTCAGGGTCCGGGCCGGACGATCGAAGTCCGACTCACGAAAGGCCAGGCCGGCCAGGATCCGTTTCGCTTTCGGTTCCAGTTGCCAGCCGCCGTGTTCGTCGAAGAGATGCAACGCTTCGTGATGCTCCGCGGAATCTTCGGGCGTGCTCTTGAGGATCCGTTGCGCCTTCACTAGCTCCGGCGAAATGGCGCAGGCCAGCTCGAGGACAGTTTCTTCGCCGGCCGGCGCGTGTTCCTGTGGCAAAAATCCGACCGTGGCCGATTTCTCGAGCGAGATTTTTCCTTCGTCCGGCGACGCCTCGCCCAGGATCAACGAGAAGAGCGTCGATTTCCCAGCGCCATTGGGGCCAACCAAACCGACGCGATCCCCACGATTGACCTGAAGAGAGGCCTCTTCGAAAAGGATGCGGCCGCCAAAGGCCTTCGTGACTTGAGAAATCGTGAGCATGCGAGCGGCGGCGAATGTCGCGAATTGATCGCGCGACGCAAGGCGGCAGCGTTCGCGATTTGTCGGATCAGGGCGCGGCGGTTAACTTCCGGTCGTGCTTCGTCTCCGCTTTTTGTCCTGCCTGTTTCTCCTGTTCGCTGTCGTGATCGCGGGGGCCCAGTCCTCACCTCGACGGCCATTATCCGGGGAGCCGCTCGAAAAAGTTCAGGATCCACCGATGTACATCTGGCGGACAGACTCGTCGCCTCGAATGGTTTCGCAGCTGGGCGCATTCACCAGTTTCCAGGTCAACGTCGGCGCCAACGGGCAGAACATTGTCGGGGACGCCGCGAACGAGCCCTCCATCACCGTAGATCCATCCAACCCCAGCAAAATGGCGATCGGCTGGAGGCAGTTCAACAGCGTCATGTCCAACTTCCGGCAAGGCGGCTGGGCCTACACCAGCAATGGCGGCAGCACCTGGACCTTCCCCGGCGTTCTCCAAAACAACGTCTTCCGCAGCGATCCGGTGCTCTACTCAAATGAAACCGGCGCCTTTTATTACCTCAGCCTGGTCGCGAATTTTCAGGACGACATCTGGCGGTCGCTCAACGGCGGGCAATCCTGGACGCAACTTGCCTTTGCAACCGGCGGCGACAAGCAATGGTTCACGATCGACCGGACCAACAGCAGCGGACACGGCTTCCAGTACCAGTCGTGGAGCGTGAACGGCAACAACTACAACGGCCGCCAGTTTACCCGCTCCACCGATGGCGGGTTCACTTGGATGGATCCGATCAATATTCCCAACCATCCTTCGATGGGCACGCTCGACGTGGACACTAACGGCAACCTCTTCATCGGCGGCGCCGATCCGGTTACCACCAAGTTTTGGTGTGTGCGCTCGACCGACGCGAAGAATCCGGCGGTAACGCCAACATTCGATCAGGTGACGGAGGTCAATCTTGATGGTCAGCTCCTGATTGGCGGCATCAACATCGAAGGACTTGTCGGCCAGGCGTTCCTTGCCGTGGATCGATCGGGCACGGCCACGAACAACAATCTCTATATGTTGGCCAGCGTGTTCAGGTCCGGGTCGAACGGCGGGAGCGACGTGATGTTCGCCCGCAGCACCGATGGCGGGAAAACATTCAGCGCGCCGCGCCGCATCAACGACGACCCTGTAAATCAGCAGTGGCACTGGTTCGGCACGCTCGCCGTGGCGCCGAACGGACGGATCGACGTGGTCTGGCTGGACTCGCGCAACTCCGCGAACAATCGCGACTCTCAGCTCTTTTACTCCTACAGTCCCGATGGCGGCGCGACGTGGTCGGTTAATCTTCCCGTGAGCAACTCGTTCGATCCTTGGGTCGGCTTCCCGGAACAGTCGAAGATGGGCGATTACATGACCATGGTGTCGGACGCGTCCGGCGGAAACGTGGCCTATTGCGCGACATTCAACGGCGAACAAGACATCTACTACGTGCGCGTAGTCCCGCCGCCCTTTGTTCCTCAGCCCACACCTACACCGAGTCCAACGCCTACCTCGACGCCACCTCCGACATTCACCCCGACAGCTACACCCACTTCCAGTCCTACACCTACACCTACACCAACAGTCACACCGGCTGCTCAAACCGTGAACCTGGCAACCCGGATGCGAGTCGAGAGCGGCAATAACGTCGGGATCGGCGGCTTCATCATCACCGGCTCCGGACCTAAGCGCGTCCTTCTCCGGGCTCTGGGACCTTCGCTGAAACAGTTAGGTCTACAGGAAACTCTCGCGAACCCGGTGCTGCAACTTAACGGCGGGCCTGCCGGGCCTGTTACGAATGACAACTGGAAAGACGATCCGATTCAAAGAGCTCAGATTGAATCCACCGGCCTCGCCCCGACGGAAGAGTTGGAGTCCGCGATTGATGCGACGTTGAACCCTGGTTCCTACACCGCCGTGGTCAGCGAAAAGAACAACCTGGCCGGCATCGGGGTCATCGAGGTTTACGATCTCAGTCCGCAAGTGCCGGCGAGGCTGGCGAACATCAGCACGCGCGCACTTACGGCCAGCGGTAACAACATCGTCTTCGCCGGATTTACCCTGGGTAACAATCCGGGCCAGGACACCGTCGCGGTCCGAGGGCTTGGTCCCAGCCTAACGAGTGCAGGCGTGCCCAACCCTCTGCAAAATCCTACCCTCGAGCTTCGCTCCGCTGATGGCACGCTCCTGGCCGCGAACAACGATTGGCAGGAAGATCAGTCCCAGGCAGCAGCTTTGACCAATGTCCATCTCGCTCTGCCCAACCAGCTCGAGTCGGGGATAGTGAAGAAGCTTCCACCGGGCGCGTACACCGCTCTGTTAATCGGAGCCGGGAATAACAGTGGGATTGGCTTGATCGAGATCTACGACTTGGGACCTTAGCCGCTCCTCGTTATCCTACTGGTAACGCAACGCGACCATTGGATCGACTCGCATCGCGCGGACCGATGGGATGTAACTCGCTAGCATCGCTACCGCCAGCAGCACTAGCGAGATCGTGATGAACGTGATCGGGTCGGTCGCGCTAATCCCGAAAAGAAGGCTCGTCATGACGCGCGTAAGGATGAACGCGACTACCAGGCCGATAAGGAGACCGAAGCCAACCAGACGCAGGCCTTGTTTCACGGTCATCTTCAGGACATCGCTGCGTTGCGCCCCGAGCGCCATCCGGATACCTATCTCGCGCGTCTGCTGCGCCACGGAATAACTCATGACGCCATAAATGCCGACGGCCGCCAGGACCAGCGCCACGGCGGCGAAGATCGCGAAGAGCAGCATGCTAAAACGTTGCCGCGCCACCGCCCCTGCCACGATATGGTCCATCGAATCGATGTTCGCGACGGTCTGGTCCTTGTCGACGGCCCAGATCGCGTTGCGCACAGAGTTGGCAAGACTTAATGGATCGACCGCGGTCCGGACGATGAGCGCGTTCGGCATCAGGGTCCGCAGTTGTCGATAGGCGAAATACATCTGCATTTTCGGCTCGGCGATGAAATCGTTTTGGCGCACGTCCTTGACGACTCCAATGACGGTTCGCCACGGAGCGTCCGACGTCGTCGAGCCGTTCCGGATCCGTTTGCCGATCGGGTCGGCGTTCGGCCAATAATGCTGCGCGGTCTTTTCGCTCACCACCACCGCGAGCGTGGTGTCCAGCGTGTCCTGGTCGTTGTAATCACGTCCGCGCACCAGCGGAATCCCCATGGTGCTGAAGTAACCGGGCCCGATCGCGCGGAAAATGACGTCGGGGCGCTGGTCCGGCGGCGGATCGGGAATTCCTTCCGCGCCGATCGGCATCGAGTCGCCGTTGTAGGTAAACGGTAGATTCCCAGCGACCGCCACCGAGCGGACGCCGGGTAACGCCTGGATGCGCCGGACTACTTCGTCGAAAAACGCCGTCCGCTTCGGGTTATCCGGATATTTCGTTTCCGACAGATCGACGTTGAGCGCGAGCAGGTGATCGACGCGGAATCCGGGGTCAAGACTGCGCAGGTGCATGAAGCTGTTGATCAAGAGCCCCGCGCCGATCAGCAGGATAAAGGAGACCGCCACCTCGGCAATGACAAGCGCGCTCCGCAGTCGCTTCCCGCGCGGACCGGAGCCGGCATCGCGGCCGCCTTCTTTCAAGGTGTCGTTCAAATTGAAATGTTTCGCCTGGCTTGCGGGAGCGAGACCGAAAATGAGGCCGGTCACGACGGCGACGAGAAGAGTGAAGCCCAGCACTTTCGCGTCGATCGCGATCCCTTCCGCGTGCGCGACGTCAGGCGGAATGAAACGCGTCAAAACCTGGAGCCCGGCAAAGGCGAGAGCCAAACCGACGACGCCACCGAGCAGAGACAGCATCACGCTTTCCACCAGAAGCTGCTTCGTCAACCGCGCCCGGTCCGCGCCCAGAGCGAGGCGCAGCGCGATCTCCTTGTGCCGTGCGGCCGCGCGCGCGAGGAGAAGGTTCGCGACATTCGCGCAGGCGATGAGGAGCACGAACGCAACCGCGCCGAGCAGGACGAGCAGAGCCGGTTTCATGTTGCCAACGATCTCCTCGTGGAGTGCGTTAACCACGGTCCCCATCCGCGTGTTGTCCTCGGGATATTGTTGCGCGAGACGGGCCATGATCGTCGCCATCTCGGCGCGCGCTTGTTCCAGGACCACGCCGGATTTCATTCGCCCGATCACCTCCAGATAATGGTTGCCGCGGGAGGCCGCTTCCTCGGCGGAGAACGCAAGGGGCACCCAGATTTGGTCGCGCCAGTTTCCGAACGCGGGCAAGCGGACACTATTCGGGAGAACGCCAACGACGGTGTAGCTCTCGCCGTTGAGGGTGAGCGCCCGGCCGATCACGCCCGGATCGCTGCCGAAGCGCCGTTTCCAGAGGCTTTCGTTCAGGAGCGCGACTTTGGTTCCCGGTTTGTCTTCATCCGGCACGAAGTTCCGGCCCAGGAGCGGTTTCACGCCTAACAAGTCGAAGAGATTCGCCGAGACACGCCGGCCATCGAGACGCTCCGGCTCGCCGACGCCGGTGAGATTGAAGCTGCGCTCGGCGAACGCCGCCATTCCTTCGAAGAGCGTGTTCTGCTTTTGCCAGTCGAGAAAGTTCGCGGCCGACGGTGTGTTCTTGGGAAAGCCAAGGTGGGTGGCGTTCTCCCAAATCACCACGAGTTGCCCGGGATTCTTGTAGGGCAACGGCCGGAGAAGCAGCGTGTTCACCACGCTGAAGATGGCGCTGTTGGCCCCGATCCCGAGCGCGAGCGCGAGGACCGCGATGAGCGTGAACCCCGGATTTTTTAACAACATTCGCACGCCGTAGCGCATATCCTGGCTCAGATCTGCAAACATATTTGTCTTCCTTTCGTTTCCCATCTGGATCGGATTTTGGGGGACGCGCCGCTCGACGCGCTTGAGCGACTGCGCGAGCGGATCGCTTTCGTTGAATTGCGTGAGCACGCTCTCGCGGGCTTCCTCCTCGGTCGCGCCCCGGCTGAGGGCCTGCTCGTATTGATCCTCGAGATGCTGCGACAGCTCTTCCGCAATCTCGTCCTCGCGCGCCGCCGCCAGGCTCAACGACCGGAGCCGCTCTCGTATCTCTGCCTTGAAATCAGGCATGTTGAATTCCGGTGATCCGCCCGATGGCCTCGACAAATTCGCGCCAGCCTTCGCGTTGCGCCTTCAGGATCTTTTCGCCGGCCGGGGTGAGCCGATAATAACGGCGGCGGCGCTGCCCCGCTTTTTCGACCCAGCGCCCCCGGATCCAGCCCCGCTTTTCCAGGCGATAGAGAAGCGGGTAGAGTGAAGCGACATTGAACCGCAAATGCCCGCGGGAACGCAGCTCGATCAGCTGCCCTATATCATAGCCATGCCGCGGCCGATCCTCGACCAGCGACAGGATCAACAGCTCGGCACTGCCCTTCTTCAGCTCGCGATCAAGGATTGGTGAAGCCATATATGCCATAGCAATATATGCTTTTAACGAATCTCCAACCTAAATCTGTCTAAGATATTTTCTCGTATGTTCCGACCGCCGCTCTGTCTTTTCCTGTAGCGACGGCGCTCTGTCGCCGTAAGGCCGCTACGCCTCTCTTGCCAGTAACGACCAATGCCCGTTCACCAACGTATTTCTAGCGAACCCGGTCTGTTGCCGCTCCTACGCTCACTCGTGTTGCCCGATCTATTTACGGCGACTGAGCGCCGTCGCTACAACCAGAAACGGCGACACGGCACGGACGCATCACGCTACTGCGTCCGCAACGCTGTCATCGGGCTGATCCTTGTCGCCCGCCGGGCTGGCAACCAGGTTGCAATCAGCGTCGCCGCGCCCAGGACCAGCGGCGCGGTCGAAAACGCAATCGGATCGAGCGCGCCCACCTGATACAACATTCCGGAAAGCAATTTCCCGGTCGCCGCCGCCAGGAGCAGGCCGATCGCCACGCCACCGGCGAGCATCACGATCCCTTCGCGCACGATCATCCATTGGACACCGTTAGGCTGCGCGCCCAGCGCCATCCGAATCCCAATCTCTCGCGTCCGCCGCGCCACCGAATACGCTTTCACTCCATACACCCCGACGATCGCAAGCGTCAGCGCGAGCGCGCCGAAGACCGAGAAAAGCGTCGCGCCCGCGCGAATAATCCAGATTTCCATGTTGGCTTCCAGATGCTGGGGAAATGTTTTCAGCGCCAGCACCGGCAAGGCCGGGTCGGTTTCGCGCACGGCGCGACGAACTGCATTCGCCAGGTCGGGGACCGTTGTTTTGTTTAACGACGAAAACTGAATGAAGAAGAAGACGTTGTTTTGGAACCCGCGGGCGAACGGCAGATAGATCGCGCCGCGCGGTTTTTTCTCGAAGACGTTTCCGCGCACGTTGGGCGCGATCCCGACGACTTCGACTGCCTCTTCTTCCTTGATGTTCGTCGTGCCACCCCGCCCGATGCCCATCGAATTGCCGCCGTCATCGCGCTTTGCCCGGGGCGCGGCGTCCGAAGCGAATTGGATCCGCTGGCCGAGCGCGTCACCGTCCGGCCAAAGTTTTTTCGCCAACGCCTCGTCGATGATCGCCACCGGCGGACTGTTCGCTTGCGTTGCCTCCGACACCGTGAAGGAGCGTCCGCGCAGGATCGGTATTCCCATCGTGGCGAAGTAATCGGCGCCGATGCTGTTGAATCGCGAACTATAAGCGAGGCCTTCTGCCGCCGTCGCCGGCTTGTCGTCCTTGCCGACGTGCATTCCAGCGCGCTGAATGGCGCGGCTGAGCGACACCATTCCAAAAGGCGCGGCCGCCGAAACGCTGACATGCTGCGCCCCCGGCAGGGCGGCGAGCCGGTCGCTGAGCGTGCGATAAATTTGTTCCGCGCGCTGCGGCTCGATCCCGCCGAGGCTCGCATCGACTTCGAGCATGAGGTCGTTCTCGACATGCAGTCCGGTGTCGAGCCACGCGGCCTTGTTCGCCCCGCGAATGAAAAGCGCTGCGGCCGTAAGGAGCGCGAGCGAGAAAGCGATCTGGACCACGACGAGCGGGTTCCGCGGCAGGAAACGCCACCGCCGCCGGACCACGTCGTCGCCGGCATGTTCTTTCAGGTCACCGATCACGCTGTTGCGCGACAATTTCAGAGCCGGCCCGAGGGCGAACGCGACCGTGCCGAACAAACAGAACAGGAACGTGACCGTGAGCGTCGGCAGATTCGGCCCGGCGTTCCAGACGAGATCCAGGGGCAACAGGTTGCGCATCGAAAGCGCCATTATTTTCGAGGCCCACACACCGGCCAGCAATCCGGCCGCTCCGCCGAGAAGCGCGAGGAGCATTCCTTCCGTGAGCAATTGCCGCACGACCCGCCACCGGCTCCCGCCCAGCGCCAGCCGAATCGCGATCTCCTTTCGCCGCGCCGTGCCCCGCGCGAGCAACATGTTGGCAAGGTTGAGGCAGGCCACCAGCAAAACCACCGCCGCCATTCCCAGCAACATCGGAGCGATCGCCCCGAATTGACTGTCATCCGGCGGATCGTCGCTGATGGAGAAACGCGAGAGCGGCGCGGTAACGAAAGTCTGGTCTTTTTGCTCGACCGGATAGACGCGCTCCAGATTCGCGGCCAGCGTTTTCAGCGCCGCCCCAGCCGCTGGAGTCGTTACCCCGGGCTTGAAACGCGCGATAACGAGCAGCTGTTCGCTCTTTCGGTTGCTCAAGATTTGGGCCGGATCGTTCGCGTAGTTGGGAGTAACAAATTCGAAAGCGCTGAGCGGCAACCAAACTTCCGGCGAAAGAACAGCGAGCGTTCCGGTGAACGTTTTGGGAAGGACTCCGACGATTGTGTAGGAGCGTCCGTTGATCACGATCTGCGAGCCGAGGATGGAGGGGTCCCTATTGTGCCGCGTCCAATACCCGTAGCTCACGATCGCGACCGATGCCGCCCGGCCCGGTTGCTCTTCTTCGAGCGTAAACCCGCGGCCCAGGACCGGCGCCACGCCGAGGACCTCCAGGTAATTTGCGCTCACGATCGAAACGAAAGTGCGCCGGGTATTGTTCTTCTCGCCGATTCCGACCATGCCGACGTTGAACCCCGCGACTCCCGAGAAGACGGAGTTTTGGGCGCGGATATCGTTCAGGGTGGGATAGGAAAATTCCCGGAAGGATTTCGGGTTCTTCGTATCCTGGGAAAAAATCTGGACCAGTTCCTCAGGCCGGGTGTAGCCGGGCGGCCCGAACAACATCGTGTGAACCAGACTGAAGACCGCGGTGTTGGCGCCGATGCCGAGGGTGAGCACCAGCACGGCTGCGATCGTGAACCCCGGCGCCTTCCAAAGTTGCCGGGCCGCGAACCGAAGATCGTGCATCATCTTGCGGATGAGATGCAGCGAAGAGCTCCGGCGGATTCAGAATTTAATGGGGAATCTTCGGCTCCATTTTCAGGGTCGCCTCGAGATTCTGCTTCATGCCTCGCCGAATCGCCCAGCCCTTGCCCTCCAAACCTTCAGGACCCTTGATCTCCGTCCAACTGCCGTCGGCCTTGAGCACGGCCAGGCGCGCACAGCCATAATAATCCGCCTGATCGCCACCGGGCTCATCCAGATGAGCGAAGGAAAGCGCCATCGTTCCATCGGCAATCTTGTAAATCAAAAGATGGAGCAGGATCGAACTCCCGAGATTCGGGCGATCGGTCGTATAATTGGCAGAGATCAGGACTTCCTTTGCCCGTTGCAGGGCCAGCGCGTCGTAGGCGCCGCCCATATCGGAACGGATGATCCTCGAGCCCGACAGCCGTGTTCCGGACAAATTCGCGCGGACAATCACCCATCCGTCCACCGGCGAAATGAGAAGTGTTTTGTAAAATTTTCGACTGATCGATCTTTGCAGGACACGAGTCGGGATCACCTGGAGATCGCTGATCGTCCGCCCTTTCGCGGATGGGGGCGCGCCATTGGCAGAAAAGGAGAGAAGCAGCATGACAGCCGTCAACAAGATGAGGAACATTTTCATGACGCGAGCGTGACTGGATTCGCCCGAGAAGTCGAACCGAATCTTTCGAATCGATGTCCTTCCAGACGGTCCGTCGAGGACGGCCAGTGGCGCCGCAGGACTAGTGACCGAGGACGGCGCGGATCGCCTGGTCGAATACCTTCGCGGCCTTTCTCCAACCTTTCGGCAGGAGATGGAGTTCATCGTGCCAATCGCCCGGTTCAATAACCGGGCGCAAATCGACGAAATGAATTTGTCCGTGCGACTCTTTGGCAAACCGCGCGAGGCGATCGGAAAGCGCATCAATCATTTGAGCGACGATTCCCGCTCCTTCCTTTTCCGCGTCGTAGCCCTTCGCCACCAACTGCGGCCTCAACCAGGGGCCGGCAAACTTGTAGACGGCTGGAATTCCACTGGCAATGGCATGGCCGTAAGAATGGACGAATGCCGGAACTTTGGCGGCGACTGCTTCACCGAGGACCAGTTTGTAGCCTGCCATAATGCGGTCGAGGTAGGTCGAAAGTAACTTCGTTTGCAGACCGTGCGGAGCCGGCGGGCCGAAAAGGACATCATAGAATTCGTTGCTCCCGTTCTTCCGTCGATCGCACAGATCGTTGCCTCCGCCGGAAAACAGGAATGCGGCCGGGCGAAGAGCAGCCAGGTTTTGCCGGATCAACTGCACGTTCTGGCTCGCGGACATGTTCGCGACCGTGTCGCCCGCCCGGCTAATGCGGGTGACGACGTAGCCGTGCTCGTGGATGAGCCCATCGAGCACATCCGAGACGGGATCGAGCAGAATCCAATTCGGGAAATCGAACCACGAGTCTCCCTCGGCAAAGATGCGCGTTCCGCCCTTGGCGATGTTTGCCGCCAAGCCGACGGCACGAGCTTCCGCTTTCGAGATCGGCTTAGGCCAGGGCGCGGCCGGCGCCGCTTCCGGAATCGCGGCCGCCGCCGCCTGCATCTCCGGCGTTTGCGCCAGACGCGTGTAAAAGAGGTTAAGATCGCCTGGTTTCATCGGTGCTAGAAAAGCGAACCATCAAGTCGTGGCGCTCCCGATCCACGTGCCCCATTTGTTCGGCGCCTCTGCGAACATGCTGTAGAACCAGACATTACTCCCGCTGGCCGGGTCTGATGCAATCCCACAGTAATCGCCCCAGCGGTTCCGGCCCGAACTGTCCGGCCCAACGTAACTCGCTGTGCCCGCTTTCAAAACAAGGCTCGGGCGAAGCTCGCCGACCGGATCCGTCGCAGTCCGGCCAGAAAAATAAATGGAAGCGTACTCGTTCGGACTGGAAACGCAGAAGACCGCGATGACGTTGCCGTTGCTGTCCGGCGCGAACGCTGGATAAAAGTAATGGCGACGGTCCGCTCCGTAGATGCCTTGTTGCACAAGACCGCCAGTGGTGGCGTCGATTTGGAACCATTGCACCGCAGCCGCATTGCCGCCGGCCCATTGATGCCGGGTGGTGAGCGCAGTCCAGATCGAGCCGCCGCGAAAGATAGCGTGCAGGATGCGAACGTCACCGGAGTCGAGCGCAGTGGCCCCGCCTTTCTGCTCCGCATCCGGCGGCAGATCGTACGCCGGGACGGCTACACGACGTCTCGTTAGGCGAGGCTGGGTGAGTGGATTCGTGAGCGACCAGATCGACAGCTCCTGCCCGCTCGGGAAGAGCGAGTTTACGAAATAGGCCGCCTGCGGCGCCCCAAAAGTGTGACAAGGCTGGACCGTGAAGGCGAACGACCCGTCGGCATTCTTCATTCGCACGAGGTCGAGGAATGTGGCGGCCGCGCCTGCGTAAATCGCTGCCTTGGGCACAATCCGGATTTTCGCGTAGACGAAATTTCCGTCTACCTTGAACATGTTTGCTGTCAGGTAAATCGCTTGCGCATCGACACCCAGGCCCGGGTAGTCGGCCCAGTTGTTGGTGGAAGTGGTTCCATCCTTCGCCGCATTGAGCGCGTAGTTACGCCATGGCCCCATCGGGTCGGAGCTTGCCGAAGCCGAGAGAAGAAAGAACGACTGGTTCTCCTTCCCGAGCGCGACGGCCAGCAGCACCCAGCGTCCGGCGTGCTGATCGTAGAGCAGTTTCGGATCGAAGATCGTGGCGTTCTGACTCACGTTGGCAAACCATGCCGTCAGCGTTCTCTGCAACAGCGGGGCGCCTCCGGTTTTTGCGTAAACCGCGATGGTTGAATTAACGGAGGCGATCACGTGGCTCGGGCCTGCGGCCATGGTACAGTCCGGTGGCAACCATGTCGTGGCGGGAATTCCTTCGAACGCGGAGAGCGCTGTCAAAGTCGGAGCTGCGGCCCCTGGCGAGCCCCCTCCAACCGCCGCCGCCGGCATCATTCGCAATGCGATTTCCTGCTGTTTCCCCTTCTTCTTGTCGTGAACAATCGTGACCCCACGGCGATCCAACTTGCGCTTCACCGTCACCGCGTCGGATTTGCGGCGATCGAATTCCTTGAGAGAAATCGGATAGCGCGTCTTGCGCGGCTTCGGAATTTCAACCTCAGACGCCGGCGCCAGGGCCGCCGCCAATTTCTGGGTCGGGTTCAGTTCTGCGGCGGCCGCTGTTCTTCCTCGCAAAAATCGCGCACCGAGTGTGACGAGGCCTGCGCGAAACGCGCTCGATTGACGTTGTTTCCCTGGCATCTGCTTCCTCCTTTTTGGGGCGAGGCAGCGCCACCGGAGTGTCGATGCCTAGCGTTGGGTTTTGGCCTGCTCTTTTAGTTTTCTGTAAGTTGCCGGTGAGATAGGAGTGCCAATCGGCACCGCGCGATTCGCGGGTTCCGGCTGCTCGATCGAAATCTGTTTGGGTTCGATCTCCTTGCCGGCATCCGTCGATCCTCCGCTGCAGAGCTCCTCATTCCCCGGCTCCTGTTGGTGTGGCATTCCTCAAAGTCTCACATCCCCTCGCCGCCGCAATGAGATCGGCGAGCCTTCTCGGGCGGTGAATTGAAAAGCGCGCCGCTACTGCCGCCGCGAACGCCGCCAGCGTGTCGATAACGATGGCCAGGACCGCCGTGCCCAAACCGCTGCTCAGCTCGCCGGCAGCGAAGGCAGAAGTAACTCCGATCGCGAGGGCGGCGGCCAGGATTACGGCAAGGCGGCGCGAATGGACCGGGAAAAGCAATGCCAGCAGAAAACCGGCAAGCCAGGGAGTGAATTCGGTGAAGTGTGACATGGCAGGCTCCTGTTTTTGTTGGTCGGCGTTTTCGTTCTCAGGATCGTACTACGGGAAGTCGCGACAGAAGTTTCCGTGCAATCTGCGAGGGGACCCGAAACCAAGTATGTCGTGACTGGAAGACCGGCCGGCTGGCATATTTCGGCGTGCTCACGATCGAGAAGGTTTCGAAGAAATTCCGCGCGGGGAATTACGGGGTGCGGGACCTTTCCCTCGAGGTGAAGTCCGGAGTCATCGGACTTCTGGGACCGAATGGGGCCGGCAAGACGACGCTGATGCAGATGATCGCGACGATCACCCGGCCGACGAGCGGGCGCATTCTGTTTCACGGCCAGGACGTGGCGAAGCGGCCTAACGACCTGCGGCGGCGGCTCGGTTATTTGCCGCAGGACTTCGGGGTTTACGATAACCTGACGGCGACGGAGTTCCTTACCTACTTCGCGGCCCTGAAAGGCGTGCGTTCGAAAAAACGCGTCACCGAAATGCTCGAGAGCGTGAACCTGCACGGTGTGGCCAACCGGACCGTGGGCGGGTTCTCCGGCGGAATGAAGCAGCGCCTCGGGATCGCGCAGGCCCTGATCAACGATCCCGAGCTGGTCATCGTCGACGAGCCGACGGCTGGCCTCGACCCGGAGGAGCGGGTGCGGTTTCGAAACGTTTTGTCGGAGATCGGGTTTGGGAAATTGGTCATACTTTCCACCCACATTGTCTCGGACGTGGAGTCGATCGCGACCGAGATCGCGGTGATGAAAAACGGGGCGCTGTTGACCATGGCGACGCCGGAAACGCTTCTCCGGACCTGCGAAGGGCACGTCTGGCAAAGCGTCGTCGCTTCCGAGCAATTCGATCAGCTCCGGACGACGCTGAAAATTTCGAGCGCCGTTCGGAAACCCGACGGAGTCCATATTCGGTTCGTCGGACCTGCACCGGAGATCGCGGCGAACGCGGCGGAACCGGAACTCGAGGACGCCTTTCTTTACCTGATGAACTTCGGCGACGCACCCTTGCCGCCACCGTTGTCATGACGGCTTCGCTCTCCCGCATCGGAGCGATCGTCGGAGCCGATTTCCGGATTCGTTTTCGGCGAGTCTCGACCGTCATCGTTTTTCTGCTCTTGAGCGCGTTCGCCTACGTCTGGATTCCCGACCCATCAACCGGCCGGACGCTTATCCAGATCAATGGCCAGCGCGCGATCTACAACTCCGGCGCGATCGGCATGGGCACCGCCTCGCTCGGGATGATTTTCGTCGGGCTGTTCGGGTTTTACGTGATCTCGAACGCGATCCGGCGCGATGTCACCACCCGCTGCGGTGTCATTGCCGCATCCACGCCGATGCGTTCGGGCGAATACCTGCTCGGCAAATTCCTCGGCAACCTCACTTTCCTCGCGACCTTCGTTGTCGGCTTCATGCTCAGCTCGATGGCAATGCTTGTCGTCCGCGGCGAAGCCCGGATCGAGCCGCTCGTGTTCGTCGAGCAATACCTGCTCCTCACTCCGCCAGCCATCGTGTTCGTCTCCGCCGTCGCGGTCCTGTTTGAATCGATCCGCTGGCTCTCGGGTAAACTCGGCGATGTTATTTATTTTTTTCTTTGGGCCACGGTGCTCGGTCTCGTCGTCGCCAACGAGGAGACCAAGGGTGCTATCAATTGGGCCCGCTGTTTCGATTTCACCGGCTTCGGATTCATGATCGACCAGATGCAGCGGACGTTGCAGACCCACTCCGTCTCGATCGGCGCCTCCAGCTTCGATCCAGCTAAACCCACGGTCGTCTTTCCGGGTCTGAGCCTGACCCCCGAATGGGTCGTGCCGCGCGTCATCTCACTCCTGGCGCCGCTCGCCTTGCTCCCGATCGCCGCCCTCTTTTTCCACCGGTTCGATCCGGTCCGGACGGGACGCGCTTCGGTGAAGGGACATCGAAACTGGCTGGGCCGAATCCAGAATCTTTTCAAGCCGATCACCCGGCGCGCGGTCGCGATCCTCGAAATTCCGGGGCGCGGCGGTTCGTTCTTCGGAACCATCTGGATCGACGCTGTCCTGACATTCACCCTGCTTCCGTTCGTGTTTGTCGCCTTCGTCGCGATCACGGTTACGAGTTGCTTCACGCCGCCGGCCGGAACCTTGCCGGTCGTTTTCGCGGTGCTGGCCGTCCTCGTTTCCGACATTGCGACCCGGGACGGGCGGGCCGGCACCCTGGCAAGCCTGCGCTCGGTCGTGCGGCTCCGAGAAAACTATGTCTGGTGGAAGCTGGGGTCGACGTTACTGCTCAGCCTGCTCCTGTGCGCGGCGCCGCTGCTGCGAACGATTTTGCACGGTCCAGTTCCGCTGGCGGCACTTCTCGGTGGCATTCTCTTCGTCACGGCCATGGCGACCGCTCTTGGTATTCTCACGGCGAACCCCAAGACTTTCATCGTTGGGTTCCTGACTTTCTGGTATGTCGTCGTGAACGATAAAGGCGCGAGTCCGAGGCTGGACTTCGCCGGATTCTACGGGCACGCCACGCCGAACACGATCGCCTTCTACGCGGCGCTCAGCGTGATCGCTCTCGCGTTCGCGCAATGGTTCTACCGCATGCGCCTCGCGCGAGCTTGAGCGAGCCGAGTCCAAATTAGTTTCCGTTCCCAGCCACGCGCGTAGTTTTCGGCGATGCCGCCGAAGAGGACAACTCGAGCACGCGAAAAGCGAAACCATTTCGCCAGCCACCTTGTCGTGGTCGACCAGGTTCCGTTACGGCGCCGGTCGGCGGCGGATTGCAGCGCAGCCATGGCCCGGCTCGACCAGCTCCGTTCGGCCTGGAACCGGTTCGAGCGGGAGGACAAGCCCGGCTACGTCCGGTGGCGCGCCCGGGAATTTGGACCGCTCCTGAGCGAGCTCCGGGACATGGAGGCGCAAATTAGCGACTACGAGACGCTCGTGCACGAAGTGGAAATGGAAATGCGCCGCGGTTTTTACGATCCGCAGACTGCGTATCAGCGAGTCATGTTCCGCCGGGAAAATCTCGAGCCGACCCCGGACCCCAGCCCGCAGCCGCGATCGCGCGAGCGCAACGGCGAAGAACCGAAGCTGACTGAGTTCGAGCAGGAAGCGCTTTTCCAGGAATGGGTCCGGAAAGTCATTGGCACAAATCCGGACAAGCTCGATGACGCCGCTTACTCGACTACGTTCGAAGCATTCAAATCGCACATGTTCCGGAGCCGGCCGCCGGAACCGCCGCCCTCCCAGAATTTCCGGAGCGGGGAGCAGGACCGGAGAAAGCGCGCTGAGGAACAACGACCCGCGCCCGCGATTGATCCGCGGGTGAAAGAACTCTACCGGCTCCTGGTTCGCCGACTCCATCCGGACCTGCGCGCGGACGGGAGCGCAACGGTATCGGCTCTCTGGCACGAGGTGCAGGAGGCGTACGCCGCGACGGACATTGCGCATCTCGAAATCCTGCTCGCCCTCAGCGATATCGAGTCGGACCGATTCAGCGACCAGACCAGTGTCGCGCAAATGCGGGCGGTCGTGGCGGAGCTGGAACGGGCCTTGTTCGCGCTGGAAGACAGTCTCCGCCAGGCGCGCGACGACAATGCCTGGAACTTCGCGCGCGCCGGCGCCCGGCCCGATCTGCGCTCGGAAGTCGAGCGCGAGCTGAAGGAGAACTTGCGCCGGCGATCCGAAAGATTGAATCTCCTCCAGCAAACGATTGCCGCGTGGTCTCGTCCGCCGCGCCGCTAACAATCAGGCCGCGACTGACGGCTGCTGCGGTGCCTGGGTGACGCGCATGCGCTGCGAGACAATCACCATATCGGAAGCGGCTTCGCCGATCTGGAACGTTTCCTCGAGCAGAGGCGCGTTGAAGGATGCCTGGAGGTCGAGACGGAAAAGCGACTCAGTCAGGGCCTGCCGAACTTCGTAGAACAAGCGATCGAAAATTTCGCCGAACTCGGAGTCCAGTCGCTCGCGGAATTGGTGCTGGGAATCGCCCAGGCGCTGCTTGAAATCCTTCATGACGCTGTTGCGCCGCCAGAACAAACCGACCACGACGAGAAAAATCCCGGTGCCCAGGAAGATGCCGCCGGTGATATCGAGCCACAGGATCGGCGACAGGGCCGCGATGACGAGCCCCAGCGCCGCCAGCAAACTCCCAGCAACGGCGAGTTTCCGCACGTCCCTCGTCTCCGCAACTTTGCCGCGTAGAATGTTTTCGTCGATCCGGATCCCGTCCAGCTTGCCTTGCAACTTCTGGAGCGTGCCAAGCTGCTCGCCGGATTTCGGGAAAAGAACGTCGGCCCGGATCCGCTCATGCCGGCGCGCGATGCTCTGGGTCAGGTCCTCCATCATCGTCCGCATCTCGTTGAACAAATCCATCGAGACCTGGGCGGCTTCGGTTTTCATTTCCCGGCGCGCGGAGTTTTCGAAACCCGCCTTCAAATCGTGCAGCCACGCGTCGGTATCCTTGTCGCGCAGGAATGGAATGGCGCGCCGCACCAGTTTTCCGACGCGCAGACCGCGGGCGAACTCGTCCTCTGATTGCCGGGCCAGGGTGTCGTAGGTCGCGGCCAGTTTATCCACGATGAGCAGCTTCAGCCCTTTCGCTTTTGCCTCACGGGCATCGACCTGGCAAAGCAATCCCTGGTAAAACGCGCGCTCGTCATCGACCGCGATTTTCTCCGCGCGCAAGTGCGCCAGCAACCGCGTCATGACCGAGCGGATCGTCTGGTAAGATCCTTCCACTTTGATTCGCCATGCTTCCCCGCACGCGATCGTTTGTTGAAGGAAATTGCGAAAATCGACGAACGCCGTCTCCGGGATTCCTTCCATCTCGCGCTTTGCGGAAAGAATGAAAACATGCGGGTCTTCGACATTGCGTTCCCGCGCGTATTGCCGGACGTGTTCGAGATTCGTGGTCAACTCCCGCTGGCTCGCCCGGTCGGATTGCTGGAGAACGAACACGATTTTCCGGTGCCACTCTTTCTTGATTAGCGTCAGCAATTCCCAGGCGGATTTCGTGTGGGGATTGACCGCGGAAAAAACGAACACCACCAGATCGCTCTGCGGAATATAGTTCTCGGTGATCGTTTGATGGTTCTTTACGATCGAATTCGTTCCCGGCGTATCGACCATGGTGATTTCGCGGAGGACTTCCTTTGGCAACGAGACCCGCTGCCAGGAATCGCCCAGCGTTTCGACCCTGCGTTCCGTGCCGTAAAGCAGTTCCTGGATGCGGACGGTGCACGGCCCCGGGGCCACTTCGCAAACGTCTTCGCGAAGGAGCGCATTGATGAAGCTGCTCTTGCCCGCCTTTACTTCACCCACCACCACGAGAAGCGCCGCCGCCTGGAGATTGGTCAGGCGCGACCGGAAAATCTGGGTCGCCTCCACGTCTGCGCAGCGTTCCGCCAGCCAGAGCGCGCGCTGGAGCAGATTCCGAAGGGTGTCGAACTGCGCCTTAAGCTCGGGGCTCAGGATCCGCGCTGAGTGATCATGCGCTTCCGCGCCGGGTTCAGATTGTAATTGCTGAAACTGGTCCATGCGCGGCCGCGATCATATCGCGCCGGTTTCGCGCTGCCCACAAATTTCGTTATGAAAATTCGGATCGGATCTACTTCGCGGCGGTCACGGTCACGTTCAGATCTTTGAGCAACCCGCCCTCGAGCCCGTAGATCCAACCGTGCACAGCGAGTTCCTGCCCGCGCCCCCACGCATCCTGCACGATCGTGGTCCGGCAGACGTTGCTCACCTGCTCCGTGACGTTGAGCTCGCAGAGACGGTCGAGCGCCTGCGGTTCCACGAGGCCGGCGAGGCTTTGCTCATGCTTGTCGTGAACATCCTGGACATGCCGGAGCCAGTTGTCGCTTAGCCCGAGGCGCTCGCGGCGGAGGGCCGCACCCACTCCGCTGCAGCCGTAATGTCCGCACACGATGATGTGGCGCACCTTCAGGATGTCGACCGCGAATTGCATCACGGACAAACAGTTGAGGTCGGTGTGCACGACGAGATTGGCGACGTTTCGATGGACGAACAACTCGCCCGGCGCGAGGCCAACGATCTGGTTCGCCGGCACCCGGCTATCGGAGCAACCAATCCAAAAATATTTCGGCGCCTGTTGCCGCGCGAGTTCGAGGAAAAATTCGGGCTTCACCTGCCGGATGCCTTCGGACCAGGCGCGGTTGCTCTCGAAAAGATGGTCTAACGTTTCCATGAGCGGGCGACGCAACCTAGACATTCTCCGCCGAATGCCAATCGCGTAATCGAAACGCAGCGGTCGCCGTTACATCAGCTTCGGATGCCAGGTCATGAAAAAAACCGCGATGAACACGGCAAAACCGGCGCCGATCAAAATCTGCACGAGGCAAAGACGCCATAAGAGCCGGCCGAGAAAAGGAGTCCGGCGGATCCAGTAGGCCGCCACGCAAAGGATCGCGATCGGTTCGAAGATCGCCAGGGCGAGGTTCACGATGTTTGGATCGTCGAGCCGGTAATGATTTGTCAGCCATCCTCCGGTAATAAGATACCGGTAGATCGCCCCCGCCGCGACGATGTGAATGACTGAACACCAGACCGATTTCGAGGTTGTCGTCATGTCCGGTCATTTGGGCCCAAAGGCCTTCAGGTCGTCTTCCTCCAGAATGTCGAATATTCGTTTGTCGGCCGGAAGATCGACGCCGTAAAAGCGCTGGAAGCTTTCCCGCAAATCTTCCGGGACGTCCTTCACCGTTGCGCGGCGCAGGCGCAGATTCAGCAGCCGGTGCTCCTTCTCCGGGCGTCGGGCGGAAATAGCGGCTCCGAGCGCCGCTTCATCCTCCGCGGCGCGGACGGCTTCCACAAAAGCGCCGACGTCAATTCCAAGGTGCGCCAGCACGAGGCCGCTCATGCCTCGTCCGATCTGGTATTGACCAGGATTGCCGCCGGGCAGTTTCGCGCGCGCGACGTCGATCATGCGCGGCAACATGCACAACCCACCCAATTCTTCTCTCGGCGATCGCGGTGCTTGTTTGCTGAGATCGAGCGGCGTCATTTCTTCTATGCGCCGCGTTTGGAGAAGAGCCGGCGAACCGCCTGGCCTTTCCACATCCACAACCCGGAAAGGACGATTGCGGGAAGAGCGATGTAGCGGACGACCGGCGCGTAGCTTGGGATGTCTTCGAAAGGACTGTAAACATATCCCGCTATCGGAATGCCGAAGACAATGTGGATCCACCGCAGGATGGAACGTTTGGTGGTGTCTTTCATTTCAACAGAGTTATTTCGCCGGCTTGGGTTTTGAAGTGAGGACGCGATACGTGGCGAGAGCGTTGAGGATTTCCGGGTCGCCCTGGAACCAAGCGTTATCGATCGTGATCCGTTTGAAGCGCCATTTCTCTCCGTCCCGAACAAGGTCGGCATCGTAGCGGTTCATCAGCAAGGCGTTTTCGGACCCCCGCCGGCAACCTTCGCGAGGCATGAAATGTTGCGACATGACGGAGGCGGAGAGAGTCGCCGAATCGTCGCTGATCTCGATCTGGAGATTGGTCGCGGTGTGGCTGGTATCGAGCGGACCGATCAGCGCCAGGACGGAGTCCAGGATAGCTTGACGACCACTCACGAGTGGAAAATCGAGGCGAAGCTTTTTGCCTGCGGGCCGGAAATCGAAGATGCAATCTTCGGTCAGCGCCGAAGCGAGCGAATCAGCGTCCCCGTGATCGAGGCCAAAGGCGTAGCGATGAAGGGCGTCGCCGATCTCATAACGGTCGTTGGCCAGCTGGGCGAGGTCGGTGCTCATGAACAACAAGCGAATCAAAACGCGATGCGGCCGACAAGGAGCAACGCCATCACAAGAAGAACTCCAATTGCCGCATACACCAGCGCGTCCTGGACGCGGGCGCGTTTCGCTGCCGCGGCGTAGGGAATTCGCGTGAAGGTCACCATCGTGTAAAGCGGGAGGTAAAGTCCCGGGAGCACCGCTTCCAGCCAGTGGTCGAGTCTCTTCTTGGCGCGGAAACTCTTCGAGGCGGTCTTGTCCCGCATCTCGATAAAGTTCGCGACAGCGAGACCGGCGAGCGCGTCGGCGTTTTCTTTGCGGCGCTGGAAGTAATCGGCGAAAGCGCGGGCGCGATTCGACTGGAAGGCGGCGATGGATTCGTCGAGCACGACGCAATCCTCGAACGCGGCGTTCATCCCCTGGCCATAGAACGGGACCACGGCGTGGGCGGCGTCGCCGACCAGTGCAACCTTGTCCTGGTGATACCACGGCACGCAACGAATCGTCACCAGCGACCCGGTCGGGTTCTCGCGGAAATCTTCGAGCAGCGTCGGCATCAAGGGGACGGCGTCGGGAAATTCTTCAGTGAAAAAGCGGCGGACATCCTCGTCCTGTGTGGTGGTTTCGAAGCTCCTCGGCCCTTTGAATTCCCAGAAGAGCGTGCAGGTGAACGAGCCGTCCGGGTTCGGCAGCGCGATCATCATGAAACTTTTGCGCGGCCAGATGTGGAGCGCGTTTTTCTCCATCCGCCACGAACCATCCGCGGCTGGCGGGATGGTGAGCTCCTTGTAGCCGTGGGCCAGGTAGCTTTCGTCGTATTGAAAATTCGGAAGCTGGCGCTGCATCGATTGCCGGACGGCCGAGAACGCGCCATCGACGCCGATGATGGCGTCGCCTGCGGCGACGCGTTGAGGAGTTGAGTGGTTGAGAGGTTGAGAGGAATCAATGAGCTGCGCGGTCGCCAACTCGAGGTCGACGCCGGTGCAGCGGTGATTGAAGAAGACCCTGACGTTCGGATGCCGAAGCGCGGCTTCGATGACAGTCGTGTTGAGCGCGGCGCGGCCGATGGAATTAATGTGTTTCCGCGGATCGCGATCGTAGGGCGAAAAATGGAGCGCGCCGGATTTGTCGTGGATCATCCGGCCGGGCATGGGGATCGCGTGGCGCAGGACTTCGTCCGCGATCCCCAGCTGCTCGAGCGCATGGATTCCTCGCGTCGACAGGGCGAGATTGATCGAACGGCCACCGACGAGGTTGCCTTCCCGCGGATCGGCGCGGCGCTCGTACAGTTCCACTTCGTGCCCTCGCCGTCCGAGAAACGCCGCGAGCACGCCACCCGCCAATCCGCTCCCGATCAGGACAAACTTCGGCACGGGGAAAGAATCGACGAATCACGAAACCAGGAAAGCAGGAAAAGACTCTGATTTTGGGATAGCGGTCGTCGATGAGCGCGGCAGAGCGCCGGTCGCTACAACCAAGTCACGGCTGGAAGATTGCCGGGAATTTGAAACGATAAATCCAGAGCAGGAAGAGCGAGAGCGCGGCGGTGACCAGGGATATCGGCAGCCCGGTCGGTTCGAGGAAGAGGTGGAACAGGACGATGTTCACGATCACCGGCCCGAGCAGGGTCAGGCCGAGGGGAACGAAACGCGCGCCCAGCAGCAGGCAAAGGCCGCCCAGGACCTGGAGCATGGCGATCACATACATGTAACCGCTGCTCATCAACGCCGTCATGAACGCGCCGGCCTGGCCTTGCATCTGCGGCGGCGGCCCCATGAATTTGAAAAACGCGTTCAAACCGAACACGACGAACATCAGACCGAGCAGGACCCGAACGATAAC
>JBEEHG010000047.1:0-30320 GCA_041167265.1 Verrucomicrobiota bacterium | reverse complement strand
CGCTTCACCATTTCACCGAGCCGGACGCGATCAGGCTCTTGCGCCGTTGCCGCGAGCTATCCTCAAAATACGTCCTCGTCTCCGATCTCCGGCGCGGTGCGCTCGCCACCCTTGGAGTTTATCTCCTGACCGCTCTTGTTTTTCGTGAACCAATGACCCGGACCGATGGCCGGCGTTCCGCCGAGCGCGCTTTTTCTTTCGCCGAATTCCGGTCGCTCGCGGAACGCGCCGGCTGGAAAAATTTCGGCCATGCCCGCTTCGCGTTCGCGCGGCAGGCCATCTGGCTCGAATAAGGGCGATGGTGGTCTGGCAAACTATCGCGGACGCGAACGCAGGTGTTCGAGGCAACGGACGTCGCGTCCTCGTCCCGACGATGGGGGCGTTGCATCGCGGACATGGGGAACTGATCAGGATTGCGCGGGAAGCGGCTGGGAACGAGGGCCAGGTCGCGGTCAGCATTTTCGTGAACCCGCTGCAATTCGCGCCGGGTGGGGACTACGAGAAATATCCGCGGCCACTGGCAGCGGACGACGAGTTTTGCCGGGAAGCGGGCGTAGACATTTTGTTTCGGCCCAATGCGGGGGAAATGTATGCGTTCGATTTTTCCATCGCGGTCGAGGAGCATTCGCTTGCGAAAGCGCTTTGCGGCCAGTCGCGGCCCGGGCATTTCCGCGGGGTCTGCACCGTCGTTGCCAAACTGTTCAACCTGCTTGCGCCCGACGCCGCGGTATTTGGCGAGAAGGATTTTCAGCAGCTGGCCATCATTCGCCGGATGGTGCGGGACCTTAATTTTCCGATCGAAATCATTGGTGCGCCGACGGTGCGCGAGCGGGATGGCCTGGCTTGCAGCTCCCGCAACCAATACCTGAACGAGCAGGAGCGGGCGCACGCTTCAGTGTTGCAGCGCGCTTTGCAGGAGGCGCGGCGCGTGTTCGAGGCAGGGGAGCGATCGCCGGAAGCGATTCGATCGGCGGCCCACAAGATCATCGCGAGCGCACCCCTCGCCCGACTCGATTATCTCGAGATCGTGAACGCCGAAACGCTCGAGACCGTGACTGAAACACGGCCGGATTCGCTCATA
Organism: Verrucomicrobiota bacterium; assembly: GCA_041167265.1. GTDB lineage: Bacteria > Verrucomicrobiota > Verrucomicrobiia > Chthoniobacterales > UBA10450 > AV80. The sequence continues at coordinate 29,239 of JBEEHG010000047.1, read as the reverse complement.
GCGGTGGCCGCATTCTTCGGACAAACTCGCCTGATCGATAATCTCCGGTTCTCGTGAAGCAATACGATTTCGTCGTCATCGGCAGCGGCATCGCCGGGCTCACTTTTGCCCTGAAGGCGGCGAAACAGGGATCGGTCGCTGTTATTACGAAACGCAAGGGCGTCGACACGAACACGGCCTGGGCGCAAGGCGGGATCGCTTGCGTGACGAGTGACGAAGATTCCTTCGCGCTTCATGTTGCCGATACGCTCGAGGCCGGCGCCGGACTTTGCGACGAGGCAGCGGTGCGCACGATCGTCATGGAAGGGCCGGCGCGCGTCCGGGAATTGGTCGAGCTCGGACTCCACTTTGACGACCGCGAGATCGCAGGGCACCGCGAGCCGGACCTGGGCCGCGAAGGCGGTCATTCGAAAAGGCGAGTGTTGCACGTCCAGGACGTGACCGGCTTGGAAATCGAGAAGACGTTGCTACGGGAACTGGAACGCTCGCCCGCGGTTGAGCTCCTGGAAAACCACATGGCCGTCGATTTGATCACGTCGGGCAAGCTCGGCTTCGCGACGGAAGATCGTTGCCTCGGGGTCTACGTTCTCGATGAAAGCAGCGGTGACGTCGAAACCATCCGCACCGATCGCCTCGTCCTGGCGACCGGCGGCTGCGGAAAGGTTTATCTCTACACGACCAACCCCGACATCGCGACCGGTGACGGCGTGGCCATGGCGTGGCGCGCCGGCGCGGTCATCGCCAACATGGAATTCGTCCAATTCCATCCAACGTGCCTGTTCCATCCGCTCGCGAAATCGTTTCTGATTTCGGAAGCTGTCCGCGGCGAAGGCGGAATCTTGCGGAACGATCGCGGCGAAGATTTCATGGCGCGTTACCATCCGCAGCAGTCGCTCGCGCCCAGGGACATCGTGGCCCGCGCCATTGATGCCGAGATGAAGCGCCTCGGATCCAAATGCGTTTTCCTCGATATCACCCATCGTTCGCCGGAGTTCCTGAAGGAACGCTTCCCGCATATCTACGAAACCTGCCTGCGCTTCGGGACCGATATGGCCACGCAACCGATCCCGGTCGTGCCAGCGGCTCATTATCAATGCGGCGGGGTCAAGACCGACGTCAACGGCGCGACCTCCCTGCCTGGCCTCTACGCCATCGGCGAAGTCGCATCGACCGGGTTGCACGGCGCGAACCGGCTGGCCAGTAATTCGTTGCTCGAGGGACTCGTGGTGGCGAATCGAGCCTCCGACGCTTTGTTGCGCGAACAACCAACCTCCCACCCGGCCCGCGAGATGGCCCTCCCCGAGTGGGAATCCGGCGACGTCCAGAATGTCGACGAGCTGGTCGTGATCTACCACAACTGGGACGAAATCCGGCGGCTGATGTGGGATTACGTCGGGATCGTCCGCACTGATAAACGGCTCCAGCGCGCCGCCGCGCGCCTGCGCAATCTCCAGCGCGAGATCCGCGAGTTTTACTGGAATTTCAAGGTCTCAGTGGACTTGCTGGAACTCCGTAATCTCGCGACCGTCGCCGCCCTGATCGTGGATTCGGCCCTGAGCCGGAAAGAGAGCCGCGGCCTGCATTTTACCCTCGATTATCCCGAGCTTTCCGACACACGGTTCAAGCGCGACACGCTCGTTAGCCGCAACTGACACTGGCTCACTTAGTGCTAAACAAAAACCGCCGCAAAGCGCCACTCTGGCTGGCTCTGGAAAAGGGCTTGCCGAAACGCTGCTTTTCGCCTAAAAATCGTGCGCCAATTGTCTTAATGAGAAGGTTTTTCGCACTGCTGCCCCTGGTCCTGTTCACTGCGATAGCGGTTCGCGCCCAGTCGCCCTACGAAAGCAGCGCGGACTTTGCCAAGTACGCGATGAAGCTGCGCGAACAGGCGTTGCTCAAGGTCGAGCCGCAGGTTTTCGTGCCGACGACCTCGCGCGCGAGCATGACGCGTTTCCCGTGGAAGACGAACATCGTGACCACGGTCTTCTGGATTGGCGAAGCCGCGGGCGGCAACAACCCGGTGCCAAACGTGAAAAGCTCCTGGGACGCCAACTGGACGTCGAATTATGGCGGGTTCGATTCGCCCGATGCCGGCTCGCGGAAGAACTACATTCCGGTCTCGTTCGTTCCGCGGCAGAATCCATTTTATTGCGCGCTCCCCTATAACGACGTGACCCACGGCCAGTTCAAACCCGAAGCCGCGCTGGTTATTCCGTGGTTTAAGCAGGCCTACTCCGAGCCCGGCCGTTCCGTTTGCAAAGACCGCTGGATCGCGATTCGCAAAGGCAACAAGACCGCTTATGCGCAGTGGGAAGATTGCGGGCCATTTCGCACGGACCATTTCCAATACGTTTTCCAGAACGAACGGCCCAAGCCCAACCTGAACCGCGGCGCCGGCCTCGACGTATCACCGGCGGTGCGGGATTACCTCGGTCTTCAGCCGACCGACGTGACCGACTGGCAGTTCGTCGAGGTGCGTGATGTCCCGCCCGGCCCCTGGCGAAACTACGGCGACAACAATCATTTCGTGATCGCCAAGCGCCAGGCCGAGCAGCGTGTCGTCCAGGAAGCGACCGACAAGAAGAAGAAAGAATAGCTTCTTCGGATCGAGCGAAGCGACGCCGAATCGCGTCCTTCCTTACTTATTCTGTCATCCTGAGCGAATGCGAAGGATCTCTGACTATTTCCGGGCTCCCTCATCGCAGAAATGTCCAGAGATCGTTCGCCTCCGCTGCGCTTCCGCTCAGGATGACAGGCCAGCGCTCGCCGCGACGTTACTCCGAACCCGCCATGACCGCAGCTTCCTCCTCGTCGCCCTTCCCCCACGGCCACTTGAAGGTGCCCCGGATCGCGTCCGCGCCACGTTTGGCCACGTTGCCGCTAATCGTCGCAAAGATTTTCGTGACGTTTTCTGTCACGATCCGGCGCAAATGCGACACCGCCGCCGCAGTTGCGCCCAGCCGGATTTCCTGTCGGGTAGTGGGAGACGTAGCCTCGCAATAACGCCGCGCTACTTCGCCCACGCGCAAGGTCAGAAACGCGTTCGCTGCTCCGTGCGACACGCAACGCACCACGAAGTGAGAAACTCCCGACGCGCCCGGGATCGCCCCAAACACAGCGGGCGCCATCGACGCCGTCACCGGCGCGAAGATGTCCGACAAGTCGACGTTTTCCAAGCCGCTCGCGAAAAGCGCGGTGCCAGCGACGTTGCCGTAGAGATAAATCATGTCGCGCGCCGAAGGGCGTTGCACGTAGAGCCGCGCGATTAGCCAGACCATTCGTGTCTGAGTGAGCAAGACCGCTAGTCCATCGAGCCGGCCGTTCTGCATCGCCGCCGTACTGACGAACACCATGGCAGCCGTCCGCCGAATGATGTTGTCCGCGTCGATTTGGAGCGCGTCGAGTGCCGCATGAATTTCGTCTATCGATTCCAGGCGTTGGGTCTTGAACTTTGGATTGGCCCTCAGCCGTTTCCGCAAGAGATCGAGATACCGCTTTTGTTCGCTTTCGGAACTTCCGACTGGAGGCATCAGAGCAACCGGCAGGCGGTAATAGTCGAAGACCGCGAAGAGGCCCGCGCCCGCAACCACCGCCAGCATCGCCCAAAATACGACCTGCCCGGCCATCGGGTGAAACCGCCCGGCAAACCCTGCGATCTGATCGATCGCCATCATCAGTAGCCCGACGACGCAGACCACCAGCAACACCGCTAGCGCGATCAGGATCTTCTTCATCGGGCGCTTACCTTATCGCTGAATTCTCGTGGTGGCGAATTCGCGCACTGAGGCCGCCTCACTAAGGAGTGGTCGTCGGAACAGGTGGCGCCGCGCTCGGCGTGGGGCTCGGGACTGCAATCGCCCGCGCGACCGATGGAGATGGAGATGGAGAAGGAGTCGGTTTCGGTGGGATTGGGGTCGCCATGCCAAGCAATTCGGTGACCGTCACCGACTTGAACCCCTTCTTCATCAACTGATCGAACGTTGCCGGCATCGCTTCGATCGTCGGCGGGTGAATATCGTGGGCCAGGACGATCGATCCGGCTTTGGTTTCCTTGAGAATGCGAGACGTCACCACGCTCGGGCCCGGTCGCTTCCAATCCAGCGGATCGACGTCCCAGATGATGATCCGATAACCGAACTCTTCGTGGATCCACTTTTTCTGGTGCGCCGTGATGGATCCGTAGGGCGGGCGGAGCAAGGTCGGCCGCTTCCCAATTGCGGCCGCGATCGCGTCATCGGTTTTCTGCAATTCACGCCGGACGGCTTCATCCGACATTTTGCCGAGATTCGGGTGCGACCAGGAATGGTTCGCGATTTCGTGTCCTTCGCGCACCGCCCGCTTGAGAATGTCCGGATGATCGGCTGCGTTTTGTCCGACGACGAAAAATGTGGCCTTGAGATGCCGCGCCGCCAGCAGGTCGAGCAACTTCGGGGTCAGGGTGGCGTTCGGTCCGTCGTCAAAAGTCAGCGCGATGAATGGTCCGTCGACGTGAACTGAATTGAACGTGATCGGCGGCTCGGTTGGCGTTGGCGTAGCCTTCGGTTTGACCGGTGACGCCGCTGGTTTTTCCGCCGGCACGGACGGTTTGGGTTCCTGCGAATACGAGACCTGCGAGATCAGGCAAATGATCGCGCCGAGAACGATGAACCTTCGGAAAAGCATGGAAAAAGGGCGAGCCGCGAAAAACCTGCGTCTATCTAGCAGAGCCGATCTGCAACGCAAGCAACGGCGTCGGTTAGCGGGGAAAGGACCGAAAGCCCGCGCGAAAACGAATCCAGCACAACGATGTTTCGCCGACATTATCCGCAAGCTGGCAATTATCCTGCTGAAAAGAGGGACATGACTCACTTCGCTTGAGCGTAGTGGCGCCAGGCGCGCGGTGAGGCCCGGCACCCGCGTCGGTTTTGGCTTCTCCTTAAAATGAAAATTCTGCTTGTCGAAGATCATCCTGGCAGCCGCCGCAATTTGCAGCGGCTCATCGCCAGGCGCGGACACGAAGTGACCGCGGTCGACAGCGCCGAGGAAGCCGAAGCCGCGCTCGCCGCGGAAACCTTCCCATTCCTGATCCTCGATTGGATGTTGCCCGGAAAAAGCGGCGTGGATTTGTGCCGGGAATTGCGGGCCGGGCCGAACGGCGACGAAATGTTTATCCTCCTGGTCACGGCCAGGGCCGACACCGAAGATTTGGAGCAGGCGCTGGAAGCCGGCGCTAACGATTACCTCACCAAACCGCTGGACCTTGGCCTGTTGAACGTCCGCATTTCCGTGGCTGAACGCCAGATCCGCGAGCTGACCGAGCGCAACCAGGCGCGGGCCGCGCTGGTCGAGTCCGCGCGGACGATGACGAACATCCTCGAGAAAACGACGGATGGATTTTTGGCGGTCGATTCCAACTGGAAGCTGACTTACGTCAACGCCGAAGCGGAAGCGATGGTCGGGCAAAAACGCGAGGAGCTTCTGGGCGGTCTGCTTTGGGAAAAATTTCCGTACCTGGTGGGCTCCGTTTTCCAGACCAACTACGAGCGGGTCATGGCGGAGCAGGTGGCGATCGAATTCGAGGCGGTCGACGCGACCGGCAAGACTTGGTACGACGTGCACGCCTATCCGAGCAACGGCGGCGTCTCCGTCTTTTTCCGCGACATCAGCGAGCGCAAGAAATCGGAAACGGAACGGCTCACCACCAGCAAGCTCGAATCGCTCGGCACCCTCGCTGGGGGAATCGCGCACGACCTGAACAACATCCTCACCGTCATTTCCGGAAACATCGGGCTCGCCCAGATCGAAGCGCCGGCGGATTCCGGAAGCCTCCTCGGGTTCCTCTCGAAAGCCGGGCAGGCCGCGCAACACGCGGCCCATCTCTCCAGCCAGTTGCTCACCTTTTCGAAAGGCGGCGCGCCCCTGAAGAAAGTCGTGCCGATGGGCGATCTGCTCGAGCGTTCCGCCGAGTTTGCTCTTTACGGATCGAATCTGCGCGCCGACTTCGACATCTCGGTGGATCTCTGGAAAGCGGAGGTCGATTCCGGACAGATCGAGCAGGTGGTCAACGCCCTGATGCTGAATGCCCGCGAGGCGATGCCCCAGGGTGGAACTATTCGCGTTCGCGCCCGGAACATCGTCTTCGAGGAAAACACCGGCGCGCCCTTGCCGCCGGGCCGTTACCTCAAGGTCACCATCAGCGACCGCGGCACCGGCATCACGGACGATCTGCGCACAAAAATTTTCGATCCCTACTTCACGACGAAGCCCACCGGCACCGGACTCGGTCTTGCCATCAGTTATTCCATCGTGAAGAAACATGGCGGCCTGCTGTTGCTGGAAAGCTCCTCCAGGGAAGGTTCTGTTTTCGCATTTTATTTGCGAGCCAGCGAGAACGCCGCCGTCGCGACGACCGACCACCGGGTGACGGGCAAGCCCTTTCACTACAATCACCAGCGCATCCTCGTCATGGACGACGAAGAAGCCATCCGTGAGCTGACATCCCAGCTTCTCGGCACGCTCGGCTACGAAGTCACGGCCGTGCCCGACGGTCTCGAGGCCGTCCGGATTTACGAACGCGCTCTGCGCAAGGGCGAGCATTTCCAGGCAGTCATTCTCGACGCCACCGTTCGCGGTGGACTCGGCGGCGTGGCCACGATCGAGCGTCTTCGCTCCATGGACCCGAAAGTGAACGCGATTATTTGCAGCGGCTATTCAGACGAAGCCGCGCTTTCGGAATTTCTGGCGTTCGGTTTCCGCGGCGCTTTGCCGAAACCATTCACACGATCCGAGCTGGCCGACGCCCTCCAGCACTCGTTCGAGTCCGGGAACGCGAACTGACTAGCCTTTGCGCAACTTTTCGAGTTGCGCGATGAAGACCTGCGGGCCACCGGCCTGGTAGCCGAGCGCGCCAAGCGGTTTGCCGGTGCTGTCGAAAACGACCACGGTCGGAAATCCCTGGATCCCGTATTTCACGGCGAGCTGCTCGTTCTGGGCCGTTATTTCCGGCGGCATCTTTTTCATGCGCGGAAAATCGAGCTCCAGCAGGACCAGGTTCTTGCTGGCGTATTCCTTGAACTCGGATTTTGAGAAGACCTCCTTGTCCAGCATGATGCACCAGCCGCACCAATCGGACCCCGTAAAGTCCATCAACAGCAACCGGTTCTTGGCCTGGGCTTCCTTCTTCGCCTCGTCCAGGTTCGTGAGCCAGCCCGACTTCGCGGCCGGGACCGCAGCATCCGTTTTTTTCTCTGTCGTGGGTTGCGTCCCGGTGTCCGCCGTTTTCTTCTCGGAACAGGAGACGGCGATGATGGCCGCGGCTAAAAGACACAATCGCAAAAACCTCACGCCCCGAAGTTCTCGCAGCTTCCCTTTCTCCGCAAGCCCGGGCCCGTTCCGTACAAAGCTAGCCCGGCGCCTGCACGCCGGGCTAAAAAACTTAACCGAAAGATTTATTTAAGGTGTCCGGAGACGAGCTTGGTCATCTCGAACATGCTGACCTGGCTCTTGCCGTTGAAGACCGGCTTGAGCGCATCGTCCGCATTGATCATGGTCCGCTTTTTCTTATCCTGGCAACCGTTCTTCTTGATGTAGTCCCAAAGCTTCTTGGTGAGCTCGGAACGTGGGAGCGGTTTCGAACCGACGACTGCGGCGAGTTTATCGTCGGGCTGCACCGGTCTCATGAAGGCGGCGTTCGGTTTACGTTTTGAAGGTGTCTTTTTGGCTGTGGTTTTCGGCATAAAGGTTGACTAATCCTTCACTCGTAAGAGGGCAATAACAAATTTTTCCATTCCACAAGATTCTCGCAGGTCATTGTGAACGCCGGACCGTGATTGCGGCCACGTCGTCCGGCGCTTCCTGTCCGTTGTCCTTGATCCCGGCCTGGTCGAGAACGTGGTCGAGCAGGGCCTGTGCGTTTTCCGCCAGCGGCTCCAGCATTTCCGCGAGCCGCTTCGAGGAAAGCCGCGGATTTTCCTCGTGCCCCGATCCGTAAATGCCATCGGTGTAGAGAAAAAATGCGTCGCCCGGTTCGAGATCGACGTTGGTCTCGATAAACTCCGAGCGTTCCAGCAACCCCAGCGGCGGCGCCGATGACGGGATCGATTCGGTTCGGCGCCCGGCCCGGGCCACGAGCAATGGCGGGTGGCCCGCGCCCACTACCGTGGCTCGCCCGTTGGCGGGGTCGAGCGCCACGCACATCGCCGTCATAAAGGAACGCGCTCCGAAGATGCTGCGGAAGTCGTTATTCACCGCTTCCATGATTTCCGCGGGCGCATTGTTTTCCACCGTGCCGTGATGAAAGAGTAATTTCGCCAGCGTCGTCAGCAACGCAGCAGAAGCTCCGTGACCGGTCGCGTCCGCGATCCAAAACAGCGTTCGTCCGTCCATCATTCGCAACCACCCGTAAATGTCGCCGCCGACCTGGATCACCGGCTTGTAGCAGGCCGCGATTTCCCATCCGGGAAGCAGCGGCGCTTTTTGCGGAATGAGCGATTGCTGGGTCAGGCGGGCCGCCTCGAGATCGCGCTCCAGATTTTTTCGCCACGCCTCCAGCTCGTCGTTCTGCTTCTGCAGCTGGCTCCGCATCGAGCGAAGCCGCAGATGGGTATCGATCCTTGCCCGGAGCACGGCCTCGTTGATCGGTTTCGTCACGAAATCATCGGCTCCGGCTTCGAGGCAAAGAACTTCGCTCTCCTCGCCGCCGTGGCCTGTCAGCATGATCGCGGGGATCTGGGCGATGAGGGGATTCCCGTCGTGCCGCAATCGTTTCAACACTTCGGCGCCATCCATTCCCGGCATGTCGAAGTCGAGCAGCAGGAGCGACGGCGGATCGTCGTGGAGCTGCTTGAGCGCTTCGATCCCGTCCGGCGCGTCCGTGCAGGTAAATCCGGCGCGGGTCAGGATTCGCGCCAGCAACTTGCGGCTGGTCGCGTCATCATCCGCTATCAGGATTCGTTCACCGGAATTTTTCGCCATGGTTTTTCCTTTGATTCGAAATTAACCGCTCACCAAACTGTATTTTTCTGGCGTGCTTCGGCGTTCGCGGAACGCGCCTTCCGTATTTAGCGATTGTCAGCAGGCCAACAATGAATTACAACGCATACGATGCCGTCGAAACCGCTTATGAAACTTTCGCTCTCGCTTTCGCTTCTCGGTGCCTTCGCTTTGTTGACCGCCTGCGAGGACGAACCACCGGTGCGGCCGCCTCGCCATCCGTCCCGCTATCCGGCCGCGACGCCTTCGCCTTATCCGCCCCCGCAACAGCCTTACGACACGAACGCAGGTCCGCCGCCGCCAGTGACAAACACGCCGCCGGAGACCGCCCCGCAGCCCACCGCGGCGACGGTTAACAAGCCGACCAAGGGCGATCTGCCCTACGGAATTCCAGTTCCAAATAAACCCGGCTTTGTCACCAGCCCGTACGCGCCGAACTCGGGTTATGTCGATGTCCGCGGCTTCCCGCCAGGGACCGAGGTCAAGGACCCGTACACCCAAAAAATCTTCCTCGTTCCCTGATCAAGCCTTCCCGGTTTGTTCGGCGAAGAGAAAGAAGATGTAGCGTAGCGGAAGCGGAACAGCGCGGCTGGACAAGCCCGCGAATTCTCTCGATGCTGAGCGTCGCTCATGGAATTTCGGATCAAACGCGCGCCTCGGATCGAAGCTGAAATTACCGTCCCGGGCGACAAAAGCATTTCGCATCGCGCGGTCATTATTGGCGCTCTCAGCAACGGTGTCTGCGTGCTGCGCGGGTTTCTTCCGAGCGACGATTGCCTGCGCACGGTCCAGGCGATGCGCGCGCTCGGCATAAAGATCGAACATCCGGAGCCGGACAAGCTGATCGTCCACGGCAAGAAACGCCTGCTCACGGCGCCTTCCGGGGAAATCGACTGCGGAAATTCGGCCACGACCATGCGCCTGCTCACCGGGTTACTGGCCGGTCAAAGCTTCGACAGCGTCCTCGTCGGTGGCGCCACCCTTTCCGCGCGTCCCATGGACCGGGTCATCGCGCCTCTGCGAAAAATGGGCGCGAACATCGTCGCGCAGGGGCCTAACGAAACGGCGCCGGTCAAGGTTCATGGAATGAAACTGCGGGGCGCCTCCCACCAGCTGCCGATTGCGAGCGCTCAGGTCAAAAGTGCGCTGCTCCTGGCGGGCCTTTTCGCGAAGGGCAAGACGACCGTCCGCGAGCCTTTGCTCAGCCGCAATCACACCGAGCTAATGCTCAACTATTTCCTGGTCCGCACCGCGCGCGAAGAAAACGACGCCATCAGCATTTTCGGCGACCAGGTCCCGGAATCGCGGGACTTCTCGATCCCCGGCGACATTTCTTCGGCCTCCTTTTGGCTGGTCGCGGCCGCGGCGCAACCGGGCGGCCATTTGCTCGTCCGCGATGTGGGCCTGAACGATACGCGCACGGCTGTTCTCGGCGTGCTTGTTCGGATGGGCGCGCAAGTGCGGGAAGCGGTCGATGACGTCGACCAAATGGAGCCGGGCGGCACCGTCGAAGTCACCGGAGCGCCGCTGAAGGGGACTGTGATTCAAGGAAAAGAAATCCCGCAGCTGATCGACGAGCTGCCAATCCTGGCCGTAGCGGGTGCGCTTGCCAGCGGCACGACGATCATCCGCCAGGCCGAGGAGTTGCGGGTCAAGGAGACCGATCGCATCGCGGCGATCGCGCATAATCTGCGCGCGATGGGCGCTGAAGTCGTCGAGCAAAAGGACGGGCTCGAAATTCATGGCCGCGGCGAATTGCGCGGCGCGCGGGTCGCCAGTTTTGGCGATCACCGCATCGCGATGGCGTTCGCCATTGCCGGCATGTTCGCGGACGGCGAGACGATCGTGCAGGACGTCGAATGCGTCCGCGAATCGTACCCAGGGTTCGAAAAAACTCTCGATGAATTCGTGAGCACGAAGCGGATCCGCGTGACCACGCCGGTCATTAGTTCGCTGACGCCGGCGAAAGTGGATGAGGAATGAGCGCGCGCGGTAGCGCTCATCGCGTCGTCGCGATCGACGGGCCGGCCGCCTCGGGTAAAAGCAGTGTCGCGCGCGCCCTGGCCAAACAGATCGCGTTCGATTACGTGAATTCCGGGGCGATGTATCGCGCCGTAACCTGGCATATCCTCAATCATCGAGTGGCCCCCGGCGACGCCCCCGCGATCGTCTCCCTGTTGGAAAATACCCGGATCGATTGCACCATGGACGCCGACGGTTCCCATATCTTCATCGACGGCGCCGATCCGACCGCGCATCTCTGCGATGACGAGGTCAACGCCCAGGTTTCACTGGTGAGCAGCGTCCCGCGTCTTCGTGAAATTCTCGTGGAAAAAATGCGCGGTTACGCCGTCGATCACGACATTGTCATGGAAGGTCGCGACATCGGGTCGGTCGTTTTTCCCGACACGCCATACAAATTTTACATCGACGCTTCGCCCGACGTGCGGTTGCGCCGCCGGCAGGCGCAGGGGTTACGCGACCAGATCGCCGCCCGGGACCGGGCCGATTCTTCACGCCGGGCGTCGCCGCTAATTATCGCGGAGGACGCGCACGTCATCGACAGCTCGAACCTCACGATCGAGGGCGTGGTGGGCGAGATCGTGGGCCGTTTGAAAATGAAAGGGTTGGAAATCCACTAGCACGTTTTGAATCCGTACTACTGGGTCTGCTACCATCTCATTCAATTGCTGGGCCGGATTTTCTTTCGGCTCCGTTATGTCCACCGGCACCGCATGATCGATCACGGGCCGGTCATCCTCGCCGCGAACCACCAGAGCTTTCTCGATCCGCCGTTTGCCGGCGGCGCGTCCAAACGCGCCATCTATTTTCTCGCGCGCCGTTCGCTCCTCGATGGCCCATTTCTCGGCTGGCTGCTCCCGAAATTGAATGTCGTACCGGTGGATTCAGAGGGCGGGAAGGATCGCACTGCCCTCAAGGCGCTCATCCGGATTCTTCGAGCCGGGCAGGGGACCCTGGTTTTTCCCGAGGGACAGCGGACACCCGATGGGAATCTGCAACCCGCGCAGCCGGGGCTCGGTCTTGTTATCGCGAAGACGCTGGCGCCGGTCGTGCCGATGCGAATCTTCGGCGCGTATGACGCCTGGCCCGTCCACGAAAAGTGGCCGCGGCTGCGCCAGGTCACCGTCGTGGTCGGTGAGCCGATTTATTTTACAAAGGAGGACGTCGAAACCGGAGGCAAGGAAGTTTACCAAGGCTTGAGCCAGCGGGTAATGGATGCGATCGCGGCGCTTACGATGGAATGACGCGCTTGCGTTCGTCTGGCCCGCGGGAGACGATGCGCGGTGCCACCGGTTGAGGATCCTTCCCGCGCGCCGCGCTCCGGCTTGAAATTGATGGCGATCATCGTCGCTGCCACGGCCTTGGTCGCGATTTACGCGAATGTGCAAAAGGCGCGGCGCGATAAGATCGAAAAGGTGACGGTCATTTCCATCTCGCCCTCCCCGGCCGCGTCGGGAACGCCACACGATTAATCTGCATTGACGTCGTTTCGAATAACCGGACCGCAGTAAGGTCTAACCACACCATGAAGAAGTTTTCCGTTTTCCCGCTGATCGTCGCCCTGGCGTTTTTTGTTTCCTGCCAGAAGCAGCAAACTGAGGAGGAAAGAAAAGCCGAGGTGGAGCGCCAGGTGCAGGACCGTCTTGCCGCGGAAAGAGTGGAGGCGGAAAAACAGCGTCTCGCCCAACAGCAGACAGAACTCGACGCGCGCGCGAAAGCGCTCGCCAATCGCGAAGCGGCCAGCCCAACGCCGGTCGAAGAATCGGCCGCTCCTCCAGCCGAGGAAGTAGTCACCGAGACGGCGGACGGCCGGACTCGTGGCGAGACTCACACGACCGCGGCGTACGGGATGTTCTACGAGAAGCTCGATCCTTACGGCGAATGGCGGGAAACGAAGGATTACGGCTACGTCTGGCAGCCCCGCGAAGCGGAAACGTCCCGCGATTGGCGGCCCTACACCGAAGGCCGCTGGGTTTACAGCGACGCCGGCTGGACCTGGGTGTCAGACGAGAAATTCGGCTGGGCCACCTACCACTACGGACGCTGGGTCCGGTTGCGCCGCGTCGGCTGGGTCTGGGTGCCGGGCCAGGAATGGGCGCCGGCCTGGGTTTCCTGGCGCACGAGCAAGGACTATGTCGGCTGGGCGCCGTTGCCGCCCGAAGCGCGTTTTGATCGCAAGAGCGGCATCCAAAACTGGGCGGACAGCTATTACGACATCGGCCCCGACCAATACGCCTTCGTGCCCTCGAATGAATTCGGCGCGGAACACGTGCGGCGGGTTGTCGTTCCCTCCGAGCGCAATATCAGCATCGTGATTGAAACGACCAACGTTACGCGGATCACTTTCGCGAACACGACGATCATGAACGAAGGCCCGAGCTACGACGAGCTGCGCTCGCGCGGCCAGCGGCCAATCGAGCGCTATCGGTTGCGCCGGGAGCGAAATACGGAAATGCAGGCGCGGGTGACCGCGGGCGAGTTGGAAGTTTCCGTCCCGATTCTGAGTGAAGTCAGAAATATTTTCCGCCCGCGCCGCGTCAAGGAACGGGTCGCCGAAGTTAACGTCGACAATGGATGGACGTCGGTCTCCGATCGCTCGGCCGCGGAGCGCGCGCGGACCAAGATCAGGTCAGAGGCGACTCCGCCGCCGAACGCGCCGCTGAAAAAATTCGTGCCGCCTGCGGAAACTTCTCCCGCTCCTGCCGCCTCCGCGACGATTGCGACGTCACCTACCGCGCCGAATCCGACCGCTACGATTGCCAGGACCAGCCCGTCGCCGACGATTGCGACGTCACCTACCGCGCCAAGTCCGAGCGCCACCATTGCCAGGACGAGCCCGTCACCGAGCGCAGCTACGGCCGCAAGCGCATCGACCACTCCCGCTGCGGTAAGCCCGACACCAGCGGAGGCCGGCAGCACGGCCTCCCCGTCGGTCTCGCGCTCACCAAGACCTAAAACGTTTCCGACGATCCGACCGAGTACGAAAGCGCGGATAGATGCCGCGCGTGGAATAACGCCGTCGGCCTCGACGACGCCCGCGACCCAAACAGACATGTCGCCCGCCGCGCCCGCGGCCACCGCCACGCCTGCCACTCCCGCTCTGCCGACGATCAACCCAACGATCAGACCCCGGCCATCGCCCTCCATTCCGCCGCGGCCGATCCAGACACCGCCGCCGGTTCAACGCACGACGCCGCCCTTGAGTACGGCCCCGCCTGTGGATGCGGCGACCACGCCAGTTACGACACCGGCATCCACTCCGCCGCCGAGACGGCCGAACGTTTCGCCGCGACCCGTTCTTCCAACCGCGACTCCAGGTGAAACCACGGAAACCGCGCGGCCGCCAGTTCCGCGACATACTCCGCCCCCGCGCGTGGTTCCGCCCGTCACGACCCCGGCCCCGCCCGTGGCTACAACGCCGAACGCCGCTACAACGCCGAACGTCGCGCCCTCCGTCCCGCCTGCGGCCGACCAGCGGACGAAGAACCGCCGGCCGGTAACGCCCATTACGGGAACGACTGAGACTGGAACGCCAACGCCCACGCCTTCAGCGCCGCCGAACTAAATCATTTCGCGGCGCGCTCGTTCATGAGCGAGCGCGCGTAGGCGAGCGTGTCGATCGCGTCGACGGTCTTGTCGCGGCGGATCGCTTTGATCCGTGGAAATCGCAGTGCCAGGCCGCTCTCATGCCGCGTGCTCGGCTGGATGGAATCGAATGCGATTTCCAGCACCGTGTCCGGCTTCACTTCAAGATAGCGTCCGTGATTCGCGATCGTCTCTTTTTTGAAGTGCTCGGTTAGTTCCGCAATCTCCACGTCGGTCAACCCGCTGTAGGCTTTCCCTATGGTCAGGAGCGCGCCCGTGGTTTCATCACGAACGGCGAACGTGTAGTCGCTCAGGACATGATTGCGCTTGCCGTGCCCGAGTTCGGCCGCCACCACCACCACATCCAGAGTCGCCAGCTCCTTCTTCAATTTGAACCAGAACATTCCCCGCCGGCCGGGCGAATAAATGCTTTCGGGATCTTTCACCATCAGGCCCTCGTTCAAGCGGCGGCGTGCCTGTTGAAAGGCCGCTTCGATCTCGTCGGCGGAGTGCGCCGGATAAACTTCGGCAATCTGGAAACCGGCCGGCAACTTTAGACTGCGCAACGCTTCGCGCCGTTCTCGCAGGGGCCGTCGGAGGTAAGATTGGCCGTTCAGCCAGAGCAAATCGAACGCAACGAACAGGACCGGCACATCGGCGGACGCCGCCGAAAACAGATCGGCTCCCTGGTGTTTGCGGCCCAGCCGTTTTTGCAGATCGAAGAAGGTCAGTTTTTTCCCATGCTCGAACGCCATGATTTCGCCATCGAGAATGACGTCGGCCTGGAATGCCCGGGCGTGATCCGTCAGCTCGGGAAACTGGTCGGTCATGCGGCGGAGATCGCGCGAAAATATTTCGGCCCGGCCGGCGCCGCGATGGAGCTGGGCGCGGATGCCATCGAACTTGTCTTCCACGTAAACAACGGCGGCGCCCTCGAACCGCGCCCAGATCGCCTCGGCGGTTGGCTCCGGGCTCGCCAGCATGCTCTTGATCGGACGAAACAGCGATAGCTCGGCACGCCCCAATTCACTGTTGGATGCGAGCACCGCCACCGCGCCGAGATCGCCGAGCAGCATGTTCGCTTCCTTCACTTCATCGAGCGGCGCGGAAAACGCCGCGGCGATCGCTTCCTCGACCAGGCCTTCGCGCAAACCGATCCGCAGATCGCCGGTAAGAATTTTTACCACGTACTGCCCTTCCCGCGCCGACAGGCGGGCGAACCGCTTCTGGAGCAGCTCTGTTTTGCCCAGAGGTCCGCGGGTCTTGTGGAGCGATTCGAAAAGTTGTCTCGATTCTGCCAGCGAGAACGGTTCCGGCATCGTCCGGTTTTCGAGCGCATCGAGCGCGGTTTTCCCCGCGTCGCCATGCGACATCGCGATCTTCCGGAAATCGGGTTCGGCCAATTTCGCCGCTGCCATCAGGGCGCGATGAATAACGGCCCATCCGGCCTGCACCGTCCGCAGATCATTTTGCGGAAACGGCTTTCCAGTGAAGTAAGTCGTCGCGATCGCGAGCTGTTCGGAAGTCAGCGTCCGCAGATACTCCGCGAGCAACCGCACCTTCTCCAATTTTGCCGGCGTCGCGGCGACTGCTTCCCCAACCGTTGCAAACGCATGGAACTCGGACGCTGTAGCCGCGGCCCTCTGGGCCGCGTCGGTTGGGATATTCGCTACAATTCCGCGTTCCGTCTTCCCTAACGTCAATTCCAACTGGTTCACTTCACTTAACGCCCACGCTTCGATCCCGCGTTCCCGCAAATCGCGCGCGAATTCCGCGGCAAACCCGTGCAACGTCAGGACGCGTTCCGGTTGGACCAGCTCGACGTAGCGAATCAGGTCCGGGTAATCCGCGTGGTCGGACAGCGGAAAAGCCGCGTCGACCTGATAACGATAGATCGCGTTCGGATCGACCGCCCAACCGCTGATCATGGCGACCCGTTTCTCTTTAATTTTTTCCAGCATCCGCGACCGGACCACGCTTGGCGGACAGATGAGGACTTTGCCCGTGACTTCGTTCGCGTGGTAGCGCTCGTATTCGCAAAAGGATTGGCCGAACTGCTCGTAGATCCGCGTCATTTGGTGGACCGAACCGTGCAGCATCGGTTTAAGCCCGGCGTCCGAGAGCGCGCATAAAATTTCCTGGGCTTTGCCTAACGAGTAGCCGAGAAGGACCGGCACGGCCCCCGTCTCGAGGGCGTCGCGGCAAAAAGCCACGATCTCCCCCACAATTTGTTCGGTGGGCGGGAAACGATAACGGGGAATGCCGAAGGTCGTCTCCATGATCAAGGTCTGGGCCTGGCGCCATTCCGCGGGCTCGGCCGAACGCCCCCGCCGAAGCTTGAAATCGCCGGTGTAGAGAAGCGATCCGTCGTCCGTTTCCAGAAAGAACTGGGCCGAACCAAAGATGTGCCCGGCCGGAATGAGGGTGACGTCGAGACCGCGAATCGTTTTCTTCTCCCCAAAGTTGAGGACGTGTTCGTGCCGCTCCCCCGGCATTCGCGCCTGCATCAATCGTGCGGTGCGTTCCGAGACGATGATTTCGTCATGCGGCGCGATGTGATCGCTATGGGCGTGGGACACAAACGCGAACGGTTTCGCGTCCCACGGGTCGAGCCAGATTTCTTCCTTCGGCAAATAAACGCCGCGGTCGTATCGCACTTCTATCACTGACGGAATTTACTCGCCCAAGCCGCCTTTGACATCTCCGCGCTGTTCCCGTTTCATAATGCCGTGAAAGCGTTGGCCATTTCGATTCTCGCATTTGTCTGCGCGGGAAATCTCTGGGCCGGGCACCCGATCAAAATCCTGACCACGGTCGACAAGCTTCCGGTGGCGCTGAGCGACGATTTCCAGTTCCGAAAAACGAAACTGTTTTACCTCGACCCCAACCCGCCCAAGGCCAGGAAATCTCTTTCCCAGTCGATGTCGACCAATCCGAATAGTCCCACCGCGGGAATCGCGGAGGCGTCCCTCGGCTTTGAGCGGACCTATCGTCTTTACGGCGCGATTTCGAACGCCGACAAGAACCAGCGTTACGGCAACTACTTCGATTTTTTCTGGCGGGCAAAGCGGCCTGCGAATGTAACCGTGCGACTGGAGTATCGGCAGGAGAAACTGCGCTCCTTCGTGCAGGCCCGCGAGATTTCCTACGAGAACGTGAAGGGCACGAACAAGACCGAGTTCGCCATTATCGGCGACGACTATTTGCAGGACGGCCGGGTGACGGCCTGGCGATGTTTGCTGATCGAGAACGGCAGGATCGTGGCGGAAAACCGCTCGTATCTCTGGGAATAGCGGCGGCCCCCGTTTGACATTACCCCCTGCGACCCTGTAATTTTCACTCGCAGTGCAGTCGTCAATCCAGGTCGGGGTAAACGGCGAAGCCGTTTGGGTGAAGGTCGAGGGCAAGGGCAGCTTCCTCAACAGCGGCAACCTCAAGGAATTTACCCGGGAGATGGTGAACCGCGGCTACCGCGAATTCGTGGTGGACCTGGAGAACTGCGCCATGATGGATTCCACCTTCATGGGCACGATGGCCGGAGTGGCCTTGCGGCTAAAGGAGCTCGGACACGGGCACCTCCATGTCGTCCATTGCGGCGAGCGCAGCCGAAATCTTCTGACCGGGCTGGGGCTCGATCAGATCTTCGATATTCACAGCAACGGCAAGGCCGCGCCCGAGTGCGAGTTGCTGAAGGCCGACAAGGCCAACGGTGCGACGGAACAAAAAAAGCAGATCAACGTTGATATGCTCGACGCCCATCAGGCGCTCTGCGATGCCGTCCCGCAGAATTTTTCGCGGTTCAAAGACGTTCTTGATTATCTGAAGCAAGACCTCCACCACGAGACGCCGTCGAACTGATCCCTGTCGCGGCGCATGTGGCCTATCGTTTTTCTCGGCCTGCTTATCGCGTCGCTTGCGGGCTGGGGCTTCTCCTGGTGGCGCCAGCGCATTCGCATCCGCCAGCTGGAACGTTCCAAGGAAGAAATCCAGATCGAGGAAACGCTTGTCTTCGATTTCCTGCACGGCCTCGGTGAAGCGTTTACCGAAACAATCCGGGCCACCGATCTGCACCGGCTGATCGTGGAAGGAGCCGGGCGCGTCCTCGATGCGCAGGGGGGCGCGCTCTACATGATGGAACGCGCGGGCGGAAAACTCGCGCCCGCATTTATTTCCAAAGGCTGCCCGCCGTTCATCGACGTGCCGACTGAAATCCTGCAGGAGGCGGCTTCGGATCCGGGGGCGCTCGAAAACTATCTGCGGCTCCACGCCATCCCGCCCGGCGAAGGAATCATCGGGCGCGTCTGGCAGACGCGCGAGCCGGTCCTGCTCACCGACCTGGCGAACGCCCCGGAGCTGGCGGGTCTGCGCGGGACGTCGTTAGGCGCCGCCTCCGTCATGGTAACGCCGTTGCTTTACGGGAAACAAAACATGGGCGTGCTCGCCCTCGGCAACGGCCCGTCGAGCCCGTCGTTTACCCAGAGCGATTTCGTTGTCTTCAAATCGATCGCGGAGCAGTCCGCCTTCGCCCTTTACAACGCCATTATCTATTCGGAAGCGAACGAAAAGAAACGGCTCGACCACGATCTCGAAATCGCGCGCGACATCCAGCGCATCCTTCTGCCGAGCGAAGCGCCCGTCATTCCGGGATTTGAGATCGCCGGTCTCAACATTCCCGCGCGCCACGTCAGCGGCGATTATTTCGATTACGTGGAAGTCGACAAAACCCGGCTCGGGGTGGCGATCGCCGACGTTTCCGGCAAAGGCGTGCCGGCCTCGATCATCATGGCGATCTGCCGCAGTGTCCTGCGCAGCCAGGCGACGGGCAATACCTCGCCCGCGGATGTGTTGCAAAAGGTGAATCGCCAGCTCTACCCCGACATCAAGGAGGACATGTTCATCAGCATGGCCTACGTGATTCTGGATCACGTCCACGGAAACGTCACCCTCTGCCGCGCGGGCCATGACGCGCCGATTATTTTCGAACACGAAACGCGCACGGTCACGCCGGTGAAGCCGCCCGGAATGGTCGTCGGAATTGACAGTGGAAGCGTGTTCGATAGGATAACCGGCGACTTCGCGCTCTCGCTCAAACCGGGCGATTGCCTGCTTCTCTACACCGACGGTGTGACCGAAGCGCTCGACGCAAATGGAGATGAATTTGGGCCCGAGCGAATGATGGAATGCATTCGTGCCAGTGCCCCGGACGGAGCGCCCGCGATGATCACCCGGCTGATCGACGAGCTGCGAAGCTTTGTGGGAGCGCAGCCGCAGAACGACGACATCACTTTGATCGCCATCCGTAAGACATGAGAAAAATTCCAGTGAACGACCCTGAAGCGGAGGAGAAGAAATCCGCCGCTTCCGAGAACAAAGAGATCGCCGCCCCGGCTGAAACCGCTGCGCCGGAAGACGACTGCGACGGTCTCCAGGCGGACCTCGATCGTTTCCGCGATCTTGCCTTGCGCAGCCAGGCGGACTTCGAGAATTACAAGAAGCGCGCGGCCCGCGAGAAAGAGGAGGCGATCAAATACGCCAATAGCTCCCTGCTCGAGAAGCTGATCGCGATCGTCGACAATTTCGAGCTCGGCCTGGAAGCCGCGCGCGCCGAGGGCGAAAAGTCGCCCATCTTTTCCGGCATGAGCATGGTCCTCAAGCAGCTCATGGATTTCCTGGCTGATAGTGGTCTGCAGCCGATCAACGCGACCGGAGAGAAATTCGATCCGAACCTGCACGAGGCGATCGCGCACGAGCCGAGCGCTGAATTTCCCGAAGGCACAGTCATCCGCCAGACGCGCCGCGGTTATCGGATGAAGGATCGCTTACTGCGTCCTTCGAGCGTTGTCGTCTCTAGCGGTCCATAGGTCATATAGGACCTATACGACCTATGCCGACCGAGAAGCGCGATTACTACGAAGTTCTGGCCGTCTCTCGCACTGCGACCGACGAAGAAGTGAAGCGTGCTTATCGGAAGCTCGCGGTTAAATATCACCCCGACAAAAATCCGGACGATCCCCACGCGGAGGAGAAATTCAAAGAGCTCGCGGAAGCTTACGACGTCCTGATGGATGCCGATAAGCGCGCGGCCTACGATCGCTTCGGCCACGCGGCCTTCAGCCAGGGCATGGGGCGCGGCGGCGGTTTCCACGATCCTTTCGATATTTTCCGCGAAGTCTTCGGCGGCGGCGGAGGAGGCGGCGGAATTTTCGAAACGTTTTTTGGCGGCGGCGCCACGACCGACCGCGAAGGCCGGCAGCGCGGGTCCGACCTGCGTTATGACATGCAGATCTCGCTCGAGGAAGCTGCCTTCGGCGTCGACAAGGAGATCGAAGTTCGCAAGCTCGACACTTGCGCCAAGTGCGACGGTAAAGGCGCCGAGCCCGGCTCGCGGACCATCAATTGCCCGGCCTGCGGTGGACGCGGACAGGTCATCAGTTCGCGTGGATTTTTTCAGGTCTCGCAAACATGCCCGCGTTGTCGCGGCGTCGGCCAGATCATCGAGAAACCGTGCCGCGCCTGCGATGGCGAAGGCCGGGCGGAGAACACCAGCCGCATCAAGTTGAAGATTCCGGCGGGGATCGCCGATGGGTCGCGCCTGCGTTCGTCCGGCAATGGCGAAGCTGGAATTCGGGGTGGCGCGGCGGGCGATCTCTACGTCGTCATCCACATCAAGGAGCATCCGATTTTTCAACGCGAAGACGACAACCTCTATTGCGAAGTGCCGATCTCCTTCACCCTCGCCGCGCTCGGCGGTGAGATCCCGGTGCCGACCCTGGAAGGAAAGGCGAACCTGAAAGTGCCCGCTGGAACGCAAAGCGGCCAGGTTTTCAAGCTGCGCGGCAAAGGCGTCGCCAACGTCAATGCGCGCGATCATGGCGATCTTTTCGCGCGCCTCTTAGTCGAAGTGCCGACGCGCCTGAACAGCGAACAACGGCAGAAGCTGGAGGAATTCGCCTCGCTCTGTGGAGAGGAAAACACGCCGCTCCACAAAAGTTTCTTCGATCGCGCCCGCGAGTTCTTCCGTTGATGCACCGCTTTTATCTCGCCCCGGAAGATTGGAATCCGGACGCGTTCACCCTTGCCGGGTCGGAAGCGCATCACGGCCGCAACGTGCTGCGCCTCGAGGCCGGCGACAAAGTCGTTCTGTTCGATGGCCGAGGGCGCGAAGTGACGGCCGAGATCGAATCGGTGGAGCCTTCCGGGATTCGGCTCCGGAAACTTCATGAAGCGAAGAGCTCTCCGTTGCGCTGCAAGATCACGCTCGCTCAGGCCATTCCGAAAGGGAAAAACATGGATCTGATCGTGCAGAAAGCCGTCGAGATAGGGGCGGCGGAAATCGCGCCGATCCTTTCCGATCGCACGGTGGTTCGGCTCGACGAAGAGAGTTCGGCTGCGAAGCAATCGAAATGGCAAACGGTCGCCATCGAAGCGGCGAAGCAATGCGGCCAGAATTGGTTGCCGCGGGTCCAGGCGCCGCAAACGATGGCGCAGTTTTTCGATCATCGCTCCAGTTTCGACCTTCAGCTGATCGGGTCGCTCCAATCGGACGCCCTGCATCTCAAGAAAATCCTGGCCGAGTATGCGGCCGAACATGGCGATCGGCCGTCGAGCGTCCTCATGCTCGTTGGTCCCGAGGGCGACTTTACTCCGGCCGAGCTGTCGCTGGCCCGCAGCCACGGCTGCCGCCCGATCACTCTCGGCCCGATTGTCCTGCGCGTAGAAACCGCGTCGATCTATTGCCTGAGCATTCTTTCCTACGAGCTGCTCGTGTAGTTCTAACGCGCGTCATCCCGAGGCTGGCGAAGCGCGCCGAGGGACCTCTCGAACGCGCAACCGCTTTCGCGTTATGACGGGCGTTCGCAGTCACGGTGCGCTTGATGTTTCGCGAGAGCGCAAATTCCAACTGCGAGGTCCCTCGCCGTCTACGCGGCTCGGGATGACAAGTCATTTTCCGTAGCTGACCCGCCAGATCGTTTTATTCGCGTCCTCGCTGAAGAGCAGGCTGCCATCTTTCGCCACCGTGATTCCAACCGGCCGGCCCCAGACATTTCCTTCCGGCGTAACGAACCCGGTCACGAAATCTTCGTAATCGCCGCGGGGCTTGCCCGTTGTCTTGTCGAACGGCACGCGGACAACCTTGTAGCCGGTCCGGCGGTCGCGGTTCCATGAACCGTGGAAGGCCGCGAAGATGTCGCCTTTGTATTCGGCGGGAAACTGCGCGCCGTCATAGAAGCACAGGTTCAGCGTCGCCGAATGGCTTTGCACGAGAACGTCAGGCACGAGAACTTTGCCGGCCAGTTCCGGATGTTTCCCTTTGTGCCGCGGGTCCTGGTGGTTCCCGATGTAGAACCACGGCCAGCCATAGAATCCGCCTCGTTGCACGCGGCTGATGTAATCCGGCACGAGGTCCTCGCCGAGCTCGTCTCTCTCGTTCGTGCTCATCCAAAGCTCGTTGGTGCCAGGGCGAAACTTGATCCCGACCGCGTTCCGGATTCCCCACGCGAAAACATTTTGCCCGGTTCCGTCCGGGTTGAATTCGAAAATGCGGGCCCGGTCCGCTTCCGTCGCGTTATCGGAAGCGTTGGAGAGCGAGCCGATCGAGACATACATTTTTTTCCCATCGCCCGAGAACGCGATGTCGCGCGTCCAATGGCCGCCGCCGCGGAGCAAACCGCCGCCCGAAAGCTCCGCGCTCAATTTCTCCGCGGGACCGCGCGCTTTCGTGTCGCCGTTACGATACGGAAATCGGACCACGCCATTGGTGTTCGCGACGTAGAGAAACTGCGGATCAGGTCCGGGGGGATAGAACGCGATCCCAAACGGTTTGTTCATCCCGCTGTCGGCGAACGTCTCGGTCAGGTCGGGTTTCCCATCGCCGTTGGAATCGCGCAGTAATTTGATGCTGTTCTCATAACTTTCCGTGACGAAGACATCGCCGTTCGGCGCGGCGAGCAGATAGCGCGGATAGGAAAAACCGGTCGCGTATTGCTCGATTTTGAAACCGGGCGGGACCCGGGGCTCAGCGCCAGCCGGCTGCCGCACTTCGCGCGGACCGTTATCGACGGACTTGGTCGCGTACGGTTGCGGCATATCTTCGACCGTGAATTTGTGGCGAACACCGGGCGCGTCCTGGTGCCAGTCCGCATTCGCCGGAGCGACCGGAGATTCAGCGAAGAGCGTGCTTGCCGATGCAAATCCAAGGAGCACAACCAAGGAACGGCGATTCGAAATCGCCGCCGGATCAAACGGCGATTTCAAATCGCCGCTCCTTGAGGTCGATCGCGCTTCATAGCTTAATAAATAAAGCCGTCCGGCAACGAGAACGCGTTGCGCAAAATCTCCAACCGCGGCTCGCAGCCATCCGCGATAATGACTTCGACGACGTCGAACCGAAAAAGAATGTCCGGATCATCGAGCAAGCGCAGCCAGGCCAGGCCGCCGCGCGAAATCCGGTGGCGCTTGTCGCGATTCACCGCGTCGAGGGGGCGCCCAAAATCTTCGCGCGTCCGCGTTTTCACCTCGACGAACACCAGGGTATCGCGATCGCGACAAACGACGTCTATCTCGCCGCCGGTGCGTCCGCGAAAATTACGATACAGGATTTTGTAGCCGTTCTTCCTCAGGAACCGGCAGGCCAGGGTCTCGCCCCGCTGGCCAAGCCGCAGATGGCGGGGCCGCGAACTCGAAGACCGGCTGCGCCACCGGTTCGAAAGATCGGCGATGTATCGGACAAGGCCCGTGCTCATGCAGTTTTATCAGGTGCAGTTCCGTCCCGTAACCCTTGTGCTGGCTGAAGCAATATTCCGGGAAACGCGCGCAGAAGTCGCGCATAATCGCGTCTCGCGTGACCTTGGCGATCACGCTCGCCGCCGCGATCGTGAGGCTGTAGCAATCGCCGTCGATGATCGCGGTTTGAGGGAGCGGAAACGGGAACACCGGCAGGCCGTCGATCAGAACATGCTCGGGTTGAAGGGCGAGACCGGCGAGCGCGGCGTGCATCGCCTTGTGGGTCGCGCGCAGAATGTTGATGGCGTCGATCTCCACCGAATCGACAACGCCGACGGCCCAGGCGATGGCGGTATTCCCGAGGAGTTCGCGGTAAATTTCCTCGCGCTTCTCCGGCAAAAGCTGCTTCGAATCGTTCAGCTTCCGGTGCTTGAACTTTTCCGGGAGAATAACCGCCGCGGCGACAACGGGTCCGGCAAGCGCGCCCCGGCCGGCTTCGTCGATCCCGGCGATCGTGGAAATCCCAAGCGCGCGCAGTTTGCGTTCATGCCGGAATCCACAGCGCCGATACATCGGCGGAAAATACTGGAAAGCTGAGAAACTGAAACGCGGAAATTAGTTATTCCCGAACC
The DNA here is from genome assembly GCA_041167265.1 of Verrucomicrobiota bacterium. Taxonomy (GTDB): domain Bacteria; phylum Verrucomicrobiota; class Verrucomicrobiia; order Chthoniobacterales; family UBA10450; genus AV80. The sequence goes on along the minus strand of JBEEHG010000047.1, from coordinate 4,307 downwards.
GCGGTCGCTTCCTTGCCCTTGCGGCCCCGGAGATAATTCAGCTTGGCCCGGCGAGCGCGACCCTCCTTCTCCACTTCCACTTTGGCGATGCGCGGCGAATGGATTGGGAACACGCGCTCAACTCCTTCGCCGTACGAAATCCGGCGAACGGTAAAGGTTTCATTCAAGCCGCGGCCTTTGCGCCCGATGACGATCCCGGCAAAAATCTGGATCCGCTCCTTGTCGCCTTCGACGACGCGGGTATGGACGCGAACGCCGTCCCCGATCTTGAACTTCGTGGCGTCGGTCTTGAACTGTTCCTTCTCAATAGCGTCGATAATCCTGTTCATAATAAGTCCTCCCGGGGGGTCGGTGGCAGGGCGGACACCTTTATTCGGGACACGGGGAAATGCAAACGCCTATTCATTCCTGCTCATGATCATGATCCTGCTCCTGATCTTTCAGGGATAGACCAGGATCATGAGTAGGATCAGGATCATGAGCAGGAAGTCCGAGTCGCTCCGGGTTGTGATTTTCCGCCCGCCCACTATAATCGGGGCTCACTGCGCCCGTAGCTCAACTGGATAGAGTGACAGCCTCCGAAGCTGTAGGTTGCGCGTTCGAGCCGCGCCGGGCGCACGATAGCGATGCGTGATGCGGGTTACGGGATGCGAGATAAGGTTATCTCAGAGCGTTTCCCCATCCCGGATCGCGCTACGCGAGAGCTTCCAGCCGGCCGAGCAAATCCTTTTTGCTCGTCATCCCGATCACCTGGTCGCGGAGCTGGCCGTTCTTGAAAAAGAGGAGCGCCGGAATCGCGCGCACGTTGTACTTCATCGAGAGGCTCTGGTTGTCGTCGACGTTGACTTTGGCGACTTTGACCGAGCCGGCCTTTTCCTTCGCGATCTCGTCGATCAAGGGCGCGATCATCTTGCACGGCCCGCACCATTCGGCCCAGAAATCGACCAGCACCGGCTGGGTGCTTTGAGTTACTTCCTTGTCAAAATTTGAATCGTCGAGAGTGACAGCGGCAGAGTTTTCCATCCCTTAAGATACGACGTAATTCCAAATTTGAATCAGAAAAATCACGGTTGAAATCCCAAGCAACGCCCAGCAAAGAGAGCGGGGGATCGCGTCGACCCGGGCGAGCGGCTTCGACGTAATGATCACCGGCGCTGCCGCGGCGTTTCCGGCGGGATGCACCAGCAGTGGCTGCGTTTTCGTCATGTTGATCGCCGGAGCTGGGGCCGGCGCAGGCCGGGGCAAAACGCTGATCCGCGCGGTCTCCTTTTTCGGTCCGCCGTTGGTTGAGGTCGCGACGGAGCTCCCGCCGGCGGCGATACCCGGAGGTTTCGGCAATGGCTGGAGGAGCGGCGACGCGCCTGACGACGCGGCCATGACGGGACGCCGGGGCACAACCACGGGCGCGTCGGGCGGTGCTTCAGCGGACGGCGCCGGAATTATTTTTGGTGGCAACCGCGGGATCGGCGTCATGGGGCCGCGACTGGGGAGGACGATGCGCGCGGTATCGCGCTTCGCGACGCCGGGAGCAGACCCTGCCTGTTCCGCCCGTGGTGGCAGCGCGATTCGGACAGTCTCCTTTTTTGGCTCAGCCATGGGCGATCAAACTGTGCTCCGGAAAATCGCACAAACGCCCAGCCGCTGTCACTTGTTTATTTGGAGCACAGCCGAGACGGCCGTGCGCCTACGCCAGCAAATCGTAGCCGCGGCTGCCGGTGATGCGGCGGGTAATGAATTCGCCGACTGATGCCGGCTCGGAAAGGATTACCCGCGCGTCGACATCGGGCGCGTCGGCCTCGGTTCGGGCGATCAGTGGTTGGTCGACCAGCAAACGTATTTCGCGACCTACCTTCTCGGCGGCGATCTCGCGAGCGATCCGCTGCTGCACCGTCATCGCCTGGCGGTAGCGCTCGTTCTTGATTCGGGCCGGAACTTGTTCCGGCATCTTCGCGGCACGTGAGCCTTCCTCCTGCGAATACTTGAACACCCCCAGCCGTTCGAACCGTGCCCGTTCGATGAATTCCAGAAGTGACTCGAACGCATCCTCCGTTTCCCCGGGAAACCCGACAATAAACGTGGTCCGCAAGGCGACCCCCGGAATTCCCGCGCGCAAGCGGCCGATCAATTCCTCGATGTGCGCCCGGCTCGTTTCCCGTCGCATCCGCGCGAGCATCCCTTCTTCGATGTGTTGAAGCGGCATGTCGATGTAGCGCGCGACCTTGTCGCACTCGGCGATCGTTTCGATCAGCTCATCGCTCCAATGCGCGGGATGCGTGTAGAGCAGCCGCACCCAGAATTCGCCGTCGATTTTCTGAATCTCGCGCAGCAGCGCGGAGAGCGTCGGACCGCGCGAGGAATCGACCGGCTGGCGCGGCCCGGCTTTCTCCTCCCACAAATCCATTCCGTAATAGGTCGTGTCCTGGCTGATCAGGTTAATCTCCTTCACGCCTTCGGCCACGAGCGAGCGGATTTCCGACAAAACCGAGGCCGGCTGGCGGCTGCGATGGCGTCCCCGCATCTGCGGGATAACACAGAAACTGCAGGGATGATTGCAGCCCTCCGCGATTTTCAGATAGGCGGTGTGCGCCGGCGTGAGGCGAAACCGGGGCGTGTCGTAATTCGGAATGTAAACCGGCCGCTCGGTGACGAAGGAATAACCGCGATCGTTCTCCGCGCTCAGCACGCGTTTCACGATGGGCCCCAGCTCGCCGACCTGGTCCAAGCCGACGAACGCGTCCACTTCCGGGAGCGCTTCGCGCAACTCGCGCGAGAACCGCTGCGACATGCAGCCGCTCACGATCAATCGCTGCCCGGGCTTTTTGCCGAGTCCGCGGTGCTGGTGCGCGTCCAGGATCGCCTCGATCGATTCCTCCTTCGCCGAGTCGATGAACGCGCAGGTGTTCACGACCAGCACATCCGCGTCGTCCGCGTTCGCGGTGATCTCCATTCCGCTCTGCAAAACGCTGCCGAGCATGATCTCGGCATCGACCAGATTTTTGGCACAGCCGAGACTGATCATGCCGACCTTCGGCGGCGGTGCGATATCCGTGACCATGGGATCAGCGCGGGCGCGGGCTGGCTGTCGTCGTGGCGCGCGGCGATGGAGTCGGACGCGGCGGCCGGGGCGAGCGTTTCACCGTCGGAGTCGGCGATGGAATCGCGGCGTTGTCTTCGGGATGGACCGGTTCCGCGCGCCGAACTTCCGGTTCCGCCGCGGGCGGCGCCGGAACGGCGGGAGTGGTCGGGGCCGCGGTCGCGGTGGGCGTCGGTAACGCCGGAGTCACTGAATCAGCGGGCGGTGGCGTCGCGGAATCCACCGGCTGCGCGTGCGGGGCAATGATCCTGTCGGACAATGTGGCGGTGGCGATCGGCGAGGTGCCGGGCGCAGGGGTCGGACGCGGTTTCAGCCGCTGCATCTGGAGCAGCCATTTCATGACGGTGAATCCGATAACCAGGACGAGAATGCCGATGATCAACGGCACGAAGGAGCTGCGGCCGCCGCCGCCACCGCTGGGCGCGGCGCTGCGTCTCCGCACTTTGACCTGCCGCGCCGGCTCCGGGTCCTGCGCTTCCTGCAAATAGGAATACCCGTCGGTCGTCAGGGTCTCCGAAGTTTCGAAGGCCTCGAGATACGGCGAGACATCCACATCGAGGAACTTGCCGTAAATGAGGAGGAACCCTTTCGCATAGGCCAGGCTGGCGAACTGCGAGAAATCTTCATTCTCGATCTCGGCCAGCTGGGTCGGCCTGATCTTCGTCATCCGCCCGGCTTCCTCGATGGTGAGACCGCGCGCGACGCGGGCTTCCGTTAATTTTTTACCAAGACCTTCCATGAAAAATTGAAAAAGTTGCGCCGGCTAAACCGCGGCGTCGAGGTCGACGAGGATCTCGCGCGGCTTCGCGCCCTCGCCGGGACCCAATATGCCGCGCTGCTCCAGAATATCAACGATCCGCGCCGCCCGGGTGTAACCGAGCCGGAGCCGGCGTTGGAGGAGCGAAGTGGAAGCGCGCTTTTCCTGCCGGATAATTTCCAGGCACTTCTCGACCAGCTCCTCGTCTTCGTCGGTCACATCCTCGTCCGTGGAAGCGCTCGAAAGCTGGAGCTTGTCCTGCATGGACGCATCGAACGTCGGTGGGCTTTGCGCGGAAACGAATTCGACCAGCCGATGAATCTCGTCGTCCGTGACCAGAACGCCCTGGGCCCGGATCAGGCGCGACGTGCTCGGCGGAAGATAAAGCATGTCGCCCTGGCCTAACAAACGGTCGGCGCCGTTCTCATCCAGGATCACCCGGCTGTCGATCTTCGA
>JBEEHG010000046.1:0-31685 GCA_041167265.1 Verrucomicrobiota bacterium | reverse complement strand
AGCCGGCAGACGGATTCGAACCGACGACCTGCTGATTACAAATCAGCTGCTCTACCAACTGAGCTATGCCGGCGTTTTCGCGCGCATTGTAACGCACTGATCATCGCGCCACAAGCCGCCCTGACTTTACATCCGCGATCGAACATCGACGGTGAGCGGTTCGGCCGTGTCCAAAGTCTTCACTACGGTGCTGAGATAAACCGACTCCGGATAATACGCTTTGTACTTCGTGATCTCGGCGCGATTCAAAACTTTGAACCCGTAACGCTCGAACATCCTTTCGCCGCGCCGGTTCTGAAACGTCGCGATCTGCCCGTAAACGTGTTTCTCGCCGCTGCGGTACAGATAACTCAGGTACGCGCTCATCAACGCGCGGGTCGTCGACATTTTGCGCGCGTCGGCCAGCAGGTTGATGTGGAAATGCGGTGTCCGCCTGGGCGCGGCCGGCACTTCCCGCCAGCCATGGGTGATCATCCACCGAATGAATCGGCGCGAGCGCTCGTCGTAACACGGGTAGCGCCAGAGCGCCCGGCAAAAAAGCCGGACGTTTTGACGAAACGAATAAAACTGGTTCCAAAGCGGTTTGCGCGAACCGAGCAGGTAACCGCGAATCTCGCCATCGATCTCCAGCACGAAGGACGATTCCGGTTCCTTGTCGGTGTAATAACTCGTCAGGAAATCGGCGAACAGCTCGTGGTCCTGGTAAACCGGATCGATCGGTTCGCCCAGAAAACCGGTCTGGCAACAAAGACGCCTCACCGCCCCGCGATCGGTCGGGCGATAACTGCGAATCATAAATTCCCGGTCTTCTTTCATTCTCTCAACGCCTGTAGTTTGCGCAGACCTCGCGATAAATGCAAAACAGACGATCGAAAACCGCTGGCCAGGCATATTGCGCCGCGGCCCGCTCTGCCGCAACGGCCCCCAAAGCATCGAGGTCACGGTCGCTGAACCGCGCGATCGAATCCGCCAGCTCCGCCGGGTTGTTCTCGGCCGCCCACCCTTCCTGATCGTGCAGAATGATTCCGTCGAGGCGCGACCCGCGGATCCCCACGACGGGAGTTCCGCAGGCCTGACTTTCCAGCGCGACCAGTCCAAATGTCTCCTGCGTTCCCGGGTGGACGAATAAATCGGCGGCCCGATAATAACGGGCCAGCTCCAGCGGATCGCCGCAGTACTGGAGCCATTTCACGCTTTGCGTTTCGGCTTCGATGCGGGCCAATTGCTGGCGTTGCGGGCCATCGCCGATGACCAATAACTGAAAGTCGCCCGGCCGCCTGGCCGCCAGGATTCGGAAAGCCTCGAAGAGCGTCGTCGTATTTTTTTCCGGCGCGAGGCGACCGACGTAGAGAAGAAGTTTTCGTTGCGGTTCGAGGCCGAGAGCGCCCCGCGTTTCCGCGCGATCGTCCGGAGCCCGTTGAAAGTGGTCGCTGTTCACGCCAAGGGGGACGAGGCGCACGTTTTGCACTCCCCAATCTTTCAACGTTTGAGCAAGCGGCTCCGAGGGGACGAGCGTCGCCTCAAACCGGTTATACATTTTGCGGACGTAGCGCTGCGCCGCCGACATCAGCGATTTGCCGGCGCGCCGCCCCAGGAATTTCGAGGCGCCCCGCAGATAGGCCTCAGGGAAATGCGAATGGTAAAAGGCGACCACCGGCACCCGCGCGGATTTTCCAAAGGCGATTGCTTTCCAGCCGACCTGATAGGGATCGCTCGACTCGATGATGTCCGGCGCTTCGCGCTGGAGGATTTCGCCGACCGTTCGCAGGTCCAGGAGCGCTCGATATTTCGCCGTGCGCGAGATCAAGGGCGACCGGATTGAATAGGTGCGGAGCCGTTCATTAACGATCTGCTTTGTTTTGTCGCCGGGGACGATGAGCGCGTGCTCGTCGTTCGTGTGATCGCGAACATAAGCCGCCTTCTCGTGGACGTACCGCTTCACCCCGCCGCTGAGCGGCGAATAAAATTGGGTGAGGTCGCAGATCTTCAAGGGACCCATCCTACACTGTCATTCTGAGCGGAGGGCACCGGAGACGAAGAATCTCTGACCATTTCCGGTCGTCTTCAGCGCGGAAATAGACAGAGCTGCTTCGCTTCTCTCAGCATGACAACAAAGGCAGCGGCCCCTTCGGCTACTTTCCGAGCGCGCCCAGATACTTCTCCGCTTCCATCGCGGCGGCGCAGCCAGAGCCAGCGGCGGTGATCGCCTGTTTATAAACGCGATCGGCTACGTCGCCGGCGATGAACACGCCCGCGTGCTTGCTCTCGGCGAGATGCCTGACGAGTAAATATCCATCCGGGTCGGTCTCCAGTTTTCCCTGGAAAGCCTTCGTGTTCGGATCGTGCCCGATCGCGACAAAGACGCAGGCGACCGGCAGCTCGCGTTCCTCGTGCGTCTGGACATTGCGCAAAAGCACGGCGCTCATTTCGCCTTTTTCGTCCGGCACGTAACGGGTAACCACCGTGTTCCAGATCGGCTCGATCTGCTCGCAGGCCAGGACGCGGTCGGCCATGATTTTTGACGCGCGCAGCGCCTCGCGCCGATGAATCAGGTAAACCTTCGATGCGAACCGGGTCAGGAACAGCGCTTCTTCCGCGGCCGAGTCGCCGCCGCCGATCACACAAACGGGGACGTTCCGGTAAAAGGCGCCGTCGCACGTGGCGCAGGAGGTTAATCCATGGCCGACCAGCTTTTCTTCGTTCTCGAGCCCGAGCCAGCGCGCCGATGCCCCGCTCGCCACGATCAATGCCCGGGTCTCCAGCCATTCGTCGTCCGCCTTGATCCGCACGTGATCCGGCCGGCCTTCGAAATCGGTCACTTCGGAATAGGCAAAGCGCGCGCCGAATTTTTCCGCCTGCTCGTGCATGTTGATGATGAGCTGCGGGCCGTCGATGCCGGCGGGAAAGCCCGGGAAATTTTCCACGAGCGTGGTGGTGGAGAGCTGGCCGCCCGGCTGCCGGCCTTCAAGAACGAGCGGATTCAGATTCGCGCGAGCGGCATAGATCGCGGCGGTCAGCCCCGCGCATCCACTCCCGACAATGATGACTTTCTCCATCGCTGGAACCTAGCACAGAGCGCAACTCTTTGCGGACGCTGTAGCGGCGGCGCTCAGTCGCCGCCTCACTCCTGGTGTCGCGGTTCCAAAACGACGCGGCGACCGAGCGCCGCGGCTACAGCGCGCAAGATCGACAGCCTGGGCGCACCAGCTATTTTTCCCCATGCCTGAACTGGCAGAAGTCGAATATTACCGCCGACAATGGGACCCGGGCCTGCGCCAAAAGATCGCGCGCGTCCAGCTCCATTCCCAGAAGCGGATCTTCCGCGGTTCGAACACGCGGGTGCTCATTCGCGAAATAACCGGCACCCGCTTTCTCCGCTCGGAGTCCTGGGGAAAGCAGATGCTGTTTGAATTTTCCGGCGACAACTGGATCGGCCTCCACCTCGGAATGACCGGAACACTACGGGTGGAGCCGCCGGGTTTCCGACCCGAGAAACACGATCACTTTGTTTTGCACCAGGCAAAACGCGCTCTTGTTTTCCGCGATGCGCGCCTCTTCGGGCGCGTCCGCTTTCATCACGGAAAATCGGCGCCGGATTGGTGGCGCGCCGGCGGACCAGATATCGGCTCGGAATCCTTCGACCGTAAATTTTTCGATGGGTTCCTGACCCGGCACGCGCGCGCGCCGATAAAGGCGGTCCTGCTTTTGCAGAAAGGTTTTGCTGGAATCGGCAACTGGATGGCGGACGAAATTCTGTGGCGCGCGAAGATCGCGCCACCAACAATTACGGGCAGGCTGACGCCGGCCCAACGCGGGCGCCTGTTCCGCGAGACTCGGTTCGTCGCCATCGAATCGCTCCGCGTTATCAGCCCGGAATTCGGCGATGCGCCCGAGGACTGGCTGATCCATCAAAAGTGGAAACGCAACGGAATCTGCCCGCGCCATCGCACGCCGTTGCGAAAGGCGATGATCGGTGGCCGAACCACCGCGTGGTGCCCGAAGTGTCAGAAGTAAGCGTGGGGGCGGAGCCCAGAAAAAATCGAGCCGTTAGGCACAACTATTTTTTCTGTCATCCTGAGCGGAGCGCAGCGAAGTCGAAGGATCTCTGGACTTTTCTGCGCTGAGCGAGCACGGAAATGGTCAGAGATCCTTCGACTTCGCTCAGGATGACAAATTGAAACGGGCCGGCTCTATGCCGTCACATGAATGCGGATCTTGTGAAATCCTGTCGTCCCTGATTTGAACGGACGTTCTTCGTCCCACTCCTGAACCACGCCTTCGCCGTCCGTGGCGCGGACGACGAGCCAGTAGCTTCCGGCCGCGGCCGGCCGCCAGTCGTAACTCCAGAGCGCCCACGTCAATTTCGTCCCGGGGTAATCGAGCTTTGCCTCCTGCCAGGTCTTGCCGTCATCGAAGCTCACCTCGACCCGCGATACGCCGCGGTCGCCGCCGAACGCCACTCCGCGCACCGCGATTCCATTCGCCGCCACCGCGCCGGGAAAATTCGATTCGTGATCCGGCTCGTCGAAGCGCGATCGCGTCGGCACGATGAAGTCCGGGCCCCACCCTTGTTTCTCGTAAAACCCGATTGCGCTCTCATCCGCGACTTCGATTCGCGTGATCCATTTCACGTGTTTCTCACCGAAGTAACCCGGCACGATCACGCGCGCGGGGAATCCGTGGCGGTCCGGTAACGTCTCGCCATTCATCTCGTAAACAACCAGCGTTGTCGGGTCCATCGCTTTCTCGAGGGGAAATGTGTCGGTGTAATTATCGACGCCGTGGAGCCGCACTTTGGTCGCGCCGGCCAGGGGTGAAGCCGCGGCCAGCAGCACTTTCATCGGGACCCCTTTCCACTTCGCATTGCTCATCAAGCCGGCATCCAGTCCGTTGCTGATGCACATCAGGGTTGTCTCCTGCTCGACCGCAGGCAGCGATTTGAGCCGCTCCAAACGGTAGGTCTGCCGGGTTTGAACGAGGCCGGTAACCTCGAGCCGCCAGAAAGCGGCGTTCACTTTGGGGTCGACGACGTTCTTCGTCACACAATAGAACTGGTCGTTAGGCGTGATTGCCCGGACGACCCGTCCTTTGTATTGGGTGCCGTCGTAACTGAAGGTCGCCGCGCGGTAGAGCCGTCGCAGCAATTCCGCGCCGCCGCCGGCCGCGAGCAATCCTATCCCGCCGACGATCAAGGCGCGCCGGCCGATCGGCGGGCTGAATTCGTGGGCGTTGATTTCCACGCGGGCGTGACTCAAAAACCGGAAAAGCAGCACGAGGCTCCGTTCGAAGACGATGAAGGCGACGAGTAATCCGGCTAGCGTGAAGCACGTCGCGCGATTGATCGGCAGTCCGCCATAATGAGTGCCGAGGACCGGCCATAAAGAAAGCCCGACGACCAAAAGCGGCAGCAAAATGAAGAGGCCGGCGGAAACGACGAAACGATTCCGGCCGTCATGGCGCATCACCAGCCCGTAAACGATTCCACCGAGGCCGCCGACGAGAAGCTGTCCGGCCATGACCGAGCCGACGCCGAGCTGCTTCATGTTGTTATAGCCGCCCACGCGCCCCATCAAAGACAGGAACGTGTCTGCCGGTATGAAAACGGAAACGCGGTCGCCGAAGAGGGTCAGTGGCGTGGCGATGCCGAGGAGCCAGGCGAGCACCAGCATTGTCACCGTCATCAGGACGCCGGCAATTAACCCGGACAGAAATCCCGCGCCGATCGCGCGAAGGCGAGTCATGCGCGCAGCTTTACAAAGTCAGCGTTCGAAAGCGACCCGAAACAGCGTCGCGATGATTCGCGTGCCCGCCACGAACGTGCCTCGCAACGTGCCCGACACTTTCGATTCGCCGCCGGCCCGGCATCGATGATTCACCGGCACTTCCCGGATCCGGAGCCGCGTCCGAGCGGCGCGCATCTGCATCTCGAGGTTCCAGCCGTAGGTCGTCTCCCGCATTCCCAAGCGCTCGAGCGCATCGCGGCGGATGGCGCGAAACGGACACATGTCCGAATAACGGACGCCATACAGTAAACGTAGAACGAGGCCCGCGAGGCGACCGGCGAAGACCTGCTGGAAGTTCATGCTCCCGCGTTCGCGTTTTCCACGGGTCCGCGAACCGATCACAAAATCCTGTTCGCCGCGCCGGATCGGATCGACCAGCTGCGGCATGAACTCGGGACAATCGCTTCCGTCGCCGTCGAGGAAAACAACGATATCATCGGGCGACTGCGGGAGCGCCAGGGCGCGAATGCCGGTGGCGCAGGCGCGCCCATATCCAGGCGCCGGTTCGGACACGACTTTGGCTCCGGCCTCACGCGCCCGGTCGGCGGTGCGATCGGTGCTTCCGTTGTCGACCACGATTACTTCGGCCGGCAAACCAGTCGTTAGGCAATCCCGCACGACCGCGGAAATCGGCTCCTCCTCGTTCAAAGCCGGAATGACGACCGAGATCATTCCAGCTTACTTTACGCGATGCACGATGCCTTTGCTCCGCAGAATGTTGGCGGCTTCGCTGAAATAATCGCGGACATCGGATTGCTGCCGGATCCAATCCAGATAGCGGCGGATGCCGGTGGCGAGATCGACGTGGGGCGCGTAACCAGCCGCCCGAATCCGTTCGGTATCACTCGTTAGGTGACGCATTTCGCCGGGACGAAATTCACCATTCACTTCGGGAGCAATGTGAATATCGAGAGCATCCGAAATTTGTTCGGCTATTTTTCGAATGCTCACTCCGGCGCCGCTGCCGACGTTGACCGGTAATCCGTCGAGCTGGTCGCTTTCGGCCGCGAGCAGGTTCGCGCGCGCGATGTCTTCCACGAACGAGAAGTCGCGGGTCTGCTCGCCATCTTCGAAAAGCACCGGAGGCAGATTGTTCAGGAGCCGGGTGCAGAAAATGGCGATGACGCCGGTGTAGGGATTGAAGATCGATTGGCGCGGGCCGTAAGTGCATGAATAGCGAAGCGCCACGGTCGGAATACCGATTTGCTTGCCCCAAAGCAGGACAAGCTTTTCCTGGTCGACTTTCGTCAGGCCGTAAACGGTCTCGCCGCCGACAGGGGCGCGCTCCGGAGTCGGGGCCGGGATTGTCACCGCGTCGCACAGCGGACAATGGACGGCCCAATCACCGCGCTGAAGTTGCGTGATCGGCCGGACGTCTGGAAAAATGAGGCCGTGCTGAGGGCAGGTGGCCGCGCCTTCGCTGTAGACCGCCTGCGAAGAAGCGACCACGACTTTTCGGATCGGCAGGTTCTTCTCGCGAATCAGCTCCAGCATTTGGGCGGTGCCGAAACTGTTTACGTAAACGTACTTCGCGATCTCCGGCATGTAACCGCCGTACGCGGCCTGGTGAAAAACGACGTCTATGTCGCGCAACGCGGCCGCGATCGTCTCGCGATCGGTGACGTCGCCTTCCACAAATTCTGCGCCGTCGTTGATCCAGGCCGGCTTGCCGCGGCGGTGCGTCTGCGGTTCGAGGTTATCCAGGATGCGGACGCGCCAGCCTTCGCGCTGCAACAGATCGGCCACGTGCGAACCAATGAGGCCCGCGCCGCCAGTAACGAGCGCGCGCTTCCCGTGAGTCATCATGACTTCGAGTCCTCCGGCCAGATCCGGTCCCGGCCTTCGCGCTGCAGCAGTTCGGAGAGAAAATTGCGCGTCGTTGGCGCCGCGAATCCGCCGCCGGCGCTGCCATTCGCACCGAACAATTCGCGGCAAAGGCGCGCCAGCGTCACGCGGTCGTCCACGTCGTACCAGGTCGGCAGAAGGCGCACCGGTAGACCGATTTCACGCGCCGCGGCGATAGTTTGTTCGAGAACACGCTCGGTGCTCCAATCGATTTGCTCGAACAGACGGTGATGGGTTTTTTTGAGACCGATCAAATAATAGCCGCCATCATCCGATGGGCCGAGCACCACGCAATCGTCCGGACCCGCCAGGAATTCGATCGCGCGCGCGAACGCCTCCCTGGGAAGGGTGGGACTGTCAGAGTCGATCAGGCAAAGCGAATCGAATCCCAATTGAAGAAGATCGTCGGTGGCCGCGAGAAGCCGTTCGCCGAAAGCGTCCCCTCGTTGCGGCACCAGGATGAATTGCTCCGGCAGGATGCCGGTGTAAGCGGCTTCCGATCCGGCCGGTGTATAAACGCCCACTCCCTGCGCCTTGCCACCTTTGGCTGTCTCTAAAATTGCGGTCGCGGTGTCCCGAAGAAAACAGGTGTTCAGGGAGGCCGCTTCTTGAGGAGTTAACGGTGGAGTCAGCCGCGTTTTAACCCGTCCCGCTTGCGGCGCTTTTGTCATCACGGCCAACGCCGTAAAACCAGAAGCGACACGATCGTCTCGTCGCGGATCGAGAACGCGATGGAGCGCATTCATTTTCGCGGTGTCCCTCGGCTCCGAATGCGGACGATCAACCTTTTTCGCAGAGCGCGTACTGATACCGCCCTTCGCGCCAGGTTTCCATTTTTCGCCAGGGCTGGCTGGCAAAAAGACGGTCCATCTCGCGCGGCGACAGCACCCGGGCACGGGTCGGCTCGCGGTAACCGTTTTTGACATGCGTCAATCCCGCGAGCAACCACATGGTGAAGAGAGGGATTGAGGCCCAGGCCGCCCAGCGCGGTTCCGCAATAAAGCAACGCCCGCCCGGCCGAAGAACTCGATACATTTCCGCCACCGCCCGGCGACGGTCCGGCAAAACAGTGAACAGTCTGGACGCAACAAGGACGTCGAATGAATCGTCGGGATACGAGAGTTCGAGGACGTTGTCGCTCTGAAACCGGCAGTTGCGCAGGGTGAGCCTGTCGCGTTTTTCCCGGGCCCAGCTCAGCTGGCTGGGCGATCGGTCCACCCCGAGAACAGAAATTTGCGGAAACCGCCCGGCGAGGCGGCAGGAATAAAATCCGGGGCCGCATCCCAGCTCGATCAATTTCTCGCCCGGCCGCGGTTTCGCCGACGGCCAGAGCCTGGTGACCATGCGTTCGGTGTCGTCACGAAAAAGTTTTTCGCGGCAAAAAATGTAAAGCCAGGCGAAATGCTCGAACAAGCTGTCGGCGGAGGCGTCGCCATTTTCGTCGCTCTCGTGCACCGGACCGATGGCCGAAGTCCCGGCTGTCTGGGTGAGCGGCAGCACCGTCGGTTCAGGCAGTGCGGCTGATTCGGATTCGAGAGTTTTTAACACCTTCTTTAAGATTAAATTTTGAATCGCCAGACAGTTCTTAATCTTATCGGGGGAAACAACTCGCCTGGACTCTAACATTCTCCTCCGACAGCGGCCGCTCCGCAGCCTGTTGATAACACCGGCGCCTGTGCTCGACAAATCGCATCGTGGATACGAGGACGCGACTTTGTTGGGGCTTATTCGATCTTGTTGGCTTCTTGTTCAGCGATCATTTAACAACCCGGAATGAAGATCGTTCCGCGAACGTGCGTCGCCGCGGTGGCTGGCGTCCTTCTCCTCACCCGCATTGCCTCAGCCGACGAGCCATCCCTTTTGGACATACAGAAGATCCTGGCCGGGAAAAAATTCGTCGATCTCACCCACGCCTTCGCGCCCGGGATCCCGCATTGGCACGGCTTTCCTGAAGAGAAACGCGAGACCGCCTACTGGTATGAGAAAGGCAAAGGTTCCATCGGCGAAGGTTTTTCGCCGAGATTTACACGCACGTGGGCCAATGGGGGACGCACGTCGATCCGCCGGCTCATTTCATCCGCGGCCTGCGCACCGTGGACCAGATCAGCCTCCAGGAAATGATCCTGCCTCTGGTGGTGATCGATGTGCGTGCCGAATCGGAAAAGAACGCCGATTATGTCCTGTCGCTGGAGCGCGTAAAAAAATGGGAAACGGATCACGGCGCGATTCCAACCGGCGCGTTTGTCGCCATGCGAACCGATTGGTCGAAGAAATGCCCGGACGGCGCCGCCATGGAAAATCAGGATGCAAAAGGGATTTCGCATTACCCGGGCTGGAGCATGCCGGCGCTCAAATATCTGTACGAAGAACGCAAGATCACCGCATCGGGTCATGAAACGACGGACACCGACCCTGGCATCGCGGCGTCCAAGGATGACGCGACTCTTGAAACCTACGTCCTGAGCACGAATCATTATCAGATCGAGCTGCTCGCGAATCTGGACCAGGTCCCTGAAAGCGGCGCGCTGGTAGTCGTCAGTTTTCCCAAGCCGAAAGGCGGTTCCGGCTTTCCCGCTCGCGTCTTCGCGATCTGTCCGCCCTAACGGTTCCTGATCTGAAATGGACCTGCTCGACGAACTCGAATCACGGGTCGTTTGTGGCGACGGCGCCATGGGAACGCTCCTTCTCAACGCCGGCATTCCGATCGACCAATGTCTGGAGGAGCTCTGCCTTTCGCAGCCGGCGCGAATCCGCACGATCCACAAACAATACATCGCGGCCGGTTCGCGATTGATCGAGACGAATACGTTCGGCGCGAACGCCGTGCGACTCTCGCGTTTTGGACTCGAGGCACGGGTCGGTGAAATCAATCGTGCCGCCGTTCGAATCGCGAGAGACGCTAGCGAAGGGAAAGAGGTTTACATTACCGGAACCATCGGCCCGCTCGGGATTACCGCCGAGGAATCTGTCGCGCGCGGAATCAATCGATCTGAATGTTTTACCGAACAACTGGTCGCGCAGCTCGATGCTGGCGTGGACCTGATTTTTTTCGAGACGTTCATGGACCTCGAGGAAATGGAGGTCGCGTTCCGCGCGAAAAAGGCCTTGAGCGATTTGCCGGAGATCTGTTCGTTCGCATGCGGGCCCAATGGAATTCTTCCATCCGGCAGGTCGTTAGGCGAAGCCTTCACCACACTCGATCGGGACGGCGCGAGAATAATGGGAGTCAATTGCATGAACGATCCACAGGCGATGTTGAGTTTGTTATCACAGATTCCGGCCGGGTTTCTTCTCGCGGTTTATCCGACGGCGGGACATCCGCGCTCGGAGCAGGGGCGGTTGATTTACGAGACAACGCCGGAAGCATTCGGAGACGCCGCCCGACAGATGGTTTCGCGAGGCGCGCGACTTCTCGGAGGCTGTTGCGGGACGACGCCGGCACATATCGCGGCGATCGCGACGGCTGTCAGTTCGCGGTAGCTGCGTGACGCCCAGCAGGAACGATTTCAACAATTGCGCCGCAGTCGCGTAGCGATGACTGTTTGCGAAATGATCCAGGTCCGGCGCGCCATCATCTTACAACTCGCCGGACTCCTTGTCGTCGGGCTCGGATTATTTTTCCTCAGCCGGATGTTTCCGCTGGTCGATATTTTGGCGAACGTGCAGCAAGACGTGATGCGGTGGGGGGCGTGGAGCGCGATTTGTTATCCGCTGCTTTACGCCTGTTGCAATGTTCTGTTGCTGCCGGGTGGAGTTCTGAGTGTGGGCGCCGGATTTTTCTTCGGTTTGTGGTGGGGATTCCTCATTGCGCTGGTCGGGAATGTCGGAGGCGCGGCCATATCGTTTTTCATTAGCCGATGGGTAGGGCGAAGCTGGCTGAGGAGGCGGTTGTTCCGAAACAGCACCCTCGTTGCCTTGGAACCGGCGATCGAGAAGGAAGGGTGGAAGATCATATTGCTGAGCCAATTACATCCACTTTTTCCCACGAGTTTACTGAACTATCTCTACGGTCTCACCCAAGTCCGGTTTCGCACCTGCATGTTATGGGTGGCGATCGGACAGGCGCCCGGCTTATTCTTGTATTCTTATTTGGGAACGTTGGGACAGCTCGGGTTGAACTTGGCGCGCGGCAAGACTCATCCACGGACGATCGAATATTGGATATGGCTTGGAGGGTTTGCCAGCGCAGCGGTAATCCTCATGTTCTTGGGAAGAATATCGTTGCGATTACTCCAGCGTGCCCAAGAGGAAGTCGGAAGGCGGGAGACGGATCAGGGGGCAATTCTGCCGCCGGAACCGGTCCGAGTTCCACGTGGAACATGAATGCTTCCCTTCGTCGATATGACGTTATCGTCGTGGGCAGCGGTCACGCCGGTGCAGAGGCCGCCCTTGCCTCGGCTCGGCTCGGTTGCTCAACCCTTCTCCTCACCCAAAATCTGGACACGGTAGGGCAAATGTCCTGCAACCCAGCGGTAGGCGGGCTAGCCAAAGGACACATTGTCCGAGAGATCGACGCGTTGGGCGGCGCCATGGGAGCCAACGCTGACGCCACCGGAATCCAGTTTCGTCTTCTAAATCGAACCAAGGGTCCCAGTGTCCGGGCACCACGAGTGCAATGTGATAAGAAGGCCTATCAGTTCCGACTCAAAGCTGTCCTCGAACGAACCGCAAGATTGGATCTTAAACAGCTTACGGTTTCGGAAATCCTGGTCGACGACGACCGCCGCGTAACCGGCGTGGCAACCGATGTCGGAGTGCACTTCCGAGCAGGGGCTGTTGTGGTCACATCCGGGACGTTTCTTCGTGGGTTGCTCCACGTAGGACAGCACTCGCGCGCCGGCGGGCGAATGGCCGATGCGAGCTCGGGTCTGAGCGATTCGTTGCGTCATCTGGGCTTTGAAGTTGGCCGATTCAAGACCGGAACGCCGTGTCGGATCAACAGTCGATCGATCGATTTCGATCGCTGCGAAAAACAGCTGGGAGATGAGCCGCCGCCCCGCTTTAGTTTTTTGCCGCCCCAGCAACGGCACGACGAGGACATTTTCAGTTTGAACTCCCGGTTGTTCCCCGTGGAACAATTGCCGTGTTGGATTACCTACACCACTTCCGAAACCCACGACATCGTCCGGCGAAATCTCGAAAAATCGGCCTTGTATTCCGGCCGAATTGAAGGCACCGGGCCGCGCTATTGTCCTTCGATTGAAGACAAGATCACGAAATTTCCTGAAAAGGCCGCGCACCAGATCTTCCTCGAGCCGGAGGGTCGACATACCGAAGAATTTTACGTGAACGGCCTGTCGACGAGTCTCCCTTACGATGTCCAGGTTGAATTCATTCGTTCCATTCCGGGGCTCGAACGCGCAGAGCTCATGCGGCCAGGCTACGCTGTCGAGTACGACTATTTCCCACCGACTCAATTACGCCAGTCTCTGGAAACCAAGCTTGTGGAAGGCCTGTATTTTGCCGGCCAAGTCAACGGCACGTCTGGGTATGAAGAAGCTGCAGCTCAAGGACTTATAGCAGGCGCTAACGCAGCTCTTAAAATCGCTAACGGACCACCGTTCGTATTGACTCGAAAGGAAGCTTATATTGGCGTACTGATCGATGACCTGACAACCAGCGGAACTGACGAGCCTTATCGAATGTTCACCAGTCGCGCCGAAGAGCGGCTGCGGTTGCGCCACGACAATGCGGATCAACGCCTGACCGAGCGTGGGTTCGAAGTTGGTTTGGTCGACTCGGACCGGCACGACGCCTTCCGCGCCAAGACTGAGGCGCTCGACAATTTGCGACGTTCGGTTTCTGAAATTTCGGTGGGAGGGAAGCCTTTGGGGTCGTTGCTAAAAATGCCCGGATTTCATCTGCAAGCGTTGCCGGCACAGATCCAGGCTCTGGCTGCGGCAGATCTCTGGGAACTCGTGGAGACGGACCTGAAGTACGAGGGCTACGTCCAGCGCCAGAGCGCGCAAAACGAAAAGCTCTTCCGCGATCGTGGCCGGCTTATTCCACCTGATCTCGACTACGAAACGATCGGCGGCCTGCGCCGCGAAACGCGCCAGAAATTATCCGCGATCCGGCCGGTGTCTCTAGGACACGCCGCCCAGGTCAGCGGGATTACCCCGGCGGATATCGCGATCATTTCGATCTGGCTGCAGAAAAAGAAGCGAGCCCAGCCAGCCGGCAGCTAGCTGAGCGGCGAAGACAAACCGCGTGTGGTCCCTGGTCATAGCGTGCTGTTTAACCGGATATCTTTTCGGTTCCTTTCCAGCGGGGTACTTCGCCGGGCGCCTGGCCGGGGTTGACGTTCGCACAGTCGGGAGTGGAAACATCGGAGCGACGAATGTGCTCCGGGTTTTGGGCAAGAAGTGGGGCTACCCCGTTTTCGCGATCGACGCGCTGAAAGGATTCGCGGCTGTGCGGGTCGCGTTTCTCCTCGTGAAATATTGGCCTGGAGCCAATCCTTACGGCGAATATTTCGCGATTCTCGCCGCCACCATGGCCGTGGCCGGACACACATTTCCGGTCTGGTTGCGGTTTAAAGGTGGCAAAGGCGTCGCGACTTCTGCCGGCGCCCTGATCGGCTTGATGCCACTTGCCGTCCCGCTTGTTTTTTTGCTCTGGGTCGTCGTGTTCGAATTCACCCGTTACGTTTCGCTGGCCTCCATCGTCGCGGCGGTCTCCTTGCCGATCGTCGCGGGGCTCCTGGCTCACTGGAAATTTGTTGACACTCCCGCGCTGATTTATTTTTCGGCCGCGATTATGTTGCTGGTGCTCTGGCGCCACCGTTCGAATTTTTCTCGTCTTCTCAAGGGAACCGAACAACGCTTCACGCGAAAGTGAGCATTCGCAGCACGGCAATCATCGGCGCAGGTGGGTGGGGAACCGCGCTCGCCGTGCTTTGGTCCAAGCGCGGAAATCCGATCACGCTCTGGGGCAACGATGCCGACCGGACCGGGCGCCTTCGCGAAACACGGGAGAACGCCGAATATCTGCCCGGCGTCCGAGTGCCGGAACCGGTAGCCGTCACGAGCGACATTTCCGATTGCATCCGCGCGGACCTGATCGTTTTCGTGACGCCATCGGTGGCATTGCGCAGTGTTGCGAGCCGGCTTCACGCAGCTGGCCTGGGCCGCGGGGCAATCCTCCTCAGTTGCACGAAGGGAATCGAGCACGGCAGTGGAAAGCGGATGACGGAAGTGCTGAGCGAAATTTTTCCCGACAACACAGTGGCGGTACTTTCCGGCCCGAATCTCGCCGTGGAAGTTTCGCGCGATTTGCCGACGGCGGCGGTGCTGGGTTGCCGTAATTCAGAATGCGCCGAAGAGCTGCAATCCTATCTCGGCGGCGAGCGTTTCCGGATTTACTCGAGCGACGAAACGATCGGGATCGAGCTGGGCGGGGCTTTGAAAAACGTTTTCGCGATCGCGGCCGGGGCGAGCGATGGCTTTGGGCTGGGCGACAATTCCAAAGCGGCGCTGGTGACTCGCGGCCTGGCCGAACTCCTGCGTCTTGGCACTGCCATGGGCGGTAACCCGCGCACGTTTTATGGATTGAGCGGCGCAGGCGATCTCATCGCGACTTGTTTCAGCCAGCACAGCCGCAATCGTCGCGTCGGGGAACGCCTGGGCCGCGGCGAGACCCTCGAGCAAATCTCGGCCAGCACCCACATGATCGCCGAAGGAATTCCGACCGCGAAGAGCGCCTACGAATGCGCGCGCAGATTGCAGATTGAGACGCCGATCATCGATCAGATTTACTCGGTCGTTTGCGAAGGCAAGCGGCCGGCGGACGCGATGCAGGCTCTTCTCGGGCGCGACCAAAAAGCGGAACGCGCTTAAAGCGCGGTCACGCTTCGCAGAACTGCGCGATGACTTCCGGATAAAGCGCGCGCTCGGCCTGCTGGATTCGGGCGTGCAATGACTCCGCGGTGTCGTCCGGCAGCACGGCGATTTTGCGTTGCGCGATAATCTCGCCGCTGTCGATGCCGGCGTCGACGTAGTGCACCGAGCAACCCGTCACTTTCTCTCCAGCCGCGAGCGCTTGTTTCCACGCTTCGATCCCCGGAAATTTTGGCAGGAGCGACGGATGAATGTTGATGATGCGTTGCGGAAACGCGGCCAGCATCGGTTCCTTGAGGACCCGCATGAAGCCGGCCAGGACGACCAGCTCGACTTCCGCCTCTTCCAGCAGCCGCACCAGTTCCAGTTCCACCCGCGGTTCGAGCCGGGTGCGAAAATTTCCCGGCGGCAAATACATGTTCGGAACGCCGAACTCGTGCGCTATCTCGAGAATGCCGGCAGCAAAGACATCCGACACCACCAGCCGCGCTTCCGCCGGCAGTTGGCCTCCGCGGATTTGTTCCAGGATCGCCCGGCAATTACTTCCCTTGCCCGACCCGAGGATTCCGAGGCGCAACTTCTTCATGCCGGTTCCGTTCCCGGCGCTTTCCTAATAAGCAGGCTCGAAGTCGAATAGCCTGCTTCAAACGGAACGATTCGAATCTCGGCGCCCATTTTTTCCAGCGCCCGTTTTTCTTCGGGATCCAAAGTTTCCGCAGTGTAATCGCCCCCTTTGACGTAGATCGTCGGCCGGACTTGTTCCAACAGCGCCGTTGCCCGGACCTCCTGAAAAATCACCACGTGATCAACGCACTCGAGCGCTGCCACCACCTCCGCGCGATCCGCGGCGCGATTAATGGGACGTCCCGCGCCCTTCAGCGCCTGGACCGCCGCGTCGCCGTTGATCGCGACCAGCAATGCGTCCCCGAGCGCGCGTGCCGCCGCGAGATAGCGCACGTGACCGACATGCAAAAGATCGAAGCAGCCGTTCGTAAAGGCGAGTTTGCGTCCGCTCGCCCGCAGTTCACTCGCAATGGCGGCTGCTCGTTCCACGCTGAGAATTTTTTCTTTCATGACTTCGGTGCGATGAAACGTAATGCCCGCGAAAGAATTTCAAAACGGGCTGGCTCGTTCCCGACCAGTTCGCCGTCGACGTTAAACCACATCCCGGGGCTTGAGTTCACGGTTAATTTCGACGCGCGCCGGAACACGACCGTTTCGCTCGAGAGATGAGTGCCCAGAGCGACCTGGGCGGCCAGAACAGCCAGCTCCGTCGCCGGCCGCTTCGGGATCAGGACGATGTCGAGCAGACCGTCGTCGATGGAAGCCTCGGGCGCGATCAACGTTCCGCCCGCCACGTAACGCCCGTTCGCCACGACCACGTTATAAAGTTCGATCCGGAGCGATTCGGCATTGTCGAACGCCAGCGTTGTCTGGTAGCCGCGTAACTCCGGCAACGCCGCCGCGGCGCTCCTCAAATAAGCGAGCGGTCCCCACGTTTTCTTCATTTCCGCCGTCAGCTTTTCGTTTACCAGGCCGCTGAACCCGCCCGCGGACACATTCACAAAATAACGAACCGCATCGCTTGTCACGCGGACGAGGTCGACGGCGCGTGTTTCGCCGGCCCGGATCAAATCGATCGCCTCCTCGATATCCGCCGGCACGCCAATCGTTCTTGCGAAATCGTTGCCGGTCCCAAGCGGGATCAATCCGACCGCGGCGTCCCCGAGATTCTCGCCGATGCCGTTGATCACTTCGTTCAACGTCCCGTCCCCGCCCGCCGCGATGATCAGCTCTCGTCCTTTTCTCAGCGCGGTCTTCGCCAGACGCGCCGCCGATCCCGGCTTGCTCGTGAGGCGGATCTCGGCGCCGCGCAGGCGCCCGATCCTCGTAACGATGTCATCCAGGTCGGCGGCGGATCCGGCCGAAGGATTGAGAATGACGGAAATGCCGGGCATGACAGAAACAGAGCGGACGACAGGTTGGGCCAGCCTCCACGGCCCCGCAACGATTTACCGTTCGCGCCGATGTCCTGAGACACTTCGGCGATTGTCATGCTTCGGGACTGCGCTGACGTTTTGCCGCAGTAACACGCCCATCATCCAGAGCAAAAGGAGTGGATTGCGACGTCATCGAAAACCGAAGAGCGACGGCGGACGAGGCGCGCGTCGCTCGGGGTGAATGGAACGGACTGCCACGCCGTGACATAGACGGAAAGCCCGGAGGGTATGGAAGCAGCGCGACCATATCAACTGTGGAAATCATCTCAAAAGTGGAGCGTACAGCGGTCCGCCGTTCGCTCCATCGCATGGTTAGGACTGCGTTGGGAATAGTTGATTCAATAGGATGGCAATGTCACGAGCTAGTCTCTCCAACTGGAAGGAACATAGCTCATCGAACGGGCGTAGCCCCGCCGCGCGAAACCAACGGGTGCTGACGCTCGTGCCATGTCGTGCAATAGTGAAGATTGCGCCGTCTGCGCGACGGAACTGAATACCCTTCGGCATGATCTGCGCTTTGACTTCGCTCGCGTCGCAATGAGCTACAAACTTGTTCCGAAAAGCGATCAACTCGTTATGGAATGTCTGGTAACCTCGGTTCTGGAATCGCCGATCGGAGGGATGCCGGGATACTGGCGTGTGGCGATGAATGGGCGGGCGCAAGCGATGACAGCCGCTGAAAATAAGCGCTCGAATAGCTCGCTGCGCTCAGCAGCGCCGTGCTCGCTAATAAGCTGAACGGCGCGCTGGGCCTCGCCGATGTCCCGCTGAGCGATAGCGAGGCGTGAAAATCCGCGATGCTTCGGATTCTGCTCATCGAGCGCGATCATAGAGGCCTAACGAGAATTAGATGAGCGACGGTTGGCGGCAGAGCGCGCCGCTGCGAGTTCAGACAGGAGTTTCATGGAACACAAGGAACCAAAGCTGCCAGCCGTTCGCTCCATCGTCTGGTTAGACCTCATTGCTGCCAACCGTGCATCACCCGTGATACGGTCCACTGGGGCGTCACGACCACCGTATACATCGCAGGGTTCGAGAATCCCTCCTGGCCCCACTTCAGGCGTTCCGTAACGAGCGCGAGGACCCAGAACGCTTTTCCTTTCCGGTTCACCTTGTAAAAGCTGTCGAGCCGTTTGCGACCGCCGTCAGTTAGCTTCGCGTTCGCGACGGCGATTGCTCTCTCGTCGTCGCGAGAGAAGTGACCCGAACCTGCCGGATACATCTCGCCGAAAGGAGAGACCAGCCTTTCTTGCTGGGCGACGACAGTGTGAAAGGCAAGTGAGAGCGCCGTGATGAGAATGAGTGTGAATCGCATGGGGTCTAACGAGAAAGAGCTCAGCTGCCGCTGGCGGGAGCGAGCGTCGATTGAAATATATTTGTTTTCATAATCTGATGCGACGCACCGGAGCGGCCAGCGGTTAGCTGCAGCGATTGGTTAGGCGTTTCTGGAGTCACTGTGAAGTCTGATGCGGTTGGTCGCCCGCGACTGCCTGCGCCCGCGCTTCGATCTCGTCATACTCTTTCATCGGCTTCGGTGACATGCCCACGGACGTAAAGAATGCGGCAAGAGGATCTGCCATGTAAGGCGGAAGCGGCGCGAAAGTAATGCCTCCGTTGGTATGGGTGCCGTCATCGAAAGAGAGCTGCTCGCAAAGGAAGCAAACACGGACCTCAACGGTCGGCCTATCTGCAGAGTGAAGCTCGATTGTATGGTGTGCCAAAAAACACAAGGAACCTCCCGAGAAGAATGGACGCGGCCACGTCGTGATTGACCGTCGTAACCGCGAGATTTCCTCAGCTATCGCCACCTTACGAGTGATCTCCACCTTGTCGGCATACTCGATCAACACGACCTCTTGGGCTCCGTCGAGGCCTCGCGCCAATCGCCGCGAGGCCGCCCATGTGAAGTGATCGAGGTAGATCACGGCCCATAAAGCGCAGCCTGCGACAGCCAGCACTGCCACGGCCGCCGCGCCGATCATCGTTCGTTTGAGCACGCGTCGCATGGCGCCTAACGAGACACAAGATCAGCGACGCCTACCGGGAGCGAGCGTTGACCGCAGGTGGAATGGTTTAGTCATCGGAAATGTGGGGCGAACGACGGGTAGGCGTTCGCTGCATCGCATGGTTAGATGCTTGAGGTGGCATCGGGCAGCGCTTGTATGCAATGGCTTCGACGTGCCGCTGTCGCTCCGTCCACGTGCCACGACGCTTTCGAGAGCGGGCTTCGTGAAGTCCAAACGAGAGCCTATCGTCACTAATTACGGGCCGGCTCACGTCGATGCGCTCCACATCGCCATCCCACCAATGCTGAATTAACTGATCGCCACGCACGCGCCAGGTCGATGGGCGTAACCGTATGCCATTCCGGTAACGCGATGCCAAAGTGCGGTCCGGACGGAAAGTCAGATAAAGCGCAAGCTCAGGAACGCGGTGCTCCTCAGCTACCCATGTCCCAATCAGCTGTCGTTCGAGTGTGTCTGCAGTCGCGCGACTGAGTGCAACCGTGCAAAGGGCGAGTGTGATGGTGCGTGCTAGCATCTAACGAGACAAAGCTCAGGCGCCGCTGGCGGGAGCGAGCGTGGCTTGCAACAGATGTGTTTTCATGATCTTCCGTGAGGCATCGAGGCGGCCAGCGGTTGCCTGCAGCGATCGGTTAGGCTTCATCGGGTCGAAGCGGATAATCCGGGAACAGTAATTCGAGCTGACGAAAAATATCGCCACACACTGACGCTACCCTCAGCCTCTTCCCCATGATGAAATGCCCCTCGCAGCAGTGCGGGCAGAGGAGCACGTCTACCGTACCGCTCGGACGGTGAAGGCGGATGGCGTAGCGAGGAACGAAGGCGCAATACAAAGGCGGCCAATCGACAGGATAAATGCGCTCCAACTCTCGCGTGATCGCACGCGCGGCCGCCGGAGAGATCCGGCGGGGACCTGCAAGAACCTTGTAAAAATAGAACTTTTTCCCGGTCCCCTTGCGCTTGTCGCCCGAGAGGGAGACGCGATACACGTCCACCGAGTCCGTGGACAGATCGGGCGGCGCTCCGAGAGCGAGCGTCGGAACGAGAAGGATAAGAAGGACGAATAGTCTCACGGTAGATGGAGCCTAACGGGAACAAGATGAGCGACGGCTGGCGGGACAGCGCGTCGCTGCGGGTTGAGGGCGGAATCTCATGGAAGATTAGGATCCAAAGCTGCCAGCCGTTCGCTCCATCGCATGGTTAGGAGATAGGGACGTAGTCATCTCTATTCGGTAGTGACCCCACGACGTGTCTCGCCGCGCTTAACCAGAAGGCCGCTCTTCGATAAACCAGATTGCAAGTCGCTGAGGAGGGCGAGGTGTGCGTCCGAGGGGTGACGAGCTCCGATCTCAAGAATCTCAATCTCGATGGGCCGATGCACTTGCCGACGATAAGTAACATCAATGGTCGTCCGATATCTCGTCTCGTAATAAGTATAATAACTCTTCTCGGTGAGAAGATAAGCGGGCCGACTGGAATTCGCCGGTCCCGGAGAAAGGCGATGCTGGCGTGCGGCCCTTCTCACAATCCTATCGACCTGTTGCCATCCGTAGGCATCGCTGACGCCGCGCTTACCCGTGACTTCCAGGGCAGACATTATCGAATCGCGGGCTTCGCATCGAAGAGCGATCAGCGCAAAGAAGGCGATGGCTAAGTAGCGCACGCGAATCTCCTAACGAGAATTAGATGAGCGACAGTGTGGAAGTCATGTCAAAAGCGGAGCGTACAGCGGTCCGCCGTTCGCTCCATCGCCTGGTTAGACGTCTCTGCTCTACGGTCCATAATGTCTGAACCGCCCCTTCTTTCTGTATCCAAGCCACGTGAACGCTCCGCCAAGGATTATGGAAAAGACGTGCGGAAACATGACATGAGACAGGAACATCCGCCGATACCATACCCAGTTCTGGTAGTCGTAATACCCAGTCTGGGTAGGCGTTCCCATTAACGGTGGCCTTTCTGATAGTTTTTCCTTCGGTGAGGGTGGCTTCTTCGGGTCGGGGTCCAACATCTCGGGGGCATAGGACCATGAATAATCAATCCGAGGTGCATGGGTTGGATCTTCGGCGGATATCTGATACTCGATCTCTCGCATGCGAGGAAAGTAACGCATCTGATGCCCTTTGAGTGTGAATTCAATCGTCCAAAACGAGATACCACACGCAATAGCCAAAAGGAAATATCCCCAATTCTTTTCTTTGAATCCAAACCCGAGCGCGGCGAGCCCCAGGGTTACTCCCCAGCTTTTAACCGTAATGAGGCTCGAATCGAAGTTGGAAACAATATCGGTCAGTTTGAGATATTCTTGTAGCATGTCGGGCGGCGGTGTCATTGCGTCTAACGAGAACAAGATGAGCGACGGCCACCGAAAGCGAGTTTGGCCCGAAGTGAACGCGTACTAGTAATGGAAAGCGTGAACGCACGGCGGGTGGCCGTTCGCTCCATCGCATGGTTAGATGGTTGGCGTTTCATGGCAATTGGTCCGGTGGGGCGGGTCGAAGCTCCCAGACTCCCTTATCACCCTCCATGTATTGCAGGCTAATGTTCTTAGTCTCCTGCGATCCCTTCACGCGATAAGTAATGTCGAAACCCCGAGCGACGACTTCGTCTTCGCTCATGCGGATGCTGACAACTTCTGCCGTGGGGTATCGCCTGACGAATTCGGCCTTCATATCGGCAGCCTCGGGTCTTGCGCGCTCGCACCCGATGAGAATCAACGTCAGGAGTAATCCACACGACCGGAGCAAAGTGGGCATCACCATCTAACGAGAACAAGATGAGCGACGGCTGGCGGGAGAGGGCGTCGCTTCGGGTTGAGGATGGAATTTCATCCGAGGTGAGGAACCAAAGCTGCCAGTCGTTCGCTCCATCGCACTGTTAGACCTTGGGCGCTCTGAATCGGAACCAAAGGAATAGAATAAATCCATAAACGAACACGACGCCGAGAAAAACACACAATGTGAGCGGAATCGCAACAGCGAGAGTGGTCCATACGCCGAACAGAAAAATCAGGCAACTCGTATCGGGACTTGTGTGTCCCGAGCTGATAACCAAACCCCCAATGAAGCCCGCGAGCGCAACAAGGCCGATCGAGAAGAACGTGAGCTTCCAGAGGTGAGGCTGTATTTTACCCACCGCCTTGATAAACGCGTCACGGGAGGTCAACACTAGGTCTAACGAGAACAAGATGAGCGACGGCGGACCCGCCCGCAACCGCTTCGCGGTAGCGATGCGGGCGTGGCGAGAGCGCGTGTCGCTCGGAGTGAATGTGTGGAAGTCATCTCAAATGTGGACGCAGAGCGGTCCGCCGTTCGCTCCATCGCATGGTTAGGCGTTTCGCGTGGCTTCACGGGAGATCTACGTCCCATCGGCCATCCTTCCTGCAAATCCACAGCTTCGCATAGCCGTAGTCCCCGTGCTCGTCGCGCATAACAGCCATGTCGACAAGATGCCGCGCCAGCTCCGCAAAAAGCTGATGATCGGGGACAAGCCACACCGATGTCTCACCATTGTATTCGAACGTGGCGTAAAGGTGGCGCGGAACATCGTCGCCGGCGTCTGGAGACCGCTCCACACCAACGCCCGTGATGTAGCCATAGAAATGCGGCTCATCACCGATAACAGGAAGCTCACGGGTGGCTGCCATACGCCTAACGAGAACAAGATCAGCGACGCCTACCGAGAGCGATCGTTGATCGGAGGTGGAATGGGTTAGTCATGAAAGTGCGGGACGAATGACGGGTAGGCGTTCGCTGCATCGCCTGGTTAGGCGCGAATAGACGAGACTGCCTATCGAGACACAATCTCATAGGTAATCGCGATAGGAGGAGTCGCCCAAACTACTTCCCCTGTTTTTGGCGAAACATTTACGAACGCAAAATACGCGTCGTCCAAGATGATTCTGTCCATCCTTCCGGAGCTCGTTATCACACGATCGATCTCCACCCTTCGCGGCCGAAGCATCGCAGCGAACTGGTTCTCGGTCATGCCTCCCTTAAGCGACTCCAGCTTCTGCTTCCAGATCGCAAATGAGGCGGGCCGATAGCGATGCTGCATCTGACGGAATTTACTTGGGGTTGCGGTTAGAACAAGACTGCCCGCGTCGCTTGTGGCTCTAGCGTGGGAGTCGAGTTTGGCTTCGCGTGCGAACGCCAACGCCGGCAGGGAACCGAGGCCGATCAGTATCGAGATAAATTTCATATTGCCACTGCGCGGCGCCTAACGAGAACAAGATGAGCGACGGCGGACGAGGGCGCGCGTCGATCGGAGTGAAACTTTGGAAGTCATATCAAAAGTGGAGCGCACAGCGGTCCGGCGTTCGCTCCGTCGGATGGTTAGGCCTCGGCGTCATTTCGGCGGAAGCGGCGAAGCACGACTGACTGATCCGTCTGCGCGCTCGACTCCGCCATAGTTTAGCTGCGGATGTCTCTCGTCAAACTGAGGGATGCGAAACAAGAGGCGATCGTCGGGAAGTCGGCCGGTGCGCCGCCACTCGCGGTAATGCTCATCAGCGAGCAAGCACGGAACGCCACGATACACGATGCGGTGCCACTTACGGTCGTAATACTCGCCCGCGCCGCGCAACTCGAGAACATCGCCGCGAATGATGATGCGTCCGGTGAGTGGATAGCGCGGCGGCTTCTCGGTGTATCGAGTGGTCTTACCGTTGATTGTGGTCTCGAAGGTCGTGGGTCCAACGTCGCTGGAAAACCAGTACTTGTAACGGTCACCGCTGATCCTCAATGCGAGACCCATATAGCCAGTCCACTTCCCCGAGAGCGCCCAAGCGCCGTCGAACTCGCCACCTGATGCTGCGCTGGCAACGAAAAACGCGATCGTGCAGAGGACCGCTTTCATGGGCCTAACGAGAATAAGATGAGCGACGGCGGACGAAGGCGCGCGTCGCTCGGGGTGAATGGGTGGGAGTCATCTGAGACGTGAACGCACAGCGGTCCGCCGTTCGCTCCATCGCATGGTTAGATGCGGTCACGGCTGCACCAGCGAACCGTGTACCGCAGCCTTCCCGCGAGTGCCGATGAAGTCGGCGCCTGAAAAGGCGCCCTCAATGAAATCGTCCGCTTCGCAAATATCTGCACCCAGATCAAGGAATAACGCGCGCCCCTCAACTTGATATGCCGCTCCGTTGGGAAGGTGGCCCTTCACCACGACGAGCTTGCACCAAATGTCCTTCCAAAAGCTCACGCCCGTACAAGTCGCCGTACGCTCCCTCGTGACGCGAAAGACCAGAATATCACGCGCGCCAGACGGTCGGGTAGTGACGAACTGCCAAGTAGCTCCTGGATGCCACTCTGTCAGGGTAGGCTGCGCGGCAAGTGCTTTGTGAATCTTCTTGTCTCGATCCATGTCGCGAGCGACCCGGTCCATCTCGCGAGCGAGCCTGCGCTCGTCGTCACGCGAATCGCTCGCAAGCGATGTGCTTGCAAGCAACAATACGATAGCGAGCGGCTTCAGCATCTAACGAGAACAAGATGAGCGACGGCGGATGAGGGCGCGCGTTGCTCGGAGTGGAAATGTAGAAGTTATCTCAAAGTGGAGCGTACAGCGGTCCGCCGTTCGCTCCATCGCATGGTTAGATGTCATTGGGTAGCAAACACACTGACTCTGCGCCAATGCGGAGCACAAAGCCAGAGATGAAAGCGAAGACGTGATGCCAACCAGCGGGCACGTCGGAGTAAACGCTGAGCGTCGGATCAGAGGGCTCGACTCCTCCGACGGACGACAAACAAGTGTCCTCTGAAAATGGCAGTTCCGAATCGCGTGGCGTGGCTGAGAAGTGAGTGACACCGCGAAACTCGACAACAAGTGAACGAGTCTGCGGCACCGAACCGTAGCCATTCGGTATCCAACGAAGTCGCGCTACCTGCGACGAAGGCTCGTAAGTGAACGCAACCAAATCGAAGCAGTTGTGGAGGTCGAAGCTTTCCGAGCCGGCGTGTAAGTAGATTTCACCAAAGCGACAGGGCATGGTGCTCGCGAGTGGCGAAGACATCTAACGAGAACAAGATGAGCGACGGCGGACGAGAGCGCGCGTCATTCGGAATGAAGGTGTGGAGGTCATTTCAAATGTGAACGCACAGCGGTCCGACGTTCGCTCCATCGCATGGTTAGACCTCATTGCTGCCAGCCCTGCATGACCCGTGAGACTGTCCATTTCGGCGACACGACCACCGTGTAAAGTGCAGGGCTCAACATCCCTTCCTGCCCCCACTTCGGGCGCCCGCCGGTGACGAGAGCGAACACCCAACAGTCTTTGCCCTTCCGAGTGACTTTGAAAAATCCGTCGAGCCGCTTCTGACTGCCGCCAGAGAGCTTTGCGCTGGCGACCGCAATTGCTCTCTCGTCGTCGCGCGAGAAGTGACCTGAGCCAGCCGGATACATCTCGCCGACTGGGGAGACGATCCTTTCTTGCTGAGCGACGACAGTGCCAAAAACAAAAATGCTTAAACAAAGCGAAAGAAAGAGGCGACGGATGCTCATAGGTCTAACGAGACACAAGATCAGCGACCGCTGGCGACGGCGCGTGTGGCTGCTGGTTGAATGTGGAAGTCATCGAAAGCTAGAACGCGGAGCGGCCAGCGGTTCGCTGCATCGCCTGGTTAGATGTTTGCGTTCCATCGTTCCGCGCGTTGCAAACCGTATCATAAGCCGCAACGATCTCGCACTGAGTTCCGAACTGCCTCGTAGAGTTCCGGCCGCGTCAGCGCCGAGACCGCCGCTGCAAGGTCTCGATCTTCGCCGTCTGCACGCATCTGCGCCGCCATCTCGCTGAACGAAGCGCTGCGAAGTGACTGCGGGAGCTGCTCCATTGCCAAGAACCAGGAGCGCAGAGAAGCATCGTCAACGACCGCATGGGTGAAACGAACGACGCCTTCAGGAATGGCCGCTTCGCGCATACGCTCTCAACACCTAACGAGAACAAGATGAGCGACGGCTGGCGGGAGGGCGCGTGGACTGCAATGCATGTGTTTTCATAATCTCTTGCGAGGCATCAGAGCGGCCAGCGGTTAGCTGCAGCGATCGGTTAGACCTTTTAGCGGTCATTGCGATATGCCTGATCGAGTGGCCAATCTATTTGAGGAGCTTCTCTCAGCAGCTTGCGCGTCCTTGGAAAATCCCGAATCTTGGAGAAGCCGCTTAAGAAGTGGGCGACTGCACTACGGATTTCCGGGCGTTGCTTCTCTAGTGCGCTGGAAAACTTCTTATCGCCCACACCTGGAAGCACCCCCTGGAAGACACGGTGAATGGCCTCGAGGTCTTCACCTCCGAGAAATGGCTGACTCAATCGAACATATGCGGCGAGAAAGCACGTACGGAGGGCGTCCGGAGCGCCACGCTTTGCAAGGCCCTGCGCAGCTGTACAAGCATGCCACGGGTCGAACGCTTTGTTGTATGGTGCGTCTAGTGGCGCCGGTTCGTTCTTCTCGGCCAGCGCACACGATGCGCCGAGGAGCAGGAAAAAAAGAACACGGTGCATAGGTCTAACGAGAACAAGATCAGCGACGGCTGGCGGGATGGCGCGTCGCTGCGGGATCAGGGTCGAATTTCATGGAAAGTGAGGAACCAAAGCTGCCAGCCGTTCGCTCCATCGCATGGTTAGGCGTTTGGGGTTGATCGGAGGTGATGTCTGGACATGAGGAATGACGCGCCGAAAGCAGCAACCACGGCCAAAAACAACTCCCAGCGCCGATGGATAAAGAACATATAAATCGCCAAAAGAGCAAGGAGGACGGCGGTAATGTGAACCGCCCGAGACCGGGCCACCGGTGCGACGGCGTATGCGGCAACGACGCACAGTGCCGCGCCAATGACGCTGCCAACACAGAAAACTGCTGATAGCACGGCAGGCGCCCACGGTGCTGGACAGACCGGAATATCCAATCCGTAGTCCGCAGCGCACACGTCCACAATGTGAGTGTAGATGCGCAAAAAGAGCGCGAATGTAGCGACAGCACATCCGGCGACAATGAGGGGGAGCACTATCCATCGCAGAACGCGCACGGGAAACACCTAACGAGAATAAGATGAGCGACGGCGGACGAGGGCGCGCGTCGATCGGAGTGAAGGGGTGGAAGTCATCTCAAATGTGGACTCGCAGCGGTCCGCCGTTCGCTCCATCGCGTGGTTAGGCGTTCGTTGCTCGAAGCTGAAAGTAAATGATGCATGTGCGACGAACTCGGAAAATCAACCGCTGCCTGTGCCGGGCACAATACCGAAAAGCCAGTAAACAAGTATAAGGGCAAATCCACCGATAACGGTCCACACAAGACTTTTTTCGACGGACGGCCAATACAAGCCGAAACCCGGAAACCGCGCCTGCCTATAGGTCGCCTTATGCTCGTCGGGTGTCGTCTCCACATCCGATGTCTCAAAGAGGTAGTACGATCGGACCGGGACGACAGGAACAAAGAAAATCGAGAGCCACTTGGTGTGAACAGTGCCGTACGGGCTGTCTATTTCCCCGTAGAACGAAGTGCCGAATCCGTTGAGGCTCCAAGATCCCCGCTGGGCTCGGGCGCAGAGCCACGCTGCTACTAAAAGAGCTAAGGCTATAAAGATCCTGCCCGCGGACGCTCCATTAATCCCGACGGCAAGCAACACTCCACCCCACAAGAAAGAACAGGTCACGAAAAAACCAACAACGAAGTGAATGAACTTGTTTGGCTTCGCAAGTGTGCGCTGTGACATGACGCCTAACGAGACACAAGATCAGCGACCGCTGGCGAGGGCGCGCGTCGCTGCGGGTTGAATGTGGAAGTCATCGAAAGCGGGAATGCGGAACGGCCAGCGGTTCGCTGCATCGCCTGGTTAGGCGGTTACTTGCCACTCGCCTTCTTTTCGGACTCAGTAAACGCACGATCCAGAACTCCCTTCCCGTAGCGACGCTCGATCTCGGTCAAGGCGATGCTGTTGTACCCTTGCAGGTATCCGAAAGCCTCGTCTGAGATTTCATCTGTCGAAATGATTTCCACGCGGATCTTGTATCGCCGACGAAGCAGCTTCTCGTACGCAGCAGAAGGCGCGTTGAAGGAGCCAGTCGACTGAATGAAGAGGCGGCCACGCGCGATGTCACGACGCGCGTCTGCCTGGCCTTTGTAAAAGGTGCGGAGCCCTGCCGCGCCTAGCTGTGACGGTGGCTTCGGTGCGTCGGCGCGCGCCTGAGCTCGACTGGTGTCGCAACAGGATGCCGCCACAAGCGCCGCTGCAGCCAACAAAGACGATGTGCGCATAGGCCTAACGAGAAAAAGATGAGCGACGGCTGGCGGGAGAGCGCGTCGCTGCGAGTTGAGGGTGGGATTTCATGAAAAGTGAGGAGGCATCGCTGCCAGCCGTTCGCTCCATCGCCTGGTTAGATCGTTGGGCGTGGTACGAAATCATGGCGGTGCGTGTCGAAATGCTGTTTGAGTGCGACGAACTCTTCCTCAGTGAGATGATATCGGAAGATTTGCTCGCTGCCGATGAAATCCTGATAGGGAATCCAACGGGGCATGTCGTCGCGCGCAGCCTGATGCTGGGGAATATGCTCGTAAAAGCAGACGCAAGTGCAGGTAAAAAGGTCATCGGTCGCCGTTTCTCCGCGCGGAGCGGCCATGCACCAATCGGCATATCCGTAGACGCGGTTGATGAGCGATTCATTACGAGGCGAAGCGTCGTATGCTCGCTCGAATGCGTCTCGAATCTCAAACCACAGCAGATATGGAGTGTCGATCTCAGGATCCAGGATCTTCTCGCCAAGCTCAGGCAAGAGCTTAGACGCAGTTTCTCGCCACGGCGGCATCACGATCTAACGAGAATAAGATGAGCGACGGCCGGCGGGAGAGCGCGTCGCTGCTGGTTGAGGATAAAATTTCATGTGATGCGAGGAACCAAAGCTGCCAGCCGTTCGCTCCATCGCATGGTTAGGGTGCATGGTGACGCTTCGTGACGGATACGAACCAACTATCGAGGCTCTGGGCCGAAACAGTAGGATATCCGCCGTATGATGTGGTGCCCGTACGTCGATCAATGTGAATGCTGCCGCGAAGCTCGCCGCTCACGCCGAAATGGACCGGCGCATCCCAATGGTCACCGCGTAAAACGACCTGGCCAACGCCTCCGCAGCCTGAAACGTGACGGTGATAATATCTGGCTGCGAGATGCCAAGCGCGATCCGCGCTAATCTCGGTCGAGCGTGTACTGGGCGCGGATGTAGCGATCCCAGCGGTCGCGATGCTGCAAGCCGCGATAACAATGATTTTGATGATGAGCGAATGCACTCTAACGAGAATAAGATGAGCGACGGCTGGCGGGACGGCGCGTCGCTGCGGGTTGAGGATGGAATTTCATAAGGGGTGAGGAAACAAGCTGCCAGCCGTTCGCTCCATCGCTTGGTTAGATGACATATCGTGAACCTCAGTGAGCTTCTACGAACCAAGTCTTCTCTGCACTGCGAAGAAAGTCATGTAAAGACCAGAAACCTTGGACGAAAAATCCCGCCGGTCTGGGCGAAACGCGACAGGTAATACGATAGCTAATATGACCTGAACCGAGCGTGACCGACTCACCGTCCTGAAAGTCGATCGACTCGGAGCCAGCGATGTGCTCTCCAACCCGTGTGCGCGCGCGGAGGAGGCCGAAGCCAGTGCCCGGTCGAAGCTGGGCGACGACAGTGTCACCGCGTCGTGTGACGCCGCTAAATGGCGACGGGACATAATGCAGCGCGAGCCAACCGCCGATGATGGCGGCACTGGCGATAACTACAGCGCAAATTACCAAAACGCGCTTTGTCATCTAACGAGAACAAGATGAGCGGCGGCTGGCGGGAGCGCGCGTCGCTGCGGATTGAGGAAGGGATTTCATTGAAGGTGAGGACGCAAAGCGGCCAGCCGTTCGCTCCATCGCCTGGTTAGATCGTTGTCCCATCTCGGAGTGACAATCGCCAGGCTCGGATGACCCAGGCCAACGACCAAACAATAGAGGCCACGACGACGTAAAGAACAACGTTGATGCCGATGCTTTCCGCGAGAATGCCGAAAGCTTCGGCGCTGCGTCCCATGTTCTCGGTGGCCATCAGCATGATCGAACTCGGCCAAACCCAGATGAGCCACATGCCAGCGATGCGGAAGACATGTAACCGAAAGAGAGACATCACCACGATCGGGAGAACGAGTCCGACCACGGCGTCCCAAAGGATTGTGCGCGGAAATGTCGGAAAGCGCATAGATCTAACGAGAACAAGATGAGCGACGGCGGACGAGGGCGCGCGTCGCTCGGGGGGAATGGGTGGAGGTCATCTGAAATGTGAACGCACAGCGGTCCGCCGTTCGCTCCATCGCATGGTTAGATGTTGCGGCGATAGTATGGGCGAGCCGACGCGGGCAACGACTTCTTCCAATGGGACCTGAGAACGGTAGCCGCGGTGATCAGCAGCGCGAACAGGCCCAAGAGCCCGAAAAATACGAAACGCTGGCCGGCCGTGATGAAAAAGATGTGTGCGTGCTCCTGCATCCGATAAACGTGACCGGTCTGAGAATCGGGTATGGCGGGGCTCACTCTGATGAGATACGCGTAGAGCGCGGCAGCGAGACCGAACGCTGCGAATCCGGCAAGCGAGAGTCGAAGAACTACTCGGTAATGCGCGTTCACATCTAACGAGAACAAGATGAGCGACGGCGGACGAAGGCGCGCGCCGCTCGCGGTGGAAGTGTGGAAGTCATCTCAAAAGTGGAGCGTGCAGCGGTCCGCCGTTCGCTCCATCGCCTGGTTAGATGTTTTGGTGACGCTTGGATCTGTCGCGCTCATGAAAAGAATTGCGCGTAAACCAGCGGAGCTACCGCGACAATCGCGAATATGCAAAAGCGAGACCCACGGACCGCTCCAAATATGCCGATGAGAAGCGTGGTGACGATCAGCAGCATATGGAAACCAAAGATGTACCACTTCACGCCCTGCGCGACACCGGAAAAGAGCAGGAAAGCATATGTGCCGTAAGCCAAAAGTAGTGATATGCCCGCAAATCTGCCGATCGGTGTGCTCACATCTAACGAGAATAAGATCAGCGACGACTACCGGGGGCGAGCGTTGATCGGAGATGAGAGGGTTTAGTCATAGGAAATCTGGGACGAACGACGCGGTAGGCGTTCGCTGCATGGCTTGGTTAGGTGCTTGCGTAGATACACGATAGCGTTTCTGAGCTCTGAT
>JBEEHG010000045.1:0-61337 GCA_041167265.1 Verrucomicrobiota bacterium | reverse complement strand
GCGCCGCGCGCTAGTGTTAAGGGTTAAGTTTTAAGGATTAAGTTTTAAGTATGGCTTATCAATCGTTCGAAGATCTAGACGTGTGGCAGCGCGGATGCCGATTGACAGTCGACATTTTTAAAGCTTTTCAGCGGTGCAAAGAATTTACGCTGAAGGATCAGATTCAGCGCTCGGCGCTCTCGATTCCGTCAAACGTGGCGGAAGGGGCTGAGCGTGGAAGCAACCGAGACTTCGCGCATTTCCTGAACATCGCCAAGGGCTCGTGCGGCGAGTTGCGCACACAACTGTACATCGCCCGGAACTAAATTTGTTAGCTAAAACCGAATCGGAGAAACTCGTTTCTGAATCCAAGGAACTTTCGGCGATGCTCGAAGGTCTTCGGCGTTCCGTCCTATCGCGCGTTGCAAAACGCTCCACTTAAAACTTAACCCTTAAAACTTAAAGTTATGTCCACTACCACACCTGACCTTCAAAAAACCAAAAAGGAAGATTACAAAGTCCGCGACATCAGCCTGGCTGATTGGGGCCGGAAGGAAATTTCCATCGCGGAAAAGGAAATGCCGGGACTGATGGCGATCCGCGAAAAATATGCGCCGAGTAAGCCGCTGGCCGGCGTGCGCGTGACGGGTTCGCTGCACATGACCATCCAGACGGCGGTCCTCATCGAAACGCTGGTAGCGCTGGGAGCGCAAGTGCGCTGGGCCAGCTGCAATATTTTTTCGACCCAGGACCATGCGGCCGCCGCGATTGCGAAAACCGGGGTGCCGGTCTTTGCCTGGAAGGGTGAGACCCTGGAGGAATATTGGTGGTGCACGAACCAGGCGATCTCGTTCCCGGGCGGCAAGGGACCGCAGCTCGTAGTCGACGATGGCGGCGACGTGACGCTTTTCATCCACAAGGGTTATGAGCTCGAAGAAGGCGGAGTCTGGGCGAAGTCCCCCGCCTCGAGCAAAGAGGAGCAGGTGATCAAGGACCTGCTGCTCGAAGTGCAGCGCGAGAATCCTTATCGCTGGCACGAGATGGTGAAGGATTGGCGCGGCGTTTCGGAAGAGACGACGACCGGCGTGCATCGCCTCTACAAAATGCAGCAGCAGAATCAGCTGCTCATCCCGGCGATTAACGTCAACGACTCCGTCACCAAGTCGAAGTTCGACAATCTTTACGGCTGCCGCCACTCCCTCGTCGACGGGCTCAACCGCGCCCTCGACGTGATGATCGCGGGCAAGGTCGCCGTCATCTGCGGTTACGGCGACGTGGGCAAAGGGTGCGCGCAATCACTTCGCGGCCAGGGCGCGCGCGTCGTGATCACCGAGATCGATCCGATCAACGCGCTTCAGGCCGCGATGGAAGGCTACGAAGTCACGACCGTCGAAGACACGCTCGGCCGCGGCGACATTTATGTGAGCACGACCGGCAACGTCGACATCATCACGCTCGAGCACATGGAGCGGATGAAAGACCAGGCGATCGTCTGCAACATTGGGCACTTCGACAACGAGATTCAGGTCGAGCCGCTCAACGACCGGAAAGACATCAAGCGGACGAACATCAAGCCGCAGGTGGACAAATATACCTTCCCCGATGGCCACGAGATTTTCATGCTGGCCGAGGGCCGGTTAGTTAACCTCGGCTGCGCCACTGGTCACCCGAGCTTCGTCATGTCGAACTCGTTCTCGAACCAGGTGCTGGCTCAGCTCGACCTGTGGAAGAACCGCGATACCTACAAGGTTGGCGTCTACGTGTTGTCGAAGCAGCTCGACGAAGAGGTCGCGCGCCTCCATCTCCAAAAGATCGGCGTGAAACTCACGAAGCTAAGCGAGAAGCAGGCTGAGTATCTCGGCGTGCCGGTCGAAGGCCCGTATAAGTCCGAACATTACCGCTACTAACCAGTAGCGGGATGGTAGGGCTACTTCGCCTTCTTCTTGAAGCTGTAGTCGGTTAACTCCGAGCCGTATTTGATTTGGCCGCCCTCGGTGGTCGTTTTCACGAGGCCGACGCCTTCCGCGTACCAAGAGGTCTTGGTCATCGGGATGGCGCCTCCGCTTACCTGGCTGACTACCTTCATGGCGCGAAATTTCCCGGCGGCCACGGTCACGTTCTCGAAGCCGGCCACCCGACTGCTTTCGTGGCGCTCCGTCTGGGTGGGATCTTTCCCAGTCCATTCCCATTTTTGTCCGGCCGCGGGAGGAACGGGCAGGTATTGCTTCGGCGGGTCGTAGGTGGCCTTAAGAGCTTCGTGCTCGGGATAGTTTTCGGAATGAAGTAACACCCAGCCAGCAGCCTTCGAAAAGATGTTCAGGATTATCGCTTCCGAGCGGAACTCGACGACGTAATGGGGCGGTCCGCCTTCTTGCGGCTCCTCGCTGAGGACTTTCCAGGTGTATCCACCGGATTCGTTGTTGCGATAAGTCCACGAATCGCCAACCCGGAGCGGAAAAAAGTCGGCGTCCGATTTCGGTTTTGCGGCGTCAACCCCGGAGGCGGCTGCCACGGTGAGGAGCATGATCGCTGTGAGCGTTGCCATTCTTTGCAGGGATGGGGACATGGAGAACTTCATACTCGTGCGGGTGAATTCTCGTCAATCCCATCGCCTTCGGCCGGCCTTTCCTGCCGAGATTGGATTCGAAAGATCCAACTGAAAATTAGCGTGAAGAGCGCGGCTATTCCGGCCGAAGCGATAACGTCGCTGCACCAGTGATCGAGGACCCCGACACGCGCGATGGAAATGAAGACGGGGATGATGAGCAAGGGCCAGCGATATCGCGGAAAGAGAAAGGCGAGCGGAAAGAAAAGTCCCCAGAACAGCGCGGCATGCCCGGAGGGAAAGCTGTTGCCGTGGCCAGAGAAGAATTTCCAATCCCAATTGCCCGCCTGGATCACTTCGAAGGGACGTAACCGTTCGAAAACATTCTTCAACGCGCCGGCGGTGAGGCGGGTGACGAACTGCGCGCTCGCGATGAAGAACAACAGCCAGCCGATGGTCCGGGTATTTTTCGCGAGGAAGAGGAGCGCGCCCGCGCCTAACAAAAGCCAGGTGATAAAATACCGCTGGATTGGCAAACCGGCCGCGACCTCGAGCCAGCGCGTCCCTTCCTGAAGAAGCGGCGATTGTCGCCCGCCGGCGCGCTGGGCAAAGGCGGCGATCGGTTGATCGAACAGGAAGATACTCACGAGCGTCAGGACGAGGGCGACAATCACGCTGTAGCCAAGCTGGCGTCGATTCATCGCTGCGTTCTAACTGCGCCTCGCCACGATTTCGAGAAAAAGCGGCGTGGTGAACAACGTCGCCGGATCCGCTTCGGCTTCCCTGAATTCGCGCCGGACCGATTCGCACCATTCCTCCGTTACGTGACCCAGGTCGCGCTGCCGGGCGAGATTGATTTGAATGAAGCTCGCCGGCCATTGCCAGACGTAGTTGCGCGGCGAGACGGTGAGAATGCGCGGATTCGCTTCGATCACTTCCAGTCCGGCCTCGCGGAAAAGGGACGGAAACTGGAGCGCCACATTCGGTTCGCCGCCCGCCGCGACCCAGCTCTTCATCACCTGTTCGGAGAATTCTTCCAGCGCCAGGCGCCGGGGCATGAATCGGAACGTTTCGTAATGGCTGTACTCATGAAAAATCGCGAGCCCGCCCGGCCGTAGCGCGGCGGCAATCTGTTGGATCAATTTTTCCGGCGAAGCAACGAACGACGCGACCCAGCGGCACCACGTGTAATCAAAATCGCGAGCGTCGAGCGACTGCTCCATCAGGTCCGCATGTTGAAAGCGGACATGCGACAGGCCCCGGGCCGCGCAGGTTTGCCTGGCTACGTCGAGGAACCGCGCCGAGCGCTCCACTGCGAGCACTTCGCCGGTCGGCCCGACGATTTCCGCGAGATCAACGGTCGCGTATCCCGGCCCGGCGCCGACATCCACAACTCGTGAGCCAATGGTAATGCCGGCGCGCCGCCAGCAGTCCGTGGTGATGGAACGCCAGACGCGATGCTGCAATCCAAGCCGCGCGACTTCCTCGTCGTGGGTGCCGAGCACGTAATCGGCGTCATTCGCCATGGCGCAGTCACGCGCGTCGCTGGTTCCCCGGCAAGGACGGAATTCGGGCGTTTGTCATCCCGAGGCTGGCGAAGCGCGCCGAGGGACCTCCCAGTTGCAATAGCCGCTTTCGCCGGCCATCGGGCGCTCAATTACAGGGGGCGTCAACTGTAGTGCGAAAGCGATTGAGCGTCCGAGAGGTCCCTCGCCGTCTTCGCGGCTCGGGATGACGACGCTGTTATTGTCCGCGATTTTCTCTTGTCCGCGGCTACTCGCTGTCCCGCGCGTACCAATCGACGTTCCGCGTCACCCACATCACGATTCCGAGAAGGATGAAGAGCGCGACGGTTCCCATGAGGAGCGCGTAATCCTGTTGCCGCAGGGTGATGTAAAGAAACGTGTAAACGCCGAGCAATCCGCCGCCGATCATGAGGGTGCGTGCGCCGCCGCCGAGGAAGTGGCTGCAATACCAGGTGATCAAGCCCGTCGCGGTGATCGTGGCGATCGCATAAGCCGCGGTGAACCCAATGAACTCGGAAGCGGAAAGGAGCGCGAGATAGAAGAGACAAAGTGCCGCCCCGACCATGAGATACTGGAGCGGATGAATTTTCTGGCGCGCGGTGATTTCGAAAAGGAAGAAGGTTGTGAAGACCAGGACGAAGAAGAGCACGCCGTATTTGATCGAGCGCTCGACGTAGCGATAAGCGTCGAGAACGCTGAGAAATTGCGCGCCGAAGAGAGAGTTCGTGACCGCGACGGTCGTGAAACGTTCGTTGCCTGAGCGACTGGTCCACCGCTGCGCATAATCGCGGCCGTAATAGGAGACCTTCCAAGTGGCGTCGAACCCGTCGGGCCGCACGTTGCGCTCGGCCGGAAGAAACGCCCCGCGAAATCCTGGATCGGGCCAGTTCGATTTGAGAGTCACGACATTTTGGACGCCGAAGGGAGCGAAGAAAATTCCGCTGCTGCCGTTGAGATCGAGCGCGATTGAAAATGCCGGCGGCGCCGTGATCGGCTGGTCGTTCGCGAGCGGGGCGGTCACGCCCGTGGTATAGCCGGGCAGCTGCGAACCGGGCTGGAGCTGGATCTTTTTCCCGTCCCAATCGAGCATCAAGCTTTCGCGGGTCCCGCGCAGGTCGCTCACGGCCAGGGTGACCGCCGCATCTTTCCAAAGCACATCTTTCGGATCGATCTTGAGTGCCGCCATGTCGGGCACCGGGAATTTCCCGGACACTTTGATCATCCCGCGGAAAACGGCCGCATCGTAAATCCCGCGGTGCAGCGTTTGCGTTTTCACGTCGCCGGTGATTTCGAGCGTGTCCGGGAGAAAATAAGCGTAGGCCACGGTCGTCTCCGCGACTTCCCGAGTCTCGACCCGTCCGTCCGGGAGGGTGACGGAGCGAACGACCGTGCCGTGGTAAAGATAAGGCACCACCAGCACCGGCCCGACAATGTTCTGGTCCTTGCCCCACGAAGCCGTGATGTCCTCGACGGCTTCATTCCTCCGCGCCAGCCGATCGCTCAACACGCCCTGGATCATGAGGAGCGGGATCAGCATCACCAGGATCAGCGCGCCGACGCCGAAAAGTTTGAGCATGGTGCTGGGCCGCCTCTTGAAGAACGGCTGCGATTTTGGAAGCGGCGGTGGTGCGTCGGGCATCGGAACGAGATTGGCGAGATTCGGTGGAGTCGAGCAACAACAATACGCGTCGCCTCAGCCATCTTGCGGCCGTTTTGTCATGTTGATCCCGCAGCCGCGGGAGAAACATCTCTGACCATTTCGGTTTCCCGAGCGCGGAAATAGTCAGAGATGTTTCGCTTCGCTCAACATGACAATTCTCCCGCTGTCGCCGTTGCTCAGGATGACAACGCTCGTGTTTGCAGCGAATGACGACATCACATGAAGCCGCGCAAGGCCGCCGTCGTTTTCATCTTTATCACCGTCACGCTCGATATGCTGGCGCTCGGCCTCATCGCGCCTGTGCTCCCGAAGCTGGTCCTCAATTTCCTAGGCGGCGACGCGCCGAATGCGGCCAAGGTGTTCGGTATTTTCGGGACGGTCTTCGCCCTGATGCAGTTCCTCTTTTCGCCGCTGCTCGGCGTTTTGTCCGACCGGTTCGGCCGGCGGCCGGTCATCCTCCTGTCCAATCTCGGGCTCGGTCTCGATTACATCGTCATGGCGCTGGCGCCGACAATCGGCTGGCTTTTTGTGGGGCGCGTCATCTCCGGGATCACGGCGGCGAGCATCACCACCGGCACCGCCTACGTCGCCGACGTCGTGGCGCCGGAGAAACGGGCCAGCGCCTTTGGGATGATCGGCGCGGCGTTTGGGGTCGGGTTCGTGCTCGGTCCGGCCCTGGGCGGATTGCTCGGGAATTCCGATCCGCGCCTGCCGTTCTGGGTGGCGGGCGGATTGAGCCTGGCGAATTGGGCCTACGGATTTTTCGTGCTGCCGGAATCGCTTCCGCCGGAGAAACGGAGAGGCTTCACATTCCGCCGCGCCAATCCCCTCGGCTCGCTGGTGCTGTTGCGATCGCATCCGGAATTGTTCCGGCTCGCGACGATCCAGTTCATCGGCTACATCGCGCACGAAGTGTTCAACGTCTGGGCGCTCTACACGATCTTTCGCTACGCCTGGCGGGAAGGCACCATCGGCCTCTCGCTCGCGCTGGTGGGAGCGTGCGGGATCGTGATCTCGAGCTGGATCGTCCCGGCAATGGTGTCCCGCTTCGGCGAACGCCGCACCCTTTACATCGGCCAATTCTTCGGCGCGCTCGGCATGGTTGTCGCCGGCTTTGCCCGAACCGGAACGGTTTTCTTTCTCGCGATTCCAGTCATGATGCTCTGGACGATCTCGAGTCCGGCCGCGCAGGGAATGATGACGCGCCGGGTGAGCGAATCGGAGCAGGGCGAATTGCAGGGAGCGATCGGCAGCCTCTCCAGCCTGGCGTGGATTATCGGGCCCGGGCTGTTCACTTTTACCTTTGCCTGGTTCATCGAACCGGCGCGCGGATGGAACCTTCCGGGCGCGCCGTGGTATCTCGGAGCGTTTCTGCTTTTCATTGCGATGTTCATGGCGACTCGAATCCCGAAGCTGGCTGCGTCGGAAAAGATCGACCATCCCGCTTCGGCCTGACGCCGATTTAGCGCTGCGCGATTGCGCTGGAAAATGGCGTTCGCATTCGGCAAACAATGCGCGAAGTGTGCGCAGGTTCAGGGAGTTGGGGCAGGACAGTTGCTGTAGACGCATGTTCTTCCATCTGCCGCGGCCGGATGCCGCGAACCTTTATTTGTGATTCAAAAAGCGCTTCTCCTTTTCCTCATTTGCACGGTCGCCGGGGGTAGCATTTTGCTGGCTGACGAAGAAACGCGCCGGGTCCAGGAGGAACTGCGGAA
The DNA here is from genome assembly GCA_041167265.1 of Verrucomicrobiota bacterium. Lineage (GTDB taxonomy): Bacteria > Verrucomicrobiota > Verrucomicrobiia > Chthoniobacterales > UBA10450 > AV80. The sequence continues at coordinate 53,912 of JBEEHG010000045.1, read as the reverse complement.
GCGCCATTTGTTTTTTCGCGACATCGACGGCCGGCCAGGCGTCGAGTTCTCGAGGGCGCTGAAGAACTATCAACAACGCAAGGGGTTCGCCCAGACTGGCGTGGCCGACGACGTGACTCTTTACTCGCTTGGCATCGGCGAACCGCCGTCGCCGGCCGAAGGCGCCGGGGATCTTCCCGATGTGCCGGTGCTGAAGAGCGACACGGCCTTGCACGAACCGCGCTCGACCCAGCCACCGGTTCCGACGGATGCTCAAAAAGCCGCCGACGTCTCGAAAGCCGAGATCCACGCTTTTCTGCGTCGTTACTTCGACGCCTGCCAGTCGGCCAATCCAGACGATGAACTCGCCTTCTTTGGCGAGCGCGTCGAGTACTTCGACCACGGCGTCGTCGACCGGCCCTACATCAAAAATGAGCTGGCCGTTTACGATCAGCGCTGGCCTTCCCGGACCTACACTCTGGGCGATTCGCTTCGGATCGTCCGGACCGGGAACAACACCGTCGCCCAAGTCCGCGTCAATTTTCAAGTGGCCAACAACGAGCATAACCGTAAAGCCGGCGGCCGCACCGACGACACCTTCAATCTCGCCAAGCGCGGCGATTCCCTCGAGATCGTCTCAATCAAAGAGGCGCGGGTCCGACGCGTCTGGCGTCATCGCCGGCGTCCGCCAAATTTTCCGGCCGCCGTGGGTCGCACGATTCATCACGTGTTCCGCAGCATTTTTCACTGACCCGGAATGGTCACGGCCCGAGGCGAATCTCGCCCGCGAGTGGATAAGCCTGATCCCGCTCGAGATCGATCGCCCACGCTTTGACGACTGATCCAGCGGCGATGTCGCTGGCGAGGAGGGGCCGCGAAAAATGCGTTCCGCTGCTCTCCACCACCCAGCGTGGCTGCCATCGGCCGCCCGTTTCCAAGCCGACCACCACGCAATCCGCCGGCCGATTTTCCCCCGGCACGCGCGCCCGACCTTTGACCCAGAGCCTCCCGTTTCCATCGGGAAAGGCTTGTTCGAGCGCGCCGGCTGATTCGTTTCCGTCCGCGGGCCCCGCGCTCACTGCTCGCACCAGCGTTGCGCTGACCAGACGCGGCCGAAGGACATCGTGCTCTGCCAGAGTGTGAATTGTCTGCCGCATTTCCGGATACGGCGACAACCACGCGAGTTCCGGGTTCTCCGGGATCGCGTCCGCCCAGCGCATGACGAGTTGCAGATGTTTCCGGTACTCCGTGAATTTTTTCAGGATGCGTCGTTCGGCCTTGAAGGCGGATGTCCAAAGGACAAGGAGGGCGATGCCAGCTACCGCGCCGATAAACCGGCCAGCGGTTTTCAGGCGCCGGCGATCACCGAGATTTTCGTAAACAGTAAACGCGAGGCCGATCGTCGCGATGACCAGCATCACCGTAAACACCGTGTAACGGGCGTCCCCGGCCATCGTCAGGCCGAACCCAAGTCGCGCCCGTGCGGTCACCGCGCCGGAAACCAGAGTGTAAGCGCCAAGAACGAGCCCTGGATAATGGGACCAGTATTGGCGCCGGTCCCCGGCTGTGAGCCAGACCGCGGTCGCAGCCAGGGACAAAAAGAGGAGGAGGATAACAGCGCCCGCAATCATCGGGTTCGGCGTTCGAAAAACCGAGCCGATCCAAATCAGAAAAAAATGGATAAGCGCGGGCGCATCAGCCGCGATCGAGGCGGGCGGCGGACTGAGAGGCGGATGTTGATACGAGATGAAGTAGCAGGCGATGGAAACGATCGCGGCCAGGACGTAGGCGAGGCGCCAGCGCAAATTGGCTCGCGATCCTATCGCCGCGTTGGGCGCGGCAGCGCTCATCAGGGGAAAGCCCAGAACCCAGACGAGCATCCCGTTCGCGAAAGTGTAAGTGCTGAGAAAGGCGAGCGCGGCGTTGCAGATTGCTTTCCAGCGTAACGATCGTCCGGATAAATTCACGAGGGCGGCGAGAACCACGGCGAACCCGGGCGCAAACGTTTCCCATTGGATGCCGAAAAGAAAATTCTCGTACTGGCGCGGCGAGAAGAGGACGAGATTCATCAGCCCGAAGGCCAGAGCGCCCGCGCCGGTGGAGCGAATCGTGCGCTGGACCAGATAGTAAAGCGCGACCGAACCAAGACAGGCGACTGCGAGGACGAGCGCGAGGGCGAGCCGAACGTCCCATCCCGCGAGAAGAAACAACGGCAAATAAATCAGCCGCGGAATGAGCTTCCGGCTTTCGTTGTGCTGGCTCCACAATTCAGCCCAGGTGAACGTGCCGCGGCACCATGAGGCGAGTTGCGCGCCCGGCGTGTTCCATTCATCCCAGAACGGAAGGGCGACGGCGTGTCGCCACACCAGGTAGAAAGCGCAAAGCACGGGAGCAATCCAGAAGGCGGCGACAATTGCTTTGCGAAAATCGGCCCGCGCCCGCGTTTCCATTCCTGAGTTGCTTAATGGATCGGGCGCGCCTTGCCAACCGGCCATTGAATGCGATTTAGGGAGATGCGGAAGCGCGCGGCCAGAACAAGCGGGACGGCGTGGGTGTTCGCCCTCATCGCGATCGTCGCCTGGCTCTCTCTTTCGAATCACTGCGCCCTCGGCTTAACATTGTCAGCGGCTGAGCCGGCGGGATCGACCGATGGCGGCTGCCCGATGCATCAATCGCCGGCGAAAAAGAAGGCGGCGACGAATCTGCCTTGCTGCAAAGACGTCCGCGCCGTTCTCGCTAAAAGTGTGGCCGCGGTCATGCCAGGGCTGCGGCTGATGCCGTCGCATTCTTACGCGACAGAAATTTTCCCGCCGGGCCGTCGGCTCCCCTTCGCCATCGAAAATCTCGATACCGGACCGCCGGGTTGTTTCAGTTTCGCCGAGTTGGTTTTGCAGGAGAGCATGCTTTCGCACGCTCCTCCTCTTTCCTGAAATCGCAGTTGGGGCGGGCGTGTCGCCTGTCGTCACCACGCTTAATCCCGGCCCGGCAATCCTTTTTGCCTGGCCGGGCAATTCAAATTTTTCAGGAAACAAAATGAAACAATTACTTTTACTCGCATTATCGGCGATCGCCCTGGCGGCGATTCCTCACACGCTCGCGGAGACGAAGCCGCAGAAATACACCTGCCTGATGCACCCCGAAGTGGTGACAGAGGCGCCCGGCGATTGTCCGAAATGCGGGATGCCGCTGGTGCCGGTGAAGGCGGAGGAAAGAAAACGCCCAACGCCCAACGTCCAACGCCCAATGTCGAATAAAGACAACGCTCCCACGCGACACCACCCGACGATGACGTCGTCGTTGAATATCGCGGAGCCGATGAGTCGCGAGAGTTCTGGCTCGAGCTGGGTGCCGGATTCAACGCCGATGTACGGCCGGATGCTGATGTTCGGCGATGACATGCTGATGCTGCACGGGGCGATCTTCCCGCGCTACACGAACGCAAACACGCGCCGCGGCGACGATCGGATCGATGCGCCGAACTGGTACATGGCGATGTATTCGCATCCGCTTGGACAAAATGCCCAACTCGGTTTTCGCGGAATGATGAGCCTCGATTTGCTAACGGAAGGCGGCCGCGGTTATCCGCTTCTCTTTCAAACCGGCGAAACCTGGGACGGCAATGCGCTCCACGATCGCCAGCATCCGCACGATTTGTTCGACGAAATTTCGGTCAGCTATTCGCAGAAGTTCGGTCCCGATTTTTCGGCGTATCTTTACGCGGGCTACCCCGGCGAACCGGCGCTGGGCCCGCCGGCTTTCATGCATCGTCTCTCGGCGATGGATAATCCGGACGCGCCGCTGAGTCATCACTGGCAGGATTCGACGCACGTCACCTTTGGGGTGGTCACGCTCGGATTGGTCTGGCGCGATTTCAAAATCGAGGGCTCGACCTTTAAAGGACGCGAGCCCGACGAACGCCGCTACGATTTCGATGAGCCGAAACTCGATTCGTTTAGTGGCCGGCTTTCCTGGAACCCGACGAAGAACGTGGCGTTGCAGGTTTCTCACGGTTACATGCACAGCCCCGAAGAACTCGAGCCGGACGCGAACCGCCACCGCACCACGGCGTCGCTAATATATAATAGAGCGCTCGGCCACGATGCGAACTGGTCCAGCGCCATCGTCTGGGGACAGAACCGCGACGGTGCGCGGAGCAAGACGCAATCGGTCCTGCTCGAGACGAATTATCAGCGGGGCCGCGACACGATTTACGCGCGGTTCGAGCACGTCGAAAAACCAGGGCACGAACTCGTTCTCGACGAGGTTGATCACGAGCGCGTCTTTCCCATCAGGGCCTACACCCTCGGTTACGTTCGCGACCTGTCGCACGGCAAAGGGATCGACGTGGGACTCGGCGGCCAGGTCACGATTCACGACATCCCCAGCGGGCTGGAACGCTATTACGGCGACGGCGTCCCATTCGCCTTCCAGGTTTTTCTGCGGGTGCGGCCGTCGGTGATGACTGAGCATGCCATGCATGAGGCCAAGTAAGGAGACGTGTCATCCCGAGGCTGGCGAAGCGCGCCGAGGGACCTCGCATCTGCAAATTCCGCTTCCGCGAAACATCGTGCGTCCACTGACGGAGTAGACGTGTTGGTTCGCGTAAGCGGCCCGCGCAATTGAGAGGTCCCTCGGCGCGCTGCGCCAGCCTCGGGATGACCGGCATTGCCCACGGCGGAAAGACTTGTCGGCGCCCGGAGTTCCGCGCAGTTTCTCGCCATGACTTTTCGCTCCTGCTTCGTCGTTCTTTCGATCTTCGTTTTGGCTTGCGCCACCCAGGCCGCCGAGAAACGCAACATCACCGAAAAGGACCTGTTCGACTTTGTCTGGATCGGTGACGCGCAGGTTTCGCCGGACGGAACGCGGGTGGCGTTCGTGCGGGTAACGGTGAACGAGAAAAAGGAAGGGTACAATACGTCGATCTGGACGGTCTCGACCGACGGCAACGAACCGCCCCATCGGTTGACCACCGGCGAACGCGATTCCGGGCCGCGCTGGGCGCCCGACGGAAAGTATCTCGTTTTTAGCCGGTCGACGGAGAAGGACGGGAAACCGGAGCCGCCGCAGCTTTGCATGCTCTCGATGGCCGGCGGCGACGCCTTTGTTTTTACGAGCCTGCCCAAAGGCGCGGGCGATCCGCAGTGGTCGCCGGACGGGAAGCTGATCGTCTTCGCCAGCTCATCAAATCCCGAGGACCTGGAAAAGCAGGAGAAGAAAAAGAAGAAGGACGAAGACCAGAAGCGCGCCGCGAATACGTCGCCGACCGTTTCACCCGCGAAAGACGACGCGGCGAAGAAGCCCGAGGCTGAGAGCGAGCGGGAAAGCGACATCCACGTGATCACCCGCGCCGTTTATCGTTCGAACGACGAGGGCTATCTCGATTTCAAACGGCCCCAGCATTTCTGGGTCGTGACGGCGCCGCATAATCCCGACGAAAAAGTGCAGCCGAAACAATTGACCCGCGGCCGGTTCGACGAAGATGGCGCGGTCTGGTCGAAGGACGGCGCCCAGATTTATTTTACGACGCTCCACAACGACGAGCCTTACTACGACACGGGCAAGACCGAGCTGTGGTCGATTTCTCCGAACGGCGGCGAGCCCACCCGGATCACGACGATCGACATGGACATCGGCGTGATGGTGGTGAGTCCTGATGGAAAACAGGTCGCGTTCACGGCCTCGGTCGAGCAGCCGGTGAATTCCTACACCCAGCCCGACCTGTGGGTCATGGATCTGGCGAAGGACGCGAAGCCGCGCAATCTCACGGAGAAATTCGACTTCGACGTCGGCACCGGCGTGTTCGGCGACAATGGCTCTCCGCGCGCCGGCGGCGGGAACAAGCCCATCTGGACCGCGGACGGCAAGGGAATCGTCGAGAATTTTTCGCGCGAGGGCCGAACGAATCTCGGCCTTTTCGACGTGGCCAGCGGGGCGCTGACCGAAGTGACCAAGGGCGACCAGGCCGTCGCGCGTTTTCGGGCCGCGCCCGATGCGTCAAAGCTCGTCTATCTCGTGTCCACGCCGACGCGGATCGGCGATCTTTTCTGGCTCGACCGGACGAGCGGCGAAGCGCGGCAGTTGACCCACAGCAACGACGAGCTTTTCGGCCAGCTCAACCTGACGGAGCCGGAAGAGATCCGCTACAAAAGCTTCGACGGCAAAATGGTCCAGGCATGGCTGCAACGGCCGCCCGGATTTGATAAGGCGAAAAAATATCCGCTCATCCTGAATATCCACGGCGGGCCGCACGCCGCTTACGGATTCGTGTTTGACCACGAGTTCCAATGGATGGCCGCGAAAGGTTACATCGTGCTCTATCCGAACCCGCGGGGCAGCACGAGTTACGGCCAGGATTTCGGCAACGTGATTCAGTACCATTATCCCGGCGACGATTTCAAGGACCTGATGGTGGGCGTGGACGAAACGATCAAGCGCGGATTCGTCGACGACAAAAAACTGGGCGTTACCGGCGGGAGCGGCGGGGGATTGCTGACCAATTGGGTGGTCGGCCATACCGAGCGCTTTGCGGCGGCGGTGTCGCAGCGGGATATCGCGAGCTGGACAGATTGGTGGTACACGGCCGACTTCACCTTGTTTCAGCCGCGCTGGTTCAAGGCGCCGCCGTTCCAGGACCCGGAGGATTTCAAAGCGCGCTCGCCGATCACTTACATCAACGACGTCAAGACGCCGATGATGTTCATCCTGGGCGAGACCGACACGCGGACGCCGTCGAGCGCCGGCGGCGAACAAATGTTTCGCGCCTTGAAGTTCCGGAAAATCCCGACGGTGATGGTGAAGTTTCCGAACGAGACGCACGAGTTGTCGCGGGCCGGGCAGCCGTGGCATCGGATTGAACGCCTGCAGCATATCGTCGGTTGGTTCGATCGCTGGTTGATGGGCGCGGCGAAACCGGAGTACGACGTCGCGCCGAGCGATGTCCCGGTGAAGCCGAATACGGCGCCGAAGCCGAAACCGCCTGGGAATTAGGACTCATTCATAAATACTTTTGTCATTCTGAGCGTAGCGAAGAATCTCTGATCATTTCCCGTGTCCCCGCGGCATGGAGGGCAGAAATAGTCAGAGATCCTTCGCATTCGCTCAGGATGACAAGTCTTCCCGGGAACTATTGGGGTGGCTTAAAACCTTGGAGCTTGGGGCGTTCGCTTCGCGGCTTGCTGATCGTTCCTGAAAAGGCACAATGTCCGCGATGAAATTGCGTCCCCAAAGCTATCACGACATCGAGCGGATCATCGAATTCGATTTCATCCGCGCGACCGAGGCGGCGGCGCTGAATTCGCTTTCGTGGCTGGGCCGGGGGGACAAGGAGGCAGCCGACGCCGCCGCGTGCGATGCCATGCGGGGCATGTTCGATCTCATGAACATCTGCGGCGAAGTCGTGATCGGCGAGGGGATCAAGGACGACGCGCCCGGGATTTTCAAGGGCGAACATCTCGGCACCTGGCTTCCCGGCGCGCCCCAGTTCGACATCGCGATCGACCCGATCGACGGCACCACCAACATCTCGAAAGGCGCGCCGAACTCGATCAGTTGCATCGCGGCCGCGAGCCCGGAGCAGGGGGTCAAGGTCGCGCTCCGGGATATTCCGGCGTTCTACATGACGAAACTTTCCTACGGCCCAAAAGTTCTCGAGCACATGCAGATCAAGGGGATCGACATGTTGCGAATCGAAAGCCCGATCGACGAGACGCTCCGGCTCGTCGCCCAATGCCTGAACAAGCGCGTCCAGGACGTCGTCGTGATGATGCTCGACCGGCCCCGGCACAAGGAGATGGTGGAAGAAATCCGCCGCGCCGGGGCGTCGTTGCGGATGATCAGTGACGGCGATATCGCGGCGGCGATGGCGCCCGCGATCCAGGACAGCGGGATCGATCTTTACATGGGAATTGGCGGCGCGCCGGAAGCGGTCCTCGCCGCGGCCGGGATCAAGTGTCTCGGAGGCGACATGCAATGCGTGATGTGGCCGCGCGATGACAAGGAACGCAAGGCGCTCATTGCCGCCGGGCACAAGGAGGATCTCGGCCGGATCTATTTCGCGGACGACCTGGCCAACGGGAAAAACATCATCTTCTGCGCGACCGGGATCAGCGACAGCGCGATGCTCCGCGGCGTAAGGACGGTGGGAGCAAGCGCCACCACCTACTCGATTCTCATGCGGGCCAAAAGCCGGACGGTGCGATTCATCCGCGCCTCGCACGATTTGAAAAACAAGACGATCCGCCTCCGCTCCGACAGCCGCGAGCACCGCATCTAAAATTCCTGCTCTTGATCATGATCCTGCTCATGATCTTGTTCTAAGAGCGGGCTCACTCAGGGGATTAGGATCATGAGCAGGATCAGGAGCATGAAACTTGGGCGCGTTGTTGTCGGCGTCGCCGCTGTCTCGATCGCGATCTGCGCTTCCGCGCAAACTCCGCTCGACCCGCAGGTCGCCCAGCTCATGGAACGCGCCCTGCACGATGCGGAAAATTTCCGGCTCCAGCTTCGGAGTTCGGAATACGAGGCAAAAATGTTCGTGCAGGAATGGGACGGCCGCGGCCGTTTGCGCGGGACGGCGAAAGCGACCGCGATCATGCGTCCGGGCGCCGCGCACCCGATGACGTTCGTCTCGCGGGAAGTGCACGGCAAAGTGCGCCTGCCGAGCGAGAACGATCGGGACAAGGACGACAACGACAAGAGCACGCTGCTCGATTTCGCCCGCGAACACCGGATGTCGGAGCGCTACGATTACGTGGTGGAAGGCAAGGAAAACGTCGGGGGCGAGACAGCAATCCGGATCAGGTTCAGCCCGACGAAACGACAGCCGGAAAAAAACCGGGCCGACCGTTTTCTCGATACGATCACGGGCACGGCCTGGGTAGGCGAAGCCAGCAACCGGTTAGTGAAACTCGATATGCGGCTCGTCCAGCCCTTGCAGCTTTTTTGGATCCTGGCGGTGCTGAAGGAGTGCACCATCCAATACGAACTCGTCGAGCCCGGCGAGATCCTCGGCCGCGCAAAACTGAACATCGTTTTTGCCGTGACCACCCCGATCTACAGCATTCGGCAGCAGCACGATGTGGAGCTGGACCATTTCCACCGGCGTGATGCGATGACGACGGCCGCGCGTTAACCAAAAGAAAATAGGGAACAACTCCTCGACATGGCGGGGTTGGTCTGGTCAAATTCCAACATCCTTTTCTTATGATATCAAAAAAATCCGCTTCCCGGGCCCATCTCCATGACCTGTCGCCAGACAATGGCTGTGTGATCGACACAAAATGGAAAGTGGAGCCGCTCAGTTATCACGCCTGTGCCAGCGAAGTCGGGACGCCGCACACTCAACATGACGCGCCGATGCCCGAGCTCGTGATTTACGATCACGTTGGATTCAAAGGCGCTTACGCCCGGACCAACCTCAGCTTTCATTTCCTGGGCGATTTTTGGAATGACCGGATCAGCTCGCTCATCATCGTCAGCGGCGTCTGGCGTTTTTATCGCGACGAATATTACAAGGGCGACCACTGGGACCTCGGCCCGGGTTTTTACGAGTGCTTCTTCAAGGACAAAGGGCCGGACGACGTCATCAGTTCGTTCCAGGCCATCAAGCTGACTTGATCCGCATCCGGTTCATCGCGCTGGTGATGGCAGCGGCGGCGGCTTTGCCAGCCGATGCCGGGACAGGCGTGTCGCGAACGACGCAGGTCGACGGCGCGAAAGTCCATTACACCGACTACGGCGCGGGCGAGAACGCGCTCCTGTTCGTCCACGGCTGGGCGTGCGACGAGACTTTCTGGGCGGGACAAGCCGGTCCGCTCGGCGCGAAATTCCACGTCATCACGATCGACCTGCCGGGCCACGGGCAGAGCGACAAACCGCAGATCGCTTACACGATGGACCTGTATGCGCGCGCCATCGATGCGGTCTTGCGCGACGCGAAAGTGAACGCGGCGACGTTGATCGGACATAGCAACGGCACGCCGGTCATTCGGCAATTTTACCGGAAATTTCCCGGCAAAACGCGCGCACTGGTGATCGTCGACGGCCCGCTCCGTCCGTTTGGCGACAAGGCGATGATGGAAAAATTCGTGGCGCTCCTCAAAGCGCCGAACTACGAAGAGAATGCCGGGAAAATGATCGACGGAATGACGAGCCCGATCCAGGACGCGGCCATGCGGGAGAAGATCAAGAGCGCGATGATGCGCACGCCGCAATTCGTCGCGGCGAGCGAGATGGAGGGGACGCTCGATCCTGAATTATGGAAGCCGGACAAGATCAATGTTCCGGTGTTGATGATCCTGGCAAAACAGCCGGCGTGGTCGGCCGAGTACGAGCAATTTGTGCGCGGGATTGTGCCCGATCTGGATTACCAGATGTGGGAGAACGTCAGCCATTTCTTGATGATGGAACAGCCGGAGAAATTTAACCGCGCTGTCGAGACGTTCGAGGAGAAGCATCATCTTCTGTAGCCGCTTCGCTGCGCGAAGCGATTGTGCCGGCGTCGCTGTCTCTAACGCTTCGCATAGCGAAGCGGCTGCAAATTCACCAATTCGAGAACCGCTTCGGCACAGCCCCACGACAAAGTGAACCCGGAACCGCCATGTCCGTAATTGTGAACTACGGTGCGGCCGTCGCGGAGTTTCTCCGCGTCGAGCCGGACGCTCCCCGACCGGCCCGGGCGCAAACCGACGCGCGCTCGAAGCAATGGCGGCGTCGGCCGGCCGAGCACGCTTTCGCATTCGCCGATGATCCGGGCGGTCGTGCCTGGATCGATCGTGCGGTCGTCGCTCACCTCGTTCGTTCCGCCAAGCACGCAGTCGTTCGATCGGGGAATTGCATACATCAGCGGCGGATCGTCGCAGACGATGGCGAAGGGCAGATCGAACTTTTCGACGATCGCGACCTGGCCGCGATGCGGTTCCATCCGCGGATCGGGGACGAGTTCGCGCGCGCCAATCCCGGCGCAGTTAATGACGACATCGAACGCGCCATCGATAGCGTCGAGGTTTTGGAAATGAATTCCGCCGCGGATTGAGCCTCCGGCGTTCGTGAAGCGCGCCGCGAGGTGGGCAAGGTATCTGCCGGTTTCGATCAGCGGCACGTCGATCGAAAAGCCGCTGACAAAGGCGGCTGGGATCTCGCCGCGTTCGAGGGCCCGGGTCGCAAACGATTGCGCCCAGGCGGGCGGTGAGATTGGGCCGAGCCGCGAAAAGACACGAAGCTCGGTGACGGAGACACCGCTCCCCGGCCGGCGCGCCAGCTCGCGGAAACGATCGTAACTGACGAGCGCCCACCGAACAATTTCCCCGCCGGAACCGACATCGTACGGATACCACATGGCGGCCGCCGCGGCGGAATTCGTCTCGTCGCCCAGTTCCTCCGTCAGGATCGAAGTCTCAAATCCGTTTTCGGCAAAGAGAACCGCGCAGGTCAAACCCGAGATGCCTGCGCCCACGATGGCGACACGTTGTTTCATTTCAGCGGCGAACCGGCTACATTATCGCCGTGGTTGCGTTATCGGAAACATCGCTGACAGACAAGGTCCTGGCGGGCGAACGCATTTCGCCGGAGGAAGCCCTGGAACTTTATCGCCGGCCGCTGGCGGAACTCGGCCAGCTGGCCAACGCGCGCCGGGATCTGGCGAAGGCCGCCAGCTACGACAATCATGGCCGCGAGATCGTGACTTACATCATCGATCGCAACATCAACTACACCAATGTCTGCAATGTTTACTGCAAGTTCTGCGCGTTTTACCGCACGGAAAAAGACGAGGACCACTACGTCCTCAGCCGCGAACAGCTCGACCAGAAACTGGACGAACTTTCCGCCGCGGGCGGGGTTCAAATCCTGATGCAGGGCGGGCACCATCCGAAATTAACGTTCGACTGGTATCTCGATCTGCTCCGGCACATCCGGGAAAAATATCCGCACATCAACATTCACGGATTCAGTCCGCCGGAGCTGCAACATTTCGCGGAGCTTTTCGGAATGCCGTTGCGCGAAGTGCTTTCGCAATTCAAGGAAGCCGGGCTGGGCTCTCTCCCGGGCGGCGGCGGCGAGATCCTGGTCGACCGCGTCCGCAACCGGATCGCGCCGCTGAAATGCAACTCGGACGCGTGGCTGGAAGTGATGCAGGTGGCGCACGAGCTGGGGTTGAAATCGAGCGCGACGATGATGTTCGGGCACGTGGAAACGATCGAGGATCGGATCGAGCATCTGCGGCGGTTGCGCGAGCAGCAGGATAAAAGCGGCGGGTTCACGGCCTTCATCTGTTGGACGTTCCAGCCGCAAAACGCGGTTTTGAAAGTCGACCGGCCGACGGGCGTGGTGGAGTATCTGCGCACCCAGGCGCTGGCGCGCATCTTCCTGGACAACTTCCCGAACGTCCAAAGTTCGTGGGTCACCCAGGGCCCCGACATCGGTCAGGTAGCGCTGAAATATGGCGCGAACGATTTCGGTTCGGTCATGATGGAGGAGAACGTCGTGAGCAGCGCCGGGACGACGTTTCGCCTGAATGCGGCCCAAATCGAAGGGCTAATCCGCGACGCCGGTTATGAGCCGCGGCGGCGGAATAATTGGTACCAGCTCTTGAATTAGCGCCGAGCAATGCGTTCTTCTTCGTCCAGCGCCCCGGCGCGAGACTGAAATCCTGCCTTGACGATGCCCGCCTTCTTACCCATTAATGCCGACCTGCGCCGCGTCGGGGACGAAGGACGCCAGGGGACTTTTGACGTTATGAAGGAATTTTTTGGTTTAATGCGCGGCGGCATTTCGGTGGCGCGGCTCGCACTCTTTTTGATCTTCGCGCTCGCGTCGAGTTTCTCGCTGCGCGCCCAGACCGCTCCGCCGCAGCAGCAGGGGCCGCCTCTGATTCACTCGATCGAGATCCAGTACGTCGGCCCGCAGACAATCGCGCGCGACAAAGTGCTGGCGCAGATGCAGACCAAACCGGGCAAGCCGTATTCCGAATCGCTGGTCGAACAGGACATCAAAGCGCTCTATCGAACCAGCCAGGTCCAAAACGTTCGCATCTTCGGGCAACCGGAAGGCGAGGGCGTGAAAGTGATCGTGGTTTTGCAAACGCGTTCGTTCGTGAACGAGATCGCCATTGAGGGCGCGGAGCGAATCAACGCCAAGAAACTGCGCAAGGCGATCAACCTGAAAATCAACGGGCCGCTGAGCGAAGACGAGCTGGAGAAGGCGCGCGAAAAAATTATCGAGACTTACCAGGGCAAGGGGTTCACCGACGTCGACGTAAAATACAAGGTCGAGACCGACGAAGCGCACGGCACCTCACGGGTCATCTACACGATCACGGAAGGGACCAAGGGGGCCATCGGCGCGGTCCGATTCGAGGGCAACACGAAGTTTCCCGATCGCATCCTGCGCAAGCAGATGAAGACCAAAGGGAAGACCTTCTATTCATTCATCGATAAATCCGGCCGTCTCGATGAGACCCAGCTCGAGCAGGACGTCAACGCGGTGAAGGAATATTACCAGGACCACGGTTACATCGACGTGGAGGTGAAGGAGGTCCGGCGGGAACGAGCCAAGGGGAAGATGACGATCGTGGTGGTTCTGGTCGAAGGACCGCTCTACCGCGTCGGCAAGATTCGGATCAGCGGAACGAAAGTGACCAACGAGCAGAAGGTCCGCGCGCTCCTCAAGATGAAGGAGGGCGGGGTCTATTCGCCCAAACAAATTCGCGAGGACTCGAAGAAAATCGCGGACGCCTACGGCAGCGGTGGATATGTGGACCTGCAGGTGATCCCGCAGGGAATCCCGGCGGGCGACGGGCGGATCGACGTTCATTACCAGATCGAGGAAGGCGGCCCCTCCTTCGTGCAGCGGATCAACATCGTCGGGAATACCCGGACGAAGGACAAGGTGATCCGCCGTGAAGTGCTGATCGCGCCGGGCGACATCATGAACAGCGTCCGGGTCGAGACCACGAAGAAGCGTCTCGATAACCTGGGCTATTTCGAAAAGGTCGAGACCTATCCCGAAGACACCGGCGTTCCGGGACGGAAAGATCTGACGATCCAGGTGCAGGAGAAGCGGACCGGCTCACTGAACTTCGGCGCGGGCTTTAGCACGATCGACCAGCTGGTCGGGTTCGTGGAAATGACGCAGGGCAATTTTGATATCATGAACTGGCCGAGTTTTACTGGCGCCGGCCAGAAATTCCGGTTCCGGATTCAGTACGGCAACACCCGCAAGGACGTCACCCTGTCGCTCACCGAGCCGTACTTCATGGACCGGCGGCTATCTCTCGGCGGCGAGTTGTTTTTCCGGGAGGCGGATTACCTCAGCAACATCTACACGCAGCGCAACTACGGTTTCTCGATTGAAACGCGGAAAGCGATCGCTCCGTTCACCGCCCTTAGCCTGCAGTATCGGCTCGAAGCTATCGAGCTGTTCGATATCGCCGCGGGTTCCTCGAGCCAGATCTTGCTGGAACAGGGGCAAACGACGAAGAGCCAGATCACGGTGGGATTGAGGAATGAGACCCTCGATAATCCATTCCTGACGCGGACGGGACATCGGATTGCTTTCACTCCCTACGTCGCAGGCGGGCCCCTCGGCGGCAGCGAGCAGATCGTCGGCTTCTCGCTCGAGGCGCGGCAATATTTCCACATGTGGAAGGATTCGATCCTTCTCTTCAGCGGCACGATGGCCTCGGTGGATAACTGGGGCGACGGCGACCGCGTCCGGATTTACGACCGGCTCTTTTTGGGCGGCTCGAACGATTTGCGCGGCTTCGATTTCCGCGATGTCAGCCCGCGCGACATCAACGGCGAGCCGTTGGGCGGCCAAAGCATGGCGTCGTTCACCGCCGAATACACCATGCCGATCATCGAGAAGGCGCGCTTTGCCATCTTTTACGACACGGGCTTCGTCAACACGAAGCCCTGGGATTACGATTCCCGCGACCTGGTTTCGGATTTCGGCATCGGCTTGCGGCTTGATCTTCCCATCGGTCCGTTGCGGATCGACTACGGCATCCCCATTCAAAAGGGGCCCTATAAGGACGCCGGCAGCGGGAAGTTCAACTTCAACGTCGGCTATCAATTTTGAACGGAGGAAAGGGGTTGCGGTCTAACCCCTTTCCTGCGACCTGTAACCCTTTCCTATGAAAAAATTTCTTCTTTTTACGCTCGCGGCCGCCCTGGCTCTCCCCGCGGCTGGCTACGCTCAAGGCCCTCTTAAAATCGGCACCGTCGACATGAATCGCGCCTTCAAGGAGTACAACAAAACGAAGGACTCGGAGAAAAAAATCAACGAGGCCAAGGACGCCGCCAAGAAGGAATACGACGATCGCGCCGAGAATTACAAGAAGGCGCTCGATGAAATCAACAAGCTCAATCAGCAGCTCGATTCACCGGCCTTAAGCGCGGACAAGAAAACCTCCATGGCCAAGGAACGCGACGAGAAGATCGCGAACATCAAGAACATGGAGCGCGAGATCAACGAGTTCCGCCAGACCCGGGAACGGCAGCTCCAGGAACAGGCGATGCGGATGCGCGAAAACATCGTGAAAGAAATCACGGACGTCATCATGGAACGGGTTAAGAGCAACAGTTACGATCTCGTGTTCGACAAGACCGGCCCGAGCATGAACGGGGTAAACGTTGTCATTTACGCGAAGGAGAGCTACGACTTCACGACGGACGTTATCACCGCGTTGAATAAGCGGCCGGTCACGACCACGACCGAAAAACCGGCGACCAGCCCGGCCAGCACGGCGGCCACAACGACGACTTCCCCCGCGACCACGCCTAAGAAGCCGTAACCTTCCTTCAAGATTTGAGGTAGAAAACACGCGGCCCGTCCGCGTGTTTTTTCTTGCCTGAAAGTTGTTTTGAAAATGATCGCGCGAATTGCCCTGGCCGCGATGGCGCTGTGCTCGATGCATAATGCCGTGGGCGCGGCGCCGTGGGAGGCGACGGTCACCGCCGCTTCCCCGCCCTCCTTTCCAAACCCGCGGCCGATGCATTCGCGCTATGGATTTGGCTGGAGCGGATTTCCCTGTGCGTCGGCTGAGATTCGGCTCAGCAAACCCGGGGCCGACCGATTGCAGCTCGACGTGACCGCACGCACGACCGGGTTGGCGCGCACGCTCTGGAAGTTCGACGCAACCCATGTCTCGACCATCGACGCCTCGGCGCTTCATCCGATCGCCGTGAGGCAGATGGAGAACGACCGTAACAAGAAAATCCTGACGGAGCTGGCGTTCAATTCCGCCGGGGTCGTCTCGAAGGTCACCGAGACGCCGGGCACCGGAACGAAAACCCGCCGCTACGATTTCCCGCATTTGTTCGATCTCCAGTCGGCGCTCCTCTACCTGCGGAGCCAGTCTCTCCCAGAACGCAACGTCCAGCGCATCGTGGTTTACGCGTCGACGGCGCCGTATCTGGCGACAGTGACCGTGCTTGGCCGCGAACGCGTTACTGTGCCTGCGGGGACCTACAACGCGATAAAGTTCGATCTCCAGTTAAACCGAATCAAAGACGGTCAGCTCCAACCCCATCGAAAATTCCGTCGCGCCAGCGCCTGGCTTTCGGACGATCCCGATCGGCTTCTCCTGAAAATCGAAGCGCAGGTTTTCGTGGGCAGCGTTGTCTGCGAATTACAGGCGGTGGATTACGAGAATTCCAAACCGTAAGCGGCCTCAGCGCGGAATATAAATCGGCTCGCTGCCGGGCCCGATTCGGATCCGCGGAAAGAAGCGGCGCTGAAATCTTCGCGGACCGGTCATTCGCTGTTCCGGGAGCAGGTTGAGCGACGCGAGCGTTTCAACGTCCAACCGGCCGCTCGGCCGAAGACCGAATCGCGCCTGGTAACTGCGCAACGCAAAGTCCATCGCCGGCCCAAAAAGTCCGTCGATCCCTTCGCGATAATATCCCTGCCGCATCAGGACGACCTGCGCCCTGGCGACGATGTCCTGCTGGACCTGCGGCGGCGCTGCTTCGTAGGGAGTGCCGCCGAAGATGTTCGCGCTCTCCACCCGCGGCCGCGGCGGTTCCGGAGCGTACTCATCGTCGTTACCGTTCGGCTCCGGTGGCGGCTGTTGGCGCGGCGCCGGCGCGACGGTGGGGGCGGGCGTCTCCTCGAGAAATCCCGGCGGGGTGGGACGCGGCGTTTGGGCGGGACGCGGGGCCGGTGTCGAGGACGGTTTCGAACTGAGCCCGAGCGAACGCAACGTCTCTGGGTTCAGCTCGCCGTTGATCTGGAGACCATTTCGAATTTGATAACGCCGGATCGCCGCCGTCGTGTCCGCGTCTTTCTTTCCATTGATCTCGCCGTAGTAAAAACCGTCGTCCTTGAGTTTTTTCTGGGCGGACTCGACGGCTGGATCGGCCCACGCCAAATGGCAGACCGCCAGAAAGACCAGGGTCGTGGCGAAAAGTTTTCGGTTCATCGGGAATGTAATTTGGACGCCGCGCGCGAGTCGCTATTCATCGGGAGGGGAGGTCCACGGCCAGGGGCGTTTGCTTTCCGAGGAGCGTGTCGCGATACCGCACGATGCCGTCCGCGATCCCTGCCGCCATTTGTTCGCGATAATCGGGATTCGCCAGCCTAACGACTTCATCTTTGTTGGTGAGAAACCCGCCTTCCACCAGGACGGCAGGATGGCGCACGTTCGCGATCACGAAAAATTGCTGGGGACGCGTGCCGCGGTTCGTCGCCTGGGTGCGGGCGACGAGCGCTTCCTGGATCGACACGGCCAGGCTTTGGCTCTCGACGTTCGGCGGCTCCGCCGAAGTCCGTTCCAAAAAAGGAAGCCACGAGGCGATCCGTTCCGGCAAAGACACGGGATGGGCCGCGTAATAGGTCTCGATTCCCGTCGCCGCCGAGCGGCCGCCTTCGTCGAAATGAATGCTGACGAAGACAGATTCCGGCTGGTTATTCGCGATGATGGCGCGGTCCGGAAGCGAAACGTAAGTGTCGTCAGCGCGGGTGAGAGCGACTACGAGGCCGCGCTCCCGCAGGACCCGCTCGACGCGATGGGCGAGATCGAGAGCCAGATCCTTTTCCACCATCCCGTTTTTGATTGTCCCGGAATCCTGGCCGCCATGGCCGGGATCGAGAATAACCATCGCGAACGGCGCCGTTTGCGGCGGGCCCGGTTCGAGCCGGGTTACGGATCTTGGAACGGCCGTGACCTGGAGCCAAATGAAAGAGACGGCCATGAGCAGCACGCCAATCCACGCCAGGCGCGAGCGTTCGCTCGTTCTCGTGCGCCCATTTCGCCCCCGCATAGGTTTTGGTCAGTCGCCAAGCGCCGATCGTATTTCCGATTCACCGGCCGCGCGATAGCGGATGGCGAGGCTCGCGTCTCGATCCAACACGGCCGCTTCCACACCGGCCGCGCGCAATCGTTCCTTCCGTTCCGCGACAATTTTATCGCGCGCGGGCAACTCCTTCACGCCATCGTCGCCGAGCGCGACGTGGCCGACGATCCACGCGTCCAGACTCAGCTTCAGGGCGCGCTCGAAAGTCGCGCCGGCCGAATGTTCGGCGGCCAGATATTTCTCCATTAGCTCGGTCGATTGCCGCGTTCCACTGAGGACGGCGAAATCCTGCCGGGTCTGCGCGAAGGTGCCGCTGTTGGTCGCGATCGCCCCGTCGTAATCGAGCCGGAGAAACAAATCGTTTTCCTGGTCTGCGCCGATCTCTGCGAACAGGAGCCGCGCCAGATAGGGCGCGCCGTAGACCTGCTCGAACGCCGTTTTTAAAATCGGGCTGAGAGAATAATGGGCCAGCCGCCGCAGCGAAACATCCGCGGCGGAGCGGGTGAAACCCTCCGTGCTGGCCAGCTCGATGGCCGCCATTCTCAATCGCTCGATGTCCCCCGGATGTCCGATGGCCCCCATCGCGATGCGATCGTAAATCTCGAAAAGTTTTTGCCGCGTTTTGCCCAGGGTCAGAAACAGGATTCCGTCCCGGTATCCGAGCGCGACGATCGGGCTGCCGCTGGCCAGCTGCGTCTCGATGTATTCCGCGCGGTTCGCGATCGCTTCGACCCATCGATACGGCTCTTCGATCATGCCACGCTCCGTTTGAATATCGCCGCGATCTTTTTCTCCGGCAGCGTGGTGATGCCGTCGCTCGAAACCACCTTGATGACCGGAAAGATTTTCGCGTTCCGATCCACGCCGCCCGTGGCCGTGTCCGATTCCGCGGCCGTGTCGAGCGCGCGAAGGGCCACCGTGACGGCTTCTTCTTCGCTCAATTTCGCTAGCGGCTTTTTCCCCCAGTTGTTCTCGTAATAAAGAATCCCGCGGACCGCCGGCGAACCGGAACCGGTCGCCGCGTAATCGGCCACTTCGAATTGCGCGCCCATCGCGTCGTAGAAATAAAGCCGCGCGGCCGGGTCGGAGCCGGCATCGTAAGTCGCGAAGATCGGAACCACCACGCCGACGCCTTGCAGGACGAAGCCGAAATTGTCGCGAAGCAATTTCGAAAGGGCGCGCACCTTTCCGTCCACGCTCATTTCCTGCAGTTGAGTGCGCCGGAAAAACTGGAACGAATGCTCGAGGACGCGGGCCATTTCCCAGGCTGTCGCCGGAACGCCCGCAATGGCCATGATCGAATGGCGATCGATCTCGAGAACTTTGTCGGCGCGATCGTAAACGACGGTGTTACCGGCAGTCGCGCGGCGATCGCCCGCTACGAGCACGCCGCCCTGGAACTTGAAGGCGAGGATCGTCGTTGCCTGGGTCTGCGGAACATTGGGCGCCGGCGTTACTGACATAGGTCCAATCTGGCCTATTGGACCCATGTGTCCGGTTCGCCGGAGCAATCCCGCGAAATCTTCAGCTCCGCCGCCAGGCGCGTCCATCACTGGCCCGTGCGTTGGCGGTAACGCTTCGACTGGTTCGGGTCCACTTTGCGCATCTTCTTTAGGAGGTCCCGAGTGTCGGGTCGCGACACGTCCGGCGAACGAGGACCGTCCCCGTCCCCCTGCTTCGGCCCCCAGGGCATGGGCGGCTTTTGGACGCGCTCAGGCATGCGAAAAAGGTTAGGGATAAATCATCGAAAGGCAAGCCGACCGGCCGCGCCGTGCTTGCCTCTGCCGTTTCAAGATGCCAGACTTCGGCCTCATGCGTCGCCTCGCCGTTGTCTCCTTGACCTTGCTCAGCGCCCTGATGTTTTGCGCAATCGCTTCCGCGCAATCCTTTCCCGGAAATGACAAGACCGAGAAGATGCTCGAAGCGTTGAACAAGAAAGTCGATGAGCAGAACGCGAAGATCGATACACTTTCCCAGCAGATCCTGAAGCTGGAACAACAGCTCTCTAAAAACAACCGCCCCGGCGTGATAATCGGCGAAACGCCGTCGCCTTCGCCGTCGCCAAGCCAGCCTGTTACTACGGGCACGACCGATGCCGCGAAACCCTCTCCGCAATCGGGCAACAGCCACGTCGTCGCAAAAGGAGAGACGCTGACCTCGATCGCCAAAATGCACCGGGTCACCGTCGAAGAATTGCAGAAGTTCAATCACATCGAGAACGACCGGAAACTGCAAATCGGCCAGACGATCATGATCCCGCCCGCAGCCAGTTCCCCCAGCGCGTCGCCCAACGGATAATGGAGGCGGCGGCGGCGCAGGATTGGTTCCTCCGCAAGCACGAGGACGGCAATATCTTTGGCCCGCTCCCCTTCGCGCAGCTGGCCCGCTGGGCTTCCTCCGCCCAGGTCGCGCCGCACGACGCCGTCTCGACCGACCAGACGACGTGGGTAAAAGCGCCGATGCTGCCAGAGCTGGGAATGGATTGGCTGGTCGAGGTGACGACGGAGCGGTTCTACGGACCGACCACGCTCGGCGCGATCCAGGAGTTCGTGCGCCTCGGCGAGATCAACGGCGAAACGTTCGTGATCAATTCATGCGACGGCTCCCGCCTGCGGGTGAACGAAGTGCCGCTCATCCTTTCGCCAGGCGCCGTTGACGACGCACTGAAGGAGGTGCATCCGATCCAGCCCGCGCCCACCGGCATGTCGATCAAACTCGAGGACCGGATCCGCGATCTCGAGCAGGCGTTGCGCGAAGAACGCCGCGCCTTGCAGGAAGCCGACGAACGCTATCGCGCCCTCGAATTAAAGTTTCAGGAATTGGCCCAGCGCCCGTAGCTTCTTCTGTAGCCGCTTCGCTATGCGAAGCGTGGGATTGCGACAACGTTTGCTCTCGCGCTTCGCACAGCGAAGCGGCTACAGAAGGCAGCTCTAAACCGCGTCGAGCGTCTCCTCTTCAATTGGACGTTGGGCGTTGGGCGTTGGGCGTTCGACGTTTTCTTCCTCTGCTTTTTCTTCCACCGGCTTCTCCAGAAAACTCTGCTCCCAAAGCCGCGCATATTTTCCCCCCAACTCGAGCAGGGACGCGTGGGTTCCGCGTTCAATGATCCGCCCGCGTTCCAGCACCAGGATCTGGTCCGCGCGCAGAATGGTCGAGAGCCGGTGCGCGATCACGAAGCACGTCCGGTGCGACATCAGGTGCTCGAGCGCTTCCTGGATCAAACGTTCCGTCGTCGTGTCCACGCTGGCCGTCGCTTCATCGAGAATCAGAATCGGCGGATCTTTTAGCAGGGCGCGGGCAATGGAAACCCGTTGCTTTTCGCCCACGCTCAATTTCACTCCACGCTCGCCCACCACGCTGTCCAGGCCGTTCGGCATCCGGTCGATGAACCCGCGCGCGTTCGCGGCTTCCGCCGCGCCGAGCAGCTCGGCGTCCGTCGCGCCCGGCCGGCCCATCCGCAGGTTCTCACGGATCGATCCGTTAAACAGAAAACTCTCCTGGGTCACGAGCCCGATCATTTCGCGTAGGCGGCGCATGCCGAATTCCCGGAGCGGTTTGGCATCGATGAAGATCTCGCCGTTGTCGTACTCGTAAAAGCGCGTCAGCAAATTCACCAGGGTCGATTTCCCGGCGCCCGTCGTCCCAACGAGCGCGATGGTCTCGCCGGGCTTCGCGTGAAAGGTGATGTGCTGGAGCGCCGGCGCGCCTTCTTTTCCATAAGTGAACCCGACGTCCTCGAACCGCACGTCGCCCGTCACTCGCGCGGCCGGCTTCTCCACGTCCCAGCCGGGCTCGATCGGTTCGTCGATGATCTCGAATACGCGTTCGCCCGCCGCGCGTCCCACCTGCACGAGTTGATTGAGCTGATGGAGCTTGTGGATTGGTTCGTAGAGAAATCCGGTGAGCATGAGGAACGCAATCAGGTCGCCGGTTTGCATGGTGCCCGCCAGGACCATCCGCGCCCCGAACCAGACCGTAAGCACAATCCCCAGCGAGCCGACGAGAACCATCGACGGAGAATAAAGCGCCCAGACTCGCATCACGATCAGGGTCGCCTGACGGAGCCGGTCGCTGACCGAATTAAACCGCTCATGTTCCGCACTCTCGCGCACGTAGCTCTTGACCTGGCGAATTCCCGCCAGGTTATCGTGCAGAAGCGAGTTCATCGCTGAGGACGCCTGGCGCTGCAGCCGATAACGGCGATGGGCCGTGAACGTGTACCAGAGCGCTCCCGCCGCCAGCAAAGGCAACGACGCCAGTGCGACCAGGGTCAGCGAGACCCGGAAATAAAACATCATCCCGAGCACGATCACGACCTGAAGCATTGCCGTTACCCCCTGCTCGATCCCGTCGATCAGCATCCGTTCCACCGAAGTCACGTCCTCGAGGATTCGCGTCATCAGGTCGCCTGTGGCCCGATTATCGAACCACCGCAGGGGCAGCATCTGGATATGCGAATACAGATCGCTCCGCAAATCAAAGATCACGCGCTGCTCGAAGGTGTTGTTGAGAATGATCCGGAGCGAGTCCATCCCCTGCTGGAGCAAAAACGCCAGCGCCGCCACCGCGATCAGCGGCGTCAGCCGCTCTGGATGCCGCTGGATCAGGACCTCATCGATGACCCGCTTGGTCACAGCCGGAAACACCAGCACCATCGCCGTCCCCACGATCGCACAACAAAGCGTCCCCAACGCCAGCCAGGGATAGCGGCGCAGATAGGCGAAGACGCGTGGGACGGTATTCATCTGCTAAAAGTAGCCCAGTAAGTCGTTTTTAAGAAGGCGGGGATAACGTCGCTGATTAATCTTGCCCTATTTCGGACTTTACAGGGCACGGTCCCGAAAGTTAACCCTTTGACCCTCGCCATGCTTGACAAGCCCCCTCAGAACGCCGCTCCGCGTTGCTGCAATTAATTGATATGTCGCAGCATCAAATCAGGCCGTACGAATTTTCGGCGCCCGATCGGTATAGCAGACTGTTTCGTCCCACGCTGAATCCGATTTCATCCAGTGATTCGCGCTTGGAGTGTCTCGCTTGGACGATGTGTGATCCAGGCCGGCGGATGGACATCCGGACAACAGCCAAAATTCCGGCGGCCTACACCTACTTTGGCCAGTTTATCGACCATGATCTCACGTCGGAGGCCTACACGCCTGCAGATAGCGGGCCGCTGGAACCGCGCGATCTGCCGAACCTCCGTCGTCACTGGCTCAACTTGGATTGTCTTTACGGCGACACACCGGGAAAGGACGCGAATATTTACGAGGACGACGAGGTCTCGTTTCGCGTGGGCAATCCTTTATTCGACGTTCCTTTGGGTGCCGATTGCATCCCGAGGGTTGCCGACCACCGCAATCTCGAGAACCCGCTCGTCCGCCAAGTTCATGCGATGTTCCTTCTGCTGCACAACGCGGCGCTCACAGAAATCCCTGGGTCGCTGCCTGCATCGGTACGCCTGCGCGCGGCACGACGACGGGTCTGTCATCAATACCAATGGTTAGTGCGTCATGATTTTTTGCCCATGATTTGTGAGCCGGACACTTATGCGAGTATTCTGAATGGGGCTTTGATCGATTGGGATGGACGGTTTTCGATCCCTACCGAATTTGCCCGGGCCGCCTTTCGTTTCGGGCATAGCATGGTGCGAGATTCCTACACACTGACCGCACCGACAAACTTTTCGCTCAAGTGTTTGTTGAGAGTGAAGCCTACACGTCCCCTGCGACGTGGAATGGCCATACGGTGGGGAACGTTCGCAGGACCGAGTTCTTCTGAGCACGCAGCGAGAATCAACACGGAAATCGCGTGCGAGTTATTTCATGTGCCAGATCATTCGGTCCGACTCTACCGAAGTATCGCTCGGGAGACGGGTGAGATAGCGCTTCCCTGGCTCACTTTGCGGAGGGGCGTCGCAGCGCTCCTGCCCTGCGGCCAGACTGTGACGGAAATTCTTGGGACGAAACCTATCGATCCCAATCCTGACTTATGGGCAAACCTTGCTGCTGTGCAGCTCGAAAAAGAAACTCCTTTGTGGTACTATCTTCTTCTCGAAGCCGCGTCTTTGGAAGACGGGAGATGCCTAGGCCCGGTTGGGAGCCGAATCATTGCAGAAACAATCGAAGGCGCGTTGTGGGCAAACCCGGATTCCTACCTGCGATGTTATGGTCGGGACTGGCTGCCAGAGCCATGGCTCGACCGCTCCAGTGGCCGCTGGCGGCAGATTGTTAACTTGTACGATTTGGCGGTAGTGGTGGGATTGGCTCCGTAAGACGATCAGCCCACCAAGGGACATTGACCGGCAGATTCGACATATCCGAGGATCGTTGCCTATTTCCGAACCCGAGGAGTCCCCTGGCGATTACAAAGAAAACCTTGCCAGAAGAGATGGCGCGAAACGCATGGCAGGAATGGGAACGAAGCCACCGTCCTCTGTTGGATCGGGCTAGTTTGAAAATTGTTGGCTGCTCTTTCCGCCGCGCGTTAAAGCAGCGTCTGGAGAGAACGAGCCGGCACCTTGCCTTAGCTCAGGTTTTTCGCGCCCGCTCCAAACCTGGCAAAGCGTTTACAACGCGACTAGATCCCTGCCACCTCCGGCAAATCGTCCCGGGCCTCGCCGCGCTTTGGGACGCGCAGACCTCCAATTGGAAGGAATTCCTGAATGTGTTTACAACCGACCTTTATTCCTTCGCGAAAATCGAAGGGAGTCGTCTGACAGCATTAGAAACAGACTTGTCCGATTGTCATTCAGGAGGACGCACGGCAACCCGGGTAAGACTAGGCGAAAACGAACTCTGGTATTACAAGCCGCGTTCAGGCCGAAAAGAGAGGTTGTGGCACGAGTTGTTGGAGAAACTAAACTCCGCCGGTTTCGAACCGCCCTTTCTCATTCCGCGATTTCATTTGCGCGGCGATCACCATTGGATGCAGGCAGTAAAGCATCGAGCTCCGCGCGATGTCACGAGTCGTCGGCGGCTGGCACACCAAGCCGGGACGATTCTTTATCTGGCTTACGTGTTTCGGGCTGTCGATCTCCATCCCGCAAACTTTGCTATCCATGATAAATATCTCGTGTTGGTGGATTGCGAGACGTTACTTCACCCAGAGACTCGCCTGCCGGCTCGATTCCGCGAAACTGAGAAAGGTCTTTTTCGGACGGGGATGCTAGCTGGCGGCCGAAATGCGCCCCGTTTCATCGCAGCGATTGATGCTTCGGCTGGGGAAATCGCTGAAGGCTTTGCCTCGATCCACGCCTTTCTAAAGCGATATGGCGGAAAGATTGGAATGCAACGCTGGATCGCGAGGATGCGCCACGAACCTGTTCGATTGGTCCTTCGGCCAAGCATTTATTACGATCGGTTGCTCACGAGGGCGCTCGAACGCGAGTTGGTTTACGGGGGAAGCCCGTGCCAAATTTTATGGGAATACATTTCTGATGGCCTAACTAGCGACTCAAGGAAACGACAAGAGATCGGCCAACTCCTGGCCGGTGATATTCCCCTATTCTCCGGGCGCGCAGCCGCGACCCGTTTTCCCTTATCGGAACAAGATTTTCGCCAGTGCGTCGACAGCTTGCTCGTAAGCGGCGACGAGAAGGTGCGTTAATGACAGAGAGGGTCGGCGCTGCCCGGGCATGTAAGTTCCGTTCCCGTGCTAGCTGCGCGAAGACAACTGTAGCGTCGCCTCGTTTTGGCTAGGGACCCTTCTTGGGTTACTTCTCGTCGAGGTACGGGATGTAAGTACATCTCCAAACTTTGGCCACCTCCTGGTCGTAACTCTCGTTCGACCTGCCGCTGAGATCCAGGCTTGGTAAGACGAGAATTACTTGTTCGTCTCGCTCAGGGCGGCCTTCTTGTTGTTCATAGCATTTGAAGACTGTAGTTTTGGGAATTCCCCGATATTCCTCATCTGCCGGGGCGTTTTCTTCCAAGTAGAAGCCGCCCCATTCCGCAAACATCCGCCTCGCATGGTCAGGATCCTTCAATTTGTCTCTTTCGATCTGATCTTTGGGGAGCTTTGCTTTGAATTCGTTTAGGCCGTCGATCCGATCTTGGTCGGCGGGTTTGCCGTCTTTTTCGCACCAGCTACGCGTCGGTTCCTTTGTTTGATCCTGCGTCTTGCTCGATTCGATATTTTCCTGATCACTACCGGTTTTCATTCGTTCCTTTCTTATTTGTGCATTTCCTGCCGAAGTGAATCAACGCGCTGTTGGATATCGCGCACGATCTGGCGATACCCTTGTAATCCCCGGAGACCGTCAAACCGCGGGTCAAGGCCTAGTGACCGATAGTCAAGCCACCCGTGCGTGAAGGCTTGCCGGAGAGAGGAAAGGGCGTCTTCCTCTCGCCCAAGCGAGGATTCCAACGCTGCGACCTGATACAAGATACTAGGATGAGTGGGCGCCTGCCTTAATGTCTCCAGTTGGCTGGCCAAATCCTCCTCCAGAGTTTTCCCACCTCCAGCTTTATCACCGCGAGCGAGCAGGAGAATGCCCAACGCGGAGCGGTAGCTGACTCCCCCGTAAAATGAGCCTCCGCCCGCCCTGTCCCCCGACGCCAACTGGGTGTAAAGCCTTTCTGCCGCGGAGAAATCACGAGCAAAGAATTCGACCTGCGCTGCCATTTGCTTCGGATAAGTGTGGTCCTGATAGGCGGAAGCTTCGTTGCGCAGGATCAAGCGCGCAGCGTCAAACTCGCCGTGGAATAGATGAAGCCGGCAAAGACCGAGCCATCCTTCTGGAAGCTCCGGATGTAAGCCCGAGATTCGCCGATAAATGGCTTCGGCGCGGTTATCGTCACCCAAGTCTGCCCAGCAATCGCCAATCATCCAACTAGCGTCGGCAGGCCGGCGGCGCCACTGCGACATTTTCTCGAACCAGGTTATCGCGCGCTGCGGTTGGCCGGTTGTCTTCAGACAAATTCCGATCATGCCAAGAACGGGTACCTGAGGTCCGCCCAACTCGATTGCCTGGTAAGCTTCCTCAAGGGCCATGGCCAAATCGTTTCTCTCATGAGCCAGACCGGAAAGGGCGCGATGCACCTCGGGCAATTCGGGATTCAATTCTTCGGCGCGCTCGGCTAACGTTCTGGCTTCATCGAGAATCTGCTGATCGAATTGGTAATGGAGGCGCGTCCCCGCGCTGATGGCGTAATACGCCCGGGCGAGCGCACTCGAGGGCTCCAAACGAATGGTTTGCTCGAAACAATGCAACGCCCGGTCGAGATCGGTCAGGCTCTGCCTTTCCATAAGTTCCCGACCGGCCAATAGGAACTCGCTCGCTTTCCCATTGCGCATTGCAGGATCGAGCCGCCTCTCGCTGCTTCGTTCCGGCGAAGCAGCGGAGAAGAAGGAATACAATGCAGGTGCACTTCGGTTGAGCGCGGATTCTACCTCCGTTGCGGAAGTGGCGGAATCGATGGTTTGGCGAAAAACTAACTCGCCGTTGGGATTGATGACGCGAATGACAAATCGGATTTTCCCGTCCTTGAGAGTGCGACGAGTCCCACTCAGGAATAACTTAATCTGGTAGGCCGCGGCAAGCGCCGGTAAATCGACAAGAGCGGTCTCGTCGGCAGCGTTTGGTGCGATTTGGACGACGCGAGCAGGGCCGGTCCGATTAAGCGAAGCACCGAGGAGCGAAGCGAATCGCGCGGACAACTCATAGTTATCCCCGGCGATATCCAGATCGAGGATGGGAAGCACCGCCAAAGCGTGTTCGTCTGCGATTTGCTGGCGGACCGTAATTTCGAGATGACGATTTCGCCATTGCCAAGTCATCGCGAAAGCCGCGAAAATCAGGCACCCCCAGATGGCTACCGACAATTTCCGATTTCGCTTCGACCAACGCCAGACACGGACGGGCGGTGAGATGGGTCGAGCGATGATCGACCGGCCTTCCAGCCAGCGTTCCAAATCTTCGGCGAGATCGTGCGCGGAGGGATAGCGAGCACTCGGTTCGCGTTCGAGGCAGCGGGAGCAGATGGTTTCGAGGTCGCGGTCGGCGAGTTTGGTGAGGGTGCGGAGTTTGGGGGCGGGAGACTCTGCTGCCTGGCGGATGACGGAGAGGGCGTGGGCGCCAAGAAAGGGCGGCCGGCCGGCGAGAAGATCGAAGAGGATGGCGCCGAGGCTGTAAATGTCGGCGGTGGGTTTGAGTTCGTCGGCGGCAGCGCTGGCTTGTTCGGGAGCGATGTAACCGGGAGTGCCGAAGATGGTGAGGGTGCGGGTGAGATCGCTCGTGGTGTCGAGCCATTTGGCGAGGCCGAAATCGCTCACGAGCGGTTCGCCGCGGGCGTCGAGCAGGATGTTCCCGGGTTTCAGATCGCGGTGGAGAATGCCGCGGCTGTGGGCGTATTGGACGGCGCGGGCGATCTTCGCCACCAGCGCCACGCATTGGCGCGGCTCCGTGCGGAGCGCGGAAGCGACTTGTTGCAAGGTTCCGCCCGGCGCGAATTTCATGCTGAAGAACGGCAGGCCGTCTTCGCTTTCGCTCACCTCGTAGATGGGCAGGATGTTGGGATGATCGAGGCTCGCCGCGGCCTGGGCTTCGCGGCGGAAACGCGCGAGGGTTTCGCGCGAATCCGAGTGATAGCTCAGGACCCGTTTCACGGCGACGATGCGACGGGAATGGCGCTGACGCGCGCGATAGATGACGCCCATGCCGCCGCGCCCGATCTCCTCGAGAATCTCGTAGTTCCCCAGCCGCCAGTTCTGGTCGGGCAACCGCACCTCAGCGAGGATGTCGCTGAGCGCTTCCGATTCGCTTTCGTCGCCGGGATCGAGCCCGGCTTCGAGCAGGCAACCGACGCAAAGTCCGCCGGCAATGTGCGACGAGGAATCGCAATGCGGGCAGGGGCGCGGATCGGAGACAACGCTCGCGATCGAATCGGAAAGTCCGGGGGACAACGTCTTCATCAGGTCGTGGCGGAATCCGCGGCCAGCACGCCGCACAGGTGCCGGATTTCGTCGTCGATGTCCGCGGGATCGGCGACTGTCTCCGCGACTTCGTCACGAAGCAGACTGCGGTAACGTTGACGCAGCCGGTGCACGAGGCGCTTCACGGTAGCCTCCGGGACGCCGAGAGTTTGCGATAAGGTGGGATAGGAGACGTCTTCGCGTTCAGCGCCGAGACAGGATCGTAACGCCTCAAAAGCGCGCAGTTTTCCCTGGCTTTCGCATTCCTCGCGCAGCCGCCGCAACGCCTGCTCCACCACAGTCGCCGCCCAGCGCAAATCGAAGAGCCGCTCGGCCGGCCACGATTCGAGAGCCTGCGCCGAGACCGTGAGTTGCGACGGCGCTTCCGCCATCCAGTCGTCCCAGGAAACGAACTGCAGGTCGCCGCCCCGTTTCCGCGCATGCTTTTTCGCCGATGCATCGTTGAGGAAATTCTGGAGCGACTTGAGCAGAAGGGAGCGAAACCTTCCGCGCGTCGGATCGGCATGTTTGAGCCAATTACCTTCCAGCATCATGAGAAAAAAATCCTGGGTGAGGTCCTGCGCATCCTCCGGCGAATGGCCGCGGCGGCAGACGAAGGAAAAAATCGGACGCCAATACAGGCGGCAGAGCTCGGCCAGGGCCTGCTTCGATTTCTGACCGTCGCCGGCGAGATCTGCCGAGGTGAGGACCAGACTCCAACGCGTCGTCGCGAAGTTGCGAGGGGTGCCGCCGTCCGCGGCCACACTGGAGTTCACGAGGTCCGATACTGATTTTCCGTTTCATGTAAGACAAGCCTAAAGCGCGGTCCGCCGTTTCGTCGCGAGTGGCCCTCGGTTCTACGGGAATGGCAGGACGAAGTTCCGAGTCAGGCCGACGGCACGTCAAATTTTCTGGTAAACGTCGATACCGGCATTCTGATTTTTCCCGCTGAGATCCTTGTACTGGGACGTCGTGGTCCCGATCTTCGTGAAACCGGACGGTGCGACTGTTCCGGTGGGTAGATAAAGATAAGCGCCGGTGACAAGACCTGGCCCGATCGGTCCCTGCGGACCTGTCGCGCCTGAGGGACCCGCGGGCCCGCTTACTCCCTGGACGCCCTGCGGACCTTGCGGGCCGGCCGCTCCGGTATCGCCCTTCGGTCCTTGCGATCCGACTGCGCCAGTTGCTCCCGTATCTCCTTTTGTTCCCTGCGGACCCACTGCCCCAGTAGCTCCTGTGTCGCCCTTGAGACCTTGTGGTCCGGGCGCGCCTGCGGCACCTGTGTCGCCTTTGGGTCCTTGCGGTCCTTGAATGCCGGTTGCCCCGGTATCGCCCTTTGCTCCCGCAGGACCGATGGCACCTGTGTCGCCTTGCGGACCAGTGGCGCCGGTATCACCTTTGTCACCCTTTGAACCCTGTGGCCCCGGCGGGCCCTGCAGGGTGCTGATGTCGGCGGTGCCGAGATGTCCGGAAGCGTCGACTACTACAGGTGCGCCGCCGGTGATGGAGACGCCATTGATGCCAGCGAGAAAGGTGGCGGTGTGAACGGACGTGTTGCCGATTCGGATGGTACTGGCCTCATCCGCGACACCGGGACTACCAATGGTGATATTGTTACTGCCCGTGGTGAGGTTGATGCCCGCTGAGTAACCAATTGCGATATTGTTACTACCAGTCGTGTTCGAATACAGCGCTTGAACACCCATGGCAGTGTTTTGCGCTGCGGTGTTGCTGAAGAGCGCAGCAACACCGTTGGCCGTGTTGTCGGAGCCGCTCGAATTATTGCCGAGCGCAGCAACACCACTGGCCGTGTTGCTGAAACCGGTTCTGTTGGAAACAAGTGCAGTCAGGCCGGTGGCCGTGTTGTTGGCGCCCTCGGTGTTGTTTTGGAGCGCGGCAACTCCTGTGGCCGTGTTACTGCCCCCGGTGGTATTGCTATAAAGCGCTTCTGCCCCATTAGCCGTGTTCAAGGATCCAGTAGTGTTGAAACGGAGTGCGTACGCGCCGTTGGCCGTGTTCTCACTGCCATCTGTGTTGCTTTGAAGGGCATTAAAACCAATGGCACTGTTGCCGGAACCGGTGGTCAGGGTGGCCAGCGCATCTTCTCCCTCAGCGGTGTTCTGATTGCCCAAATTCCCGTCCGTAGTCGGACCGGGTGGGCCCATTGGACCAGCTTCGCCTGTATCGCCTTTCTCTCCCTGCGGGCCTTGCGGTCCAATTTCACCCTGCGGTCCTTGCGCCCCGGTTGCTCCAGGATCGCCTTGAGGTCCTTGCGCCCCCGGCTCGCCTTGCGAGCCAGTCTCCCCCTGAGGCCCGCGCAAGCTGTTAATATCAGCCGTGCCAAGATGGCCGGAGGGGTCGATGACGACAGGCGCGCCGTTGGCGATCGTGACTCCGCTGATCCCGCCAATATAAGTTGCGTTATGACCTGAGCTTCCGATCCGAATTGTGCTGGATTCGCCAGCAACACCGGGACTCGCGATATCTATGTTGTTACTGCCGCTTGTGAGATTATCGCCCGCCCATGGTCCAATCAGGATATTGTTATCTCCTCCGTTGATATTAAAGCCCGCTGAATACCCGACGGCGATGTTGTTTCCGCCGGTTGTGTTGCTGTAAAGCGCGTACACGCCGTTCGCCGTGTTTTGATACCCAGTAGTGTTGCTATACAACGCGCCGAAACCGACGGCAGTACCCGAGTTTCCTTCGGTATTACTGTAGAGACCCAGAACACCGATCGCAGTATTTGCCGTGCCAGTCGTGTTAGCGAACAGGGTATGCGTTCCATCTGCCGTATTTGCTCCTCCTTCTGTGTTATTGTGGAGCGCATGCCCTCCGGTTGCCGTGTTGCCATAGCCGGTAGTGTTCTCAAGGAGAGCCGAATAACCGGTAGCAGTATTGAAGCTCCCGCTCGTGTTTACTCCCAGTGCATTTGAACCCGTAGCGGTGTTAAGGGAACCGGTGGTGTTGCTTCCAAGGGCCGATTGGCCTGTGGCGGTGTTGAAGCTGCCGGTCGAGTTCCAAAATAAAGAATTAACGCCGGTGGCGGTGTTCTGGCTGCCGGTAGTGTTTAGATACAGTGCCTGGGTACCATAAGCTGTGTTGTTGTTACCTTCAGTATTGGAGAAGAGCGCCAGATAGCCAGTAGCGGTTAGGGTGACGCCTGTGGTATTGGAAGAAAGCGCTTGCATGCCAACGGCGGTATTGAAGCTAGATTCGGTGATTGAATAGAGTGCTCGCCAACCGACCGCGGTGTTGCCCATTCCAGTGGTCAGGCTGAAAAGCGCATCCTCTCCTTCCGCGGTGTTCCAATGATCATAACCCCCATCCGGGGGTGGCGTCACCGCGTGCGCGCAGGTCAGGGCGCTCACGACAATGGCTGCACATATCAGAGTGATTGTTTTCATAATTATTTACTCTCTGCGCTTGTTCGGGGCGACCTGATGTTGCGCCACATGTTAGGTCCACCAGCTTTACGGGGTGGGGCCGCTGAGGTTCTCAATTTGTTTGCGGGGATTGGTTTGCCCCCTTTGCTTTCGAACTCGCCGCGATGGGGCTTTCTGCCAAAGTTGAGGAATGGAGGACCGGATTCAGATCGAGAATCTCGAACTGTTTGCCCATATCGGTGTGCCGGACGAGGAGCGCAGTGCAGCTCAACGGCTCACGTTTAACATCACGCTTTGGCCGGTTCTCCAGGCAGAGCAATTGAATGATGAACTCGGGATGGCCGTGAACTACGCGGACGTTTGCGCCGAAGTGAATCGCTTTGTCGAGCCACGCCGCGACAAATTGATCGAGACCCTGGCGAATGCGGTCGCCTTACATCTGCTCGATATGTTCGAGATTCGCCGGATCGCGGTGGAACTGCGGAAATATATCCTGCCCGAGGTCGAGTTTATTTCGGTGAGCGTGACGCGAGAGCGTGCGAAGGAATAACCAGATGCGACAGGGACGATTCGACGAACCGGCCAGCGAAACGGCGCAGCTTTACAGCGAGTCGGTGTCGATCGACTGGCGCCTTTACGCCCACGACATCAAAGGTTCGCTGGCCCACGCGAGCGCGCTGGCCGCGGCGGGCATCCTGGGCAAGGAAGAACACGAAAAAATCCAGGCGGCGCTGACGGTGATCGAAGCCGAGATCAAGGCGGGTGATTTCCGCTGGGACCGTGCCCTGGAGGACGTCCACATGAATATCGAAGCGGAGCTGACCAAACGGGTCGGCGCGGCGGGCGCGAAGCTGCACACGGCGCGCAGCCGCAACGACCAGGTCGCGCTCGATCTGCGGCTTTACGTGAAGGCGGAAGCCGGGGAGGTCTGCACCCGCCTGCGCGGGCTCCAACGGGCGTTGCTCGCCCTGGCCGATTTGCATCGCCACGTCGTGATGCCGGGATACACCCACCTGCAGCGCGCCCAGCCGATCCCGCTCGCCCATTATTTCCTCGCCCATATCGAAGCGCTGGAACGCGATCATGCCCGGGTCGTCGATTGCGCCCGGCGCGCCGATGTTCTCCCGCTCGGTTCCGGCGCCATCGCCGGCTCGACCATTGCCCTCGATCGGGAATGGCTCGCGCGCGAGCTCGGGTTCTCGAAGGTCAGCCAGAACAGTCTCGACGCCATCGGCGACCGGGACTTCGTGGCTGAGTTCCTTTTCGGCCTCGCCCTGATCGGGATGCATCTCTCCCGGCTGAGCGAGGAATTGATTCTCTGGAGCACGGCCGAGTTCGGGTTCATCAGTTTCAGCGACGCGTTTTCGACCGGCTCGAGTTTGATGCCGCAAAAGAAAAATCCCGACATGGCGGAGCTGACGCGCGGCAGAACGGGACGGCTCTACGGGAATCTGATCGCGTTGCTGACGACGTTGAAAGGTCTGCCGGCCTCGTATCAGCGCGACCTGCAGGAAGACAAGGGTCCGCTCTTCGATTCGGTCATGACGGTGAAGGAGGGGTTGCAGATTTTCGCCGCGATGTTGCCCGAGATCACCGTTCACGCCGGGCGAATGGAAAGCGCGGCCGACGATCCGAACCTGCTCGCGACCGATCTGGCGGAATATCTGGTTAAGAAGGGACTGCCGTTTCGGGAAGCGCACGAAGCCGTCGGCAAGCTGGTCGTCCGCGCGATCGCCGCCAAGCGGGCGCTGAACAACATCTCGCTGCTCGAAATGCAGGAAGTGTCGCCGTTATTTCAGAACGACGTCCTGAAAGTTTTCGACGTCCGCGGCTCCCTTGCCCAACGGACGGCGGTCGGGGCGCCCTCGCCGGCGAACGTCGCCAGCCAGATCGCGCGCTGGAAAAGTCTGTTGTAATCGCGCTCCTTGTTTAGCGGAGCAATCGCCATAACCTTCCCGGCGTGGAAAGCGGTTGGGAAATTGTTTCGGCAAGGTCGTGTTTCAAAGACAGGAACGTGGAGATCGTAAAAGAAGAGGTTCGCACTCCGGCAAAACGGGAACCGCGTTCCTGGACGGTGGCGCTGCGCAAACGTGCGGTGGTCGTTGCCGCCATGACAGCGGACGGCGCCCTCATTCTTATTCGTCAGGAACGCATTCCAATTCGGGAGGCGATCTGGGAGGTGCCGGCCGGCCAGATCGATGACGAATCGGAAACGGACCCGGACGCGATTGCGGCGGTCGCCTTGCGCGAGTTGCGAGAGGAGACCGGATTCGAGTTGGCCGAGGGCGGGGACCTGATTTCCCTGGGCGATTACTTTACATCTCCCGGCTTTACGAACGAACGCGGCCATTGCTTTTTGGCGCGGCCAGTCCGGGAATGCGCGGAAGGCCATTCCCGCGAGGAATCGGAATCGATCCTGGATTGTCGCGCCTTCAGCCCGGCAGAACTCCGGAGCATGATTGCCCGTAAACAAATCCGCGACGCCAACACGCTGGCGATTTGCGCCCGGCTGCTCGCCCGCGGCCTTCTCTCCTTCGGCGAAATCTGAGCCATGGGGTTGCGCGACATTTTTAAATTTCGGGACCTGCCCGAAAGCGAAACCTCAAAGCCGTTCCTCGAACACCTCGAAGACCTGCGTTGGACCGTCGTGAAGATGGCAATCACCCTGGTCCTCACGATGATCGTTTGCTTTTGCTTTCGCTCCGCTCTGGTCGCCATCATGCAGCGCCCCTTGCGCGACATCGATCCGACCATCGGCGCGTTGCGCGCCCTCGCCATCACCGATTCGTTTACCATCTCGTTCCGGCTCGCGTTTTACGCCGGCATCGTCGTCTCGTTTCCGCTCCTCCTTTATTTCATGGCCGAATTTGTTTTGCCGGCGCTGACCGCAATGGAGAAACGATTCCTCGTGCCCGCGATCGGGGTCAGCTTCGGTCTTTTTTTGACGGGCGTGCTGACCGCCTATTACTGGCTATTGCCGAAGACCATCCTGTTTTTCTTTCGCGATACCCAATCGCTGGGGTGGGCCCCGGCCTGGACGGTTCAGGAATATTATTCGTTCGTGACCCGGTTCACGCTCGCGTTCGGACTCGCCTTCGAGCTGCCGGTCGTGGTCCTGGCGCTGGTCCGCTTTGGCCTGATCACCTACGAATTCATGGTCCGGACCCGGCCCTACGCGGTCGTTCTCATGTTCGTCTTCGCCACCATCATCAGCCCGACGCCCGACATTCTCACCATGATCGCGATGGCCTTGCCGATGTGCCTGCTTTACGAGAGCTGCATCTGGATCACCTGGTTCGTCCGGCGTAAACAAGCCCGCGCCGCCGTCGATCAGCCTCATGGGTAATCCGCTCGCGGTTTATTCCTTCATCTTCTGCGCCTTCGCCTTCAGCCTGGGCGCGGTCGTCGGCTCCTTCCTGAACGTCTGTATTTATCGGCTGCCACTTGATCTTTCGGTCAATGAGCCGCGCCGCTCCTTTTGCCCTTCGTGCAAAAAACAACTCACCTGGTACCAAAATGTTCCCTTGCTGAGCTGGCTTTTTCTCCGCGGCAAATGCGCGAACTGCGGCGCGCGCATCGCCTTTCGCTACTTCGCGGTCGAGCTGCTGACTGCGCTCCTGTTCCTGTGGGTCTGGAAGATTTTTCCGTGGCCAGTGGCGATTGCCTATTGGGTTTTCGTGTCGCTCCTCGTCGCCGCGACCTTCATCGATTTCGAGCACTTCATCATTCCGGACGAGATCACGATTGGTGGGACGGTCGCCGGGATCGTCGCCAGCCTGGCGGTTCCGGAATTGATGGACACCGGAAGCCGCGGGCGCGCCGTGCTCATCTCCGCGCTCTCCGCCGCGCTCGGTTACGTCCTTCTCTGGGTCGTGCTCGAGGCCGGGAAAAAGGTTTTCGGGAAGAAACGAATCAAGCTGGAAGGCCCCACGCCATTCAGCTGGACGCGGAAAGGGGACGACGCCAATTTTGCGGTGGGGGAAGAGCAGGGGCTGTGGAGCGATTACTTTGCCCGTGAAACCGATCAACTTGTCCTGCATTGCGACGACGCAATTGTCGACGAGCGCAACCTCGGCGCGTCCGATCTTCGTTTTCACTACGACCGCGTGACCCTCGGCGGCGAAGAGGTCGCGCTCGATACTCTCGATCGAATCAGCGGCGTCGTGCGCGAGCTGGAGATTCCGCGCGAAGCGATGGGCCGGGGCGATCTGAAGTTTCTGGCCTGCATCGGCGCGTTTCTGGGTTGGCGCGCGGTGTTGTTCAGCGTCTTCGCCGGCTCGCTGGTTGGATCGCTCGTCGGACTGGTGACGTTGCTGATCGGCAAACGCGTTTGGTCGGCGAAATTACCGTTCGGTCCTTACCTCGCGCTGGGCGGATTGATTTGGATGTTTTTCGGCGAAGCGCTCCTCAGGTGGTATACGACACTGCTCAATCCTTGAGCAGCTCGTGCTCGTGGTCGTAATCGTAATCGTTCCCCTTCTTCCGAGCACGAGCACGAGCACGAGCACGAGCACGATTACGATTAGTTGTTCGCGCAATACGTATCGTGGATGGCGTGATCGATCTCGGCGAGGCGGTCCTGGATTTGTTCGAGATACTCGTGCAGCCCGAATTTGAAAATGTCGCCAATGGTCGCGTAATCCAGATCGTAGCGGAGCCGGCCGGACAACCGCTCAGCTTCGTTCGCGTATTTCGTTTCGTTCGAGCCTGAGATGTGGTGAAGCGCGGTATCGAAGCAATCGAGACTGAACCGGATCGACCGCGGAAAAGCCGAGTGGGTAATGATGAATTCCGCGACCTTCCACGGCGCTACCTGCCCGAAATAAATTTTGCGATACGCTTCCAGCGCGCTGCAGGAGCGGAGCACGGCCATCCACTGAATCGTGTCGATGTTGCCGCCGACTTCTTCGCCGCTGGGCAGGAGGATGTGATACTTGATGTCGAGAATCCGCGAGGTGCAATCCGCGCGCTCGAGGAGTTTCCCGATGCGGATGAAATCCCAGCCTTCGGCGTGGGTCATCGTCGCGTCCGTCGTTCCCTGAAAGAGATGCGAGCCGGTAATGATCCGCTTGAAAAATTCGTACGGGCTCGCCTTCACCAGCTTCTTCGCCGTGTCGCTTTTCGCGAAGAGGTAGAGCCGATTGATCTGCTCCCACATTTCGCTGGAGATTTGTTCGCTCGTCGTTCGCGCGTTTTCGCGGGCGCGGGTGAGGCAGGAGACGATCGAGTTCGGGTTCTTCTTCTGCAGGCTCACGAAATCGATCACGGCCCGGCCATCCGGGTTCGGGTAAAGCGAGCTGAACAATTCCGTTTCCTCGAGGGAACTGATGATCGGGTCCCATTGCTGGTTCGGATCGGCTTCGTGCTGATTGGTGAGATCGAGCAACATCTGCAGGTTCACTTCCGCGATGCGCGCGTTGTTTTCCGCGCGTTCGATGTAGCGGCTCATCCAGTAGAGCGAATCGGCGACGCGGCTCAGCATCAGGCGTCTCCGTTCCCCAGCACCCAGGTGTCCTTGCTCCCGCCGCCCTGCGATGAATTGACGACGAGCGAACCTTTGCGCAGCGCAACCCGCGTCAGTCCGCCGGGGACGATCGTCACTTTTTCGCCGTAGAGAATGAAGGGGCGCAGATCGACGTGGCGGCCTTCCATGTTGTCGTCGCAAAACGACGGCGCGCGCGACAGGGGAACAACCGGTTGGGCGATGTAGTTCCGCGGACTCTTGCGGACCTTCTCCTTGAACTTGTCGCATTCAGCCTTTGTCGCCTGCGGGCCGACGAGCATGCCGTAGCCGCCGCTCTCGTTGACCGCTTTCACCACCAGCTCGGGAATGTGTTCGAGGATGTAGGTCAGATCTTCTTTCACCGAAGCGAGGTAGGTCGGCACGTTCGGCAGGAGCGCGTCCTCGCTGAGGTAATAGCGAATCATCTTCGGCACGAAATGGTAAACGGCTTTGTCGTCCGCGATGCCGGTGCCGATGGAATTCGCCAGGCTCACGTTCCCGTCGCGGTACGCTTCCACCAGGCCGGGAACGCCGAGCCCGGAATCTTTCCGGAACACCTGGGGATCGAGGAAATCGTCGTTGATGCGCCGATAAATGACGTCGACCTGCCGCGGGCCTTTGGTGGTGCGCATGAAAACCTTTCCGCCTTGCGCGACGAGGTCGCGGCCTTCGACGATCTCGATTCCCATGGAGCGGGCGAGGAACGAATGCTCGAAGTAAGCGGAGTTATAAACGCCGGGAGTCAGGAGCACGACGGTCGGTTCCTGCTGGCCATGCGGGGCGATATAGCGAAGCACGTTCAGCAATTCCTGGCTGTAATCCTCGACCGGCCGGACGCGATATTGCCCGAGCAGATTCGGGAAGGTCCGCTTCATCGTCTGCCGGTTTTCGATCACGTAGGAAACGCCCGAGGGACAACGGGCGTTATCTTCCAGGACAAGATAATTGCCCTTCTCGTCCCGGACCAGGTCGGTGCCGCAAACGTGGATGTAAACGTTTCGCGGGACATCGAAGTGCATGAACTCCGGCCGGAAATGGGTGGCTTCCCAGACGATCGACTTCGGGATCACGCCGTCGCGCAGGATATTTTGCTCGTGATAAATGTCGTGGAGAAACAGGTTCAGCGCCGTGATTCGCTGGACGAGTCCGCGCTCGATTTTCCCCCATTCCGCCGCCGGAATAATCCGCGGCAGGAGGTCGAAGGGGAAGATGCGTTCCGTTCCCTGGTCGTCGTTATAGACGGTGAAGGTGACGCCCTGGCTGAGGAAGGTAGAGGCGGCCAGGGCGCGTTTGCGTTCGAACTCTTCGCGGTCCATTTCCTTGAAGCGCGCCAGTAATTTGTTGTAATGGGGCCGCGCCTCTCCCGGGGCGGCAAACATTTCATCGTAGAAATCTCCGAGCTGATAGTCGGAGAAGAAATCACCCATAAATTCAGTCTGGCAGCGCCGTAAATCGAAGCAAATGGATATCCAGAGAAGAAACGGGGCCGACCACGAAAATGCGTGTGCGCGGGTCGCCACTCGGTTTCGGCAGCGCTGGCTCCGCAGTTATGTCCACAGTAAATTGCGAAGCGATCGGATTTATCCCGCCGCCTACGACTTGTTAGGCCGTTCCGCCGAGCCGATCCTCGACGTGGGTTGCGGGGTGGGACTGCTCGCCTTTTATCTGCGGGAACGCGCCTGCCTTCAGCCGATTCTTGGCCTGGACCTGGACGCGCGCAAGATCGAACGCGGCGCTGCCATCGCCGCCCAAGGGTACCGCGACGTCGAACTCCGCCTTCAGGACGTCGACGCGCAGCTGCCGGATTTCCGCGGTAACGTCGCGCTCTTCGATGTCCTGCATTACCTGTCGGACGCGAAGCAGACCGCGTTGCTCTCGCGCCTGGCGGAACGGGTCGCGCCCGGTGGCGTCCTCATCATCCGCGATTCGCTGCGCGAAATGCGCCCGCGTTATTGGATGACATGGCTCGCGGAAAAATTCGCCCAGACGATTTCCTGGAACGTCGATGTCGCGCTCCATTTCCCATCGCGCAGGAGCATCGACGACGTCTTTGACGGTAACTTCCATCGACAGAGCCGGCCGCTCTGGGGCGCCTCGCCGTTCAACAATCACATCTTCATTTACCGGCGGCGTTTGGCCGGAGCTGTTCCCGCTGCGGGAGAACGCAACGGTAGCCTTGCTCGGCCAATCGAGTCAGCGTCAGTTCCAGGCAGCGCGGATTGAATTCCGGATCTTTCTCGGCGCGGCGCCCTTCATGGAGGACGACGATCGCGCCCGGACTGATGTTCCGGACGATCCGGTCCGCCACCTTCGCCGGATCGCGCAGGACGGTATCGAGACCGCGCACGGTCCAACCGATCAACTCCAGCTGGCGCCGCTCCAGCTCCGGATGAACGAAGACATTTTTCAGGCCGGCGGGCGCGCGGAAAAAGCGCCCGGGCCGGTCCGGCGCCGTCCGGAGAAGCTCCGCGCAGCGATCGATCTCCGACGCAATCCGCCGCGGTCCCGCCATCCAGAAAGAAGAGCTCGGATGGGTGTAGGTATGATTCGCGATCTCATGGCCGCGCGTCAGGATTTCGGTCACGAGATGCGGATTCTGTTCCGCTTGCGCGCCGATCAGGAAAAACGTCGCGCGCGCCTGGAAGCGATCGAGCAGGTCGAGGAACACAATCGTGTGCGCCGGCGTCGGGCCATCGTCGATCGTAAGCCAGACTTCCGGTTCGGTTGTTTCAAACGATTGCATGACCGGGCCGAACCACTGGCAATTCGGGACGAGCGTCGGGTAGAGGAGCAGAAGGTGAGACAGGAAAATCGGAGCAAGCGCGGCGACCAGGTTGATCTGGAGCAGAAAAAATCCCAGGAACGGCGCGAGGAAGGCGAAAGCCAGGAGCGCGCGACTGGCGCCGCGGCCGAACTTATTAGCGGGCCGGCTTGCCATTGCTTAGCGCGAGAATCGCCGCCGCGATCAGATTCATCGCGGTCGCTGTCAGCCACAGTGCCCCGATCTCGCCGGCGAACGAATCGCTTTGCACGAGGGCCGCGGCCATCACGGCTGTTGTGGTGACGATCAGAACGCCCTGGCCCCGGCGAATCGGGAGCGAGCGGAGAAGACCGAGACCATGGAGCAGTTTGAGAATCAAAGAATTGAGATAAAGCATGAGCAGCCAAAAGAGGCAGACGAGAAATGGGAGAGCGACGAGCATCGATGCGCTCAACCACCAGTTGGCACAGGCGGGAACGAATCTCGCGAAATACAGATAGCTGATCGCAAAGATGGCGAGGTGCGCTGCCCAGGCTTCCACGCCATTTTTTTCGGCGCGGCTGGCGTCGCCTCCGCGCCAGTGCGCCAGGAGCCGCGGCAGTGCGAAATAAAAACGAGGCGACTCTGATTGGTTCATCGGGCGAAAATCGGGGTGAAGGCGAACCATTGTTCCCAGCGATTGGCGATCATTTCCTCGAGGACCGGGCACCATTGGGCCGCGCCCGACGCGATATCGTTCTCCCGCGAGCCAGTGGAATGAAGCCGGATCGGTTCGCGCACGATGACTTGGTAGCTGCGACATCCGGTCCGGGCGATGAACAGCGGATAGATGGGCGCCTGGGCGACCAGCGCGAGAACAAACGGACCGTTTGGGATTCTTGCGTTCGAACCGAAAAGCGGCGCGTCGATCTTCGCGACTCCCCCGTCAACGCGATCGCCCTGGATGGAGACGATCTCGCCCTCGCGCAATGCCTTCAGCAAGTCGAAGGAGAGAAGCGCGCCGGCCGTGTTGTAGTCGACTTTCACGCCGCTCTCGCCGCCTTTCTGGAGGGAGGCGCTCAGATGTTCCGCTGTCTCGCGATGCGGTTCCGGGGCGCGCACGATCCGGATTTCGCGATGGAATTTCTCCGCGAACAAAGCCGCGCCGAGATCGTAGCTCCCCATGTGGGCGGTCAAGACGATCGCCCCCGGGCCGGCGCCGAGTTCCTCCAGCCATTCGGCGCCGATGATCTCGTAGGAGAACTCTTCGTGGACCAGCCGGTAGATCGCTGCCTCGGCAATCGTCCAGGCAAAATTATAGAGAGTGCGAAAAGCGCGGAGGTGATTCATCAGGCGCGACGAACCGGGCAGCACCACGGAGAGGTTCGCGACCACCGCGCGCCGGGCCGGCGCCGCGAAAAAGAAAAAGAAGAGGGTGAAAAAGAAAATGTTAACCGGATAAAAAAAGAACGGCAGATTGACGACAGCCCAGTCGAGATATTTTCTCCAGAAAACGCCTTTGACGGCGAAGCGGTCCAGCCGGCTCACAGAGGCGCGGCGACAGGCGCGGACGCCGCGGTCGATTGCGTTGCCGCTTGCCGGGCGGCGTCGCGCGCGAAGATGAGGCGGAGATTTGTCAGCTCCGCGCGCCACCAATGGCCGAGCCCTTTCCGGATGAGTTTCCGGACGCGGCCATCAGGGACGAACCCGTCATAGAGTTCGCGCCAGCCGGCGTTGCGTCTTCCGTAGCAACCTTTGGCGAGCCTGCGCTTCGCGAGAACAACCAGGCGCCGATTGTAAAAGCTCATCAGCGCGCCTACGACGCGGCCCGGCGTTCCTTCGAAAGGCAGATGAAGAAATTCGCGCTCCGGATCGCGGTAAACCGGCATGACGAGCCCGATGAAATACATTCCGACATCGAGGAGGAGCGCGGCGGCCATCAGCTCGGCGTCGCCCATATAGTAATATTTATCTTTGTAAAGGGTCTCGAACCAGAGCCGGTAGGTCACGGGGTATTGCTCGTTATAATAAGAGAGGTCCTTCGAGGTATCCTCGCCGTCGAGACTGCGCGCCACGAGGTCGGCCGCGAAGTAGCTCGTGTACGAACAAAAATCGAGGCCCGGACTGTAAAGCGGGTCGATGAATCCGGCCGCGTCACCGACAGCGATCCAGGCGTCGCCGCAGACCGTCGCGCTCCAGTAGGAAAGAGCCGAGTAGGCGTGGACGTCGTGCTCGATGACCTGGGCGCCGCCAAAAATCTCCGCGCCGACCGGGTGGGAGAGGAGATGCGCGCGCAGGCGTTCGCTAAGGTTGGGGCCCTCGGGCAATTTGAAAATGCGCGAATCGTACACAATCCCGGCGCTCACATCTCCGCCGCGCAACGGAATGATCCAGCACCACCAGCCGTGGCCCATGAGATGGTTCGTCGCCCAGTTCCGGCTCGTCCGGCAGGCGTTTGCGTAATCCCGAAACTTTTCGCGCCACTCGTAGCTGTCCCAATCTTTCACGCCGGTGAAACGCGCCCAGACGGCGTTAATGGGATGCTCAATATTGGGACGGAAATGGCCGAGCTTGCGGGGGAGCATGGCGGCGCGGCCGGTGGCGTCCACGAGCCAGCGGGTGCTGACTCGATGGGACTCATAGGTCACATAGGACCTATTTTTTTCCAGCTCCACGCTTGTCACTTTTGCGGGACGCTGCAATTCGCAGCCGGCTGCGACTGCTACCTCCAGCATGTGTTGGTCGAGCGTGCTCCGGTCTACCTGGAAAGTTGGCAGGCGCGCCTGGTATTTCGCGCCGAGCTCCACGCAATCGTCGAAAGGCTGGTCCGGGCGGTTCGCGAACCACATCCGCAATCCCTGCTTCGCCAAGTGATGGTGCCCGAGATAATTCGTGAGGCCGAGAAGACGCGTCATGTAGCAGCTGCTGAGTTCCGTCGTCGATTCGCCGACTTTGCGGTCGAACTCCGCGCTCTTCTCGACGATGAGGACACGGGCCGCGGGATGTTTCCGCTTTATCATCAACGCCGTGGCCGCGCCGGAAAAGGCGCCGCCGACGATCACGACATCGTAATCCAGTTCCATGGGCAGCGAAGATGATGGACTCAGCCAAGTCGCAACGCAATCACGCGCTGTAGCCGCGGCGCTCTGTCGCCGCGTCCTATCGAGCGCCGAAAACGCCTCGACAGAGCGAGGCGACTACAGCGAAGAATACGAGCTGTGAACGCGCCGCGCCTGATCGACATGCACGTCCACATGGTGGGGAACGGCGGTGGCGGTTCGGGCGGCTGGCTGCGCTTGAACGGCTGGCACCGCTGGCTCGCCGGATTCATGCTCCGCCAGCTCGGCGTCCCCGCGAGCGCGCTGGAAGGCAATCTCGAGG
This sequence comes from Verrucomicrobiota bacterium, assembly GCA_041167265.1. Lineage (GTDB taxonomy): Bacteria > Verrucomicrobiota > Verrucomicrobiia > Chthoniobacterales > UBA10450 > AV80. The sequence goes on along the minus strand of JBEEHG010000045.1, from coordinate 9,722 downwards.
CGATTTACGCCGGCCATCTCGCCGAGCTGGTTCGCGATTCCTCAATGGACGCGATCGTGCTGCTCGCGCACGAGCGGGTCCACGATCCTGATGGAACGCCGCGCGACGATCTCGGCTCGATGTTCGTCCCGAACGACGTCGTCCTGAATCTGGCCGCAAAAATTCCGGAGTTCCTGGCCGGCGTTTCGATCCATCCGGCGCGTGCCGATGCGCTCGAGGAACTGGAACGGTGTCTCGAGCGCGGCGCGGTCCTGATGAAATGCCTCCCGAATTGCCAGAACATCGATCCCTCCGATCCGCGCTATCGGCCGTTCTGGGAACGAATGGCCGCGGCCGGTCTTCCCCTCCTCGCCCACACTGGCGGTGAGCATACGGTTCCGATTGTAAACGCCGCTTATGCTGATCCGAAGTTGCTCCGGCTGCCGCTCGAATGCGGCGTGACCGTGATCGCCGCCCATTGTGCAACAGGCAGCGGCGTGTTTGATACGGATTACTTCGACGACTGGGTCGCGATGCTCGGGGAGTTCCCGAATCTTTACGGCGATATCAGCGCTCTCGTTTCATTGAATCGTTGCGGCCATCTCCGCGATTGCCTGCGAGAGGAGATCGCGCTGCGGATTCTGCACGGAAGCGATTTCCCCGTGCCCGTGCTCGGCCACCGGCTCTGGCTGCAAGGCTGGATCGATCGATCGACGTTTCGCCGCTGCCAGAAGATTCCTAATCCGCTCGAGCGCGACTGGCAGTTCAAACGCGCGCTCGGATTTGGCGATGAAATCGCGATGCGCGTAAATGGACTGCTCCGGCAGTCGCCGTCCTTTCCTGTCATGTTGAGCCGAGCGAAGCATCTCTGACTATTTCTTGTCGTCGGAACCGCCATGCTCGGAAAAAGTCAGAGATTCTTCGCTCCGCTCAGAATGACAGGATTAAGTAGTGGGGAGTTCGCTGGTCGCACCATCAATGATCCTCTCTAACGCACAGCTGATCTTTCCCGACGGAATTCGCGACGGCCTCGAGGTCGTCGTCGAACAGGGGAAGATCGCGGAAATTCGGGAGCGCACTTCCGTCGCGGACGCGATCGATCTGCGTGGGAACTATCTCGCGCCCGGCTTTATCGACCTGCATGTGCACGGCGCGCTCGGCCGCGACACGATGGAGGCGACGCCGGAGGCATTTCGCGCGATCTGCGATTATCACGGGACCGGCGGCACCACCTCGCTCTTCCTGACGACGGTGACCGCTCCGTTGGCGGAAATCATCCAGGTGCTCCGCGCTGCGCGCGTTGTCCGCAACGACCTGAAGCAGGTCGCCGGCATCCACGTCGAGGGACCCTTCATCTCGAAGGCGCGCCCGGGCGCGCAACGCGCCGAATTTATTCGCGATCCGGAAACTCCCCTGGTCGACCGGCTCCTCGCCTTTGCCGACGCCATCAAAATCATGACGGTCGCGCCGGAATTGCCAGGCGCGTTGGCGCTCATCGATCGCCTGCGTTTGCACAAAATCGTCGTCAGCGGCGGACACAGCGACGCGACCGATATCGAGGCGCGCGCGGCGGCGGAATACGGGATGAGACACGTCACGCATACTTTCAATGCGATGTCTTCCGCGCACCGGCAGGGGATCTATCGCGAAGCCGGTCTGCTCGAGTTCGCGCTTAGCGAACCGGACATCATCTGCGAGCTGATCGCTGACGGCCATCATGTTTCGCCGACGCTGATGAAATTACTTTATCGCGCCAAAGGCCCGCGCGGCATCTGCCTGGTCACCGACGCGACCGCGGGCGCGGGCCTGCCGGCCGGCACGGAATTCACTCTCTCAGGGCGCCGATGTGTGGTGGGCGATGGCGTCTGTCTTCTGTCCGATCGATCCGCCCTGGCCGGCAGCGCGTCGCGCATGATCGATCTTATCCGCGTGATGGTGAATCAGGTCGGCATCCCGCTTCACGAAGCTATCGCGATGGCGACGGCGAATCCGGCGCGCGCTCTCGGCTTGACGAGCAAGGGAAAATTAAAAGCCGGGGCCGACGCCGATCTGGTGATCCTGTCGCGGGAGCTCGAAGTCCGCCGGACCATGATCGCCGGCGAACGTGTTTTTAAGAGCGAGAGATTGTAGGCCGTCTGTGCCAGACGGCGTCGGCCAGGCGGCCTTTCACAGAAACGCCCTACAGGGACAGCAAAAAATTCGCGATGTCGATCGATGCGTTCGGCCGGCCGAGCTGACTAATGTTTGCAGCCCATTCCCGCCATTGCGCGGCGTCGTTCGCGAACGCGTTCTGCACGGCTGCGATCACGGCATCGTGGCTCAACGCCAGCGTGCCCGATTTCGTTTCCATGATGTAACGCGCGTTCCCTTCTTCCTGCCCGGGGATGACGTGGTTGACGATGATCGGGCAACCGGCGCACATCGCTTCCTGCACGGTCGCGCCCCCGGCCTTGCTGACCACGAGATGGTTCGCGCGCAACAGCCGCGGCAATTCGTCGCTCCACGAGACCGCTTCGAATTCCTGCGTGACCGTCCGCCGAATTTTTTCGACCGACACCTTCAGTCCGGCATTCCGGCCGACGGTAACGGTCAATTGAATATTGTGGAGATCGGCCAGACGGCGGACCAGGTCCGGCGCAGCTGAGTTCGCCGCATTAATAATATAGAGAACGCGGCGGCCGTTTTCGTCGGACGGCGGCGGCCGAAACTCTCCCGGCTGCGCGAACACCGGGCTGACGGGAAAACCGAACGTCTTCACTTTCTCCGAGGAAATCCCGGCCTGATAGAGCACCTCCGCGCTGACTTCGTTAGGCAGGATAAAATGATCGGCGCTGCATTGGTACCAGATCGCGTTCACGCTGATCGAGTCGGTCACGACGACCACGCGTTTGTATTGGGGCGCACCGCCCCGGCCAAACATCTCGTCGAGCATGTGGGAGTAGGCTGGGTACACCGAGACGATAATCGCCGGCTGAAGCCGTTCGAGGAGACGGCGCAGATAATTTTTCAGTGGAAAGAAGATCCGAAAATCGCCGACGAAATCGGTCTGGCGATCGAGCCAGCGATAGATGACGCCCCAGACGCGCGGGGTCCGGTTGATCATCCCCATGTAGAGGACGCGGGCCCAGTCGTTCACGACGCCGTAGGTGTCCGCGAAAAGATCGTGCAGCTCGACGTGGACGCCTTCGGGAGCGATTTTTCGGAGGCCGTCGCGAATGCCGCGCGCGGCGCTGTTATGTCCTTCGCCGTAGCCGGCCGTGAGGATGAGGATGTTTTTCACAACTCGTTAGGCCGGCCAATTGTCGGGGCTTGCCGCGCCGAAGCCTTGGCGAAGGCGGGAGAGTTTAATGGATATTTGGTTCCGGCAAAGTAAACTTCGCCGCAATGAACTGGCTTAAGTTCGCCGGGAAAGTATTTCGCCGGCTGATTTACGAGACCGCCATGGACACGACCATGGGACTCGCGGCCCAGATGGCCTACCAGTTTCTCTTCACCCTCGCGCCCGGGCTCCTGTTCCTCTGGCATCTCCTGAGTTTGTTCGGCACCGACCCGGCCAAGCTCCACCAGATGATCAACGTCCTGAAAAATTTTCTCCCGGCCGATCCAAAGGTGCAGGAAATCATCGACTCCCTCGTGGCGAACATCGTTGTCACCGGGTCGACCGGCACTCTGGCCAACGTCGGCATTTTCTTCGGCCTCTGGCTCGGGACGCTTTTTATCTCGACGACCTCGCACGCGCTCAGCCGCACCCACGGCGTGGTCGAGGACCGCAACTGGTGGTCGAAATACATCATCGCGTTCTTCCTCGTCTTCTGGTTCGGGATCATCACTCTGTTTTCTTTCAACGCCATTGTCTTCGGCGAAACCCTGGCCGGCGTGGCCGAAGTAAATTTTCAGCTCTCCATTCCACTTCAGGAATGGGTCGCGTTCCTCAGCCTGCCCCTGACCTGGCTGGCGCTGGTGGGCCTCGCCCTCGCCCTCTACCTCCTCACGCCGGAAAATTATTTCACTGTTCGCCAGGCCCTGCCGGGCGCGATCTTTTTCGCGTTTGGCTGGATGCTGGTGACGAAGCTGTTCCAGTTTTACGTCGCGAAATACGACCGGTATAACCCGACCTACCTCGCCCTCGCCTCCATCATCGTCTTGATGACCTGGATGTACCTGACCTGTTTGCTTCTCCTGCTCGGCGGAAAACTCAACGCGATTATGCGGCGCGAACGCGAGCGGGCCGCGCGCGCTACCGAAGCGGTCCCAGAGCCCGCTTGACTCCGAAATGAGTTCGCGAGTTAATCCCGAAAGCCTTCCGGGTTGATCGCGCAGTCGCCTCTGTTACGCTCGCGTCCCGTGATCCGACTCCGCGTTTTTCTCGGGATGATTTTCGCCTTCGCGGCGCTCCTGGGCGTGTTCGTTCGCGCGCAATCGAGCGACGAAAAAAAGACAAAGGCGCGCGAAGAAATGCGGGCGGTGGCGTCGCCGACTCCGGCCGAGACGCCGAAATCGAGCGCCACTCCGAAGCCGGCCAAGCGCAAAGCGAAGTCGAAGAAAAAGGCCACGCCGACGCCAACGCCGAAACCGAAAACGAAGAAGACGCCGGCCGGTGAAGACGACGAGGACGCGACGCCTGCTCCGAAAGCGAAAACCACAAAGTCACCGGGCAAAAAATCCGGCGACGAAGAGGATGAGATAACGCCAAAGCCAAAGGCGAAAGGATCCGCGACTCCGACGCCGGCGAAGAAGAAAAATGCGGAGGACGAAAAATCGCCTTCGCCGAAGGAAAAGCGGACCGAGAAGGCGGAACCCGCGAAGACCCCGAGCCCATCTGCAACAACGCCGAAACCGGAACGGACGCCGGTCGAGGCTTCGCCGGTTCCACGACCCGCTCCGCGACCGAGTCCGCGTCCGGTGCCGCCGCAGAGTTCGCTGCCGTCCGACATCACTGTCGAGAAATCGGGGCTCGAACAGGAGCAGGGCTTTGAGCCGGCGCCACCACCGCCGCCGGTCAAACGAAGTTGGTGGCCGTTCTCTCGTCAGCCCGCGAATTATCGTTATCTCACTGCCGCGAACATCGACGCGATCCGCCGCGCGCCGGTGCAACGAGCGCGCTGGAAGTTCGTGATCGTCCACAACAGCGGAACGCGGCAGGGAAGCGCGAAAGTGTTCGACTACTACCATCGCCACGTCCGCCGGATGAAGAACGGACTCGCCTATCATTTCGTGATCGGGAACGGAACCTCGACGCGCAACGGCCAGATCGAGATCGGCGAACGCTGGATCCGGCAAATGCGCGGCGGCCACGTGCACAGCGATTACATGAACAACATCGGCCTCGGGATTTGTCTGGTCGGCGATTTCAACCGCGACCAGCCGACGCGCGCGCAGCTCGAAGCGTGTGAAGAATTGATCCGGTATCTTCAGGAACGCTGCGGCAAAATGGTGGTGCGCCCTCATCGCGAGGTGAACCCGCCTCGCTGGGCCACGGACTGCCCCGGCGACGTTTTCCCCTACGGCTGGTTCGGGCGGTTTAGGTAGCGGCAGGCCGCCGCGGACGTTGTCATCCTGAGCGGAGCGAAGGATCTCTGACCATTTCCGGGCTTCGACCGCGCAGAAATGGTCAGAGATGTTTCTCCCGCTTTGCGGGATCAACATGACAGTCTTAAAGGATTAGGATTTCCGAAACCTGACGCCCATCTGAACAAGGGCTTTTTGCTTGACGACGTCCGGAAGGAATTCGGTTAACCGTTCGGCGCAGCGGAGGATTCCGCGGGGCAAAACCTTCAAGAGCGATTCCGTCTTCACGTGCCCGGCCGTGAGCGGGTTCGTGAACAAAACGATCTTCTCCACGCTTAACCCGGCGCGCCGCGCCAGCGGCTCGATCTCGTCGGCGTGAAGCAGAAAAATGTGGCCATCGCCATTTGGCTTGAACTGGATCGACTCGAAGACGGCCGGATCCGCGCATTCCGAAAATTTCGGCAAAGGGTTCTTGAAGTAGCCGCCGTTGGGCGTCGTCATGACGATGTAACCGCCTGGCCGGACCAGAGCGGCCGCTTTCGATAAAAAATCGTCGGGATGCGCGACGTGCTCGATGATTTCGGTGATGAGGATCGCGTCGAAGAGCGCGGGGAAATCCAGCTCGAAGGCGTTACCCGGTGCGTAACCGATTTTCCCGCGCTCGTATTTGAGCCGAACGTAATCCGCCAGTTCGGCGCGGAGATCGTTCCAGGTGACATCGAACCCGAGCTCCGCAAGGGCGAGCGAAAAGTTTCCCTGGGCCGCGGCGATGTCGAGAACGCGGGCGCCCGGCGACAAAACCTCCGTCAGCAATCGCAAGGTTTCCCGCCGGCGGTTCTCATACGCGTAGGCGTAGCCGTGGTGCGAAATTTCCCCGTAAATTTCGCTCTGGTCGTAGAAGGAAGATTCCTTCCAGGACCGCGGCCAGTCCGGTTGCGGATGAACTCGTTTCACGCCTGAAAATTCTCCGGCCGTTGCCAAGCCCGCGCGCGTAGCGGATAGAACACGCTCATTTTATGACCCCGGTAAAAATTTGGTTGGGATATCCATATCCGCTCGGAGCGACCTGGCTCGGCAACGGAGTCAACTTCGCGATTTTTTCCGAGAACGCGACCTCGGTCGATCTTTGTCTCTTCGATAACATCGATGCGCCCCAGGAAAATATTCGGATCCCGCTGACCGAACAAACCGATCAGGTCTGGCACGTGTTCCTGCCCGATGTGCGGCCGGGACAGCTCTATGGTTACCGTGTTTACGGCCCGTACGATCCGGAGCGCGGGATGCGGTTCAACAGCTCGAAGCTGCTCATCGATCCGTACGCGAAAGCGATTGCGGGCCAGGTGAACTGGGCGGATGAAATGTTCGGCTACGTCGTGGGCGGGCCGCAGGAGGACTTGGCGCGCGATTTCCGGGACGATGCGTGGGGAATCCCGAAAGCGGCCGTGATCGATCATGCTTTCGATTGGGGCGACGACAAGCGGCCCAGGACCGCGCTCCATGGCTCGATCATCTACGAAGTTCACGTCAAAGGGTTCACGCGGCTTTGCCCGGGCGTTCCCGAGGAATTACGCGGCACTTATGCCGGCATGGGCAGCGCGGCATCGATCAAATATCTGAAAGACCTCGGCGTTACCGCGGTCGAATTGCTCCCGGTCCATCAACACATCGACGACAAGCTGCTGATCGATCGCGGCCTGACGAATTACTGGGGCTACAACACGATCGGGTTCTTTGCGCCGGAGGCGAAATACTCCAGCAGCGGAGTGATGGGCGAGCAGGTCTCCGAATTCAAGTGCATGGTCCGCAACCTTCACGCCGCCGGCATCGAGGTGATCCTCGACGTCGTTTACAATCACACCGCGGAAGGAAATCATCTCGGACCGACCCTTGGTTTTCGCGGGGTGGACAACCAGGCTTACTACCGGCTCTCGCCGGAAAATGCCCGGCACTACATGGATTTCACCGGCACCGGGAACACATTCAACCTGCTCCATCCCCGGACGCTCCAGCTGGTGATGGATAGTTTGCGTTACTGGGTGAACGACATGCACGTCGACGGGTTCCGCTTCGATCTCGCGTCCACGCTCGCCCGCGACGACAAGGGAGTGAATAAGCTTCACGCCTTTTTCGACATCATTCACCAGGACCCCGTCCTGTCGCAGGTGAAGCTGATCGCGGAGCCGTGGGACGTGGGCGAAGGCGGATACCAGGTCGGCAATTTTCCGGTCTTGTGGGCGGAATGGAACGGGAAATACCGCGACGAAGTCCGCCGTTTCTGGAAGGGCGACGAAAACCGGATCGGGGAGTTTGCGTATCGGTTAACCGGCAGTCCGGACTTGTATCAGCACAGCGGCCGCCGTCCCTACGCGAGCATAAATTTCATCACCGCGCACGACGGCTTCACGCTCAACGATCTGGTGAGCTATAACGACAAGCACAACGAGGCCAACGGCGAAAACAACCAGGACGGCGACAACAATAACGCTTCCTGGAACTGCGGCGCGGAAGGACCGACCGACGATCCCGAAATCAACGAACTACGCGCGCGCCAACGCCGGAACTTCCTGACCACCCTGTTTCTTTCCCAGGGTGTCCCGATGCTTCTGGCCGGCGACGAATGGGCCCGGACGCAGAATGGAAACAACAATACCTACTGCCAGGACAACGAGCTGAACTGGCTCTCGTGGGAACACAGCGACGACCAGAAAGCGCTCCTCGAATTTACGAAAAAGCTGATCAAGCTCCGGCACGATCATCCGGTCTTTCGGCGGCCAAAATTTTTCCAGGGTCGCCGGATTCGCGGCACGGACATTCGCGACGTGATGTGGTTCAACCCCGGCGGCAACGAGATGAGCGACGAGGAATGGGGCTCGCCCTTCGTGCGCGCCATCGAAGTTTTGCTGAGCGGCGACACGATCGACGTCCTCAATTTCGAGGGCGAGCCGATCCGCGACGAGACGTTTTTGTTTTTGATCAACGCCCACTTCGAGCCGCTTCCTTTCGTGCTCCCCGGCCAGGAACACATCGAGTGGATTCTTCTTCTCGACACCGCCGAAGATCGCGGCTTTCTGCCTGAGCCGAAGAAGTTCGCGTCGGGTGACGACGTGGAAGTTATCGGGCGCGGGATGAAACTGCTGAAGCTGGCGACGGGCGCGCAATCCCGGGCGCGCCACGAATCGTGGAAGAAGCGCGAGGTGCAATTGCCGCGCGATCAACGGCCCGCCGCGGTTGCCGCGAAACCGCCGCCGCTGCCCGAAGCGGACGAGGAAGAGAAGGCCGAATCAGATTCATGATTCGCGGTGTGATTTTCGATCTCGACGGGACGCTCGTCGATTCCAACGAGCTCCACGTTCTGGCGTGGCACGACACCTTCCGGCATTTCGGAAAAGACATCCCGCTCGAGCGACTGCGGGAACAGATTGGGAAAGGCGGCGACCAATATCTCCCGGTTTTTTTAAACGAGCGGGAGCTCCGTGAATTCGGCGAGGAAGCCGACCAGTATCGGGGCGCGGTCTTCAAGAAAAACTACCTGCCGCACGTGAAGCCGTTTCCGAAAGTGCGCGAGCTTTTCGAACGGCTGCGCGCGGATGGAAAGAAGATCGCGCTCGCTTCGTCGGGCAAGGAAGCCGAGGTGCATCATTACGAGAAGCTGCTTGGCATTCGAGGATTGTTCGACTCGATGACCAGCGCGGACCAGGTCGCGCAATCAAAACCGAAAGCAGACGTGTTCATTGCCGCGCTCAACCTGCTCTCGCTCCCGGCCGGGGAAGCGGTCGCGGTCGGCGATACGCCATACGATGTGGAAGCGGCGAAAAAGATCGAGCTCAAGGTGGTGGGCGTGCTCTGCGGGGGTTTTTCCGAGCAGGTCCTTCGCGATGAAGGCGCCGCCGCTATTTTTCGCGACCCGGCGGATTTGCTGGAGCGGTATTACCAATCGCCGCTGGCGGGATAGCCGCCGAATTCGCGCGCAGTGCAGTTGTAGCGACGGCGCTCTGTCGCCGTGACGCGCGTCGCTGTAGTCAACGCGTTCGTACGCCGACAGACCGGCGTCGCTACAACCAGAGATACAGCTAATTTCGCCGGACTTCGAGCTGCCGTCGCAGGATCCAGTGGAGGATCCCGAGCAATCCCAGGGTCGACGCGATCAGCACGATCGTGTTGAAGACGAACAGGTCGACCTTGAAACCGAAGTAGCGTTTTTCTTCCCCGAAGAAAACGTTCAGCTTCCCGCCGCG